>NZ_WTLB01000068.1 GCF_011378855.1 Pseudoalteromonas sp. Z1A8 | reverse complement strand
TGCACTGTTACGATATTTTAATGAAAACTCATTGTTACAATAAATATCGTTAAAAGTGTGAAATAGGATCTGGCTTATGAACTACATTTTATGGACAGTACCAAGTTTAACTATTGACCAAAAATTATCTAAGTCAGTTAACTCAGACACGGGTGAAATCAGCTTTAACTTTAATGGAAAAGGCCACGATGTTCAGGATATTGTATTGTTATATCAGGACAATGGTTTACCAGTTAGCGTTGTAAATAATTGGCTTATATATTTAAAGACCTCTCAATATCGAAAACATGTCAACACTCAAGCTCAGGCATTACTGCATTATTTTATCTTCCTAGATGAAATAGGGCTTGAGTGGGACGAGATGCCCATTACTTCAAGAAATAAACCTACGTATAAGTTCAG
Source organism: Pseudoalteromonas sp. Z1A8 (assembly GCF_011378855.1). Taxonomy (GTDB): domain Bacteria; phylum Pseudomonadota; class Gammaproteobacteria; order Enterobacterales; family Alteromonadaceae; genus Pseudoalteromonas. Next base: position 14,770 of record NZ_WTLB01000068.1, on the reverse strand, counting down.
TAAACATCTTAAAAATTCGGTGATGAATGGAGCTATTGCTAGAACAACAGCCAATAATTACTTAGGCTCAATTGTCAGTTTCTATAAGTTTTATTTAAATAAAGGCTACGAATTTATAAATAAGCCATTTAATTATAAAAAGATTAAAGTGAATGTTGATGGTGGGCATGAGTTTAGTAGAGGTAAGTTTGTCTTTGTAGACTCGACAGATATTAGGCTTAACTTACCTAAGGATAAAAGTAATTTTGGTATGCCAAGAGAACTTGTTCCTTTGAGTGAACATGAATGGGCTTTGGTCGATAAAATATGTCGTCAGGGAAAGGTAAATTCAAATACTTCAAGCGGAGCTGTTTTAGTTAATTTGTCTGAAGAGTTTAAACTTGCTGTTAGCTTAGCTCGATATACAGGGTTACGTAGAGAAGAGCTTGTTACGTTTAGGTCAAAATTTATTTATAAGCCAACTGCTGAACAGCTTAATAATAAGTATTTAGTCCATTCAAATGGCGTGCACATATCACCGCAAGAGGGAGTAGAAACGAAAGGCTCTGGCAGTAGAACGATTGAAATACCTTCATTACTAATGCTTCAATTACATCAATATATTAACTCTAAGCGTTACATTAAACGCAGAAAACTCTTCGAAAAAGAGAATCCTGATGAATTAAACAATCCACCTATATTCATTTCACAGAATGGACATCATTACGCCTCTAGGACATTTAACGCTCGGTGGTGCGAAGTTCGAAATACGGTAAAAAGCAGCCATCCAAGTTTTAATCATAAATTTCATAACTTACGTTCAACCTATGCAGTAACTCGTTTGAAAGAGCTGTTAAATCAAGGAGTAAAAGAAGGTAACGCTCTTGATTACATTCAATCAGTAATGGGACATAAATCAAGAAGTACACTTCTGCATTATTTAAAGTTTTGTCAGCATAATATTAATGCTAATGAGCTATATGAGCAGACTTTAGAATTAATATTAAAGGATTAGGTGGTTTAGATGGCATTTATTAGAAGTGAAAAGCGAAAAGCATTAGAGATTAAAAATAGTGAAAATATTGATGTTATAGATATTCCTAATAATAAGTTGATCTTTAGCAATGGTCAGAGAAATTGTTACTTTCATCGGCTTGGTTATAAAGATTGCCCAAAGGTTAAAATTGGTTCTAATGGTCAATCTTTTCTACTTCAAGCGAATGAACAGTTAGTTGATATGAATAGATGGGAGCTTGTTCGATATTGCTATATTACAGTAGTGAAAATTGATAGGCGAGAAAGAACAAAGGTTGGCATATTTAACGCTTTGATTCCATTTTTTCAGCATTGCGATGCAAATAATTATAAAGTTACTTTTGATAAAGAAACCATTATTTCATTTATTAATAGTTTAAAAAGACGATATCTTGATGGATTGAAAGGAAAAACGCTAATTCAGACTCAAGGATCTCTTAAAAGCTTCTTAAATGAAGTTGATCCAAACTTAGAACATGAGTTAAGAAATGACTTTATGTGTTCTTTAAACGACTCTGATATTACTTTGCCTTATGCTGATACTGAGTTGAAACAGATAGTTAAGCTACTTTATATTATATTTAATAAGTATAGAAATTGTGTATTGAATGGGACTAAACCTTCGGTACATCCGTTGCTATGCGATGATTCAGGAAATGATTTTCTAGGTAATCCATTTAATGGAAAGCATATTTTTTCTGTTGTCAGATATAGCCATGGTTGGAAAAACGAACTTGTTAAATCAGCTCTTTATTTGACGTGTTTTTATACGGGGCTAAATGAAAGTCAATTACTAGCAATTAAGTTTTCTGATATCTCAAATGAGTCTTTCGAAAGAACATCAGATGGTGTTTATAAGCTATCGACAACAAAACACAGGCAACAGGGAAGACTAAGCATTACTGAAGTAGGCTTTAGTAAAAGAGCTAAAGAATTTTTTGAAACCTGGTTGTCTTTAAGTAAATTAATAACAAATAATACCTCAGATTATGTTTTTTCAGTCTACTCAAAGAAAAAATATACTGGAATGTTAGAGAATCAATTCGCTAGTGTAATAAATAAGAAGCTCAAATACTTTGAATTACCTGTGTTAAGTACGCAACGATTTAGAAAGACCAAAGCAACCTTAATTATGAGAGCAACTGAAAGTATATTCTCGGTTGCTGAAGGATTAAATAACAGTCCTGATACTGTATCAAAACATTATTCTAATGGTGTACCTGAATTAATGGAGTTCTCGATTGCAGGAGCACTTGATGTTAGGCAGCGGACACTTCAAGGAGAAACATTAGATGAAGCGGTTATTGAAAGTGCTTATCACTTTAAAGATCCTGTAAGAGAGCAGTTTTATTTAAAAAATGAATTAGCTATACCAAACGCTTTATCCAATGGACTTCGTTGTAAGGATTCTTTCGGTGACAAAGCTGAGCAGCTAAAAAAATCACTCGTTAAAGCGGGTTTAGCTAAGCAAGAAAATAAAGTCGCATGCCATAAGTTTTTAGAATGCTTTGGTTGTCCATATCACGCAGTTATTGCTGAAGTCGACGATATCTGGCTTATGCTTTCATTCAGAGATGTAATCCTTGAGGTTGCCTGTCAGCCATCAATTAACTCAATACCCACTACCACATTAGCCAAGGTTACTAATACTGTAGAGTCAATTTTAGATAGGTTGAAGCAAGAGTTTCCACACGTATATAAAAGTGCTGAGGTGAAATATTCTGAGCTCCCGCATCCACTTTGGGCTGATAAAACGGATTTTAATGTTTTAATGGAGTTAAATTAATAATGAATGAGTTAACTAAGTCTCTAAACACTATTAATGCTGAGCATCAAAACGTAATTAATTCTGATAATACAGTTATCTCTTACTCTTCAGATGGAAAACCATTTAGCCATTTCAAAGATGATATTTGGTTAATTGTTAATGAAGACGTTAAGTTGAATTTTGGAAATCTCAGTGATGGATTTAAATCAGTTTGTAAGGGGCTGATTTTTAAAGTTTTTAATAGTGATGATCTTATAAATAAAAAAAGTATAGGTGTAAAGTACATCCAAGCTTTTTCAATTTTTGATAAGTGCATAATTGATTGTGGTGGTACTGACTTTACCTTTATAAATTCAGATAGAGGGTTCCGAGAATTTATAAAAGTAGCCCAAAGTCGCAATTTAAAATACAAAACATGGAAAAACTACTTAATAATTCTTAGCGTCTTAAAAAAAGAAAAAATTATCACCAGAGTAATTGATAATGCAGATGGATTAGCTGTTTTACTCTCAAATAGTCAGCGTATTTCACATCAAACAATAGCCTTACCAGAAAATATAGCATCTAATTATTTTAAAGTTGCATTAAATATTGTTGCTAAGTATCACCCAAGTAGAAAAATTATTAGTGATACATATGAAAGCTTTATTCAGGATTATAATAAAAATATTGAGCGAGGGTATGGCGTCCCTACAGCAAGGGGGTACGCTCAAAAAAACTATCAAGACATAACTAAAGCAATAGATTTCAAACTAGATCTCACTGGGCAGTGGTTAAGCTTAATTCGAGCAGCATGTTATGTAGTCATAGCTGGTTTTACTGGCTGTAGAGATGGTGAAATTAAGTCTTTAACAAAAGAGTCTTATCAAGAAAAAAAATATGCAGGCATGATTATCCCTATCGTTAATGGGGTTCATACAAAAGTTAATATCGCTGGAGTAAAAAGAGAAACAAGTTGGGTCACAATTCCTGCTGTTAAACTAGCAATTGAGCTTATATGGGATATCTATGAATTTTCAAGAAAAAACTGGAAAGCTCATGCTCAGACTTGCTCTCACCTAGATGAGCAAAATAAAATGATTCAAGAAGCCGACTCCCTTTTTTTATCATATTCGCCTACAGCAAAATATCCTGCAGCAGGCAGGCAAGCAATTGATAAGTCTTTAAAGAGTTTTGTTAAGTATGTTAATTACAGAGCTAACTCACATGATGTTGCTGAATTTAATCTTTTAAATCCATCACGAAAAGATGAATTAAAAATTGGCGAATTGTTAACCCCAAACCCACACTGCTTCAGAAGAACTTTTGCTGTATTTCTTGTTCGTAATAAACTGGCATCACTCTTAGATTTAAAATATCAATTTAAACACATCAATATAGCTATGACCTCTTGGTATTCTAACCAAGCCAATGTCGCAGGCTATTTCGATATGATGCTAGATAAAGAATTACTTTTAGACATAGCACAAGAAAATCATGATTTCATGACCGACACTTTTTACCATATCTATAATGAAGCAGAGTCTTTGTCTGGTGCTGAAGGTAAACGAATAGCAAATTTACGTGGTGATGATAGAAGTACCATTTATTTGAGTCGTGATGAAATATCAAGGCAAGTTCGAGATGGCCAAATGTCCATAATAGAAACGCCTGTTGGCCATTGTACTAATCCCCGATGTGATCGTATTTGTGATGCGCCTGTCTGTAAGTATGCGGTTGTCACTAAAGCTAAAGCATTAGAGCTTATCCCCAAAAGGCAATTATTGATCACCAAATTTGAATCATTGATCGAGTTTGGGTTGAAAATGCCTAACATTTTGTCGAAGCTCTATTATGAGATTAAATCGATAGAGCAATGTTTTAAAGATCATAATATTACCTTTGATGTATTCAAACATGACATTAACCAAACACTTTTATAAGAGCACCTATGGCTGAACAATCAGATAGAGGCAAAGAAACGTTAATCAGGTTAGAGCAAGCATTAGATAGGCTTATTGAAGGTAAGCCATTAAATACTAAACCTGATGGACGCATTAGCTTAAAAAGAATCAATGATGAAGCTGGTTTAAGTTCTGGTGGTATTTATTACTATTCAGAATTTGTCGAAATTGCTAATCAAAGAATTCAGTTACTAAAGCAAAGCTTAGCTGTAGGTAAAAGTGAAAAAAGTAAACAGGCTGAAAGTAAGCTACGTGAACAGCGCGACAAAGAAAAAGAATTAAAAGAACATTATAGAACGCAGCGCGACCAGATAAAAGCTTTTAGTGATCAAGTTGTAGCTCATAACGCTCAGCTTGAATTCACGCTTTTTGAAGCGTTAGAAAAAGTATCTTTGTTAGAGCAACAACTAGAAATATATAAAGTTAGTCCAATTACAGGTAAAAAAGTTTGAGATTGTTTATTGCAGAAAAACCAAGCCTTGGTAGGGCACTAGTAGATGTATTACCTAAACCACATAAAAAGAGTGATGGTTTTATCACTGCTGGTAATGGCGATGTTGTTACTTGGTGTATAGGCCATTTATTAGAGCAAGCGGAGCCAGAGGCGTATAACCCTGATTATAAAAAATGGGCTGTTGAGCATTTACCGATTGTTCCTAATGAATGGAAGCTTGTCGTTAAAAGTAAAACAAGAAAGCAATTTACAGTAGTAAAATCATTAATAAAAAAAGCAGATACGCTAGTTAATATGGGCGATCCAGATCGAGTCGGACAAATCCTGATTGACGAAGTGATCAATCATTGTGGTGTGTCTAAAGCAAAAAAAACACAGGTTTTAAGGTGCTTAATTAGTGACTTGAATCCAGCCGCAGTAAAAAAAGCATTAAACAACTTACGTAAAAATACAGACTTCATTCCTCTAGCTACATCTGCATTAGCACGAGCAAGAGCTGATTGGCTTTATGGCATTAACATGACTCGCCTATGCACGCTACAAGGCCGTCAATCTGGCTATAATGGCGTTTTATCGATTGGTAGAGTACAGACACCTGTTTTAGGTTTAATTGTCCACAGAGACCTAGAGATTGCGAATTTTGTATCAAAACCATTCTATGAGGTTATCTGTACGCTTCTTACTTCAAAAGGTGAGGCGTATCAGGCTAAATGGCGCCCAAGTAAAGCATGTGAGCCTTACATGGATGAAGATAATCGGGTGTTGTCTAAAGCACTAGCATTAAATGTTATTTCAAAGGTACAAAATAAAGCGGGGAAAGTAGTTAATGTAACTCAAGCAAAAAAAGCGACACCTCCGCCATTGCCTTACAGCTTATCGGCTTTACAAATTGATGCCGCAAAAAGGTTTGGTATGAGCGCGCAATCAGTACTTGATACGTGTCAGCAATTATACGAGCGACATAAATTAATTACTTACCCTCGCTCAGATTGCCGGTATTTACCTAAAGAGCATTTGAATGATGTTAAGCAAGTCGTCGGTGCTATTGGTAAATCATGCTCATCTTTAAGTGATGCCGCAAACAACGCGAATCTTAGTCTAAAAAGTAAAGCCTGGAATGATTCAAAGGTAAGTGCCCATCACGCGATAATTCCTACATCAAAATCAACTGATTTGAGCCGCTTATCACCTGCTGAAAATAATATTTATGAGCTTGTTGCTCGCCAATACCTTATTCAGTTCTACCCTCCGTTTGAGTATGTAGATAAGCAAATAGATACGGAAGTGTCGGGTGGTTTATTTATTTCAAAACAAAAAGATGTGGTATCACAAGGCTGGAAAATTTTGTTCCCTTCAAAACAAAAATCACAGGGTGAAAGTGAATTTTCAGCGGTTAGCCTTCCAAATGTTTCAAAAGGAGATGAAGTACATTGCCAACAAGCTGATTTAATAGAAAAGCAAACTACACCACCTAAGTACTTTACTGATGCTACATTACTTTCAGCTATGACAGGTATCGCTCGATATGTAACTGACGCTACAATTAAAAAAGTATTACGTGATACTGATGGTTTAGGGACTGAGGCTACAAGGGCTGGGATAATTGAGCTGTTATTTAAGCGTCAATTTCTTACACGTAAAGGTAAAGATATAAGAGCAACTGATGTTGGTACGCAATTAATATGTTCTTTGCCTGAACGCATGACAATACCTGATATGACAGCCCATTGGGAATCTCAATTAGAAGCTATAAGCCAAAAAGAAATTAAATATGCTAACTTCATGGATCCAATTACGCAAAGCATAGATACGTTAATCGCTGAGGTTAAAACAGTTACATTTAGTGGGTTAAAAGGTAAGGGCACGCCATACAAAGCTAAGAGAACTTTCAAGCGTAAAGGTAGTAAATCTAAGTAGTTTATTTTATAAAAACAATGCTTTTCGGGTTAACTAGCTTTTGAAATATAATTTACTAGGGATATTAAATGGCTATTAATAAGAGAGTGAATAGGCATATAAGAGCAGTTTGGGACAAGTTTAGCAGTTCTGATAGGATGTCTACAGTTACACTTGAAGAAGTAAAAGCTTTTGTCGAAGAAAAGGGTTTAGTCGTTGAGAGCATTGAAGAAGTTGAGTTTGGTTGGAATCCTTCAATCAAAGCTATTAAGTTAAAAGCTGATGTATGTACGGCTCTTTATCCTAGAGAAAAGCTTGATGAAATTAAAAGCTATAAAAAAAATATAGCTCATAACCAAAACTATGAAAACTTTTGGAGAGCGGTTGATTGGTTTGTTCCTCCTTATGTGCCTCAGGGAACAATTAATGATACATTTTCCAAATCCGGTATCAACGTACAAGAACATACCCGTTGGAATAACCGCTTGTTACAAGAGCGATTCGAGCCCTATCTCTCTTCTATTTATACACTCGGTGATATCATACCTATTACACTACAGGTTCTTACAGAATCTTCTGTTATTTCAAAACATTTACCAGTAATTAAGGAGTCAATACTAGCGTTCTACAGTGGCATGAAAGTATCTGCGATTGCATCACTAATACCTATTGTTGAGGATGTACTGGGGTCAATTATAGGTAGTGAGGATTGCTCAAAATTTGATACTTTAACCAAAGTCAACAAAAGTATAGATAAGGCTTGTGACCGTGTTGTGAAATTACATATTAATAATTGTGATTGGGTGCCTAATGAGTACATTGAAAGTTCGGTACTAAAAGTAATGAATGAACGAATATTTATTCTTGAAACAATACGTTCCTGGTTACTGAATAGCTTCTATGTAAAAACAGAAAATTATGATAACCACTCAGGCTTCAATCGTCATTTCTTTGCTCATGCTAAATCAGATATTTGGCAGAATACACACAACTTTTTTCGAGCTATTGGTTTAATACAAGCATTAGCTTTTATTGAGTGTTTTGCAGTTGAAGGCAGTAAAGTTAGAATATCAATTCCTAGGTCAGATGCAAGAACTGAGTCTTTTAGATTAGAGGTTTTTGCTTGTTTGAATTTCCAGTTACTGAAGAAAGATATTATCAACCAGTTGCAAATAGATAACAATTTACCATTCAACCCAATAGCTTCAGACGATGGATGGTTAATGCGAGCTGCGAAGTTATCAGATTGTATGAACTCAGAAATTATTCCTCGGTTAAGAGATAATGGGTGGCAATGCCACTCCTTCATCGATCCAGTTCAAGATGGAGAATATATTTCAGTGGAAGCGACTAGAGGTAGTAAAAATAAAAAAATTGCTCTCCTTTACTCTTGTGCGACTTCAAATAGTGTTTATAAAGAACTAGATAAAAGTTGTGACATAATTTTGTACCAAGGCTCCTATTACAAACAGGATAGCTACGCCTATGGAGTAAACGCAGAAATTAGCCCCCTATCGGCTTGGCTTGCTCCTAATTAATAAATTAAGAATTGAATTTGTGGTTAAGTGAAATTTATTGCAAATATAATTCATGCTAAAACTTACAATTAATTCAGCTGGTTAATGGCACTAGTAATAAAACTATTGTGATCACTTAAAGAGAAATAGGACTTCAATAAAAATGAGCTATCTAGAAAGAAAAACAGGGAAAATTAGTAGAATAAACTCTCTACCTAACTACACAGCCGCAGGCTCATACTGTTTCTTTAGTCAATGTATTCAGTTGAATACATTAGAGTCTAAAGATTTCTTATCGTTTATAGATATAAAAAAACCATATGATGAAGCGTACAAGGATATTATAAAGTTTGGGCCTTTATTAAGCCATGAAGTTAAACATTGGTATGATGCACATTCTACTCTTTGGGGATTAAAACTTTTAAAAGATATATATTGTCGTAGAAATGACCTTTATGAAGCCGAAATGTCTGGTATTAGCACAAAACTACCTCATTTTTTCCGTCAAAAAGAGTTATACGATAGGATTGAATATATAAAGTTACCTGAATATTATTCGACAGTTAACTCAAAAGCCAATACAACAAAACCTTGGAAGTATGAATTCTCAGCTGGGATAATGTTCTCTAAGTGTGGAAAACCATCTGATAGGAGTGTTTTCTTTACTCGGTTCACTAATGCTGATGGTGAGCTAATTGCGCGTGTACCTTTTAGTTTATGCTCCTTACTTGAATCATCAGCTGTAGCCCAAGAGCTAAATGGCAAGGTTCGAGCAATTGCTATGCTTGATGATCCTGTTAGTAAAAAAATAGAAAGCAATAATTTGTCGAAGAGTATAACTGATGAATTGTACAATGAGAATTTAGTTGAGTATTCTGTTGTTGCCCATAAAATATCAAACTCCTTTAATATATCTGATGTTTTAGAGTCTTATAATATAGCAGCGAAACTTACTAGGTTAATATTAAATCTCACTAATGATGTGATCATTTTACTTGATCCTGAAGCCATGTTGCTTCCTAAATTTGAAGCTTTTGTAATACCTTATAAAAATGCATTGAAGCATATTGATCATGGAGCTATTTTTTCTCTTTTTGTTGATGCTCTTGATAGTCAATATCAGTCTAAGGGAACTCAAGTCAGCAACGAAAATTTAGAAAACTTGCTTGATTCGATGTTCAAAGAATATTTGGGATTAAGCTGTATGGATATCTTTGAAAAATCAAAAGTCGAAGTAAAAAATATCTGTACTCCAGTTATTTTTGATTTAAGTAAGGAGCATCTAAACTCTTCACTTAAACTTGGTCAGAACCTTCACAAGCAACTGGGTCTTGTAGGAAGCCACTTTATTAATTTAGATGATAACTTTATACCAGACTTTATGCTTGGTGACGGCACACTTATTAGTCAGACTAAACCGGAACAAAAAGAATTCGAGGATAGATATTTACAATTAAATGAATATTTCGAGTATTTATCAAACTTTTCGAAAGCATGCATTGTTTAATATTATAGGTATGACTTAGGCGAAAATTTTAAGATTGGCTCTACGAAGTAGGGATTGAAATAGATATATTTCTTCATTTCTTATGCACTAGATTCTAGTTTAAAGCCTTCCGATTGTTTACGATAGCTAATTTAAGGTGTAGTCTTTTTACATTGAATAAACAGCATTTGATTTATAGAAAGCATAATATTCTAGTCTTACTTTTTAATTTTAGAGTATGATCCGATTTTAAAATCTAGATAAGTTATTTCGGCTAAAGGGATGTAGATATGGAAAATGAAATGGAGCAGGTTCAAGTTGGTCTTATGCTACCAGGATCAAAGCTATTCAGTGATAACAATAACATAAATCAAACATTCAAATCTCATGTTCAAACACATGAGGGAGTTGTTCAGGCATATGTTAAGTTAATTCCTAATAGAGAAATTTATATTGAGTGTGTTTGTGCCGTAATAGGTAGATCTCTCGGTTTATCAATACCAAAGCCATTAATTGTCAAAGTTAATCATGAGTCGCTAGCAAGTGTCGATTCAGGGGAGTATTTATTAGCGTTTGGTTCCGAAGATTCAATTTATCCTAGTTTGAAAAGGCGGGGTATTGATAAAGAGTTAGTTGAAAAACTTGAAAACTTTAAACAAACACTGGATGTTGGGGTTTTTGATGAATGGATAGCTAATCCAGATAGGCATGGCGGTAATATATTATTTGATGGATCAAAGAATTTTACATTTATTGATCATGGGCTATCTATCTCAGATAATTTGTCTGCTCATGAACCAACTGATAGCAATATAATAGTTGATACCTTGTACACTATTAAAAGTGAGTTTGAAAAATATAAAATAAATAGAGAAGCCCAATCAACAATTATGCCTCTTTATTCGGAGATACAGCTATCACTGTTGTCTGAAAAAACTTATGCAACATCATATTTAAAGTCAAATGAAGTACTATCAGTTATTAATTTTCTAGAAGAGAGAACGAAAAAGATCAATTCTTTGTTTGAAGCTAGATTGAAACTTAAACAGCAAGGATTGGCCATATGAATACGCTTGAAAGTATTTTCCCAGAAAGCCCGACATATAAAGGGTGTTGGCATGCAATATATCTTGAGCCAATCGTTGGCTCGGGAGAACGTATTACTGTAGCTGTAGCAGCTATAGGGCCTCAATCTGAGTTTAATGTAATTCAGGCAATTCGAAGTGAATTATTGGATTGTTTATATGGAATTCAGTCCCAAAACATGCAAAATATGATCAATTGGCTAATTGAATCTGCTTCAAAACAAATAAAGGCAACTGGAGGGTTAAGAGACTGGCAAACTCCATTTGAAGGCGTAGTTTGTACGGATGCAGTACAAGCATCAGATAATAATATTGACGGTGTATTGAAGCAGGCAATACGGTTTTCTGCAAGCCTTAGTACATTATCTCTCGATGCCGAAAGAGATAACGACGATCAGCAGCCTAAGAGATATACCTCAAGGTGGGCAACTTCTATTGCAGATGAACTAAGAACAATAAACCCTTATCTGACGTCTTATTTTAGGCAAAAAATACAAATTGGTGATAGTGGTATTCAAACTACTTTCGGGTTTTGTAATGACCAATATGTTTCGAATTTTGCTTTACTTATCCCAAGTAATTTATCATCGTCACTTACAACGGTAAAAGCAAAGATTTTAGACTTAGAAACGTTTAAAAAATCACAAATATTAATCAAACCTAAAAAGTATGAAATTATCATCGGTACTCCTCCGTTTACAGACCCAACTTTATCAGATAGAGCTTTGAACAGCTTGAAGATGAATATCGAGTTAGTTAAAGAGTTAGCAGAGCAAGAAGGTGTTTCAGTCTTCAGTACAGATAACGCGCACAAGGCAGCATTACAGATTAGCGAAGCTGCAGCATAAAGTTAATGGTAGAAAATGCTGTGACTTATTTAGTATTTCTTGAAAGGCTTTATTTTTTAAGTAAATTTTGAATAAGTTTTTGCTTCTCTTCCACAGATAAGCAATCAATTAAACAAGCCAACTCTGCTGATTCAGCACTATCGCAAAATAGATAATTCAAAGGTACTTTTAGCTCATCAGCCATACGCTGTAATGTTTGTATGTCAGGGGTGTGCCTGTCTTTTTCGTAATGGTTCATCCGGCTACTTGCTGAGCTTTGATCCATGCCAATACGAATACCTAATTCTTTTTGAGTCATGTTTGCTCGCTTACGAGCTTCTTTAAGCCTGATTGGAATAGGGTTTGGTTTAGACACTTAGCTTTCATCTTGTTCACCTGAATAACTTAGATTGTCTAAGTTTTACTTATATTAGTATACTTAGCAATCCTAAGTTTTGTTGATGACTCCAAATGACTAAAGCAATTAAGCTAAATGAAGATATTTATCATCTGCTAGTAGAAAAAAATTTTAACCATTTCACTATCACTGCATTACGTAATACTTTGCAAGCGCTTAATGATACTTATAAAAATCCAGATGAGGCTAGGCGCTTTGTTTATAGGCAAGTAATGCGGTTGGTTGATAAAGGCTTGCTAGTTAGAGATGAAAACCCAAGCCCGAAACGTGCTCAATATAGTAAAACTCCGTTATTTAAAACATCAATATTCACTAGAGTAACAAATGACTCGGTGCTAAGCCTTTCACAATCTCAAGTTATAGATAAAAGCTTTAGCAATGAGCTTCATGATGCTATAAAAACATATGAGTCAGAAATGACGGTATTAGTTAGTGAGGTTGAAGAATATAAGCGGCTTATAGAGGCAAACCCTAGCTGCTATAACTCAATAGTCGTGTTTTTGAATAAAGGACAAGCACGTCTACTATCAATTAAGGGAAAGTTAGCTGCATTGAGTAACTGTGAGAGAGTTTTAAAGTCTTATGTTAAGTTGTAAATTACAGTAAATTACCAAAGGGAAGGTTAAATACTATGGGTATTAATTAAACCTTCCTTATTAGGCTCTTTTTATTCTAAAGGAAGGTAATAGCTGTGGAATAATATATCAAAAGAATCTAGCTCTGTTAGCTTTATGGATGGAATTAATCGATCTAATTGTTCTTTAATAATAGAACCACTATTTAGATAAGTTATAAGATCGTCTACTTGAAAAGTATCATCTTTCCAAAATGACTTTCTCTTTTTGCCATCTATAGATAATAAGCTTCCACTCTTTATAACGTTTATAAACTCATGAGCTTGCCTTACTGGGTTTGATTTAGCGTTATAACCTGAAAACATTCTATTTGCAGTTATAATGGCTGTATGAATATTTTTTGTAGGCTCGCACTTTAAATTGAAATGTGCAAACAACCGCTTTTGGTTTCTTGCATCTGATAACCACTTCTTCCTATAATTAAGCTGCTCTGCAGCTTTATTGATAAGACCATAGCTGGTTCTTAATTCATGAGTTGAACAAGGGTGGTAAGAATGTTTGCATTCGAATATAAATAAATGCCCATCTTTAAAGCAAAGAATATCTGTTTCTACTCTTTTTTCCATTTTAAAATTGAACTCTTTGAGAACCATAAAACCTGTATTTTTAAGTTCTTTAGCAACTTTTTCGAGCATCAAGTCTGTCTCAGGCTGTTTATTACAACTTTGTTTATGCTTTAATTGTATAGCTCTAATAAGATTCGAATTACTTATTAGAGCAGGCGCAATTAGATAGGTAGAACCTAACTTTAATAAGGGTTTATATTGAATGTCTATAAAGTTTTCAGTGTTATCTAGTGTAAGTGTTTTTACTATTTTTTTTATTTGTGATAAAGATAAAAAATAACTTAATATTTTGAGTAAGGTATCCTCGTTGATTTCAAAAATTTTAGAGTTTATTGCTAGCATGTGACGATAATTTCTATCATTTATTCGCATAATATCCTTATTCATTAATGAGTCTATAATAGCAAAAACTCTCATGAATATAATTATATCCAACACCTTAAAATCGTCGTTGATTGATAGGCTTTTAAGGTCGGCTGTTTCTTGATATGAGTCAATATCAAAATCCATCGCCCTAATCATTTCGTCGACACTCAGGAAGTTATGAGTAGTAATTTTATTCATGTACTGATAGAAATTATTAAAGTTAAAAGCGATCTTCTTTTTTTTTGGTTTATCACAAAAATTTCTAATCATATTTTTTGGTAGTTTATTAATAATATCTTCTATAGACTGCTCAATAGTATTATTTGCAGAAGAAAGTCTTTCAACTCTTATTAACCTTTGTATATCTGCTTGTACATACCCTAATCGAATCGATTTTTCCAAGCTGTCTTCTATTGATCTAACTTCCAATTTTTCATTTTCATATGAAGCTGAATACTCAAAACTATGTACTCTAGTTTCCAAGTCTAAGAATTCGACTATACGATGGGAGTCGAATAAGCAAGAGATGTAAGCGGGATAAAGCTCAGGAGAAGTCAAATCATTAACATTGTTCCACCATTTCTTTTGTAGCAAATTTGATTTATCTAAACCTATTATGTATGAAAAGGCACTAGCAAAATCTGTTTCAGTCATAGGTGAATCAGGGGGAATCATGGTTGACCTGTTAGAAAAAAACTCATTGATTAGGGTTAGCGGCGTTTTTCAAGACAGTTGTCGCCTAAATTGTTAAGCAGCTTCTTTGTGTTGCTCTGGATTTAACTCCACAGCGCCTAT
>NZ_WTLB01000067.1 GCF_011378855.1 Pseudoalteromonas sp. Z1A8 | reverse complement strand
TGGTGTTGTGAAGAATCAAACTGAATACCAGCCTCAAGCTATTTAAAGAAAGCTTGAGGCTGGTTAGAAGAGATGGTATCTACTTAATTATTTATTGGTGTGGGTGGCTTACTTTTTAGGGAGTAGGGTGATTTTGCCAAATACGTCTGCATCTATAAAACCACGGTTTCTGTCACCATTTACTGGCTGTACTTCGTGTGAACCCATAAAGTGTTCGCGCACTTTGCTGCCATCGTTGTCGCAATACGCTAGCATAAAACCTATTACTTGCTTTTCGCTAAGTGTAATTGGGGTGTTTTTAGCACCTTCTTTATAATCATTAGGGTAGAGCTTTATTGCTACTTCCCAGGTAATGTTAAAGGGCGCGGTAGTATTGCGCTTCCAGTTACTCACTAGGTGGTCGGTATATAAATGGGCTTTTTTATCAGGGCCGTAATCGGCGGCTTGGTTATCAAGGCCAATATGGTACGCCAAAGCTGTGTGATTAAATTGGTGGTTTCCGCCCGATGCATCGCTATCTATAAACACTT
This sequence comes from Pseudoalteromonas sp. Z1A8, assembly GCF_011378855.1. Taxonomy (GTDB): domain Bacteria; phylum Pseudomonadota; class Gammaproteobacteria; order Enterobacterales; family Alteromonadaceae; genus Pseudoalteromonas. Next base: position 15,079 of record NZ_WTLB01000067.1, on the reverse strand, counting down.
CTAGCGCATCGTCATCCCAATATTTATAGGTTGGATCGGCGTGTGTATCTATTAAAACGTCATCCACAATATCGGCTTGTAGATATAAATAGTTTTGATCCCACAGTAAACGATAACGCCCTTTAAAGTCGGCATCGCTTGATGGCAATGTGCCATCCATTAAATAAGGCATGTCGTGCCAAGCGGCTTTATCCCACGCGCTTTCTGATACGCCATCGACAGTAATTGGGGTTGATGTATGTTCAACATCAATCGCCATTGCAGGAGCGCTTAATAAAAAGCTTAAGGCGAGTGCTAATTTTTTCATTAATCTCTCAATTTTATTGTGTATTTATATTGGTGTAACACACATCCTAAAACAGTTGAGTAATTAGTTACAGTGAAATACTTTCGCCTTCGTTTAAAATATACAAAGGTGTTTTAGCATCCATTTTTGTGTGCATGTGCAATAAGCGCAGTAAGGCTGAATGACTAGTGCGGTCGCCCATTTTCCACGTTGAGTTACCATAACCCCAAGGTATCATTACTTTACAGTTAAGATCATTCGCGGCGTTTAGTGCATCCTCTGGTGTTGTGTGTACGTAACGATACCAACTAGGGCTCTCTTCACTGTAATAAGACGCTATTGGCATTAAGCATATATCTATATCACTATATTTTTGCTGAATGTCCTTAAAGTGCTTTGAGTAGCCGGTATCGCCTGCAAAAAATAAGGTCTTGCCGTTTTGCTCAAGGAGCCAGCCGTTCCATAGGTCTTTATCGTTATCTTCATAAATAAAGGGTATCATTACTCGGCTACTAAAGTGATGAGCAGGTAAGGCATGAATAGCTAAATCGCTAATGTTTGTTTTTGCGTACCAAGCCATTTCGCTAATGTTAAACCCGCCAGTTGGGAAGTTGTCGGCCATACCCAGTGGTGTTAAGTAGCGAGGTTTATTACCTAACTCTTCTATATCTGCTTTATTAAAATGATCGTAATGAATATGCGAGTACATCACAGCGTCTAAGTTTTCGAGTTCACTTTGTGTTAGCCAATCGCCGGGTTGTCTATAAAACCCTGAGGCCAGCCTAAAGGCTAAATCAACAGGTGAATCAAATTGCTCTTTAACAGGGTCAAATAGCATTTGCTGCCCGTTAGGTGTGCGGATCATAAATCCTGCATGCCCAAGCCAACGAACAGTGTATCCGGTATTTAATTTTGGAATTACTTGATCAGCAATATATTGGCAGTTTTCACTGTCTGTTTCGCACTGTAGTTTAGGGCTCGTTGGATAGCAGTCAGCTTCGCAGGTGGTAGGGTAAGTTTTTTTACCGGGGTAGAGATTATGAAAGCGTCCTTCCCGTTCGCCATCTTGATGCAGTGGAGTAACGGTACCTTCCCCTGCAATGACCTCAATGTGATTGGCTGTTTGGCAAGCGCTCAGCAGCATACATGTAGTGATGAGGCTAAAGGTGGTTAGTTTCATTGTCGTAATCTAGTTATTATTTTGTAAAAGTATAACAACAAGAGCAGATTAACGAATAATTCAAAGGTAACAAAAAGTAACAATAAAAAAGCCTGCAATTTTGCAGGCTTAGTAAAAGAGTTTAAACTGATTAGCCTGCGCTATTCATTTGCTCTATAAATTTGTTTGAATCGGCAATCGATTTGTTCATGTCGTTCATCAACAATTGAATATCGCGTTTAAGGTTAGTGAATTCACCTTTAATAGCCGATACCGCTTGTGCATTTAAGTTATGCTTTAAGTACAAAACGTTATCATGAAGCGATGTTAATACTGGCTCCATTTTGTCCTCAGCACTGCGCATAGAGCTTAGTAGCTGATCAAATTGACGCTGAGTTGCAGCTAGCTTTTTGCTACTTTCACGTTTAAGTGATGCACTTTTATATTGCTCTAGCTCATCGCCCCATTCATCAAATAGCGCTTCTGCTACGTCTTCTACTTTATTGATGTTTGTTGACACTTCGTTAGCGGCTTTTAAGCTCGACTCGTAGTCATCGTTTAACTGATTGTAAGTGTCTTGTAGTTCGCCACCATTAAAATCAATAAGTGTAGTTAAGCGCTCTAGCGCTGATTTAAATTCTTCTTGCGACTCTTGTTGTGAGTCTTTGGTTTCTTCTACGCGGTCAATAAGAATATCGCGTTTGTGAACACCCACTTTTTCCATCGCTGAATAATAAGCTGATTGGCAGCCCGATAAAGTAAGTGTTAATACAAGCATTGAAACACTAAGTAATGTTTGTTTTTTCATTTGAATTCCTGTTTACGAGTGTTAGTGCTGTAAATTATGGCGCTGATTGTTATTATAATCAAAATTACATAAGCACAAGTCAATTGTATGAATGATAAGCTCTCCCATTACAAACAGCAAGTTAAGTCCTTTATACGCCAACAGCCTGCATGGTGGATGCAGTACGTTAACCGGTGTATAGACGATCAAATAACAGTGAATGCGGGTTATTTAGCCTACGTTACCTTACTTTCGTTGATCCCACTTATTGCTGTGGGTGTTGCTATATTTTCGGCTTTTCCGGGGTTTGAGTCGACTCGACTAGAAATAGAAAGCTTTTTGTTTACTAATCTTGTGCCTACTTCAACAGATGTAATTAGAGAGCATATTAGCTCGTTTACAGGTAATGCAAACCAAATGACCGCCGTGGGTATTGGTTTTTTAGCGGCCATTGCTTTGCTGTTAATACGTAATGTTGATGCGACGCTTAATCGTATTTGGCGAATTAAGAAAAAACGCCCGATGATGATCTCATTTGCTGTGTATTGGATGGTATTAAGCTTAGGTCCTGTACTTTTAGGTGCCAGTATTGGTGTTACTTCTTATATTGTGTCGTTGGTGTCGTTTGCTGATCAGGGGATTCCGGGGTTTAGTGGATTTTTGTTAAAGCTATTACCTTATGGTATTTCGATGGCGGGCTTTATTATGCTCTACACTTTAGTGCCTAATACAAGAGTGTCATTTAAAGCGGCTGTACCAGGCGCTTTATTTGCAGCACTTTTATTTGAGCTAACTAAAAAGGGATTTGCACTTTATATTAGCCATTTCCCTTCGTACGAAGTTATTTATGGCGCAGTAGCGACCATTCCTATTTTGTTTGTGTGGGTGTATTTGTCATGGATTGTTGTGCTGTTAGGTGCTGAATTTACAGCGTGCATTAGCCCAAATGATATTCCAGAAACGCCAGAAATAGAGCTTGAAGATGACGAGCCAGCAGTAAAGGATAAAGTGTAAATGCAAGGTTTAATACAACGCGTAACACACGCAAAAGTAGAAATAAACAACCAAGTGGTAGGCGAAATTAGCCAAGGTATATTGTTGTTGCTAGGCGTTGAAAAACACGACGATAAACAAACGGCCGATAAGCTTTTACACAAGGTAAGTAATTACCGTATTTTTACTGACGAAAACGATAAAATGAACTTAAGCCTAAAAGACATTGGCGGTGAGTTATTAGTGGTGTCGCAATTTACGCTAGCGGCAGATACTAAAAAGGGTATGCGTCCTAGTTTTTCATCTGCGGCAACACCAAGCCAAGCTAACGAGCTTTATGAGTACTTTGTTACTCAAGCTAAAGAGTTGGGGCTTACAATAGCCACAGGTGAGTTTGGTGCTGACATGCAAGTAAGCTTGTGTAACGACGGACCCGTTACGTTTAACTTATCTGTTTAAGTTTTTGGTTGCCACTACAATATGATTTACGTAGCCCGTAATTTTTTGCGGGCTGACGTTACAGCCAAATACATCGAGTAATAGCTGCTGAAGTTGCTTTAATTGCGAATCATGCTGCGATAAAAAGTTAATAAATAGCATGCCGTTGTTATTTAAAGCCGAGTAGATTTTTTTATAAAATGCCTCTTCAAATAAAAATCGAGGCGCGTCTATTTGGCTAAATAAATCGAGAATAATCCAATCAATTTTTTGTGCACTTTTTAAAACCTGCTGTGCATCGGCGCAAAGCAATCGCTCATTTTTATTTGACGAAAAAAATTGTGTGTAGCAATCAATAATATCGGCATTTTTTTCAACCGATGTTATTTGTGCTTTAGGGTATTTGTGCTGTAAATAATTACGAATTGCACCGCCGCCAAGGCCAAGTTCTAACACCTTCACTGGCGCGCTAAGAGCTTGCCAATGCTTACCTAGGCACAATAAATGTGGAAAAAGTAATAAATCCGGGTTATTTAAATCAATAACAGATTGAAGAGTGTCGTTAATAAGTAACCAGCGTAACTGCTCGTGCTCACGCACTTGAATGTGGTCGCCACTGCACTTATGCCAATAGATTAACTGACCAATGCTGTGGCTATTTTCAATAAATTGATCGCTCAGCAAACCAGTTAGTGAATTTATATAATTGATTTTTTCAGTCATATTCTCAGCATAAACTAGCAACGTTAAAGCGCAATGGCCTTTGTCATTATTTTTTTACGTTATTTTACAGCCATCACCAAAGTCGTATTTGCAGTTTTTTTAAGATGGAGTATGGTATTTGCCATAATAATACCAATCGACCTAATTTCTAGCTTGGTAGATAACCAATACGATTAGTATAGCGCCGTAGCCTTTTTTTGACTTTTATTTACGGCTTATATAACAACAGGAGTATGTATGTTTCAGGTAAGCACCCCACAAAGTAGCGAAGATTGGCAAGCGTATTACCAATTGCGTTGGCAGGTATTACGCGCACCTTGGGGCGAGCCTCGTGGCTCAGAACAAGACGATATGGAACAAGACTCTGAGCATCGCTTTATAAAAAATAAAGAAGGCGAAGTGCTAGGCGTAGCTCGTTTGCACTTTAATAGTCATGAACAAGCACAAGTACGCTATATGGCCGTTGCGGAGGGTAATCGTAATCAACATATTGGTAGCCGATTACTTCACGAACTTGAAAAAATAGCATGGACACAAAATGCCGATGAACTGGTTTTGTTTGCACGCGAGCGTGCACTTGAGTTTTATAAGCGCCATGGCTACGAATTAAAAGAAAAAGCGCATTTAGCTTACGGCGATGTACAGCACTTTAAAATGATAAAGCAAAAGCCAAGTGAGCCAGGTTGGTTTCGCCATCCAAATTGGACGCAAGTGCTGCAAAATATTTGGCGCGAATCAATTCCAATTAGTGATGCAATGGGTATTAAAGTAGAAAGCTACACCGATTGGCAATTTACAACCAGTGCAGATTTAGACGCTAACTTAAACTTACATAACACGATGTTTGCAGGATCTATTTATAGCTTGGCAACACTTACAGGTTGGGGCGCTACGTACTTAGCACTTAAAGAAGCAGGGCTTGAAGGTAATATTGTGTTAGCCGATGCTAATATTAAATATTTAAAACCACTAACTACAGACCCACGTGGCTGTGTAGATTTGCAAGCCTGCAAAGGTAAGTTGAGCGATTTAGAAACCGAAGGTAAAGCAAGCTATGTTGTGCCTGTTACTATTTATGATGGTGACAATGTAGTTGCAGAGTTTGAAGGTGTGTTTGCTGTTAAAAAATAACAGTTTAATTTAATGCCGAAAAGTAAAAAGCCAAGCCGTGGAACAATCCACATAGCTTGGCTTTTTTGTGAGCTTGTTTTACAACAAGTCAGTTAATAATATACCTACACCAATACGTTCAATATCGGCGTTGTAGTCAATTAAGCTTTCGCCATAACCGTTAAAGTATTGTGCATAACCACGAACGCGACCCCATAAAGGAAATGACCAATCGAGTTGAATTGCACCGCGGTTATCTGAATTTAAGTTATTACGTGTCATAAAGCTAAATTCGTGATCATGAAAACGATACGCACCGCTAAATTCAAAGTAACCCATGTATTTGTATATGTCTGGGTTGTCGTCGCCATTGGCTTCTAAAATATCTTCTTTTTCGTCCTCAGCTATTCGGTACCAAGGTTTAAAGCTAAAAACAAAGCCTCTGTTTTCCCAGATAAAGTCTGCATAAATACGGTTCCACGAACGTGAGTTTGGTTGGCTTCGACCATTTGATTGATGCGAAATACCTAATGCGATTGCCATTTCGTCGCCCCATAATACGTTTTCTGGGTCGAGGTAATTTATCCAAAATATCTCTGGTTCGTAGTTGGTCTCACGAAATGGAGAAGAAATTTCTGAGTTATAAATCTGCCAATATGATTGCAGTGTAAAGCCAAAAAATATGGCTTGGTCTTTATCCGAAAAATCATCGTAAAGAGGCACTTTTATCGATAGCTGGTATTTTGCTTCTAAGTTGTCGAGCGGTTCACCGTCGTTGTCGTCGGTTAGTGCATCAAAGCCATCAAATGGGCGATCGTTTGGGTGTGATACGTACGAAAGCGGTAAAATATAGTTACGCTTATGTGGCGTAATTACATTTCTATTTTTTTTACCTACTTCTTCACGAGCTTGGCGTTTATCAAGCGCGGTAAGTTGTTTGTTTTCTTCAAGAGCTGAACACTTTTTACGAAGATCGTCTAATGTTTGTTTACCATCTCCGCCAATTACTTCATTTAAAATACACTGCTTTACAAGTTCGATGTCGTTGTCTTGCTCATTTGTTGCAACTTCTTCTTGTGCGAAGGTAGCTGTACTCATTAAGGCAGAAAGTGTGATCCAGTGGCGCCAGCTCATTGTAATTCCTTGTGGGTTCGGGTTGTGTTGTATGCGTTAATTTAATTATAACGTCTTTTTACATATGTAACGGTGAACTTTTACTGAATTTGTATTTATAACAAGGTCTATACGTATACAAAGTAAATATAGATCAGAAAAAAAGCGGCCTAGGCCGCTTTTTTAATGCAAATTAACCATTTTGGCCAACGTGCTCTCACGCAATGAGAAGGGTGAGCTAAAGCTCAAATATGTTAGTAAAAAACTTATAAAGCTCGGTGCCTTGGTTAACACTTGCCGAGGCAAAGTGCAGAATGGCTATTGCATCGCAATCGAGGGTAATAGTTTGCAGTGGTTGCTCGCTCAAGTAGCGTTCCATTCGCAAAATATTGGCAATGGGCTCACCGGCCTTAATGTGCCCGCCAAGGGGGCTATGTATTCAACCATGCCGCCAATAGGGGCGTAATAAGCAAAGTAGTCATCTAAATTACATGCATAGCGAGTGATATTGGCTGGCGTATGCGGTGCGTTTTGTAATACGCCTTTGTGATTTAAGTAACTTAAAATGCTGTTTGCATCGTTTAATGCTTCTTTTAAGTCTATTTTTTCTTGGCTGCCTAGCTCTACAGTAAATGCTTCTACAGGTATTGATAATTCGCGACCTTGTCCGCTAAGCGCATCACTTAAATGCCACCATGGGCAAAAGTTTGCTTCATCCATCGCACCGTCAAAATCACTAGGAATAAGCAATACATGTTCAATATTAAAGTAACGTGCGCTGTCGGTTGCATAGGTTGGGCAGTACAGATGCTTGCTTGAAATAGGGCCTGTGTGTAAATCGAGCACTATATCAGCTTGATGAGCGAGCTTTTGTAAGTTAAGCGCAATGCGTTTACCCGTATTAAGTAAATAAGCAGGGCCGTTGAGTTTGCTGTCTACTTCGTCAATAAGTGCCTGTTTGAAGTTACTTTTTAATGTAGCGTCGTCATACTGAGTATGATTTTGTGCAAACTGCGTCACTAAATTTTTATTGTAGTGATACATGCGATTCCAATTAGTACCCGTAATCGGATCGAATCGGCCAAGGGTAAACTCGCCAGATTTTTGATTACAGCCAATAGGATTTGCATAAGGTACAAGGGTAATATCGCCATTCAGGTTTAGGTGCTGTAACTGCTCAAGTAGCTGAAAAATAACTGCGTTACCTTGCACTTCAGCACCATGCATATTGGCCTGAATGTAAACACTTGGCCCTGTGCCATCGCCTTTTAAACGATACACCGGAATTGTAAGTGGTAAGCCGTTTGCGACTTCGCCTACAATAATATTTTCTTGGCTGATGTGTGTTGTATTACTCATGCTTATTACCTTAAGTAGTGGCTGGCATTTTCGGCTTGGCGAACACAGGTAATTGTACCGTTTTGCAATGTGTACTCGGCTGCGAGCTCATGGCATAAAAAATACGGCATACTTTCGGTAAAGCCGTAAGCACCGCATTGGCTAAACACTAGCCAGTCGTGCTCATTTAAATCGCTTGGTAAGTTATGTTCACCCAAGCAATCAAGCGCTGTACAAAGTGGGCCGTATAAAGTGACCGCTTGAGTTTTAGCACTGGATTCACGTAGTAATGCAGCAGGAAAGTCTTGGCTGGTAACAGCAGGGCGTAATAAGTGATTTATACCGCCGCTTAAAATTACTTGCTGTTGATTATAGTTTTGTTTGCGCTCTACTACTGGGTTTGCGTAATGACCGCATTCGCCAACGGCATAACGACCCAGTTCCATCCATAACTCTTCTACACCCGCATCATTTTTAATTTTAGCGAGCGCAGCTATTAAGTCATCCCAATCAAGTGTTGTTTCGCTTTGTGTGTATGGAATACCTAAACCGCCACCTAAATCGAGAATTTTAAGGCTAATATTTAAATCGCTGGCAAGTTGGCTAAGGGGTGCAATCATTTGTGACCACAATTCGCTTAGCTTTTGCGTGCTAAGCATATTGCCCCACTGAAAAATATGTAAGCCGTCAAACTTAAGTGCAGGGTACTCGGCTACATTGAGTGCTTGCCACTCATCACAACCCAAACCAAACGGCGTAAGGCTGTCGCCGCCCAGTGGGTTTTTTTCACCTTCAGGCCAACGTAATTGCACTCGCAGTAGTACTTGGAGTTGCGTATTTTGTAGTTGCGCTTGTTGGTTTAACCAACGTACTTGATTAAGGCTTTCGGTAACAAATATGCGCACGCCGCGCTCAATAAAATGTTTAATTTGTTTAGGGCTTTTTGCAGGCCCTGTGTTGAGCACGCGCTGCGAACTAATGCCTTGTGCTAGCACTTGCTCAAGCTCACCTTTACTTGCTACGTCAAAATTAAAGCCAGCGCTGTCTAAGCTTTGAATAATTTTAGACAGTGGATTTGCTTTTACCGCGTACCACAGTTTTACATCGGTTTGCGCAACTAAACGCGCAAGATGCGTGTTTAGTTGATCTAGGTCGTAAACAAAAAAAGGGGTATCAAGTTGTTGTGTAATTGTATTTACAGCAGTTTTGATAGGCGTGCTCAAAAAGCTCATTATCGTAAAACCTCTTCAAGTAATAACGATGCATCGCTTTGCTCGTCGCGGTATTTAACAATTAACGCACACGACATGCTTAAGCCTTGCTCGCGCGCCCATTCGTTTGACGCAGGGCGAGAGCCTGGTATTACAATGGCGTACTCAGGGATTGGCTCGCCTTTATCAAGCTGGCGCTCGTTTACGCAGTCGTAAACCGGAATAGTTGCCGATAAACGCACGCCAGGAGCGAGTACTGCACCTTTTTTAATGACTACGCCTTCAACAAGAATACAGCCTGCACCAATAAAGGCATCGTCTTCTACAACGACTGGGCTTGCACCAATTGGCTCAAGTACACCACCAAGCTGCACTGCAGCACTTAAATGTACGTTTTTACCTACTTGTGCACACGAGCCCACTAGTGCGTGGCTATCTACCATTGTGCCTTCGTCGATGTATGCACCAATGTTTACATACGCTGGTGGCATAATAATCGTGCCTTTAGCAACATAAGCACCACGGCGAACACTTGAACCACCCGGCACCATACGCACGCCATCTTCAGCACTAAACTCTTGCGGAGCTAGGTTATGTTTATCAACAAAACCACCTGCAAACTCAGTATTAGTGCCATTTTTAAAGGCTTCTAAAATGCCTTGTTTTACTTCTACGTTAGCTTGCCATTGGCCGCTTTCGTTTTGTGATGCTGCGCGTACTGCGCCCGATTCTAAATTATTTAATAGTTCTAACCAGCTCATTATAAAAACCTGTATTTAATGCCAAGATAAAATGGTGTTGTTTGCAGTTGTGATGCAATCGGTTTGAGTTAACTCAAGATGTGTTAAAGGTGGACGCAGTTGCGGGCTGCTTAAGCGACCTTGCAAATGCATCAGTACCTTTACGGGAATAGGGTTTGCGACAGCAAATAGGCTATTAATAGCGCTTGACCACTGGGCAAATAAATTAGGGTATTGACCGCTTAAACTACGCTTTACAAATTCATGGGTTTGCACCGGCCATGCGTTTGCAGCTACCGACACCAAACCTTTTGCGCCAGCTTGAGCAAAATAAGGCATTAGCGCATCGTCGCCACTGTAAATAGCTAAATTAGGTGCAGCTTGGCGGTAAGCTTCAAATTGAGCAATACTGCCGCTCGCTTCTTTTAGTGCCCATAAATTTTTATTGTTTTGTAAGTTTTGAATTGTTGCTGTTGGAATGCTTACAGCACTGCGACCAGGTACGTTATAAAGCATACATGGGTGAGCGCTTGCATTAAGTAGGCTTTCAAACCAATGAGTTTGACCTATAGCGCCGGGCTTTGCATAAAGGGGTGAGCCAAGTAAAAAACTATGAATAGGCAGCGTATTACAGAAGTTAACCCACTCAATTTGTTGTTTTAGATTACTACCGCCCACAGCAACCATTAATGGCACTGTGGGTTTTAGCTGACATACGTGCTCAACAATGGCTTGTTGCTCTTTTTGCGTAAGCGCTAAACCTTCGCCCGTACTGCCGAGTAGCAAAATACCGTTATGTGCGGCCTCTTGCTCCCTAACCAGCTTAGTTAACGTGTTGTAGTCAACATCACCGTGTTGATCAAATGGCGTTACGAGCGCGGTCCACAATGAGTAGTCGTTTAAATTGAAATTGTTGATCATCTCTCACGAACTTATAATTTGTACCAATTTTATTAAACACGTGATCATTTTAGCGATGACTAATTTAATGCAATTGGTAGTATTCGAAGAGTTAAAAAGCTTTATGGAAGGAGCCGCATTAACGTCGTTCGAACTAATAATTCGAAGAGCGAATGGGCTTAAAATAATAGGGCGCACGGCCTTAATATTTAAGACCAGAAGCTCTCCACCAAACTAATAAGCTGCTTGTTATAAGCAGCTATTGGTGACAGTCGCTAGGGTTCAACCTAGTCGCCCGAAATAAACACCTCGCAAAAGTGATTACTTCTCGGCGTTAATTCCCCTCACGTATGCTCACTGGAGTTTGCGCTCCTAACATACGCTACCTGAATAACGCACCTCTTCTAGCCCTTTGCACCTGTTTGTAGAGTAAAAACTTACAAACCTATGCAATTTAAATAGGGTAATTACGGCGATTAAAGCATTTTAGCCGTCTAGGTGTCAAGCGACTAAATGCATATTCATTCATCCATAATGGGAGTGGTTACGTATTGGCTGCTTTTCTCGTACACTAGCAATATAAGTAGTGAGGTATTTAATTAGTATGGAAAAATTTAGCGATATTTATAAGCGAGCGGTAGAGCGAAAAGGTTCTGAAAAAATGCTTAAGTTATTACTTGCAAAACCGCTATCTAAAAAACAACTAAGCACGTTAAGTGACGACGATTGGCTTGAAGAATTTACTCGAAAAGTATTTCAAAGCGGCTTTTATTGGTCAGTCATTAATAATAAGTGGCCGGGCTTTAGGGAAGTTTTTTGGGACTTTAGCGTTGATAAGTTACTAATGATGCCACCCGATATGCTGGAACAAAAAGCAACCGATGAGCGTATTGTTCGTAACTATAAAAAAGTAAAAACAATTACCGAAAATGCTTACATGATCCACGAAATAGCAGAGGAACATGGCAGTTTTAGTCAGTTTGTCGCTAATTGGCCAACAGACGATATTATTGGTTTGTGGGCATATTTAAAAAAGCATGGTTCGCGTTTAGGTGGCAATACAGGCCCTTATGCGCTGCGAGCACTTGGTAAAGATACTTTTTTACTATCACGCGATGTAGAGAGTTACTTGCGCGCCCATAAAATTATAGATGGCGGCTTACAAACTAAAAAATCACTGAATGCAGCCCAAGCTTTTTTTAACGAAATGCAAAAACAAAGCGGCTTAAGTATGCAAGAGTTGAGCTTAATTGTGGCTTATGGCGTAGGTGACAACCGTGTTGGTATAAGCCAGCAATAAGAGGAATTACCATGAAATTAGTGCCAAGATACACAGACATTGCGGAAAACTTCGCAATTGAAGATTTTCCTGCAAGCGTTGCCTCTCCTCAGTTATTGCTGTGGAACGAGAGCTTAGCAAAACAGTTTGATATTAATGTTGCTGCTGATTTGCGTGCTAGCACTTTTAGCGGCAACGAAAAACAGGCAATTCCTGCAGTAGCACTTGGTTACTCTGGGCACCAATTTGGACATTTTTCACCACGTTTAGGCGATGGGCGAGCGCATTTGCTGGGCGCTATTAATGATGATAAAAATCAGTTGTGGGATATTCAATTAAAAGGCTCTGGTGCTACTCCTTATTCTAGAGGAGGGGATGGGCGTTGTGCACTTGGTCCTGCTATTCGTGAATACGTAATGAGCGAGGCAATGCATGGACTGGGTGTTAAAACCACACGCTGCTTAGCGGTTGTTGGTAGTGGTGAAACGGTTTATCGTAATCCGCCACAGGCAGGTGCAATAGTGACTCGTTTAGCAACGAGCCATATTCGTGTTGGCTCATTTCAATATTTAGCGACGCAAGGCGATGTTGAAGGGCTTAAAAATTTAGCTGATTTAGCTATTGAACGACACTACCCAGAAATAACAGATACAGGGCCACAACGCTATTTAGCCTTTTTAGGCGCTGTAATTAAAAGCCAAGTTGAATTGGTGGTTAGTTGGATGCGCGTTGGTTTTATTCATGGAGTAATGAATACCGATAATACGCTAGTAAGCGGAGAAACCATTGATTACGGCCCCTGCGCCATGATGAATAATTTTGATTTTGACACCGTGTTTAGCTCTATCGATAAACAAGGTCGTTATGCCTTTGGTAACCAGCCTAATATAGCTAATTGGAACTGTGCACGCTTAGCTGAGAGCTTAATACCGCTTATTAGTGATGATGACGAGCAAGCTGTTTCGTTAATGACGCCATACATCAATAGCTTTGCTGAGCAGTTTAATGCTGAGTTTACGGCTATGTGGGAAAAAAAACTGGGCTTGAGTGCAAAAAATGCAAGCGGAAGTAAGTTAATTTCAGAGTTATTAACGCTATTAAAAGATAACCAGCTCGACTACACCAATACCTTTGATGCGCTTACTGAATCCTTAAAGGGAGAAACAGTAGTACCCGAGTCGCTAATCGAATGGAGAGCTAAGTGGGTAAACTTAACTGACAATAATAGTTATGAAGTAATGAGATCGGCAAATCCTCGTGTAATTCCTCGTAACCATGTGATCGAAAAAATAATTGCAGAGTATAATGCTGCAGGGTTTAGTGAGTTACTAAAGCGCTTTATGAAAATAGTGGGAAATCCGTATTCTGATGACGAAAAGCTATCAGAATTTCAGGCTGCACCGATAAATGATAATGATTACCAGACTTTTTGTGGTACTTAATTACTAACCTTGAATATAACTACATGATTAAAAGAGTCATTTTTTAATCAAAAATGTGCATATATGTAGGGGAATGTTAATTCTGGTGGTATTATGCGCCGAATTAAAGCTAAGCAATATTTCTTTGCATTTCTGAGAGCATTTAATTTAATTGCTCTCACATTCCTTGTTCAGTACTAATTTACAAAAAACTACTATATTTATTTTTCAATAAAGTTTTAATTTCGCCTATAGTAAGTGGATGTGTGTTGTGACAGGGCATTAAAAAATTTATAAACTTTATTTTTCGTTAAGTATTGATTAACAAAGGCTCAGTTAGTCTATATAAAACTGATTGAGCTAGTATCGATTAGCTACAATTTTAAATTGTTCAAATGGGAAGAAAACAATGAAATTAAAATCACTTACAATTGCAATCGCGTTGGCTGCAACTAGCGCATCTACATTCGCTGCTGATAAAGAGCCTGGTTTCTACATTGGCGCATTTGGCGACTACTACGACGCATCTTGGAAAAACATGCGTGATCAAGCTGGTCTTGACGTAAATGAATCAACTGGCTGGGGTGTAGAAGCTGGTTACCGTTTCAGTGACTACTGGAGCGCACGTCTTGAATATGCAGATATGGATTTTAATGCTTTTGATAAAGTTGCTGGCAACCGCAATAATATCGATGGCGAGCGTTACGGTATTGATGCTCTTTACCATTTAAATGGCGGTCCTTTCTACGGTCTTTTCGGTATTAAAGAAATTGACGTAGTTGATGACAACACATTCTTAAATGCAGGTGTTGGTTACCAACACTTCATTACAGATGGCTTATTTGTAAATGCTGAAACAGCTGTATACCAAGGTCTTGACCGTGGTTACACAGATGTAGGCGCTAAAATTGGTATTAACTACTTATTTGGTCAAAATTCAGCTCCTGTAGAGCCAGTTAAACCAGCTCCTGAAGTTGTTGAAGTAGCTGTAGCTCCTTTAGATAGCGACAACGACAACATTGCTGATGCAGATGATAAGTGTGCTAACACACCTATGACTGATGCAGTTGATGGCACTGGTTGTACTTTATATGAAGACAAAGAAGTAACTGTAAGCTTATTAGTGACTTTCCCTAACAATGCTTCAGCAGTATCTACTCAGTACTTAAATGATATTGAAAAAGTATCTGCATTCTTAAAAGAGTACCCAGATACAACAGTACTTTTAGAAGGTCATACTTCTTCTGTAGGTAAAGCAACTTACAACAAATGGTTGTCTAAAAAGCGTGCTGACGCAGTAGCTAAGCAACTTGTTGCTGATGGTATTGCTGAAGACCGTATTACTACAGTTGGATTAGGTGAAGAGCGTCTTAAAAATGATGCTAACACTAAAGCTGCAAACGCAGAAAACCGTCGTGTAGAAGCGCATATCAAAACTATCAAAAACGTTAAAGTTTTACGTTAATTAAATAGTTTGTAATAAAAACCCAGCTTAGGCCTGTCTCTTATACACAAATCCCTGCTAAGAAATTAGCGGGGATTTTTTTGAACTAAATCTCAATGTCATGATCAGATCTTCAA
>NZ_WTLB01000066.1 GCF_011378855.1 Pseudoalteromonas sp. Z1A8 | reverse complement strand
TTTGATAATTCACTTACTTTAACTTACCGCGCCCTGTTTATTTGTAAATTAATTGAGGCGACAACTATCCTGACACAGGGGGAAAGTTCAAGAAAAGATACTTGAAGGTTTGATATGTAATCATAAAGGTCATCAGGTGTGTCTGCATCAGATTGTTCCTTTCTAGCTTGTTTATATTCATTGTTTATTTCAAAAATCAAATCAAGTTTGAAAATATCAATAACCCTATTTTTCCTAATGAAGGTATCATTTAATTTTTCAATTTGATCTATAAACAGAGCAAAGCTTTCTTTCTCTTTTTGATTTTTTAATTGTTCTGACAACATATATTGGTTAGTTTTAAGCTCCTTTTTACTAGTATGCCAAGTTAAAAAAATCAAGATTGAGGTTATGGCTAATAAAGGGGGGGTTAACACTCCATTAAAGTAACTTGCTGTATCAACCCAGTTTTTTATAGGGGCATTTAAATTAAAACCAAACCGCTTGAAAAAGAAAAGACCAACAAAACCAAAAATTGCACTAACTGCAATGACATACCAAAAAATTAGATTACCTAATAGTTTCTTAATCACAAACATTCCCTCGCTTTTTAAAGCTCCTTTTTACACCAATCTCAAACACTTAACAACTTGGCGGGCAATGTCCTGACCAACGGCTTGCGATGTCTGCTCATTAGCACCACCTTGCACAATGATTTGGCTAGTTATATGTATATTTACAACACCAGAGCCGCCACCATCATTAGCCGCACCGCCTGCGTTATAGCGCCTTGCCATTTGGCTAATTTCAGTATTTTGTTTAGAAAAAAGCCGAGGGTCAAATCTTGACTTCAGATATCAAAACTTTTGAATGACGGGTTCTCGCTCATAACTGTCTATCAATTACACTCTACAATGCCTTATTTGCTCTTCTTTGCTTATTTATTTTGTACTGTTTTTGGCTGGCTTAATACGCATTACAGATATATGATATTGATAATTATTTGTATTAACGGATTTTAAAAGGTGTGTATGAAAAAGTCTATGTTAACTCTGGCGTTAGTTACGGGTTTGAGTGGTTGTAGTACAACCACTGTGCCGCCTGATAAAAGCTCATCGTTATATTACTCAGCACTTTATAATACACAAGCAAAGCCTGTTAGCTCTGTATTATTAGAGCCCAAGCTATTAAATGCCGATGTGGTTTTAGTGGGTGAATGGCATACACATCCGGGCGTACATTTATTTCAGGCGGAGTTATTTGAGCAATTAAGTGTAGGTAATAAACGCACTGCCCTGTCGCTTGAACAATTTAGCCGCGCAGATCAGCTTACTTTAAACCAGTTCGTTAAGGGTGAAATTGGTGAGCAGTACTTAATTGATAACACCCAAGCATGGCCTAATTACAAAAGCGATTATCGGGCGCTGGTAGAGCTGGCAAAAACGAACAATAGCGATGTAATCGCTGCAAATGCGCCTAAAAATATTGTTACGTGTGTTGGCAGGCAAGGCATAAGTTACCTAAATAAACTTGATGAAACACAGCAAAGCTACATTGCAGCCACTATTGATACATCCCCCAGTGAATATAAACAACGTTTTATGGCGTCAATGCACCACGGCTCACCGAGTCAAAACGAAAACTATTTTGCAGCACAAGTTACATGGGATGAAACCATGGGGGAGTCTATTGTTAACTATATAACAGCACATAAAAATACGCAGGTAATGCATATTGCGGGCGATTTTCATGTAAAAAATGGGGAGGGTATAGCGCGTGTTATTAAGCGTTTAGCGCCAGAGTTAAATGTTGTCTGGATATCGCCGGTAACAAGTGTGCAAGCTAATCAAGCAGGATATCAGTTGCAGGTTAACCCTTTGCCACCTCGTTATGTGCAAAAAGAACATCAACAAGCGGCTTTTAAAGCTTTAGGCAAGCGAGGCGAGCAAACAGCTTGCTTATAAAATAACGACATAGTTAGTAAATCTCTTAACCAGAGCTCAGGTTAACTACATCGTCATGTATTTATTTTAGTTACTTCGAGCTTGGTTGGTTAGCTCAACCAGCGCTTTACGTACCTCTAGCGGGCTGTTGCACTGGGTTTTAAAGTTAATAAAGTAGTTACGCTTTTGGCTTTGTATATAAAAGCCAGTGGGTAGTAGGCCGCTCATTATTGGGGTGTTATCGGCTACGTTATAGTGCTGCATTAATATGAGTGACATAGCATCTTGATGGTCGTCGTTCATATGGCTTATCATGCTTTGCTGCTGGCTTTCGTCCCAGTTTTTTACTTCGTCTTGCCATTCGCTTTGCTCAAGCCAAAATATTTTTCCAAAGCCACCAATGTAGCGCACACGTATTACGTCTAATTGCCATAACTGAAAGTCGTGCGCGTTGCGATAGCTAGCGGCTTCAGGGTATAAGGCAATATAGTTATTAAGTAAAGTGTGTGCTTGCTCACTTGGCACAACAGAGCCATCGCCTACTAGCGTTACTCGGCCGTGCTCGTTTTGGTCGCCGTAGTCGGCGGCATCAAATATAGTAAGGCTCATACGAGAGTCGTGCTTTAGATTTTTAGTGTGCTGGGCTATATCGCTAATAAAAAAGTATAGTCGGCCTTGTTCGTCGCACATATAGGGGGTTACCGAGCCAAACGGGTAGCCACGTAAATTATTAGAAATAGTCGACATGACACCGGCATTGGTTTTGTAAACCAAGGTGCGTGCATCGTTTAATGCTTGCTCTCTCATAAAAACTCCTGACGTTGGGAAAAAACCATGGGTGCATCGTTATAAGGATGAGGATTTACGTGCAGTTTCATGGCGTACATTTGTTGTAAGTTTTGTTCAGTTAATACGGTGTTTATAGGCCCACTTTGCAGCACTTTTTTGTTATGCAGTAAAATAGCGTCGGTTGCATAAAGGCTGGCTAAATTTAGGTCGTGTATTGCAATAATGGCGCTGTTGCCCTGCTCTACAAAGGTTTTAACGCAGCTGAGCAGTGCATGTTGGTGGCGCATATCAAGTGCTGATGTAGGCTCGTCGAGCAGCATTAGTCTTGGCTCTGCCGATTGTGTAAAGGCATTAAGCTGCGCTAAAGTACGCGCCATATGAACACGTTGTTGCTCTCCGCCCGAAAGCGCACTTACGCGGCGAGTTAAGTAATGGCTTAAGTCCATAATCGCGGCGTATTTATGTACTTTTTCGCTTTGCATTTTTAATGACTCTACATACGGGTAGCGGCCCATTGCAATAAGCTCAAATACAGTAAAATCAAACCCTACGTGGTTAGCTTGCATCATGACTGCGCGTTGTGTTGCAAGGCGTTTTTTAGCGTGTGAGGCTAAAGGCTTTGTATTAAAAAGTACACTGCCTGTAAAGGAATGCATTCCTGCTAAGGTATGCAGTAAGGTTGATTTACCCGCGCCATTTTCACCCAGTAGTGCGACAAGTTGCCCTGCTTTAGCACTGCCGCTAATGGTGTTTAAAACATTATGATTATCAAAGCCAACACTTAAATTATTAAACGTGATCATGACCAACCTCGCTTATTTTTAACGATTAAGTAAATAAACAATGGCGCGCCCAATAGCGCGGTAATAATGCCAATGGGTAGCTCTGCTGGCATTATTACAATGCGTGCTAGCCAGTCCGAAAGTAGCAATACCACTACGCCAATTAGCATACAAAGCGGCAGCATATTACGTAAATGCGGCCCCACCATTAAGCGAGCAATATGCGGGACTACCAAGCCAACAAACCCTATTAAACCGGTAAGCGCTACAACCGCACCTACTCCTAATGCAACGAGTATAATTACATATAATTTAAGTTTATTAGTGTCTACTCCTAGGTACTGAGCTTGTGACTCGCCAATCAGGAGTAAGTTCATTGGTTCTTTTAATCGCCAAAGGCCAATAAGGCTAATAAGCAGTAACGGCGCCGCTTGAATAATCGTGCTCCAGCTTGCCCCGCCTAATGATCCCATGGTCCAATAATTTATTAATCGCAATGCACTGTCGTCGGCAAAAAAGCTCAATAACCCAATAATCGCAAATGCTAACGCGTTAATAGCAACCCCGACTAATATAAGTGTGGTGATATTAATTTGCCCTTGCTGCTTGGCAATAAAATATACCAGCGAGGTAACACCGAGCGCTCCTAAAAACGAGGCATAAGGTAAGTACAGCTGCGCGTTAAAATTAAACTGCGCGCTAAGTGCTATAAAGGCCACAGCAACCATAGCCGCACCGGCACTAATGCCAATAATAGATGGGTCGGCCAATGGGTTGCGGCATAGTGCTTGAGTTGCCGCCCCTGTTTGGGCAAGTATCAGCCCTACTAATACAGCAAGTACAAAACGTGGTAAGCGTATTTGCATTACTACATTAATTTGCAGTGCATCAAACTGATTAAAATACTCGGGCGCAAGCCAAGCAATGGCTAAACGCCAGTCCCATCCTGCAGGGCCATACCCTATGCTTAGTAGCGCCAAAGCAAAAATACACACAGAGGCTAATAGCATCCACTTATGGGTTTGGCTAAGTGTTATTGGCGTAAAGCGGCTCAATGTTAGGGTGTTCATAATTGGGTTTTATATTCGTTAAGCTCATTAATTGCTGTGGCAATACGCGGCGACATGCCAAGCGAAAGTAGGCTATCCATTACAAGTAAGTTACAGCTTTGCGCGGCTTTTAATAAGCGTAGCGGAGCTTGTTTACAAAAGGCTTGTTTACCACCAAGGCTTTGTACTACATGCTTTGGCGCAACTAAAAAGTCGGGCTGATTTACAGCAAGTACTTCACTGTTAATTGCTTTAAAGCCTGAATGCGTAGCGGCTATATTAGTAATGCCCGCATACCTAAATAATAAATTAGGGACGGTTTCTTGCCCTGCGGCAACAAGCCCGCGCTCATTAGCTGAGAGTAAAAATAGCGCACTGTGCGTTTGCGTTTTTGCTTTTACAGGTAATGAGTTTGTAATGTGCGTAATAAGTGACTGTGCTTTTTGCTTGGCATTTAAATCGTCACCTAAGCGTTTTATTAGCGCAAGTAGCTCATTAACTGAGGTGGGCTTTTTATAATGAATTATCTTAACCCCTGTTGCCTCAATTTGTGTAAGTGCTTGGCTTCGCCCTGCTCCTTCAAGTGCTAATAAGGTGGTTGGGCGCATAGAAAGCACGCCTTCTGCCGCTAAATCGCGGTAATAACCCACCTGCAGTAATTGCGTAGCTTGTTGCGGGTACATGCTCGATTGATCAACCGCTACAAGGGTATTTTGCTTGCCTAGCGCATAAATTATTTCTGTAAGGGTGCCGCCAGCACTAATAACGCGCTCTTGTGCAAGTGCAGGTTGAGCGACTAAAGCAAACAATATAAATAGGTATTTCATTACACACTCCGGTTTTATTTTTCGGCTATTATAACCAGTCAAATCTAAATGAAAATGATTATCATAATTAATTGATCTTAATTTGACTTAGTTGTAACATCCTCGCCATAAATAATAACTATTATCATTTGTAGTTGAAATGAATCCCTCTGCATTTAAATTTACTGCTATAGCAACCTTACTACTTGGCTCGGGCGCTGCATTTGCCGAAAACATAATTGACGATCATATTGTTGTGAGTGGCTCGCGCTTTGAACAAAAGCTTAAAGATGTAACAGGCTCAGTTACTGTTATTACCGAGCAAGACATAGAGCGCCAGTTAGCTGTAGATTTACAAACCATGTTTAAATACGATTCAAGTATTGCAACCACGGGCAGTGGTGCAGGCGCGCAAACACTTACCGTACGTGGTGTTGGTGGTAACCGTGTTGTATTTATAAAAGATGGCCGACGTACCAACGATGGCTATGCAGGCGGAGGGGGTTATTTAGTTGGCCGTAATTACTTTGATGTAGCAGGCGTAAAGCAAGTAGAAGTAGCCAAAGGTGCTGCATCGTCTTTATATGGCTCTGATGCACTCGGCGGCATTGTGGTTATAACCACTAAAGATCCAAGCGATTACTTAAAAGATAGCAGCAGCTTTGTAAAAATGGCACTAGGTTATCAAGGCCAAAGTAACCAAATTGCCGCTGATATTACCGCTGCAAAAGACTTAGGCGACTTTGCTGTAAGCGCCGTTTATAGCCACCGCGACAGTGAGGAAGTACAAAACTATGACGAAAACCTACCCGGCTACGATGCAAAGTCGGATGCTTTATTAGTTAAATTTGAGCAACAGCTTGATGAAAAACGCACACTTAAATACACCCTTGATTACTTTAATCAAACAATTGAGCAAGTAATAACTCCCGCCGTTCAAGAAACCGAAGAAGACGACACTAATTGGTCGCTGGCGCTAGATTATCATTCAGAGGTAGCAACAGCCGCGTTTGATAAATGGTATGGGCAAGTGTCTTACAGTAGTTACGAGCAGCAAAGCGATCAAATTAGTGGCGCAAGCACCTACACCGATTATAACGACTATCGCTTTGAGCAAAATATTTTAGGTTTAAAAGCGGTATTTAATAAAGGGCTTAAAGGAGAAACCACCGATCACGAAGTGGTATACGGAGTTGATATCGACTTATACGACACCACTCGCCCACGTTTAAAAACGCGTATTTTAGCTGATGGCACGGTTGACTTTACAGACCAAAAACAAAAAGCGTTTCCGGGTGCTGATACCTCTTTAATTGGCGCTTATGTACAAGACAGTATTTCGTTTAATAACAGTGCGTGGTCGGTTATTGCAGGCGTGTGATATGATTACTACACCCTAGAGGCTAAAAGTGATGAACTTTACGCTGATGCGCAGCTTGATGATATTACCGAATCGGCTTTTTCGCCTAAGCTAGGTGTTATATATCAAGTGGATGATAACTTATCGTGGTATGGGCAATACGTACGAGGCTTTAAAATACCACCACACGACCAAGCTTATCAAAGCCACGGCGTTGAACCGTTTTATCAAATATTACCCAATGCCGATTTAGACCCAGAAAGCAGCGACTCATTTGAGCTTGGGCTTAAGTACGCAAGCAGCGATATTAGCGTAAATGTAAGTGCTTTTTATGCAGCATACGATGACTTTATAGATACTGCCGTAGTGGGTGTTGAGCCAACATATATTCCTGGCGTAAACAAAACGCTGTATCAGTATCAAAATATTAGCGAAACACAAATAAGTGGCGTTGAAGCAGGGATTGCCGTGTATGTTGCTGAAAATATACTGCTTGAGGCAAACGTAGCCTACGTTGATGGTGAAAATAAAGAAACCGATCAGCCACTTACCAGCATTAGCCCGTTAAACGGCTCAGTATTGTTAAGTACAGAGCTAGGTAATATTAACTGGACCGCTGCATGGCGTTTAGCTAAATCGCAATCACAAACGGCGATAAAACTACACAAGGGCATGGCTACGGTATTGTTGATTTATACGCAAACTACGAGTGGCAAGCATGGCAGCTTAATGTAGGCGTACTTAACTTGCTCGATAAAGAATATGTACCTTTTGAGCTAATTGCAGGCCAGTCGCAAAGTGCTGATTTTAGCCAATACAGCCAATCAGGGCGTAACTTTTCAGCAAGGGTAAGCTATCAGTTTTAATTAGGGCTAAACAAATGGCAATAAACGCTGCATGGGAATGCAGCGTTTACTTGTCACATATTTACTCAAGTTAAATTACTTAATGGCAAGTATGTTTAAGCAAATTTGTACACACTTAATGCGAAGTAACACTTTATAAAACCCGTGCTTTTAAAGCTAAAAAGCGCTGGCTATTTATAAATTAATTAACCGATAAATCTTTTGTTTCTAGATAGCTTGGTACGCTTTTAAAACATGCCTCTAGCTTACTTTTAAGCGCTGTATTAATTGCAGTATTACACTTTAACTCCCCATTATATTCACCTTTAGTCAGTGGCACTAAGCTTAACGAGTCATAACTTGGTTTACTTTGTATTTTATGAATTATCAAGCCTTGCTGCTCTGTAAGCTTTACTAACGAAAATGCATTTTTTTGTGCTTTATCTGTCGTGACCTTCTCAACATATAACGGGTTTTTAAAGGTTAGTGTGGCATTAAAAAGCACTTTGCCACCGCGTTCAAAATGGCCGTTAAATACGGTTATGTTTAAGGTGGATGCCTTCTTATTTATTAATAAGTTTAGGTCAAACTTGGCTGGTAAAATGGTGATCAACCTTTGCTCGTTTGCTGCTTTTTTTAAAACACTTTTGATTTTTTTAGGTTGGTGTTATTTGTAGTTACTTCATACACTATTTGGTAGTCGTGTGGAGGGGCGTATAAAGGCAGGTGGCTGGCAAGTATTTTATCGCCAGCTAAGATAAGTGCCATACCATGAAACCCTACGTAGCTGTGGGCTTTGTGTGTGCTTTGTGAATTGTGTTGATGTGTGTTTGCAAGTACCGATCTCGAAAATAAAATAAAAAATAACAGTATGTTTTTCATGTTAATACCCAAAAAATAAATATGGCGCTACTATAAGCTGATTTTTATGTATAAATAATCGATAATAAGTTATCAGTTGTTTCCTTTTAATCAATACGGTTTGGCGCTATGCATTTAGATGATATTGAAAAAGTAATTCATATGGCGGGTTCGCAAAACCTGCATACAACCGCTAAGCATTTTAATATTACCCCAGGGGCGCTTTCTAAAACGCTAAAAAAGGTTGAGGCAAACTTAGCCACAGAGCTGTTTAATCGTGTGGGAAAAACCTTAGTACTTAATGATAAAGGCAAAGAGTTTGTTAAGCATAGCAGCGATTTAGTTCATAATTACCAGCAGCTTACCAGTAGTTTTAAAAGCGATAATCATAAATTTAATGCGGTTATTGCTGGTCCTGCAATTTTACTTAAAAGTGGTTTAAAGAGGCTGCTTACACCACTTAGCAACCTGCCTTGCTCGGTACGTATTAATAATGTGTTTGAAGGTGAAGCCATAAGCCAAGTAGCATCAGGGGCGGCACATATTGCGCTAGTTACTCGCGAGGCATTAAATAACAGCTCACATACTAATTTAGTAGCGGTTGATGTATTTAATACTGGATTTAGTGTGGCTGCGGCCGCTGCGCATCAGCTAGTACAAAAAGGTTTATTAACGCTCAATAAAAACCAACTACTTCATGGAGCTTTTGCTTGCCCATTATTTTCGCCGCTGTGCGGCCTAGAGCAAGGTATTGGCTCCGACGGTTGGGAAGATGAAATTGCCCCGCGCAATATTGTATTTAGATGTAGCGATTACAGTGCATTAATAGAGGTGGTACAAAGTGGCTTGGCGTTGGCGTATTTACCTAACTTTGTTATTGACGATTTAGGGTTTACAAAATTAACTGTAAAGGGGGTTAACAGTCACTACAGTGAGGATATTGTAATGATTTATAAGCCATCAAAAGCAGATGGCTGGCTTAATAAACTCATGTATTCTCTGTAAAGTATTTATCAATTTAAGGTAATACAGAGTATTACTTAACTAAGCTGTGGTTAGCTAATTTCGGCCACTACGCATTGGTTACGGCCATGCTCTTTAGCATGGTATAGCGCTTTATCGGCACATTTATATACTTGGGCAATATCAGTATTATGCACAGGCCAAGTTGCAATACCTATAGAGATAGTGATGTTGCCAATAGTGTCCATCTCTGTTGATTCTACTGTTTTACGTAAGCGCTCTGCGATTTTAAAAGCGCTTTGGCTATCTTCATTAGGTAACACAAGGACAAACTCTTCACCGCCGATTCTCGATACTATGTCGTCTCTTCTTGATAGTTTTTTAATTATATTGGTTAGCGAAACTAAAGTTTCGTCACCTTTGTCATGCCCAAAAGTATCGTTAACACGCTTAAAAAAGTCGATATCAATTTCTAATATAGCGAACGGGGTTTGCTTTAGCATAAGCTGGTTAAGTAAGCCGTTTAAGCTTCTTCTGTTATGCGTATCTGTTAAGGGATCTGTTTGTGAGTCATGGCGTAACACACCAATTTTAGCTTGTAATAAAGTTACTTCTCTCAACATTGCTAATTTTAGTTTTTGACTTTCGAAATACCACGACTTCACACTTTTAAGTTTTTCTAAGCTTTTTGGATCGTCGAGTGTATTTGCGTTATCGGCTAAGCGTTTTAGTGGCCTTGCTATAAAGTGTGCAAATAAACCAATAAAAATAAACGTGACTAATGCCATTGGTATTGTTTGTTTAACCACTTCAATAGTTAATGTATCAAGAGAAGATAGCGTTGATTTTAATGGTCTTTGCGCCACTATTCCCCAATTAGCTAAAGTAACGGGTGCATAGCCTGCGAGCATTGGTTTATTTAGGCTATTAATAACGGTTGAAGTACCCATTTCGCCATTTGTAACTGCGTCAATTACACGATTATTAGTAACTACGTTGCCGATTCTGGCAGGCTCTGGGTGATATAAAATGCGCTTATTTGAGCTAACAACAAAAAGGTATGAGCCACCCTTATAGTAATGCTGCTCTAGAAGCTCATTTAAAATATTTTTCTCTTTTAAATAAAGAGAGCCTCCAATATAACCTAAATACTTACCTTCAAAATCAAACAACGGGTGCGATATGAAAACAATTAAATTATCGGCTGCCGATAAATAAGGCTCACTAATTAATGGGCGTTTTTCTTTTAACGCTTCTATTGCACCAGGGGATTGTATTTTTTGGCCTATTATACTTTTTAAACGAGGTGACGTAGCAGCAATTACGCCATGTAAATTAATCACAACAGAGTTAAAACTATCAGTTTGCTGATTTAAACGAATAGCTTCATCGTTTAATAATTTGGAGTTATTTGGTGATTGTTCAATAATTTTAGCTGAGTATTCAAGCTGCTGAAGCGCAGACTTTAAAAAGTTATCAGTAGCAGAGGCTAGTTTTTGTGCATAGGCTAAATTACTTTTTAGTGTGTATGATGTTAACTGCTCTTTTTGAACCTGGTAAGTAGAATAAAAACTCCCTACCAATGTACTCAGTGCTGCAGAGAGTGCGAGTAGCAATATAAGAAATCTTAAATTTAAAGCAGGTAATAATTTATATAGCAAAGCTTGCATCCCAAAGCACAATATTCAGCGCGTATTATACGAAGTTAAGCATTATACCCATTTAAGTGTTTTTAGTTAAGGTGGTTTGTTTGATTCTGCGACTAATCGCTACGGTATGGACTGATAAATAATAATCCCAGCGTTGTAATTTTTTGTCCTCCAGTAAATAATAAAAAAACCATTAGCTTCAAATGAAGCTAATGGTTTTTATTTATAATACGTATTTAATCTTACGAATTATTTTTTCTACGACGTACGAACAATAACGGTGTAAGCAAGGCCATTAACCAACCAAATGAACCACTACTACCTTTATTTTTTGTAATGTTTGCGGTTGCTACTGTCATGTCTGAATTTCCATTTCCATCATTTACTTCTAATTGGAAAGAAATTATTTCATCAGCAGATACTTTTGGTGCTTCGAAGGTGATTGATGAGCCAGTACCCGTTAAGCTAACAGTACTTCCTGATAACTGTTTCCAAGAGTAAGTTAATTCATCATTATTGGCATCGCTAGAGCTAGAAGCATCCATAGTTACAGTTGTGCCTTCTCTTGCACTTGATACATCAGATACAGAAGCTACAGGAGCAACTTCAATAACGCCAAAGTTATAAGTAGATTCAACTGCATTGCCGTCAATCGTATTAGTTAATACTAGCTCTTTATCAGTTCCTGATTGTCTAGGAATTAAATCAAAGCCTACAGACATTGTTTTTGTTGATTCACCCGCTACGCGAGTAATAGTCCACTCAACTATGTTGTCAGTAATAACACCATCGTTATCAGCATTTGCTATTTCTTGCCCTTCTGTAACCATTGCTTTTAATGTATAAACTTTATCTGAATTGGTAAAGTTTGGTTCAATATCAAAGCTAACAGCTTGAGCTACTCCAGGAGTCATAGTTTGGCTCGCTGTTTCTAAGTCAGAAGAAACCACTTCAGTTACTTCATCATTAGCAAACGATACTGTTAACGGAATTTGTACTTCTGTAGAGTCATCACCTGATTTTAGTGATAGTAATGAGCTGCTGCTTACGTTATCAGACCATTTAACTGTTAAGTCAAATGAACCATTACTCTCTGCAACACTAGCGCTAACAGTATTACTCATAGAGTCTTCATCTGTTAAGATTGATGATGCACTAATTACCACTTCATCCGTTGCACCTGGTGCTGATGCAGTATAACTGTCAGCTACAATATAGTAAGTATCAGCTGGCAAATTCAGGAAAGTAACTGACTCGTTTGAGTTAGGGCCACCACTGCTACCAATCTTTTTAAACTCGCCATCTAAAACTCGTAAGTCGATATCCGGCGCTGTTACTGATGAAGTGCTAAACACAACATTTGGTACAACTTCATTAAAAGTAAGTGCTATAAAGCCGAAACCTTCATCTTCAACTTCTACTGTTTGTGGTTCAACTAAGTCAGTGCTTTTATCAAATACACCAACTTCAATATTATTCAAACTTTTAGACATCAAATTAGTAAATGTGTAAGTACCGCTTGAACGAGATGCCGCTACAGATAATGCTTCTGGTAAGTTGCTTTCAGCTACTTGCACTAAAATAGGCAAATGAGCATCTGGTAAACCGGCTGAAGTTAGTTCAAGGCTACCAAAGTTCCATACATCTGCTGCAGATGCACTTACATCAGCAGTTACAGTTAGTGTCTGCGTTTCGCCCGCTTTAATATCAAAGCTAGTTGGTGAAACAGTTAACGCCATATTGTTAGATGTTGATACTGACGTTGCAGTCCAGTTAGCATCTTTAGTTGCAGTAAATGTACGAGTCCAAGTACACGTATCAATACATTGTGTATTTGTCATTGATGGAATGTTTAATGATAAAGGAACGCCACCCGTTGCTGGGTTTGCCTTCATGTAGTTACCAAACGTTTCATCCATGATTAGACCGGTATTAGTTGCTAAATTAACGCGAATACTACCTGAGCCCATATCGAATACGTCTGCTGGCGTTGCACCATCTTCTTTACGTACATCAGTCGTTGCCGTCATCATTAATGCTGAACGAATATTATCTGGTGTCCATGTAGGATGTGCGGATTTTAATACTGCACCAGCACCTGAAGTATGAGGTGCCGACATTGATGTACCTTGTAAAAAGGCAAAATCACCAGGAGCAGGAGTACTTATATCGTTACCAAAATCTTGGTCATTGTAAGCTGCATAAATTGATACACCTGGTGCTGTTACTGAAGGTGTCATGATATCAGCAGTCGTACTATTTGGTCCACGAGATGAGAAGTCAGCCATATTGTCAGCTTGACCAATAACTAGCGTAATAGCTGGGTCAATAGAGATCATCATGCCTGAATTTGAAGCTAATTCTTCTAATAACGCTTTACCTGAGTTTTCAGAAATTCCAACCGCTGGGATAGTAGTGTCTTCTAAACCAGACATACCAAGAGATGCATCACCATCTTTATTATTGTAAACAATAACAGCGCTTGCTCCTGCTGCGGTTGCATTGTTTACTTTATCTGCAAAAGCACATGCACCACGGCTAATTACAGCAACGGCATCTTTAAATGAATCAGCAGCAAAGGCATTACAACCCTCAAAGTTAGTTGCATCAACTGAAAGTGATGTAACAGGAGAGCCTGTTACGATTTCTGAGAGTGTAGGTCCATTTCCACTTGAGAATGCAAAACTTTCTTCATTAAATGTAACAAAGCTATCTAGTGTTCGACCATGTGTTGAAGCACCAACTACGGTATACCACGGTGCATTTTTTGATGTTGTATACGCTTCTGGGCCATCGTTACCAGCAGATACAGCTGCAAAAATCCCAGCTTCTTGTGCTGCTAGAAAGCCTAATTCTGTAGAGCTAGCCCAAGGGTTACCGCCGCCACTGATAGAGTAATTTAAAACATCGACACCATCTGCAACAGCATCATCTAAAGCGGCAACAATAGCTGCGCTAGGACAACCTGTATACTTATCGCTTAAAGCAGGGTCAGAATTTGAATTGCCAGGGCTACAAATTTGGTAAGCAACAATATTCGCATGCGGTGCTACCCCTGATATTTGCTCAAACGAAAACGCTTCATTAACAATACCGTCGCTTTCTAAAACACCATTATCTAAAGAAATTAACGGCACATTTTTTAAAATATTACCACCTGCTGTACTTGCAGTATGAGAACCGTGACCGCCATAATCTTCACCATTTTTAGCTGGCGGTGTAGGACCGAATACGTCTAAATCATCGTAGTTATCAGTAACACTTGCGTATGAACGTACACCAATCAATTTGTCGTTACATAGCTCAACAAAATCAGCAGCACAATCACCTACGTAATTACCTGCGCCCCAAGGGTTAGTATGGTCGTAGCCATCACCACCAATATCTGCAAATGAGTCGTGATCTGTATTAACACCACTATCAATTACACCAATAATAACGCCTTCACCCATGTTAGTGGCTGAATTGCCTTCGCCTTGCCATACTTGAGTAGCGCCAATATGGATAGGGCCAGTATCAGTATCCATTGTTTCCATACGTTCACGTTCAACATATTCAACGCCATCTAAAGTAGCTAATTTTACAGCTTGCTCTTGAGTTAAACGCATCGCAACACCGTTGAATGCATTTTTATATTTATATACAACGTTTGCTTGCTTACCTAATGAAAGGCGGGCTTGAGAAAGGAAGCTTTGTTGTTTATCTTCAAGGTAGTTGGTGTATTGAACTGCATCTGTAGACTTAGTATCTAAACGCAGCTGATTACGTACTTCTTGTGAACTCATTTTGCTGTTAGCTAACTTTGAAAAAAGTTCTTTTTTAGCTATTTTAGGGTTTGTAGCGGCAAAGCCAACAACGCTGCCATCGTAGGTCGCTAACGGTAGGTCTGCTAGGCGCACAATATAAGTATATTCGCCAGGTGCTAAACTAGGCTCAACAACAATTTTCTTTGCTACTTTAGTTATACGGGTAGATGAAGTTGATGATGTTTTAGTTTTGTCTACTGCAGATTTTGAAAGTGCTATTTGTTGATGAATACTATTTCCACCGGCTACAGAACTTAGTGATACTGTTAATAATGCTGCTGAAACAGCTAATGCTACTTGGGTCTTCACTGAATACTCCTTGCGCTTTTGTGCGCATGTGATTATTGTTTTTGATGATTTATTTAAAAAATTAAAGTAGATCTAAATTAAAATAAATAAGGCAGATTCAAAAGATAACATGTGTCATTTAAATGTAAATATGGTGTATTTGGTTTTTGGTGGCGATTTATAGTGAATGTAAATTTCGCAGCGAAAAAGTGAAGCAGTAAATAGGTTTGAAAAAACGTTAAAAAAATAAGCATTACTTGCGATGATGTTTTTATTTGTTGATTTATATGTGTTTTTAATTGCTTTTCAGTTTTTAAAATAGATAACAACGCAAAGTTAATTGTTAGTACCTTTGTGTTTATTGAATGAGTTTAGCTTTACATTCGTTTACATACATATTTTTAATATTTGATTTAATCTAATGCATGTAACAATTTACATCTTGAATTCAAGTATTAAGTGCAATCATTATGCAGCCACCAGAACTTCTGATTGCCCCGTAAATAATTCATGAGGGGTTTT
>NZ_WTLB01000065.1 GCF_011378855.1 Pseudoalteromonas sp. Z1A8 | reverse complement strand
AATTTAAAAATGGCTCTACAAAATGATAAATCAAGCGATCAAAGCTGATGAGAATCGGTGATCAAAGTAATGAGAATACGCACAAAGTCGCCATCTATATATACTTTATCTTCGACAAGCATTAACAGTAGTTTAGGAGCAACACCGCCTGCACCAGTTGCCCCTCCAACTGTGGCACCTTGCTCATTGGCATATTCTAAAAAATCATACTGCAAAGACACAACGTCATTTATTTCAAAGTAAAGTACATGATTCTTGGTTAATACTTTGTTTGTTGATTCTTTAACTCGAAGATTGCCTACAGGAGAATTACATGCGTTTTCTAACAAAGTGATATTTTTCTTAAAAGGTGTTTCATGCGCTACATTTAAGCGCCGTAACCACCAGGAGCGAGATTTTCCTACAGGCATTAAATCATCCAAAAGAGCAGGCCATTTTAGATAGTCTGTCGGAATAATACTCAATGATGCATTAACAGAGCATGCTCTGTTATCAATACAGTCATTATCCGCTAAAGAAAACAGATATTCCGTAAAGTAAGTGAGCCTTACTTTAGAGCTCATTTCATCACCTGTAAACGTTAATTCAGCAGCATCATGCCACTGACCACCGTGAAACAATTGGAACATTACACTCATAAATACCTCAGAAATATGCTTCCGAAAATTATAATAATTATGATCAAAAGGGAGGTATAGTTCTGTTATTGTAGTTATTCAACAAATAAAACGGAATTAAACTTCTGTTTTTAATTCATGCTAGTACAAATAAGAATTACGTAATGCAATGCCATGTAAGAAACATATTAGCTACACCAGTATGTCAGGCATTGTGATATGTCGCTTGGTGTTAACAGGATTATGTGAATAAGTTTGGACTTCACCTGACAGGCAACTTTAAACTATCCATAGATGGTCCTACCATTAACGACGGTTTGAACATGTTTACAAAGCGGACGTTTAAATAACCCAACCCTGCCCAAAAGGATTAATTTGATTCATACATCTTCACTCTATAAATCAAAACCCCTTTCTATATGATTCATAAAGTGTGGACTTTTAAATCATAATTCGATATAAGTTGATTTATAAAATGCAAGAGTTTAAATCACATGTATCATTGGCAACAAAAAAATTGGCCTCTATTCGAATATGATGTGACACGCTTTGAGGCAAGTGTCAGCGAGTATTCGAAAAAAGCTTACAGCGTCGAAGGGGCATTATCGCAAATACCGTCAAATGACCATAATGATGCATTTGTCCACTTACTGGTTGAAGAAGCATTAAGCACCAGTGCCATTGAGGGTGAAAAACTTAATCGTGAAGAGGTGCGCTCATCGGTTGCTCGTTTTCTAGGGTTAAAAGAGCCAGAGCGTGGTGGTTACTTCCCTAAAGAAAAAGGCATTGCGGCGATGCTTGTTGATGTGCGCAAAAGCATTAAAAGTACTATGTCTAAAACCTTACTTTGCCATTGGCACACGCTGCTATTGCACGGTAGTGAAGATTATTATGTAACCCCTATTACTAAAGGCGATTACCGTGACTCGCCCATTGATATAATAAGAGAAGACTTATACGGTGATAGTGAAATCATCTACAAAGCACCCGGTAATAATCGCACTGAGGTTGAACATGAAATGGATGCTTTCATACAGTGGTATAACAACGCCAATTGTTCAGGCCCGATAAAAGCAGCCGTTGCTCATTTATGGTTTGTCGCTATTCATCCGTTTCAAGATGGTAATGGCCGTGTTGGTAGAGCCATAACCGAGCATGCGTTATTTCAAGACTTTTCGAGGCCGCCACTTTTTAGTATGTCGATCATGATTAATACTAATCGAATGGAATATTATCAACAGCTTAGAAATACCAATGCCAGCTTACAAATTAATGAATGGATAGCGTGGTTTGTTGAGCTGGTTAGAATGTCGCAAGATAAATCGCTTGAGTCCGTTGAATTTGTATTGCAAAAATCAAAGTTTTGGGCTGAATATGGAGAGGTCAAACTCAACCAACGCCAAGAGAAGGTGATGAAAAAAATCTTCACTGTAGGCGCTGATGGCTTTGTGCGTGATGGTTTAACTAATGAGAAATATCGAGCTATTACAGGAGCGCCACCGGCAACCGCAACAAGGGATTTAAAATCATTGGTTGATAATGGCTTGCTTTACCCGTCAGGTGAAGGTAAACGTGGTTTACGTTATTTTGTGAACTTCCCGCAAGAGAAAAACCTATTTGCTGACAAAGAAGATGTTTCACTCGTTAATGATGTTAGCCTAATTAATATTTTAAAGAAAATAGAGCGTAATATTGAATATTTTCGTGGTGAAAAAAATTCAGGCTTAACAAAGCTTATTGATGAATATAAGGCTCTATCATTAGATGATAAAGTAGCGGAGCAAAAGTTAGAAAAGTTTTTAGGACGAAACAGGTAAATTAGTTACACCCTCGCATTGGTGATGGTGGTATCGATGTTGCAATTTCCGGTTCACTGAATGGTATACAGTTTAAAAAAGAAAGCTCTTAATTTCTAAACACTACCCATCTAAACGTTATGCACTTTAGATTTGAATCCGCGATGTCAATTCCATGTGTATTCCCTGATTAATTATTCCAATTAGTGTGTTTTAACGGCTTCAACAGCCATTGTTAACTGATCATCTGTAAAGGATGGTTTGAAACGAAAACCAATTCTATATAAACAAGTCATTAACTTATCAATGCTGAATTTATCAATTCGGCCATTTACCAAATCGCTTACACGAGGTTGAGTTAGCCCTAATTGAACCCCTGCATCGGCTTGTGACCAATTTTTAGCATTGATAATGTCACGAATAACAATCATCAGATCTGAGCGCGTCTGTAGTTCAGAGGCTTCTGCTTTATCTTCTGTGATTGCATCAAAGATATTTGAGTATTCAAGAGTCATCTTAACAACCTTATTGTTCAAATTATAATCACTATATATTAGTGTTGATATATATTCAAGTAGTGATATGTGTCACTTAACTTCTTTTTCCATTAATTTGTATCGTTTCTTCGCAGTGTCCATTGCCTGCCTATCTACCCCGATAGTAGTTTTGGTAAGTGAGTGCAAAATAAAAACATTGTCAGCAAATTTAGCAACATAAATCGTTTTATATGCTGGTCTGCCGTTTTCTATTAGTTCAACCGCGCCAATACCTACACTGTCCTTTAAGTGCTTGA
Source organism: Pseudoalteromonas sp. Z1A8 (assembly GCF_011378855.1). Taxonomy (GTDB): domain Bacteria; phylum Pseudomonadota; class Gammaproteobacteria; order Enterobacterales; family Alteromonadaceae; genus Pseudoalteromonas. The sequence continues at coordinate 12,673 of NZ_WTLB01000065.1, read as the reverse complement.
ACTTGCTAAATGGCTCTTTATTTTGACAGATAGCGTTTAAATCACTTGCAAAGCGCTTTTGAATTTTATCGGGCAACGCTAGAAACTCTTTTTTTGATTGATTGTTTATGAACTTAAACTTTTTCAACATTCCTAATGTCCTGTCACTTTAATTCTTGAATACACGCTATTGATAGCGTCCGATAATTGCAGCAAGTTACCGTTGTACTTATCTGTTACTACTTGCCTCGATGAGTAACCAAATAGACCAGCTACTTCCCCATGTTCCACATTTTTCGCAAGATGAATGACTAGCGAATCTTCAAAAGTTTTCGCTGTAGCCCAATCAAGTCCAGCTTTTTTGAGCAGTGCTATTTTTTATGCCCCACATAAAGCAGTTACGTGATTAAAAACAGATGAGAAGATAGCTTTAGATATGAAAATATGCGGCTTAAATGACAAACCGAAGCCTTTTCAAGCATACCCGATTGTTGTTTAGAGACGGTATAATCAGCAAGGCAACGGGTTTAGCACTATGGCGTTCAATACTGAAAGACAATTACAGGGGTTGTTATATTGCTTAGCGCCTATCCGATAAACGACTATTACGCTGTAAATCCATGCTGTAGCCCGCTAATGACTCTGCGTATTAATTCACGGCCACGGATACTGTTCATTATTGCTCGCGCAGGTTGATTATCAAATTGAATATTGGGTGTGTATAACCATGTATTCCAATTATCGATACTGCCGAAATATGCAGTTCCAAAGTTTGATAATCGTGCCACTTCTATCGCATTCTCACTGATCTGTTTATTTAAGGGCTTATCTTTGTTACATAACAAAGTTCGCTCAGTTGTGCCCAACACTTTTGCTAAAGTACTCAATTCCCATTGTATTAAAGTAGAAAAAGTACGCAAACCGGCTGTTGTTAAGCCTACTTTAACTATGGCTATTTCAGCCATAGGGTTTGAGTGTGTATTTAATTTACCAAGTGTGACGACATTGAGAAAGTCGTGCCTTGTACTTTTATTTTGTACCGTACTCATTAGTAACTCACTATAATTAATGACAACTACCTTTAGCATGCGCAGCTAACCCGCATAGCCGTGAGCAAAATAATATAGCAATGTAATTACTAATATTCTGAATCACATACGGTTTTGGGACACGAAATACGTATGTCGGCTTATACGTTATCAAAGCTGGAAAACATTGTTAATTAGATAAAAAAACACTATCTTTTACTATTTTTAAGGCCGTATAAACCGGTGACGAGAGTCACTACAGATATAGCTAAAACTAATAAAGTGGCTATTTGTATTGCGTTCATAAATTATCTCCTGACGAGCCTATTTTAACTATCATATTAAACGATAATTTTGGAAAGTTTTAGTTTTCGTAAAAACTTCATGTATCTTGTCTATTTTTTTGTGTGCAAAACGAGAGTTTTTAATCGCAAGCTAGATCACTTGCTCTTCGAGCGGGCATTTAAGGCAAAGCTGGCGCGAATTTAATGTAAAATGGTCGCTAATAGTTTTTAGCTGGATTCAAATACCGTTTGAAAGATGTTATTTAAACTAGGCAATTACACAAAATATGTGACAGGTTCTGTATTAGTTAACTGCTCAAGTAATTTTAAATTTGATAAAAACCACTCACCTATAGGTGTTCTATTGTCTGACTTTTTTTTCAGTATACCTTTAACTTTACTCCATGAGACCTCTTCACCTGAGATCACATGCCTCCCTAGTTTTGATGGGAATAGACGATATGCAATATGTACTTTTCTTTGTTTTTGCCACTCATTTTCAGTTACATAGGCGCTCTCAGGGACATAACTCACAAGTATATTTAGATCTTTAATGTGCTTGTTTGTTTTGCCAAATAGAATTAAATCGATGAATGCGGCATTTTTCAAATATGCTAAAGCATCACTCGCTTTTTCACCTAATATTTTTCGCAATTCAGTAGGGGATGAAAAGCTAAGCGATGTAAGTTGATTGGTTATTTCCATCAATTCACCTCCTTGAATTATATCTAAGAATTGCTTTAGCTCTATTTTTCGGCACTTTTGTTTAATTGCATCTGTATCGCCGGTAAATTCATCCCATGTTGTAAATTCGTCATATCCTCCAGATATATGATTACCAGGGTTAGCACGTATTTTTAATAATTCAAAATCAGGATCATTTTTGTCTAAACTTTTTTTGACCTTAACGCGTCGGCGTGTGAAATCAGTTTTCCCCTTTATCTGTAAATTGCTGACGATTTGTTTTGCTTCAGTGTAACTTACTAGTAGTGGTTCGCCCCATAATTGCCGCCAGTTCTTAAGCTCCGGGTATTTAGCAATAGGGTTTCCCATAAAGCCATCTGGTAGCTGCCCATTGCTATGAGCTGTCATATAAGCCTCTTTACTATGAAGTTCTTTTCTTGCACTAACAAATAAAATAATGTCAGCTACTGGTGGGTCTACAAAAAACCGAGAATTTGGGACTCGATTAAACTCCTTAGCTAGTGCCCGTTCTAGCTTGTTTTGGAGTTCAGGATTTTTTCGTATCGATTTTTCTAGATGATTATCAAATTGCGTAAAATAATGAAAGTTATTTAATTTGGCATAACTTATCAACTCTTCAACGTCTAATATCTTTAATTTAAAGAGTAACTTTTCAACATCAGTAAATAAACTAGGGGAGATACATTCAATATTTTTAATGTTTAATGATTTTAATATCTTCTTAATTTCTATTAAATAAGCTTCTAAACCATCATTTCTAAGTATTCTAGCTTCAACATTTATAAAAATATCATATGCGGACTCAGCGCATTCCTTAATTTTTAATTCTTTGTATTTTCTTCTTTGAAGGTAATTTTGTAAAAGCTCATCGGATAAATCAGCTTTTGATATAAGATCTTTTCGCAACATCCATATTTCAACCATAACAACTTTACCATTAAGGATAATGATAAAATCAGCTTTACATTTATAGGATTCATTTTTGAACCAAAATGGCCATTCTGGGTGAGCTTTATAATCCAACCGTAATTCATCAAGCACCTTCGCAAAGACAAGTTCAGCATAGCTTGCGCAATGAATTACAGCATGTGTATGCGATTCAAAAATAAGACTTGTTGAAAAAAATTCTTTAGTTAACTGAGGCATATAGCCCTGTCTATGACAAAGCATCTGAGTGTGCGAGTCCAGCCTTTTCCATTCTGATTTATTAAAAAATTTTTTCATTTTAAGGTATGCGCGCCAATCATCTAAAGTATAGTGCTGTAATTCTGGACGCAATCGCCGTGCCCCAAGGTGTTCGTTAATGAGATCTATAAGTGTTAAACCGTCCTCATTTTTTCTTCGTAACATTTCTAGGTAATGAACATTGTCGTTACAGTGCTTGTAAATCTTTCCTTTACCTCTGTTTTTTAGCGCTAATTTTACAAGACCAAAATTGCTCATGTTTTCATAATAGGCATACTTTGTTCTGCTTTTAGCAAAGGCTTTACGGTGAGTTGGGCACATCACTCCATATAAATCATGGCCCTCTAATTTTTTTCTCCAACGATTGAAAAAAACTATCAACTTAGAGTACGAATTTTCGAAAATACAGCCGCACTGATTACCATCAAGCATAGCTTCACATTTAAACCTTTGCTTTTTAGTCGCGCCTTTCCAACTTGATATCGGTTTAGCTTTATACTTTTCGTAGAATAGGTAAGCTTCAGTTCTTTTATCCATAGTAATTGACACCTCTCACAGCCGTGATTTAGTACTATATTCGATATGTAAAACTTAACGTTGCAGTACTAATAATTTAGTTTCTATTTCTCATTTTTAGCAAGAATAAAATTAAATTACCTTCTGAGGGGCGGTTTTAACTGATTTTGCTGATGCATAGGGGGAGATCTAATATTGAATTAAAAGGTGGTTTTATGTATTTAACGAAATGCCAAAAAATCACTCACAGTTCGAGCTTTTAACCCGGCCTAACATGCCCTTACTCAGCAACTATAGATACTTTTTCAGGTATACTCTTTTCGGTATTCAGGCAGATGGAATGTGTATTTTTACACATTTTTATCTCAGACTTTTGCGAGGTGGAAGTGTCTCAAATAGCCAAATTCAGACGTTTTTATGTCTCATATGTAAAGTTAAATCTGGCGGAAAGTCTTGCTGTATAGGGACTGTCGGGGAGGGGAGTGTTTTCTTCTAATAGTGGGAACTATTAGATTTTGAATACGAAGCATTATCACCAAAGTGAGCTGCCATACCAGATAGTTACCATGATTAAAAAGTAGATAGCTGGGTTTGGTTCCTACCATTATTTTTTGCTATATACAGCGCTTTATCTGCCTGATTAATCACATCATCTAAGTCTATATTGTCAGGTTTAACGTCTGTGATCCCAATACTCATTGTTAATCGAATAGATAAGCTCTTATTTATACTTACTTCAGTGTGCTCTAATGTTTGTCTCATTTTCTCTGCTAGCGCATAGGCTTGACTTGAGCTTGTGTCCGGCATAAGAATAACAAACTCCTCGCCTCCATAGCGGGCTAATAAATCGTGTTTACGACAATGTTGTCTAATAATATCCGCGACACACCTCAACGACTTATCGCCAGCGACGTGCCCATAAGTATCATTAACACGTTTGAAATGATCTATATCAAGAATAATAGCAGAGATAGGGCTATGCATTTGCTTTGCTTTGTTTAATAACTCCGTTGCAGCAAGGCTAAAATGACGGCGATTAAATAACTGTGTTAAAGGATCTGTTGATGCTAATAATTGAAGATCCGCTTGTTTTATTTTTAGGTTCTCTAATATTCGAATTCTATAGGCGATAATAAGCGATAGAACGAGGGCCTCTAACATAATACCAATGCCTACACCGTGACTGTTGATGTAGTTAAATTCCGCTTTTCCTTTGTAAAAGAAGACAGCCAAAATACTAAAGATGACAAATAGTCCATGACCTATTAAAAAGAACAGTGCGATGGGGTGTTTTCGAAATAACATAGAAAAACTGACAGAGAGGCTAACAGCCATCATTACAGCAGCAAGTGAACTTGAGTACTTAAGGGCTGTTACAATATCAAATAAACCATAAATAAAGTTTATAGTTAATAAAGCTATAATCGATATAAGTGCCCAATGTTCAATTGGGTATTTATTTTTAGTCTCGAAAATATTGATCATAAACAATATTAAAAATATTGGCATTGCGACTAATGATAGATGCCATTTCAAAGTAATGGAGCCAAAGATATTGAAGAAATCGGCAAACATCCCATATGAAAGTGCAATCCAAAAACCACCACAAACGAGATAGCATGAATAATAGAAGTGCTCTTTTAAACGAGATGAGATAAAAAGTAAAAAATTATAAATAATAAGTGCAAGTATCATCCCTACAAGCAGCGCGATATCGGTATATTGCCCCAACAAGGCTCTTTTAGACTGATCTTCATTGTAAAGGTTAAGGCTAAACCATTGGTGAGAGAAGGAAATACTTTTTATATATAACGTTTTTTTATTTTGTAATTCTATATCAAAAACGGCGCTACCACGGTACATCCATTGTAATGTTGCAGGATTATCCATATCAAGAATGCGTTCACGGACTAATGTGTTATCGATAACTTCATAAAGCTCTACTTTATGATTATGGTATGCATAAGGGTGGTGGAGATAGATTTTTTGTATTTTTTTATCTAAATTTTCTAGTTCTATTTTTGCCCACGTTACTTTAGCGGCTGTGCCGAGTGAAATACTATTGGAAGAGATGTGAAAGTTTTGTTTTTGTATTTCATTTAACTGCATTTTTTCTGTTAAATCAGTAAAGTAACCCATTTTGAACTGTTCAATGATTACGTCGTTTCCTTGGATTTTTTGCACAGGTATCGAGGTCGTAGCCAGTGCTGATGAGTGAAATAAACAACAGCATAAAAAGGCGAAGGTATACAGAAGAAAGCTAGAACCGTCGTTATTCATTATATTTAGGCAAGGCTACTTGTTTCAATGAAAGAAGTAATTACTTGCGCTCTCCATTTTTATAATTTATGAGGCTACGCGAGCTGATCAACCAACAGTATTTGTGTTGGCGGTTAGGCGATTGAAATTTTGACTAGTACTTATTTATAGTATGAGAAAGTTCGTTCAGCCTTGATTAATCCATGATTTGTTTCGTTAAAATAAACGAGTATCTTCAATTCTAACAAACAACTGATAACACTTATCTATTATTATACTCACTATTTAGTTACAAATCATTTTTCGTAATTTAAATAACGTTTAGAGAAATGGGTGAAGTAGGTTTTGTTAAGCTTTTAGCCTCATGGCACACAGTTATAACTTTGTGATGATATTTTTTACAGTCATAAGAGCAGTATCTATTAGTCTATCTCTAGTTTTGTTGATCTAAATCATCTCTTTACAACTAAATTAAACAAAGCGGCCTAAATGCTGGCTGACACATCATAGGGACCTATATCAAATATAAAGCTTACCAAGCGGGTAAAGCCATATTCAAAGTAAATCTCGCTTATTGGAGTCAGGCGTGCGCCTAGTGCGATCACACTCACTCCGATAACCTTAAAGCAAAAGAAGGTTTTGTAGGTGGTAATTTCCTAATAATGCATTGCTGGTTATTAAAAGCGGGCAATTACTTTAATTTTATAAAAATGATCACCTCTTTAATGAATACCATACGTTTGGTGGACATCTGATTATTGAATAGTTAAAAGAGAAAAAAAGATAAGTTGAAGTAAGGCATTTGAGGAACGCCAACGTCAAAGAAACTTAAAAAGTTCATAATTTTATAAAGTAAATCTAAGGCTTTAAGTGGTGGGTATGTTATATTGACGTTAATGTAAAAAATTATATATTAATGACACGGACTTATATTATGTACAGAGTTAGGCCTTTATTTGTGGGTGGTTTAGCAACCTTGTGTTTACCGGCCTTTGCAGCCGACGAGTTAGCTAGTTTTCAGTCATTCAATGGCTACACAGGGTTAATTAATACCCCTACAGCAGAGGTGTTAGACACTGGCATAATTGATATCGGTTACAATAATCAACTGGATCTTCGTGGCAGTAAGTACGAAGACGGGCACAACTATATATTTTCAGCGGGTTTATTTGACGGCCTTGAAGTGAGTGGCCAAATAGCTGCAAACTCCATGAACGATAATTTGTTTTATACTGAAGGGCGCGGACAAACACGTGATCTTTCATTTAATGCTAAATATCAAATACCGTACATTCCTAAAAATTGGTTTAGCTTAGCGTTTGGCGCTAAAGATGTTGGTGGCGCTGCTAATAATTATGAAACGTATTATGCGGTAGCCTCTAAAGAACTCGGTGATTTTAGATTCAGTGCAGGTATATCTAAAAGTGAGCGCTTAACAGGGCAAATGGATGGTGCTTTTGCAGGCATTGAATGGCAACCTTTTGATTGGTTTACTTTGCAAGCTGAGCACGATGGTGAGGCTGAAAATGCAGCTGCGCGTATCACAATCCCTAAAAAGTGGCTTTATGATGTCGGTACATTGACGTTAACGAGCCGATTTTATAGTAGTAGTGATTTTGATGAGGAAAGTACCTATTGGGGTGTTAACTTTAGTACGCCACTAACCAGCAGTGTTAAACACGCATCTGCCGAGCCTGCACCTCAGCCTGTAAAGAAACAAAGTATTGGGGGCAATAGCCCTGATCCACAGTATTTAATAGCAAAAAAATCAGCAGTTAAAAATAACGCGTTAGAAGTTCAGTCTACTCACGATATTCCACGTCATGTTGTACAGCACCATACTGAAAAAAATAGTGCGTCAAAAAATGTTAATAGGCAAGTTTCATCCCTTAAAGCTAAGTTAGCGCAAGATGGGTTTGAAAATCTACTTGTCGGCTTTAACTCGCAAAATCAAATAATAGTTCAGTTTGAAAACTCAATATTTAACCGTAATGATATTGATGCATTTGGTTTGGTGCTAGGGCGTATAGCTGAATATATTACACCTGCTAATGCTCAATTTAATGTTGTGCTTGCTAAGTACGACATACCATTAATGAGTATTACCGGGCAAGTTGATAACTACCGTGAGTTTATTGAAGGCAACTTAACTCCCGATCTCAATGTTACAAAGGGTGCTTTAGTAATGCCAAAAGGTGTTACGTGGGTCGGTTTAACTCGTACTAATAGCCCTTACTTTAAGCCTCGTGTTACTTTTGGCCCTGCTTTAACAAATAGTTATGCGACTGAGCTGGGTGTATACGACTTTTCACTTGCGTTGCGTGCAGATATAGACATCCCTCTATGGTATGGCGCAGGTGTAACGGCGGGTGGCCAAGTACATGTCGCTAATAGCGACGACTTTGATAAAGATGCGCCTTTTAGGCGTTTACGTGAAAAAACAGGAATTGACCGTGCAGTTTTTTATCAAACTTTAGAGCTACCGTTTGGGTTGTATAACCAAACACAAGTGGGTTTCTTTAAAGAAACTTACGACTATACAGGTATAACCAATGAAACAACGTGGTTAAGCGATGCCGGTCGTCACAAAGTAACAGCTAACGTCGGCTACTTTGAATATGAAGATTACCAAGGTAATCGTGATTATAAAACACTGTCGTATCAGTACAATTGGGTTGAGAAAAACATAACATTACATGCAACAGCCGGCGAGTTCTGGAGTGAAGATACGGGCGCTAAAGTAGAAAGTCGTTTCTGGTTTGGCGATAGTTACTTGTCATTATTTTTAGAAGATACTGCAGTAAGAAAAGTGGGTATTGCTTTTAGTATTCCGTTAACACCACGAAAAGATATGAACGTAACCCGTTTTGGTCAAGTTAAAGGCGCAGAGGCTTGGCGACATACTGCGAGCACTCAAATAGGTGAGTCACATAACCAATTGGTATTTAACCAAGGCTATACGCCTAGTACAGCAATTAGTTTAGACAAAACTTTTTTAAACCAGGGACGTATGTCTAGCGATTACATCTACGGCAATTTATCTAGGCTAAAAGATGTTTATATAAAATATAAATAGTTTGGGTTATTTTAAAGTTTAAAAGTGCATTACTTTTGTTGTGTGCTTTTTCAGTAAATTGTGGAAAAACCCAGTGATAAGAGCGAAGCGATGTCGCTAGGTAGTTTATTATTAATTACAACTAGTAACATGAGCCTGTAACACCATTAGCGGCTCTGTGATGAAGTATCGATATAATTTTAGTTTTGAGTTCATACATAAATATATGACTTGTTTTCTTCATATATAGTTAAATAGTCGATACTTTAGATGAGTGACTATTTTTACAGATAAGTCACTTAAAGCTACTTTTAGTGCCTATATAAGTGTATTCAACACTAACTAAGTTAGTTAATAAGTGTTATATTTGAGTTAATTGAGACTTGATTTTATTCTAGAAAACATAGAACGATAGTAACTTTATTAATTAATAGTTCACATTTGTTGTGCTTTTATCGATCTATATTTTATTTTTGATATGATATCTGGGTACACAGTGGCGCTTTTTTGTATCTAATTGCATAATTAGTTCACTAATTTATTAAGAATATATTGTTAAAATGTACTAGAATTGGATATAATTTGGACTAAAATATAGTTCGTAATAATTACGATGTTACTAAGTATTACATTAGTGGTTTTTTTTAATCCACTATAAACTTAAAATATTAATTGAAATGGAAATAAAAGGACTCCCTATGTTTACTAATAAAAAATCACTATTGGCTTTATCTGTTGCTTCAGCTGTTGCCTTAAGTGGTTGTGGTAGCGACAAAGATAATAACGAACCAGTAGCTCCAGTTGTACCACCAGTTGTTGTTGTGGTACCTCCTCAAGCAGCCGCTGAAATTACATCTGTTGTTGTAGGTAGCGTTGTAGATAGCGCTACGTCTAATGTTGTTGCTGCTAAAGTATCATTTTTAGAAGCTGGTGTAGCTGCTACAAACTTAGTTGATTTAGATGGTAACGCTGTTACTTCAATGGATTTGGAAGATGGTAGTTTTTCGTTTGTAGTAAAAGACGGCGCTAGCGTTTCTCAAGTTACAGCAATCGTAAGCGCTGATGGCTATGTAACTAAAAGTTACGTTATTAACCTAGCTAAATTAAGCGAAGGTGATGTTGACGTTCAATTACCAGTTGTTTCTCAAGATACTGACGGTGTGGCTAGTCTTAGCACTGATGCTGCAGTTTCTGGTGGTAGTTCAGCAGACGATATCGAAGCATCTTCTGGTGAAAATAAAGGGAAAGCGACAGCAAGTGTAAAAATTCCTGCTGGCACTACTTTAAAAGATGCTGAAGATAACCTGATTACTGGTAGCACTTTAAAATTAAAAGTGACGGCTGCTGATACAAGCACTTCTGCTGGTTCTTCAATCACTCCACAAGGCTTAAATGCTGCAGGTTCTACTTCTGTACTTAAACCTGTTGGCGTTGCAAGTGTTGAAATGACAAACGACGCTGGCGTGAAAGTTAAAAAATTCTCACAACCTATCACTGTTTCAATGGCTATTCCTGCGAGCAAAGGTGTTCAGCCTGGCGACGAGCTAAGCCTTTCTTCACAAAATGAAGATACGGGTGTTTGGTCTGCAGAAACACAAAAGGTAACTGTAGGGAGCTTAGTTGCTTCTGGCAACTACTACAACGCAAGTTTTGAAACTAATCACTTAACATTTTATGCTGCGACTGAAGTTAAAGAAGCATGTACTGCACCTATACGAATTTTAGCTACTGGTGATGCTATCCCTGCGTCAGGCTTAATTGTTTCATACAGTTCAGATGACCTTAACGGCAGTGACAGAATTACAGCCGATGATCTTGCAGTTATCGCTGATAACGTATCTACTGATGATACTGCAATAGTTACAGTAAAAGATGCTGATGGTAACGTTTGGTTTGAATCAGCTTCAGAAGTTGCTGTATGTGGTGACATTAATGTTGCACTTGCAAACCCTGTAACTTACGTATCAGAGTCATTTGCAATTAACGGTACTTGTAGCAATGGTGCAGAATCATTTGTTGCTTCAGGCGCTGCTGTATTCTACAACCGTGACGGTAAAGCTCCAAAACGTGCAATGGGCGATGGCGCTGGTAACTACGCATTAAACGATTTAGTTAGTGGTGAAACTTATTCACTAACAGCTACTTTTTCTGGTGAGTTAGCTTCAATTGAAAAACTTACTGCTTCAGTAACTGCTGATGACACTGACGAATCAGCATCTGTTTCGTTTGAGTGTTCAACTACTACTGGTTCAACTGGCGGTAACTAATTTATTAGTAATACATACGGACTGATGTCCTAGTGTAAATTTAAAGCCGCAGAAATGCGGCTTTTTTATGTCTGTTTTTTAAATAATTGATGCTTCGTCTTGATAATAATACTTAATCATTTTGCGGGACTAAACGTGTCGCTACCTGCGTTAAAAAGTTCTCATTTAGAACAACTAAATAGCGAATTTTTTACCTGGCTATCAACACGTTTTTCCAGCCTCAAAATAGCTCACTTAATTAAGCGAATTGGTATAAGGTTAATAAATTCAATGATTTGCGTATTTAGTACACGCTGCGAGGTCATGCTTTAGGATTTAAGTTAACGGTCATAAGGCAAGCTACATTATGCTGCTCTACCTAAAAAGCAATTAAGTACTCTATATCAGACATTGATCAGACCAATATCAAAAATTTCGATTTAATTTAAGCGCTTAGACCTCCTTAATTTGATAAAATAACACCTCAACTTTGAGGTGTATATGAATCTAAAAATTAAACGGTTAGACCATCACGGTATTGTTTCTGCTGTTATAGAAGACTTAAAAATTGTCAGCCTTTTAGATCGCTACTTACCTCAAGACGATAAACAAGAAATCACCCCTGGTGAAGCCGTAAAAGGCATGATCATGAATGGACTCGGTTTTGCCAATCGACCTTTATCACTCAGCCCTCAATTTTTTACTAACTTGCCTCTTGAACATTTATCGAATCTTTCCGAGAAAACCCATTGATCGACGCGAAGCGGCGTCGATGGGATGAATCGGAATAACTAGCCCTGATCTTGAATGTATTTTCGAATTGTATCAGCAGAAGCATTTCCAACTGAGCAAACAAAATACCCGTCAGACCAAAAGGTTTTCTCAATCCAGAATTGCTTTTTCAACCACTTAAATCTCGACCATAGGCTTTGTGTCGTTGATTGTTTAATTCTACGGACATAACTCGCAACACAAATGGTCGGGGAAATCGTAATCAATATGTGTATATGATCTTTGTCTACCTCGATCTCTTCAATATTAAATTCTGAGCGCTCTGCAATTTCAGAGATTTTTTGTTTTACACATTCACCTAAGTTACCTTGTAGTAATTGCCTTCTATATTTCACAACTAAGATTAAATGTAACGCTATTAGATAGTTGCAGTGTGATTTGGTTTCATATTCCATCTTGACAACCCTTTCATATACAGTAGTCCATACAGTATATGAACAAGACGCTTAGATACAATTACAGACTGAATCCTACGCCAGAACAAGACGCTAAACTCATAGAGTTTGGCGCGACAGCGCGTGGTATTTGGAACTTATTGCTATCTGAAAATAGGCGTCGATATGAGTTCGATAAAACATTCTTGTTCTACAAAGATATGGCCTCGCTTCTTAAGGAAATAAAGCC
>NZ_WTLB01000064.1 GCF_011378855.1 Pseudoalteromonas sp. Z1A8 | reverse complement strand
GAGCGAACCCAAAAAGAGATAAAGAAAAAGGACGATTAAAATGCGGCCTGAATCCAATTCTCTCTTAATGTCTAACCTATGAGCGAACATAACATTCATTGCTTAACTATTTGCCCAGGCTCTATTAAAACAGCCATTGCGCATAACTCATTAAACGAGCAAGGCATCGCGCAAAATAAACCAGAAGAGTCGATAGAAAATGGCATGGATGTAAGCGTAGCTGCTAAAAAAATGATTAACGCTATTAGTAATAAAAAAGACGAAGTGATTGTGGGTAAAGGTTTAAGTGGTTGGGCGCCTACAATTAAACGCTTTTTTCCTACTTTGTTTAATAGGCTAAGCGCAAAAACAAACTATAGGTAGCATCGTTTATTTCAAAGGCGTAAAATGCCGTAAATTTGATCAATTTAGACAAGGATTCTAAATGAAGTATTTATGGCTGAGCCTATTTTTTATTGTATTAATTTGGTCTGGTATCAACCCAAAAGATCAATTTACATGGCTGCTTGAAGTTATTCCCGCAATTATTGGTTTAGTGCTGCTAGCAAGCACATATAGCCACTTTAAACTTACCCCTATTTTATACACCTTTATTTTAGCGCATTGTATTGTACTGATGATTGGCGGGCATTACACCTACGCCGAAGTCCCTTTGTTCGATAACCTATTTGGTAGCGAGCGTAATAACTACGACAAAGTAGGGCACTTTTTTCAAGGTTTTGTACCTGCGCTGCTAGCACGCGAAATTTTGCTACGCAAAAAAGTAGTAAATGGTCGAGGCTGGTTAATCACCTTTGTTATTTCGGTATGTTTAGCATTTAGCGCGTTTTACGAATTAATAGAGTGGTGGGTTGCAGTACTAAGCGGCGAAGACGCAGAAGCGTTTTTAGGCACGCAAGGCTATGTGTGGGATACCCAATCAGATATGGGACTGGCGTTATTTGGGGCTATTTGCTCGTTATTGCTGCTTTCAAAAGTACACGACAAACAGCTTAAAAGCGTTAAAGATTATTTATAAAAACGCTTATAGAAACATCTATACAAATATTGATTAAAACTTGAGATAGGTGTGCTTTATGTGCTCCAGGGCGTGTTGTTTTTATTTTTTGATCTGAGACGCAGTTTGCTGTTGTATTACTCTATTCGTGTATAAACGCATAATAACTTCGAATATAAATGCGATAAAGAAAATTGAAAGAATGTAATAAACAATATGAGGCATTGCTTTAGATGAATACGCAATGGCAAAAAGTGCTGCGCCAAAAGAGCCGACAACAGCTGCAATAACACAGGATATTTTCGCTTTAGTTTCTTTAACTTTAAATAAGTGACCGGTGTGAGTAAAACCTTGGATCAATAATACAGAGATAGCCGCTATACTGGCAATTTGACTTAAATCTAATAATAAAATCATTGGCACAATAAGAATTGCTGAGATTAATAACCCTTCTGTATTATTAAAAACATGATATTCATATTGTTTAGGCAAGCTACCTTCCTTTGCTAACGTATAACCAATTTGTGTAACAGCATATAATGTGGCATTGATCGCTGATGCGGTGGCAAGTAAGGCTGTAATGGCTATAATCTTGAATCCCCATTCGCCTAATGCAGGGCGAACAGCTTCAGCTAAAGCATAATCCTTATCTTGCAGAATAGTTGCCAATGATAAATTACCAAACACAGCAACAGAAACAGCTATATAAAGAACAGTAACAAGTAAAATTGCAATAACCATGGCTTTTAGCATAGTTTTTTCTGGGCTTTGCATATCTTCAACACTATTGGTAATTACGCTAAACCCTTGAAAGGCAAAAAATGTTAAACCTAAGGCATAAAAAACATTTAAAGTATCGGGTGCATTAGTTAACGATAATCGTGCGGGTTGAATGTAAAATAATGCTAATACAGTAAAAATAATTAAAGCGAATAGTTTAATAACCACAATAAGATTTTCAGCTTTGGCGACAATTGATGCACCAATAAAATTTACGATAACGAAAAAAGACAACACACTAACTGAAAAAATATTAATGAATAAATGAGTATCCTCTTTTGGAAAGTAGGTCGCGGCATAGGTTCCAAAAGATTTGCATACAGCAGCTATTGCTACTAATTGAGCAAAATAAAAGAGCACCCCAAGAGCACCAGAAAATACGCCTTCGCCGTAACCGTGAATAAGATATTCAACAATCCCACCTCGGCTAGGGTAGCGAACAGCAAGTTTACTTAATGAATAGCCACAAAATAACGCGATAATTGCTGCAATTGCAAAAGACATAGTAACTAAATTTCCCGCAATTACACCCGCTTCTCCAATAACGATAAAAATACCAGCGCCAACCATTGAGCCAATACCCAAAAATATCGCACTCCATAAACCAAATGCTTTCTTTTCTGCTGGTTGCTCTATTTTTTGTATCATTATTACTGCCTTTTTATATAGCTCACTATTAAGAAATAAATCAGATTAGAAAAGCAGTGAGTCTTACTAAACGGAGGAAAGAACATGGCCTCGCCTGAATCGATTTATTATAAAGCTATTGGTATATTTTACCTTTGTGCTTTAACCAACCACCAACATGATATCCATTGGGATCTTTATGAGTCCAATGTACTACGCCCCCCTTTTTATTCCACTCATACTCACCATAAAATTGAACAGTATCACCTTTTGAAAGCAAATTAATTCTTGGCGCAAGATCAATATTATGTGCAATTAAAATAGTAATGCCTGTACTTAATTTAAGAATAAACTTTTGATGACGCGAGCCATTATTATCGTCGTTTAATATACGAATAACGATTCCAGAGCCCTGTACTTGAACGTTACTTTGATGATTTTTGTATGCTTCATTCAGGGATGTAGCATTTGCAAAATTTGACCAGTGTAAAAAAGTAAAACCGAGTAAAATATATATTAATAACTTACGCATACACTAAACCCTCCTTAGTTCTATAATGCCACTAAAGCGACTAAAATATTTGAAGTACAAACAGCATACAGATAAAAATATCCATTTTTAATGGAGGTTATCTGTAGAAGCTTCCAATATATTCATAACAGCTTATTAAATCCAACGTTAAGGCGTTATACCCCCCAAACGGCTTAGATTACATTGTTCAATAATTCCACTTAAAAACATTATTGTAAATAGGTATTTATACGAGTGATAAAATAAGTTTTTTGTTGTTTTACTTGAGGATAATTAGAAAGTACTAAATATGTCCTGAAAGAGGGAGGGGGAGTTTGTGATTTAATTTTCTAAACGTATCCATCGGCTTTTAAAGCAAGGCGAATACGTTTTGACATATGCATTTATTTAGCTTTTTTAGCCTCAAGAACTTCTATTTCACTCCAAATTTTTTCGGCTTCGGCGCTTAACATGGCGTAACTCTTAATATCGCCTTTACGCTGTGCTTGCATACCTTGTTCTAATTTTGCGTCGTACTCTTTGCGTAATTTTTTTGTTGGATCTGACTTAAATATCGAAAACATGGTGACTCTCTTAATTACTTTAATATATTTACTTAATCAGTATACATACGATGCGACGAAGAAAATCGATTCTTAAAAATATAAATTAGTCGGCACCTAAAAATTGAATAATTACTCTATTAGGGTTGAAAACTTAAAATTTGAGCGTACACTTGTGCGCTGAAGTTTGAGCGTACACGTGTAAGTTCAAAATAATTAAGATTTGATAGAGATTTAATCATGATTACTCAAGTACTAAACCAATTTTCAAAATGGTTTTTACACCATCAAAGTTTTGCCGGCTACATAGAGCCAATAATGCAGGTGTTTAAACCTGCGTGGCGTGCAGGGCAGTTTAGAGCGCAAGTAGTTAATACAGCTGTGCTTGATGGCGGCTTTTTAAGTGTGCAATTAAAGCCAAGCAAACAATGGCAGGCGCATACGTCAGGGCAGCATGTAAGTTTAACGCTTGAAATTAATGGGCGATTATTAACACGCGTTTTTACCGTGGCTTCAAGCGCTCAGCAATTTAAAAATACAGGTTTGGTGCGTTTACTAATCAAAACAAATGCGCAAGGGCGCTTTACAGGCTTACTCAGCAGCGCATTAAAAGCGGGTTTGTGGTGCAATATTTCTGCGCCAAGCGGCGACTTTGTATTTAAAAACACGCATACGCCGGCTACTTTTGTTGCCGGTGGGTCGGGTATAACACCTATGCTGGCTATGCTTGATGATTACTTAAGCCAAACTACTCAAAATGTGTCGCTAATCTATTACGCAAAAGCTACTGAGCATCAATGTGTTGATGAGCTAAGTGAGTTTGCGGCGCGTTTTGAGCATTTTTCGTTTTTATTATTAACGCGCGAGCAAGCAAGCGATATAACCAGCAATATTAAGCCGTGGGAAAACCCAGACATTTACTGCTGCGGCCCTGCTGCATTTATGCAAACGGTGAGCGATTTTGCTAAAACGCATAAGCTAAATTACTACCAAGAGGCCTTTGGTTTGGCGCTGCCTAGCTTAAATGACGACAGCCAATTTAATGTAAAAATTAACGCCAGTGCCCATGTTGTATCGGGTAACGATGTTTTACTTACTCAGTTTGAAGCAAAACAATTGCCGGTTAAACGCGGTTGCGGTATTGGTATTTGTCATCAATGCCAATGTATTAAAAAGTCAGGCGTGGTACGTAATTTAAAAACAGGTGAATTGAGTGACAACGGCGAGCAGTTAATCCAACTTTGCGTAAGCCAACCTGTTAGTGATTTGGAGTTACAATTATGAAAAACATTAACTATGACATGCTCGCAAGCGAGCTAGATGCCATTAAAATGGATACCCTTGGCAAAGTTGGCCAACAAGATGCTGACTATATTCGCTCTGTTGTGCGCAAACAGCGAGTGTGTGAATGGAGCGGGCGAATTTTGCTAATGCTTGGTTTTATTCAACCATTATTATGGGTTGCAGGCGTGTTGTTATTAGCGCTTGCTAAAATTTTAGACAATATGGAAATTGGCCACAATGTAATGCATGGTCAATACGATTGGATGAACGACAAGCAACTTAACTCACAGCATTATGAGTGGGACATAGCGTGCGACGGGCAAAGTTGGCACCGCGTTCATAATTTTGAACACCATACGTATACTAATATTATTGGTAAAGACAGAGATTTTGGTTATGGCTTGTTGCGTTTAAGCGATGATTTTAAATGGCGTTTTAAAAATGTATGGCAGTTTTTTACGTATATTAATTTAAGTGTGTTATTTCAGTGGGGCGTGTCGTATCACGAGTTGGCTGCAGAGCGTGTTTTTATTGGTAAAAAGAAAGAAAACCGCGAAGGGCTTGTATCACACTCTACATTAAAGCAGCGCTTTTTTAGTAAAGGCGCTCGCCAATTAATTAAAGATTATGCGATATTTCCGTTACTTGCAGGGCCTTTATTTTTATGGGTATTGGCCGGTAATTTAGTGGCAAACTTAATCCGTAATTTATGGACATCAACCATAATATTTTGTGGTCACTTTACTGAAGAAACGCAAACTTTTAAACAAGAAGACTGCGTAAACGAAACCCAAGGGCAGTGGTATTACCGCCAAGTACTGGGTTCGTCTAATATTAAAGGGCCACATTGGTTTCATGTTTTAACAGGGCATTTGAGCTGCCAAATAGAGCATCATTTATTTCCTGATATGCCATCTTCGCGCTATCAAGAAGTAGCGCCTCAAGTACAAGCTGTTTTGAAAAAACACGGTGTTGATTATCATACGGGTGGATTTTTTAGACAGTATACGTCGGTGTTAAAACGTATTATTAAATATTCGTTTAAATAAACATGTTTTAATTAACGAATGAAAAAATCGGTCTGTGTAACTACACTGACCGATTTTTTTGTTTATTGCACTCAATACGGTTGATTAGTAAACAGCACATGCAAAAATTTCTCATAGTTAATTAAAAAAGCCTTACTTTAGCTATGGTTAAATGGCGGGTGATTGTCATACAATGGAGGAAAATAGACCACACAAGAGAGATTAAAATGGCCGCATTTGGTACCGTGTTTATGCCGCAGATGATTCAAGCTCGTTTTTCTGATAATAAATGGAGCGAAAGCTCAATTGTCCCTTCCGATAAACTTGAACTTCATGCTGGTGCGCACGTTCTTCATTATTCAAGTACATGTTTTGAAGGCTTAAAAGCCTTTCGCCATGAAGATGGTTCTGTTTATCTTTTTAGAATGGATGCAAACATTGCACGCATGCAACAAAGCTCAGCGCTATTAAGCTTACCGAGTTTTGACAGCGATATGCTAAAAACGATGATTATCGATATTATGCGTGAATACGCAGATGAAACGCCATTACCGCCGGGTTCTATGTATATTCGCCCAACACACATTGGTACTGAGGCTGCAATTGGTAAGGCGGCAGCGCCATCAATGAGCTCGCTTTTATACACGTTACTATCGCCAGTAGGTGATTACTTTGCCGGTGGTGCAACTGCACTGCGTGTATTGCTTGAAGAAGATGGCATGCGCTGTGCCCCGCACATGGGAATGGTAAAAAGTGGTGGTAACTACGCCAGTGCACTAGCACCTATTAGTGCTGCACGTATTAAGTATCAAGCTGATCAAATTTTGTTTTGCCCAGGTGGCGACGTACAAGAAACCGGTGCTGCTAACTTTATACTTATTGATGGCAACGAGATTATTACTAAAGCACTCGATAGCACCTTTTTACACGGCGTTACACGCAACAGTATTTTAACCATTGCAAAAGATTTAGGTATGACGGTAAGCGAGCGTAACTTTACAGTGACCGAGCTACTAGAACGTGCTGCTAAACCAGGTACTGAAGCGGCGCTTTCGGGCACTGCGGCTGTACTAACTGCTGTGGGTACGTTTATTCATAACGATAAAGAATACAAAGTAGGTACTGGCGAGCCAGGCCCAACGACTGCGCGCCTTCGCCAAGCATTGAACGATATTCAATGGGGTAAAAGTGAAGATAAACACGGTTGGTTAACTAAAATTTAGTTTTTAATTTAACCCATTTAAAAAGCCACCTAATTAACTTTAATTAAGTGGCTTTTTACGTAGTTTTACAATTTCGCTAATTAGAATTTCATTTCAATCTTGCCGTATACGTAGCGTCCGTTAAATCCATATGGTGAGAAGCTAGAGTAAGCAAATAAACGTGAGAACGTTGTTAAATCGTCAACATTTTCACGGGTTGCATCTGGGTAAACATCAAAAATGTTATTAGCACCTACGCTCAGCGATACGTTTTCAGTAAGCGAGTAGGCGACGTCTAGGTCGGTTATCCATTTTGGTTTTAGTACTTCATTAAGCTCTGCGGTTGATGATGGATCTTGAGTTTCACCGTAACGGGTTGTTCTAAGCGTTGTACGTATATCGTCGTTAGTCCACGTTGCGCTTAAGTTGTACTTATTACGGGGTGTGCTTACTTCAAAACGGCGCAACTCAGTGCCTGAAAACAAGTTGTCTTGATCAAACCCTGCACCTTGTAGCTCTGCTGGTGGGTCGATGATATTGGTTACTTCATTTTTACCGTAGTTATAACCTAAGTTAAAGGCTATATCGCCGTAACCATCGGTTGCCACATTATAAGAGGCAACCACATCTACACCACGTGTTTTACTGTCAATTGCGTTTAAGAAGAAACGACCTTGGTTAGCGCCAGTGCCTTGAAGTAAATCGGCAATTGCAGCGCCCGATAAGTTGTTTGATAACACAATGCGGTCATCAATTAATATTTGGTAGTAATCAACCGATAAGCTGAAGTTAAAGTCGGTAGACCATGTAAAACCAACGCCGTAGTTTGTTGCTTCCTCTGCATCAAGACCTGGAGAGCCTAGTGCTTTTGCTACATCACTGCCTGGTGCAAACGTACCTGTTTCGGTTGGTTCGCCATCAACAAATACAGTGGCCACTGAGGTAAAGTATTGCTGCTGCAAAGAAGGTGCTCTAAAACCTGTCGATGCCGATGCACGAATGGCTAAATCTTCAGTGAGCGAGTATCGCGTTGCAATTTTACCATTGAGCGTATCGCCAAAATCAGAGTAATCCTCGTAACGCGCGGCAACAGCTATGTTCCAATCATCTGTGAGGTAAGTTTCTAAATCTATGTAAAAGCTAACATTGTGGCGGCTGTTGTCGCCCTCAGATTCAGGTGTAAACCCCGGGAATACTTGTGCGCCCGCTGCGCCAAATGGGCCATCAACTGGGTCAGTTACTTCGCCTCCTGGGCCAAATGTGCCTTGTGCATATGACGCTTCTTCGCCGGCATCTATTTGGTATCCTTCGCGGCGATACTCAGCACCTACGGCTACGTTTACAGAGCTTTCTAAAAAGCTGACGTCTACCTCGCGGCTAAAATCAACGTTTAAAGTAAGTTGATCGTAGGTAAGTGTTCCTGCATCAAAGCTTGTTTGGCTAGAAGGGCCGTATGAGGTATTTAAGCTATTGGTAACACCAAACTCAAACGCATCTTGACCATATACGGCCGATACATCGTAATTCCATTCACTTACAAAACCTTTAACGCCAAGCGCTAATGAAAAGTCGTTTATATCTGATGTGATAACAGGTAAAAAGCCATCCGGGTAAATTTCTTCTATATTTCGGCTGTCGCTTGCACGGCGATAAAAGCCACCGCCTTCACCTTCACGTTTAGAATAAGAACCAAATGAATAGAGTTCAGCATCGTTAGTGAGTTGTAGAGCTGAGTTATAAAAAACAGAGAAATCTTCTACATCACCATTACCAAAGTTATGATTGTAACGGTTTACTGTGAGTTCACGAGGGTCGAGTGAGCCATCCTCTAATCGAGCGTAGTTTTCGCGTTGGTCGTAGTCTGAACGGTTTGTAGAGTGGCGGTCGCGGTATTCGGTCGAAATGTTTAAAAAGCCATTTTCACCCAGTTCAAAACCCATATTACCTTGTAGCGTTAAAGTTTGACCGTCGGTTAATGAACGATCGCCCCCTTCGGTAAAGGCTAAATTACCATCACTGCCTTCAGATACTGATTTTAGCTGTGGCACACCGTCCATTTCGGTTACGTTAGCGCCATATATAGCCGCCACTGAGCCACCGCTGCTGGCACTTTTAAGCACAATATTAATAACACCGGCTATAGCGTCAGAACCATACTGGGCTGCTGCACCATCACGTAATACTTCAATGCGGTCGATAGCATTTGCTGGAATCGCATTTAAGTCAACCGATGATGAACCACGACCTGTAGAGCCATTTAAGTTAATTAATGCATTGCTGTGGCGGCGTTTGCCATTAACAAGCACTAAGGTGTGATCGGGTGCCAAGCCACGAAGCTGAGCGGGGCGTACATGGTCGCTACCGTCGGTAAGGGATGCTTGCGGGAAGTTAAAGCTTGGTAATAAACTGCTAAGCAGGGCATTCGTTTCAGTAAAGCCTGAGTTTTTAAGTGCATCTGCACCAATTATATCGATGGGTACTGCGCTGTCTTCTACTGTACGGCCTAATCGGCGAGAGCCAATTACGCTTATTTGTTCGATGTTTTCTTCTGCTTTAGTGTCTTGCTCTGCAGCATTTACTGAGAGCGAACCAAGTAGTGCAGCAGACGCGCTCATTGCGAGTAATATTTGTGGTACCGATTGCTGTAATTTAAATAACGGTTTTCTATTCATGCTGTATTTCCCCATACCCATTGAATTATTTTAGTTTTGTACAAAAAGATTAAACCTCTTTGTTACCTTGAACATATACTTAATTAACAAAGTCAGTCAATTGAATAACATTCAATTAATTTAAGGGTTTTTATAATTACATTTGGTTGTTTTTTATAATGATCATTGTTTTAGTTATATAGCGGAGGTAATTGCTAAGTAATTGATGGATAATGAATTATATTTAAAAGTTAAATTTAACGTTTAATTAACTGGTAAGATGAGATGGATGGTTTAAATTAATTATGGGTAGGAACCATTTTTATTGGGCTGGCAATAAATAGCTGTTGAGCTATAAATATTTTTTAAAATGTAAAATACAAGTACACCCATTAAATGTTAACTAAATTAACATTTAATGGGTGTACTATAAATTATGTACTACTTATTAGAACCTATACTTTAAAGCATGAAGCAATTTTGTTTTTATAAGTAATTGGTATAAAAAAAGAGTGCTAAAAATAGTGTTAAAATTTAATTTTTCCAACAAGCATATCTTTAAACATTACCCAATCTCCCCACAAACTGTAAAAAGGGTGTTTAAAAGTAGCTGGGCGGTTTTTTTCAAAAAAGAAATGCCCGACCCACGCAAACCCATATCCAATAAAAGGTAATAGCCACAATAGACTGTATTGTTGTTTTATTAATGCTATTGCGATTACAGCAAGAACAAGTGTACTTCCTATAAAATGTAAGCGGCGGCAAGTAACGTTGCGATGCTCTTTAAATAGTACGGGTAGAAGGTTTTAAAGCTTTTAAATGTGGGGTTTGTATTTTGCATTGTGTGCTCTTTTATTGTTTTTTATTTTAATGAGGGTCGTGCTATTAAAGCGTAAGTTTACATTTGTTTACAGCGATAAATGGCGCTTAACGCATCTAAATAGACAAAAGGGCTAAAAGTTAATAACTTAGGCACACTATTAATAAATAAGAATGGAACTCAGGATGTTTAAACATACTTTAGCGTGTGCTTTAATTGTAGCGCTTAGCGGCTGTTCAGAGCCAACTAATACGGTAACTCAAGAAGAAGTAAAAGCACCTATGAAGCAAGTTAACGCAGTTATATACCCAGAAACTAAAAAAGGCGATATCGTAGATACCTACTTTGAAGAAGCCGTTAGCGACCCATATCGTTGGCTTGAAGATGATATGAGCAGCGAAACCGCCGATTGGGTTAAAACGCAAAACAATTTAACGTTTTCTTATTTAGAACAAATACCTTATCGCGATAAGTTAAAACAGCGCCTTGAAAAATTAATGAATTACGAAAAGATAGGCGCTCCTTTTACTGAAGGCGATTATACCTATTTTTATAAAAACGATGGCCTGCAAAATCAATATGTTTTGTACCGCAGTAAAGATGGCGGCGACGTTGAAGTATTTTTAGATCCAAACAAATTTAGTGACGATGGCACGACGTCTATGTCGGGTTTATCGTTTTCAAAAGATGGCTCTTTATTAGCGTATCAAATATCTGAAGGCGGCAGTGACTGGCGTAAAATTATAGTGATTGATGCACACACTAAAGAGCAAGTTGAAGAAGCACTTGTTGACGTTAAATTTAGTGGCATAGAGTGGCTAGGTAACGAAGGCTTTTATTATTCTAGTTACGAAAAACCTAAAGGCAGTGAGCTTTCGGCTAAAACAGATCAGCATAAAGCGTATTATCATAAACTAGGTACAGCTCAGTCTGTTGACCGTGTGGTATTTGGTGAAACTGATGCGCAAAAACATCGCTATGTTGGCGCTGATGTAACACATGATGGCCATTACTTACTTATTTCGGCAAGTACATCTACTTCAGGCAATAAGCTGTTTATAAAAGATTTAACAAAGCAAAACAGTGAGTTTGTAACGGTTGTTGGAAATACTGATTCAGATACAACAGTGATTGATAACGAAGGCAGCAAGCTGTTTTTAGTTACTAACCTTAATGCACCAAACAAAAAAGTAGTGACGGTTGATGCAAGTAACCCAAGCCCTGAAAATTGGGTTGATTTAATTCCTGAAACCAAAAACGTACTAAATCTTACAAAAGGTGGCGATACCTTTTTTGCCAACTACATGGTTGACGCGATTTCGCAGGTAAAACAGTACAACAAAAAAGGCGAGTTAATTCGCGAAATTACATTACCAGGCGTGGGTACTGCACGTGGTTTTGGCGGTAAAAAAGATCAAACAACGCTTTATTATTCGTTCACTAACTACAAAACACCAGGTACTACTTATACGTTTGATGTAACTACGGGTGAATCGGGTGTTTATCGTAAGTCGGCTATTGATTTTAATAGTGATGATTACACGTCTGAGCAAGTGTTTTACACATCAAAAGACGGTACTAAAATACCGATGGTAATTACCTATAAAACAGGCATTAAGCTTGATGGTTCAAACCCTACTATTTTATACGGTTACGGTGGTTTTAATATTAGTTTAACGCCAAGCTTTAGCCCAGTTAATGCAGTATGGCTTGAGCAAGGTGGTGTGTACGCCGTTGCTAATATTCGTGGTGGCGGTGAATACGGTAAAGATTGGCACAATGCAGGCACTAAATTGCAAAAGCAAAATGTGTTTGACGACTTTATTGCCGCAGCTGAGTACTTAAAAGATAAAAAGTACACCTCTAAAAAACGCTTAGCACTTCGCGGTGGCTCTAACGGTGGTTTGTTAGTTGGCGCAGTGATGACGCAGCGCCCAGACTTATTTCAAGTGGCTCTACCTGCTGTAGGTGTACTTGATATGCTGCGCTACCATACATTTACTGCGGGCGCTGGCTGGGCATACGACTACGGCACCAGTGAGCAAAGCAAAGAAATGTTTGAATACATTAAAGGTTATTCACCACTTCATAATGTAAAAGCAGGTGTTGAATATCCAGCGACTATGATCACAACGGGCGACCATGATGATCGTGTTGTCCCTTCGCATTCGTTTAAGTTTGCAGCTGAGCTTCAAGCAAAGCAAACAGGTAATAATCCAACGCTTATTCGCATAGAAACTAATGCGGGGCATGGCGCAGGTACACCAACAAGTAAAACAATTGAGCAGTACGCTGATATATTTGGCTTTGCGCTATATAACATGGGCGTAGAGTCATTATAAAAACATTTAACTAACTATTTAAAATTACATAGTTAAAGCAAAAAGGCCGAGTAAATTAAATTTACTCGGCCTTTTTAATGTTTGCTAGTTAGCTACTGCATAGGTGAAAACAATCGTTGATATGTTTTATAGGCGTATTCGTCGGTCATTCCGCTTAAATAATCGCAAATTATACGCATCCCTTGATTTTGTTTTTCGGCTTCTATGTATTGTGCTTGTGTGGTTTCGGGCAATAAACGCAGCGGATCGCTCGCAAATGCTGTAAATAACTCTATTAGTAAATTTTGGCCTTTAAACTCAATTTGTTGCATTTCGGGGTCGCGTATTAAACGTTGAAACACAAAATGCTTAAGTATTTGCAATACGCTGTCGTATTGGGCATCTAATTTAGCGGTGTACTTTAAAATAGGGCATTCAAAGGTATCGTTTTGAATATCCAAATGTATATGAATAATAAAGGTATTAACCAGCTCACCTATGGCATCTTTTCGCTCAAAGTCATTTTTTGAAAACAAACGCAGAGTGAGCGATTCAAGCATGGTGTTTAACCAGTCAAAGTTAAGCGCTTTTAAATGAGGAAGTGCATGGGTTTGCCAATCGTCTAATGTGAGTACGTGGGTTGCAATGGCATCTTCTAGGTCGTGTACGGCGTACGCTATATCGTCGGCATGTTCCATAATGGCGCTGTCGAGTGACTTATAGGTTGTTTTAGCACGGTATTTATCAATTGCAGCGTGGTTGCCAAGCAGCGCTTTATCGTTTTGACTTAGTGGTTCTACTATCCAATTGAATATGGCTGCATCGTCGTTATATAAGCCTTTAGCTGGGCGCCAATCATCAGCTTTAATAAATGCACGGCCTGTTGTTGCATCGGGAATGGTATGCCAAAGCGTGTTAATAAACGCAGGGTATTTTATAAAGCCTAGTAAAGTACGGCGAGTAAGGTTCATACCGTGCCCGTTACTGTAGGGCTCCAGTTTTGCAACTATACGTAGTGTTTGTGCGTTACCCTCAAAACCACCATGATTGCGCATCATGTAATTTAGCGCTATTTCACCACCATGACCAAAAGGCGGGTGGCCAATATCGTGCGCTAAACAGAGTGTTTCAAGCAGCCCCGTTGATGGGAAGTGCGTAAAGTCGCTATGTTGCGCTTTTAAATGGCGCAATATGCCAGTACCAATTTGCGATACTTCTAATGAATGTGTGAGGCGAGTGCGGTAAAAGTCGTTTAAACCAATGCCCATAATTTGGGTTTTAGCTTGCAAACGCCTAAACGCTGCAGCATGAATAATACGCGAACGATCGACCTGCCACGGCGAGCGGTTATCGTTAGGACGATGTTTATATTGCTCTATTATTCGGCTTTGCCATTGTTTATCCATACTGCTTACTCACACATAGTTAATATTATTAAACTTTGCCCAGTATACCCATGGACTTATAAATTGCGAATGAACAAATGCACTACATAGGCTCTGTTTTATCTAATATCTAAACACATAGCTGAAAATTAAACCGTAAAAGGTCATCAAACCCCAGTTATTCGCGTTTATAAAGTGGCTTAGGTATAATGCGCCTTCGTATGCTTGTGTATAAACCATGCATAGTTGTTGTTTCAAAGAGAGAATACATGTTAAAAACGATTTTTAAACTTTTACTAACCGTGTTTTTCGTATGGGCACTTGCATATCCGTTTATACAAAATGATGACGTTGATCAGGATGAGCAAACGTCAGAGCAAACAACAAAAGTGAAGAAAAAAGAGAAACCACTACATAATGTAAAATTACCAAAGTTTTCAGAATTTAGCGATGTGAAAGAAAAAAAACATGCATTTTTTAGCTTTATTCGTCCGCACGTTGAAGCCGAAAATAAAAAAATACTACAGCAGCGCGCTAAGCTCGAAATAGCACGCATGATGTTACAAAATGAATTACCTTTAGAAAAAAAGCAAAGTAAAGATATTGCAGTAATTTTGAAGTCGTACGGCTTACCAACCACAATTAATACCCTAATACTTACACAAGCACTGCGCCGTGTTGATATAATTCCTAAAGAACTAGCGCTTATGCAAGCTGCAAATGAATCTGCGTGGGGCACATCACGTTTTGCACGTATTGGCCTTAACTTTTTTGGTCAGTGGTGTTACACAAAAGGTTGTGGCATGGTACCAAAACGCCGTAATAGCGGGGCTGCACACGAAGTTGCTGCGTTTAAATCAGTAAGAGCTGCTATAAACTCTTACTTTAAAAACATAAATACGCATCCGGCTTATAAAGATTTGCGCGCGATACGTGAAAACTTACGTCTTGAGCAAAAGCCAATATTAGCGACTGAACTTACACAAGGTTTAATGTCTTACTCTGAGCGCGGTGAAGCGTATATAGAAGAGCTAAACACCATGATTAACCAAAATAGAGCCTACTTTGATGAATAAACGGATTTTAAATTGTACTAACGCAGTGTCGTTACTGCTACTGAGCATAACTGCATTTAATGTAAATGCGAGAGAGTTTGTAATGTCGTATGACGGCTTTTACGATCGCTTAAAAGTGGTTAATAAAGGCGATTTTCAATATGCCCGCGTTAACTTTTACATTAGTGATATTGGTACTAATGAAACGTGTGCGATTAAAAGCGGCACTATTTTAACTGAAAGAAACGAGTATCCACTTAACTTTACCGATAAAGCACAATTACTATTGCCGTTCGATAAGCAGCTTGATACTGATAAAGCGGTCATTGTAGTAGAGCCGCAAAACCCTGTACACGATTGCCAATTAAAGTTACAAATAGAAGCAAACGAACTTGATGGTTTAGCGTTTTCAAAGCAGTCGTTATATACCATTAACGAAGAACTTGATGAGTTGTTAACTGATTTGTCGGGCTTTTTTGTAAGTAAATTAATGTGGTTTTTATTACCAGAGCAAAAGGGCGTAGCAGTTACATTTAAAAGCCCAATGCAATTTGATGATAAAAGCATAACGTGTGAAAAGTCAGTGTGTTATTTTGCAGTTGAAGATAGCTGGGAAGATGATAGCGGAGTGCTTGGCGATATATCGAACGTTATTAAAGTAACGCCTTGGATTGTTAAGTGATCAGTGTTTAATTAAGAATGTGTAATTGCCACATAAAAAGCGACATTTAGCTTAACACCGATCAGTTAAGGTATTTTTGATCGGTTGACCGATCTTTTGGTTGCTTCACAATACCCTTATCATCTTTTGATT
>NZ_WTLB01000063.1 GCF_011378855.1 Pseudoalteromonas sp. Z1A8 | reverse complement strand
ACGGCCCAAAAGTAGGACCGTTCGAATTTCAAAAACTCGGTACACCATTAAGTCAAAACATGCTTAACTGAATGGTGTTAGCTCTTATGAGCGGTTTTTTTATATCTGCAATTTATTAATTATTCAGGCGTCTAAGTTTTCATTAGCGAGTATAACAGTGCAAGCTTACGAAAACAGTGCTAACTTTGTAGTATGAATTGGTAGGGCCTTTTTGCAATAATGTACAAATCGCTGCAGGTTAAGGCACAGGCCACTGAAGCTAAAATAAACCAAGCGTTATCGCTAAAGTTATCTATTTATTTATATGCTCAAAGGGGGCTCTTGAAGCGCTTATCCTTTCAGCCAATAAATAGGTAATTTAAATAAAGTAGGTAATTATTATGTTGCCAATAAAACTTTCTATTAGTGTGTTAAGTCTGTTTATAAGTTTTGCACTTATGGCGCAAGAGCAAATAATTAATGTAGCTCAAAAGCAAGATACCCAAAATGCCCGAGAAGAGTATCTCAATGAGTTACTGGTACGTGCACTGGAAAGCGTAAACTACCCCGGTGTTATCCGAATGATCCCCATATCAGATCTGCAAAAGCGTAAGTTAATAAACCTAGATGATAGCGAATTGGATATGTATTGGAGTATGAGCAGCCCAGAGCGAGAGGCGCTTGCCTTAGCTATTAAAATACCGCTATTTAAAGGTTACATAGGAAAGCGGGCTTTACTCACTAATAAACAAAATGTAGCACGTTTTAAAAACGTAAAAACTCTTGAGCAGCTAGGAGAGTTTTCAGCAGTACAAGGCCATAACTGGCCAGATACAAGAATCATGTCGTATAACGGATTACATGTAAGGCCGCTTACTAACTACCAAGCCATGTTCACTTTAACGAGCCGAGGGCGAATAGATTACTTTCCTCGCTCGTTTATTGAGGTTAACTCTGAGCTTATTGAAAACAAACAAAGTAATTTAGTAATCGTGCCTAATTTATACATAAGTTATCCAACCGGTATTTATTACTTTGTGACAAAGAGTAAACCTGAATTGGCGAAGGCAGTTGAAGAGGGCTTGATAAAAATGCAAGAAAACGGTGAGTTTGACGCATTATTTAATGAATACTTCGCAAAGGGTTTAAATACCCTACCTTATACAAAAGGCAAAACGGTTGAAATTAAGCTCGATAACCCTTATTTTTAGGCACAAAAAAAGGAGCCTAGGCTCCTTTTTTTCATCATGCTATTTATTAGCGAAGTAACGACTCAGGTAATACTGGACGAATTTCGCGAACAATTGCTTGAGTCAGTTTTGGTGAGCCACAGATGATATTGCCGCTGTGGTTATAGTTATTACCACCAGCGAAATCTACAACCATACCGCCAGCTTCTTTAACCATAAGTTCGCCTGCAGCAGAGTTCCAAGGTTTTAAGCCGATTTCAAAAAATCCATCAACACGGCCAGCGGCAACGTATGCCATATCTAAAGCAGAACAACCTGCACGGCGAATGTCTGCAGTGTGTACAAACAGTGCTTTAAACGCTTCTGTGTATGCATCCATGTGGTTTTTGTTTTTGAAAGGAAAACCTGTAGCAAGTACAGTGCCTGCAAGAACTGTAGTTTTGCTAACACGTAGACGTTTGCTGTTTAACTGAGTGCCTTGACCGCGAGAAGCAGTGAAAAGCTCACCACGAATTGGATCATAAATAACAGCTTGGTCTAAACGACCTTTAACTTTAAGTGCGATAGAAACCGCGTAATGAGGGATGCCTTTGATGAAGTTAGTTGTTCCATCGATAGGATCTACAATCCATTGGTAATCATCATCCTTGCCTTTATGCTCACCTAGTTCTTCACCAACAATAGAGTGAGTAGGGTAAGACTGTAAAATAGTGTCACGAATTACGGCTTCGGCTTCTTTATCAATGTTAGTTACTAAGTCGTTAGCGCCTTTTTGTTGCACTTCAACTTTTGATAAATCTTCACTTGCGCGAAGTAAAATTTTGCCTGCGTTGCGCGCAGCGCGAACCGCAATGTTTAACATTGGATGCATGGTATTACCTTTGGGTTGTAAAAGAACGTTTATATATTTCAGCCGGCATATTTTAGCGACTTTTGACATAAAGTAAACAATAAACCCTAAATACTTATGTTTGTTTTTTATACAAGATTAAAAAGTGTATATATTTTTTCAAGATAATAATTAAGTCACAGGCCCTAATTAAATCGAATTAATTTTAAATAACACTTTACCTAAAGCTAGCTTGAGGTTTTATCGTGCTGTTTACTTAATTGATAGGACAACATTATGTATTTAGAGCACGTAAACTTAGTCGCGAGTGATATAGATAGTATGCTTAAATTTTATCGCGCTGTATTTCCGCATTGGTCAATCAGAAGTGAGGGTAGAGGTGATTGGCACGGAAAACCAAGACACTGGGTACACTTTGGAGATGACACGCATTACATTGCGATAAGCGACCATGGTGAAGGTGAAAACAGAAACTTATCGGGCCATCAAGTTGGTTTTGCACACTTTGCTTATGTGACTAATAACTTAAATGAGGTAGTGATACGCTTAAATAAAGCGGGTTTTCGGATAAGTAAGCAAGGTAGTGAGAATCCTTTCAGAAAGAATGTCTACTTTATTGATCCCGCTGGGTTTGAGGTGGAATTTGTAGAGTATTTAAGTGATATACCAAGCGAGCGAAATAACGATTTATAACAGGTTAAGCACCGCAAAGAGCGGTGCTTAAGCAAGCTTTATGAACGATTATTTCCAGCGCCTAATTGTGTTTTTAGCTCATTAGCAAAACTCATAAACTTTTCTTTAATAGTCCGTTTTATTTTTATTTCGACAGAGCCCATTACCGCTTTACCTTCAATATGAATAGTCGGGCCTTGGCGCTTGTTAAGTGATACCGATTTATTTTCAAGGCTGCTTAATATACAAAACATTTTGGAGACTACGTTTACATGCTCTGGTACATATATTTCATCGCTACCAAAAATACAGTTAACGTGAATAGTTACATTTTGATGCGCAAAAATGGCATCGGTAAAATCGAGCACCACCGATCCCATAAAATTACTGAGGTAAATGTTTTTTGGTACTACCCACTGGCCGCTTCGCTCGTTAGAGCCTAAAATACTGCGTAGTGTAAAGTCATCATCACTGTTTTGTTGTGCACTATAGTGTGGAGAAAATTGCGACTGTTTTTCTGCTTTATATTGCTGGTCTGTATTAAGTGTTAAATCCTCTACTAAGGCTAAAAGAGCTTCGTTGTTAGATGCATCCATCGCGTCATCTAAACGTCTCTCAAATGCATCAACTGAAATAACCCCATGACTGTAATTATAAATTAATTGATCAATCACCTGTTCGCGTACTTGCTCTATTGGACGGTCTTCAACTTTTACAGACATGAGATATTCCTTATTATATTTACTATTGATACTTATCTTAATGTTTAATTGCAAACCGCGTACCAAATATAATTACTTTAATTATCAATTGGTTATTTTTTAATGGTGTTTTTTTCTTTGTTATATTAACGATAGATTAACCAAAAGAGCAATTATCTAGCTATTTTCACTATTTGAGAAAGTTTTACCGAGTAGCCTGTAAATAGTTACACAGCTATAGTTAAAGCTTTATCGCAAAACAACCTAAGCAATTGAATTTTAAGAGTAAGTAAACTTGGCCTAAAGCTCGCATAAGTTAAAGTGTCTTTAATCAAAAGGAGAAAGATTATGAAAACATTTAACAAATCTATTATCGCAGCTTTAGTTCTTGGTACTACGGCTATGGGTGCCCAAGCGAACAGCTGGGAAAACGAAAGTAAAGATGCTTGGATTGATGGTAAGGCAGAAACAGTTCTTCTTATGAACACTAATCTAAACAACTTTGACATTAACACTGATGTAAAAAATGGCAAGGTAGTACTTACAGGTAAAGTTAATAGCGAGCTTGATAAAGAGCTAGCAGAAGAACTTGTACTTAGCCTAGATGGCGTATCCGATGTTGAAAACAGCCTTACCGTTGTTAAAAGCATGGACACAAAAGATAGAAGCAAAGACATGATGGACGATGATGATAACGACCTAACGGACGCTAAAATCACCACTGTAATTACAACTCGCTTCCTGTTTGACTCGGAAGTTGGTGGTACAGACATCGATGTTGATACCGATAACGGTGTAGTGACTCTTAATGGCTCAGTAGAGTCTGAAGCTGAAAAGCAGTTAGCAGTTAAAATTGCTAAAAATGCTGAAGATGTTCGTGACGTAGTTGATAAGTTAACTATTGTTGCTGAATAACACAGTTATAGTTAAGGCCCAGTAAAGCTGGGCTTTACCCCTTTCTAATGCTTAATTTAAATGGAGTTTGGTCATGGATATTATCCGTATAATATTTTCAGTTTTATTACCGCCAGTGGGTGTATTTTTGCAAGTTGGCTTAGGTATGCATTTTTGGTTAAATATTTTATTAACACTGCTAGGCTATTTCCCAGGGTTAATACACGCAATTTATATTATTGCGAAAAAATAATGATACATTATATATTGTGTAAGCCGACTACTGAGGTTTAGCTAAGCAAATATTCTCAGTGCTAATCGGCTCACAATATTAATTTTAACTTACTTCTAGTATTATTCCGCACTACATCTATTCTGTACTAAAAAATCCCAATTACCGTCTACCACACTAAAGAACTAATTTTGGAGAGCTCCTGTTTAGCAGGTGTTTAATGCTCGTTTCTTTGTGCATCTGCAATTAATTACCTTATTATCTAGTAATAGCATTATCATGATTTGTATTGATATTATTAAATAGCGCTTTATATATACAGAGGTAGTAAATTGAACATTCGGCTTATATTGTCAGGCGTTGTGTCATTCATTTTTTATTTTAGTTGGGCCTACAGGGCAAACAGTTCGGTAGATATTGCAAAATCGGTCACGCTCCAAGCTGCATTAGTGCAAGGCTTGTATAGTGGATTTGTAACGCTGTTTTTTACTTTTATTTTAGAAAAGGTCGTCAACAAGTATAAGTCGAGTTATGTAACGCTTGCGTTTGTAACTCCTATTATTTGTATGTTTCATTCTAAAACACCACAAAACGTAGCAATACGACAAAGCTTTAATAATGCAATTAACTCCAGCGCCTCCTATTTAAACAACAAAAAAATAGCAGGAGTGCTTTTTGCGCCTATAATTCCGATTACTGTTCAATCGAGCTTAGTAATTCTGGTGAATATAATTAATCAGACACCTAATTTGGCACTTACAGTAGCCCCAAGCATATTTTTTACAGCCTTGTATGCCTATACATATATGTTAGCTTTACTTAAAAAGTAGAGCGTTAAATATAAAAGACTGATGTGGGAGGAAGGTTTTTATAATTTAATGCAGTGAATATCATAGAAAATATCTTACATTTTATGTTTATATCCGCATAAAAGATTACTATTTAAGCAGTTAGCTTACTGATTGTTAAAATAAAGGTGTTTGGTAGTGACAAGCACCTAAAAAGTTTTTATACTGCAACCCGCTTTAGTCGCTCTGTGACTGAATGCTTCAAAAATCAACTGTCTTACAGTTGTATAAAGTTGGCCCCTTAGCTCAGTTGGTTAGAGCACACGACTCATAATCGTTAGGTCCCCAGTTCGAGTCTGGGAGGGGCCACCACTTTTCAAAGCTTCCCAAGTAAATGCCTACTAACCGAAATTACCCTGTGCTACCTCTGTGCTACTTTTAGTATAGCTATTATTCATCCTATATTAAAATTTTAGAGTTTTCCCTTTTGTTTTACTCACCAACTTTAATGAAGCCATATTTTAAAACTTTGGTAGTTTTACTTTATGTCTTTAATTAAGAGCAGGTATGTTATATTTTATTTAGCCTTATACAGATAAAATTCATTCGTTTTTAATAACAGATGACATGCAGTATCACTCACTTTTGTTTAAAATATTTGTATCTAAGGAGAGCACATCAATGAATAGACGGAGTTACAAAAGTGCATAAAAAATATGGCGAATTAATTATCTCATTATTGGCTACAGATCAAAGTCACTATGTTGAACAAAAAGAAGATGGTACGTATCGGAAAAAAGCTGGAGTAGTTAATTCAAAACTTATTGAGCAAGTTCTCCTTGAGCAAAAATAAATAGCGATATATCAAAAAAACAATGACTTAACGATAAGATGGATATGCTTTGATTTCGATATTCTGGATCTGTTTATCGTTTTAAATATCACAAATTCAGATATATCAGGGTCTGCAAGGTGTTTTTGCCCGTTTAAAACCCCTATTACTCACCAGTGTACTCACCATAAAGAAATCGAAAAAAGTTATAAAAAAAATTTAAAAAATGCTCAATTTCTAGCTGGGAAAGTTGGGATATGGGAAACATAACTAACTATCTGCGTCAGTACAAACACAAAATGGTGAGTGCAGAGAGACATTCACAGACAACAAGCAATCATCACGAGTGATCCAAAATTGTAACTTACTACCAGCTTTAACTAGGTAACATTTATCGCTAGTCCGAACGTGTTTAAGAGTAGTACGTTCAATAGGTTTTGCCGAGCTTGCTATACCAGCAAATTCTACTCTTTTAGCGTTCTTTATAAAGTCCATAGATTTCATATAAGCCCCTTTCGCTATGAGGTTGGTAAGTTTTAGGCGCTTGCCGCCTAAAGGCGCGCCATACCTCATGGCCAACACAGACTACGCAGAGAAAAGCCAGTCAAGCTAGAAATCGCCCGAAGGGTTGCGCAGCAAGGGGGCCCCGCTTGCGGGGTTCCTATTTATGGCTTTACAGGATTTGAACGAAGTGGTTGAGGGGTGAGCGAAGTGAAACTTGAGATTATTCTTGCCCTATTATCAGCAGTTGATAATATATGTAACTAATGTATAAGTGTACAGCTTTCGATTGACTCATTTCTGTTTTTCAGAGATCAATCAAGTGAACACACGACTCGAGTAAATAATGAGGAAAGTTAAACAATCGCGCTGCGTGATTGGGATTAAAGGGCAAAGCCCAGCTCCCGATTACCCCGTTGATATCTGGTTCGACTCGCTTAAATCGGTCGCCAATGTGCTGTCGAAAGAAAACCAGCAGTTGTTAAAAGTGATTGCCGAGCAACAGCCGCAGTCATTGACAGAAATCGCGTCTATTTCAGGAAGAGCTTTAAGCAATGTATGTCGTACGCTAAAAACTATGGAAAAGCATAGTATTGTAGAAATGATCCCTAATGGGAGCTCAGTTCAAGTTAACGTATTAGCCGATAATTGGCTTGTAGTATTAGGTAAACTCTAAATATGAAGAAAAAAGCCATGAAGCCCATAAAAGTTGTATCTCTATTTACTGGTGGAGGTGGACTCGATCTGGGTTTAGAAGCTGCAGGCTTTCACACCATTTTTGCAACAGATATAGACGAGCACAGCTGTATTACTTTAAAGAGCAATAAAGAAAGATGCGCAAGTTTAAATAAAGATATCTTAAAAGATGCAGTTATTATGCAGAAAGATATTAAGGAGCTTAGTTCTAATCTTATTTTAGAGCAGTTAGGTCTCGTAGTTGGCGAACTTGACCTTCTGGCCGGCGGACCGCCCTGCCAAGCTTTTAGTGTGTTTGGGAAGCGTAAGGGAAAGGAAGATCCAAGGGGTTTATTAGCTTATGAATATCTACGTTTACTCTCTGAACTAGAGCCAAAAGCTTTTTTCTTTGAGAATGTTTATGGTCTGCTAACTATTGATGGTGGCAGTGTTTTTGAAGAGCTTTGTGAAAAATTAAGTAAACCAAAAAATGGTTTAAGTTACACACTTTCGATTTTTAGATTGAACGCCGCTGATTATGGTGTGCCGCAATTTAGAGATCGTGTGTTTATTATAGGTAGTAGAGAAGGTAAATCAATTAAAGAAATCTCTCCAATATGTGGAGGGCCTAAATCGGAAAATAAAGAGTCTTTAATGCCATATCGTACCGTTACTGATGGGTTAAGGAATATTCCTCCTATGGGAGAAGTTCTAGCTAACCATGTAGGCAGAAAGCATAGCGATAGGATTATTGAACGTTATGCCTCACTTAAATTTGGGGAGCGGGACCCGAAAACTAGAATTAATAAGCTTGATCCAAATAGACCAAGTTTCACCATTATTGTAGGGTCTGATAAGGGGGGGGGTAAAGGGCATGTTCATCCTTATGAGCCTAGGGAAGTTACTCCGAGAGAATCTGCTAGGATGCAGACTTTCCCCGATTGGTGGGAGTTCTCAGGTACATCTCGCCACCCGATAAGACAGGTTGGTAATGCAGTACCTCCTCTGCTGTCTGCGATGATTGGAAGAGAAATCGCCAGTTCAATTTTCGGTGAGCCTAAAGAAAAGCTTGCAAACATAATTGAAAAATTGTCCTTGGAATATTTATTTAAGGAAAATATAAATGAGATATGAGCATTGGACAAAGATAGATGATGGTGCAGAGGGAGCTTGGGCTGCTGATATATGGCTTAGTGCTTTAAGGATAATAAGTCGACATGAAGGCGAATCAATTTATGACGCTGATTCGCCAATATATGTTGAATTAGAAAAGGAGATCCCAGAACTAACTTGGCGATCATTTGAAGGTGATTCGTTTAGACCATACTTTAGAGATTTTTCTAAACCATGGACAATACCAAACGTTGCTAGTTTCGAAACGACTTTTAAGGTTACCGAAATAGGGCAAGAGTTATTAAAAGGGAGTGTTTCAGAGTTAGAGTTTTGGATAAAGTTCTTATCAAGATACCAAGAAGGCACTGATTTTCCATTTGTAGAGCTAAGCTGTGCTTTTCTTAAGACGGATAAGTCACTAACTCTTGATGAAGTATATTGGGGTGTTGTTAGAAGTTTCCGCACAGAAAACAATGATCAACTTGTATTTAATGACTTACCAAATGAGGTGATTCCATCAACTGCTAAAAGACGATTGACCTTAATGTTGCAACTTATGGAGCGTACAGGTGCAATCTTAAAGATAGGCAACGGCTCGAAACAACGATGGAAGCAGTGGGATCGTAAGACTTTAAACAAATTGATTAAGAAAGCTATCAATAGTGAAATTGGTCGTAGCCAATACAGTGCAATTAATAAGCCTTTCCTCCTTCTAGCTGGCATCTCAGGCACTGGTAAAACCCGTTTTGTGCGTGAACAAGCAAAAACCGCCGGGCAGTTTACAGAAACCTATTGTTTAACCTCAGTACGCCCTGACTGGCATGAGCCGAGTGATTTACTCGGATATATCTCTCGCCTCGCAAAAGACGGAAAAGCCGAATATATCACTACTGATGTATTGCAGTTTATTGCCAAAGCTTGGCGTGCCATTGCTGATAGTGGCTTAACCGTTGCTGTGCAAGAGAGTAAAGACCTAGGTAAACGCTTAGTGGTATCAGGTGAGCGTGATGTACTTGAACAGGTATTACCTTACTGGTTGTGTTTGGATGAAATGAACCTTGCTCCTGTTGAGCAGTATTTTTCCGATTACTTGTCTGTATTGGAAACCCGCGAATGGTGTTGGACAGGTGACAGCTTTACCTACAACAGTGATGCCCTATTAAAACCCGCCACCATTAAAGAAGTCGCGGATAAAGAAAAGCTGCGCGAAGCACTAGGCTTTGATAACAGTGAAAATAAAAATTATGACGAGCTTTGGCAATTAGTTTGCCAATATGGTTTAGGCATTCCTTTCAACCTGCTTGTCGCAGGCACGGTGAATATGGATGAAACCACTCACGGCTTTTCACGTAAGGTGATTGACCGAGCGCTGAGCTTTGATTTTGGTGCGTTTTTCCCTAACGACTATCACGACTTTTTTACCTCAACCAGCTGCAATAAACGCCTTAGTTACCCTATTTGGTCAAACGCCAGCAAAGCGGATTTAGCCAATACCTTTGATGCGGATGGCGCTAAAACCGTTGCGTTTTTATCGGCCGTTAATGCGGTGCTAAAAAATACACCGTTTGAATTAGCATATCGTGCTTTAAATGAACTGCTACTTGCCGTTGCCAGCAGCCAACCACAAGACGACCTTACCTTAAAAGCCGGGTGGGACGACTTTATGATGTGTAAGGTTCTGCCGCGTATAGAAGGCGATACCGATAAACTGACTACCTCAGATGGTAAGGCCTTGTTGTTAGAACTGAGCACTGTACTAGCTAATCAGCTAGCTCCCATTTGGTTGGCGTCTGAAACGGACGAAGCTAATCAACGCCCTGACTTGTATCGTGAGAAAATCGTGGCCGATGGTGCTACTGATGAGGAAAAAGTACTTCGCATACCTTGCCGTTCAAAAGCGAAATTGCAGTGGATGAGCGAGCGATTAGCCAGTGCCACCTTTACCAGTTTCTGGCCTTAATGGGTTGGTGTTGTTTGATGCCTTCTGCAATGAATGCAACCCATAAGCAAAACCCGTACAGTGATGGTGTAAGGAGTGGTAGGGAATGCCGGAGTTAATACGATTACAAACCCCCGACTTTGAGTTTTCGGTCTGGGCGAATGATATTAGCCAGCGGTTGAGCGTGTACCAGAATACAATGGCGCACAGGGCGAGCGCTAATCATGCGCAACCTAGCTATGAATTGCGCTTTGCGCCTGCGCCGCAGCTGAGCAATGCCATTGAACCGCAAGGGCTAGTTGCGGATGATTTTGACAAAAGTAGGTTAGACGATGGTGACCTTGTTACCAATGGCTTAGCGAAACACGCTGAGCTGACATTAAATTCCCCGCTGTTTTTTGAGAATACTCAGTACCAGTTTGAGTGGGTATTTTTTAGTGAAGTAACTAATGCGCGGTTAACCCACCGCAGCCAAAACGTGAATGAGGCGTTTCGTTTTGCTTCCGAAGTAAAAACCGCAAGGGGCGTGGTGCCCGCACGTTTAACCGGCACCATTAATACCGGTAATGATGTGGGCTGGTTACGTTTGCCACTTACCTTTGAGCACAATGGCAAAACACAGACTCAGCATATTGCCTTTGAAGTGCTGCCAACCAAAATGGCACTGCACCAAGACTTGCCAGCCATGTACCAAGCCATTGATAAGGTTTACCCCCTTTGGCGCTTTAGTTTGGTAGAAAAAACAGAACAAGATGCCGCGACTAGCCAGCAACGTGGGCATTTTCCACTGATGTGGTTGGCTAATTTTGCCGCATTAAGGGAGCGCTTTGAGCAAGGCTTAAAAGTGATTTGTGCCGCTCCGCATAGCCGTTTGCAACCTACAGTGGCCAATATCAAAGCAGCCAAATTAAAAGGCCGTTTGCCGCATAAGTTAGCGGAGCAAGTTAAGCAAGACTTTGCTAATGGCCAGTACGATAAACGTTATGCGGTTGAAAAAAAGCAACTGAGTGTTGATACCCCAGAAAACCGTTTTATCAAAATGGCGGTGAGTAAAAGCAAGCGGCAATTAGCGGAGTTTGAACAAAAGCTTAGACAAAGTAACCAAGCGCCAGAACGGCAACGGTTGTCGGATTCATTTTTAAATGAGCTGCATAGTTGGCAACAACCACTGCAAAAAGTGTTAGGTCAAAGCTTTTTAAAAGAGGTTGGTGCATACACAGGCTTAAACC
Source organism: Pseudoalteromonas sp. Z1A8 (assembly GCF_011378855.1). Taxonomy (GTDB): domain Bacteria; phylum Pseudomonadota; class Gammaproteobacteria; order Enterobacterales; family Alteromonadaceae; genus Pseudoalteromonas. Next base: position 4,922 of record NZ_WTLB01000063.1, on the reverse strand, counting down.
GTGAGTCGTTAGTGCTACAGCAAAAAAACGGTTACAGCGCGGTGTATCGTATTTGGCAGGAGCTGAAATTTTATTTAGATGTGTTTGGCAATCAGTCGAGCATATCAATGAAATCAGTGGCTGAGATTTACGAAGTGTGGTGCTTTTTGTGTTTGAAGCAGATTTTAGAGCAGGATCTCGGCTTTGAATTGGTGGAAAACGGTGCGACTAAGCTCGCCCAAAATGGCTTTTTTGAGTATAGCTTTAAAGAAGGTGGCATGCGCGGCGCGTTTCGCTTTAAACGTGCAGATGGTGTAACGGCAAGATTAGCTCATGAACCGATTTTCAATAAAGCGGGTAAAATACGTTCGTATCTAGTGAACCAAAAGCCGGATATTGTGTTGGAAGTGACATTGCCTAAAAGTGCCCATTTAACAAAAGCAGACTCAGGCTTATCAGAAGAGAAGCAGTTCATTTGGCTATTTGATGCCAAATATAGAATTTCTGACATTAAAGTTGATCTAAAAAACCAATTTATAGGCAAACCAACAGAGAAAGAATTAAAATACTGGGAAAGCAAAACTGAGGCTGAGAAAGAAGCAGCTGAATTAGCCGTAGCAGATGGCGTACCAGACGATGCTATTAACCAAATGCACCGTTATCGGGATGCTCTCATCCGTTTGTCTGAGTCTTCATCCAGTTCAACCGGAGGTCAGCGCGCCAAGAAAAGTCGTCCTGTTTTTGGTGCCTTTGCTTTATACCCTGGTTTTTTTGATCAAGCCACAAAACCCAACCCCTACGCAGCCGCAATAGAAGAAGTGGGTATTGGAGCATTTGCATTATTACCCAGTCAAACTGATCCTAGTCAGGCTGAGAGCAGTTATTCCAGTCACCAGTGGTTGCTAGCGTTCTTGCAAGCCCAAATCGGCACTGCACCGAATGCACAAACAGGACAAAACAATGAAGTCATGTATCCTGTGGCTGGCATGGCGGAACGGCTCTACGTACAAGAAGCTGCACGCATACCGTATTATGGCATGCGCCAAGTGCTGTACCCTGATTTGACGATGACAGTGGCATTGGGAGGGCAACGTGGCCGTGATAATGGCTACTTTGAAAAATTTGAGCAAGGTACAGCGCAGTGGTATCACCTGCCGCAAAGCACGTTTTTGAAGAAATTTAAGCAACATATTGCCGAGGAAATTCGCTATTTAGCGTTGGCGTCTACCTCAGACACTCAAAGTTCAACCAAGCAAATTGACAAACTTTGGCCGGTTAAGCGAGTCACTGTGTTACCACGCTACGCCATTACTGAAGGTCAAGCGGGTAAGAAGTCAGGTTCTGCTGATTTGTATTATTTATTTGAGTTAGGCAAACCGCTATCACTGCAAACGCCAGTGACCAACGTGCCACATCGACCCATGAAAAACTCGATGAAACTCACAACCTTAACTTACCTAGAGAGCGTTACTAAGTTTACTGAGGTTGAAAAAGTGTACGATGAGGCAATGGTGTGATGGCTAAATGTTCAACTTTAACTGGATTAAATTACCATTATGGTAAATAATACGATAAATGTAAGTGCCTATATTGATGAGCAGCCTCCTAATGAAGCAGGCAGTGACCGAATCTATATCGCAGACGGGCCTCTTTATTCATCAGGGTTGGTTAGGACATTGCTCGCAACCGCTGGTGACAACACTAAGCTATTGACTGAAAGTTGTAGAAAAGATGTTCAGACAATGGGATACGATATTGATGATGTTAAACAGCTAGTTTGTGCCGCTCTGAGTTCAGGAAGTTACCTAAAATCAGAATGGTGCATAGTTGGTCAAACTGATAAGTCTATTTCTTGGGCTGCATGTGATAGTTATCGGCTGTTTAAAAATGAATGGGTGGAGTATGCGCATAAAGAAATGCGCTGCGAATACTATGTGAAATTTGCGATAGGCAAGACAGGTAAGTTGTTATTACTTGTTTCTTGTCATTTATCGCGCTGAGGATATGTGATGAATAGTCAAATTTGTCCAATTTGTGAGATGGGCCAATTAACTCTCCATGCTGAGAGGGTTACAGTTGAACATTTAGGTCAACAAGGTCAAATTGAAAGCCAGTATGCAGTTTGTGATTGCTGTGGCAGTGAACAGACTGGCTCTGCTGAAGCTCGCTTTAACAAGCGTGCAATGATTGCTTTTAAAAAACAGGTGCAAGGCTTGTTAACGGGTAATGAGCTCCAGGTCTTGCGTAAACGCTGGGGCTTAAAGCAGGCTGATGCTGCAAAAGTGTTTGGTGGTGGCCCTGTTGCGTTTTCCAAGTACGAATCAGACGATGTGATGCAATCAGACGCAATGGATAAACTGCTCCGTTTAGCAGCGGAAGTGCCAGCTGCTTTAGATAAGTTAATGTCGGATGCGGGTGTTGAGCGTAATATGCAGATAAGTTGGAAAAGTGTAGCTTTAGTGGATTTTTCATCGACTGCTCGAAAGACGAGAATTGTTGCATCGCACGAACTCGAACTAGAGGCGTGTTATGGCTAAAAAAATATCAAAATCGTTACAACAGGCTATTGATGCTTTAGTGATACAGGATGTATACCTTAAATCGTGCCAAGCTAAGTGTGCTGATGACTTTGACCCGAAATCCACGGAAGTTGAAGCATTGTTAGTGCAACAAATGCATGTTGTTCTTCGAAGTGAATTGATCGATATTGATGGCGATGACCATTTGGTGCGCATTTATATCCGTTTTGGGACACGTTGGGTGAACTCTAAGGAAAATAGCGATCGTGATATTAAAGCCTTTGTTGAAGCAGACTTTGTTGCAGAATACCAAGTCATAGCAGAATTAGAGCAGGCAGCAATTGATGAATTTGCACTGAAAAATGCTAGCTACCATGTTTGGCCCTATTGGCGCGAGTTCTTGAGTACTCAATGCGAACGACTGCGTTTGCCTAGGGTCGTTTTACCAACGGTGCAATTTAGCAAGTAATAGCCTCTGCTGCTAGTTTAAATAGCAGCACACACCAATTCTTAAGAAAAACAGCCCAATATAATGGGCTGCGCGTGTAGGAACTACACGACTATCCTCGAAGACTACAGACGATAAACCCTAACGTCTGATGGATTACGCGCCTCCAGGGTCGTACCCTGATGCACCATAGCCCTGTTTCATGCACCCAGGTGTGGGCCGTTACTATCGATAACGAATCGCGGTATGTGCTGCCAAATATAAAGATAAACCACTTTCAAAAATAATGTTTGGAAAAACCCTGGTAAGATTGCCGGGGTTTTATTTAAAGGCGGGTTTGCAACGAGTCGTCCCTACTCGAAAGAGGTAGGGACGACTCACAGAGTCGCCTATCTCAAGGCCACTGCTCATGATGCCTTGAGACCTATTATCCAACCGCAAGATCGAAAGGCTGGAAGAGGGAAGGGCATCCACTAGAAAAAATAGCTATTTGCAATCTAAGATCAATATGCTAATTTAAATATGAACTAGCTCACAATGAGCAAACAAGAAAACGGGCGTTTCCCAACTGCCCTCGACACGTCAAGAGGAGCTACAACCGTAGCTGTCAGGCTCAACAGAGCCATAATATAATTACCAAAACCACTATAGTCTGCGCCTTGAATCAACAGACTCAGCGCCGCTTTGCTTGTTTGCTTTAGATCAGCCAGCCCATGTGTCTTATGACAACTTCTTTAGTTACGTACTAACTAAGTGGCTTTAAAACTTACCTTTATTGGCTTACGCCCCCTGATCTTCGGTTTTGGTTTTTCTATCTTCCACTTTAATTTTGAGGAATTGATATGAGCCAGTTGGGATATTCACTAAACCAGTTAAACATTAATAACAAAGAGCGTAGTCATGCTACTCGCCAAAATAGAAAGAGCATTTTTAATCTTGTTGCTAAACAGCTTCATGGCTTTGGCTTTAAGTTAAAAGATGCAAAAGGGTTAAAACCTAAACACGTAAATGCTTTAGTAAAGCATTGGCAAGCTCAAAAGCTTGCAAACAAGACTATCAAAAATCGGATGTCGGCTATTAGATGGTGGGCAGACAAAGTAGGTAAACGTAATGTAGTCGGTCGTACTAATGATGAATACGGTATTGATAAGGTACGCAATAGTCCTTTGGGGAAATCCAAGGAGCTAGATATGCAGAAGCATGCAAAGATTAATTGCCCTTATGTAAAGTTTTCACTGCGCTTACAACAAGAGTTCGGGCTACGCCGAGAAGAGGCGATAAAGTTCAATGTCAGCTATGCTGACCAAGGTAATTATATCCGCTTAAAAGGCTCATGGACCAAAGGTGGTAAACCCCGCACCTTGCCTATCCTGAAAGAGTCACAGCGCTCTCTGCTTGATGAAGTTCGCTCTTTTACACGCTCATCATTAATTCGCGCGACAGACCGCTACGTAGATCAAATGCGCCGCTATGAGCGCGAAACTAATAAGGTAGGCCTTAGCAAAAATCATGGCTTACGCCATCACTATGCCCGTCAACGTTATCTAGAACTAACTGGTTGGCAATGCCCCGCTAATGGTGGACCACGCCGTATGCATTTAATAGGCAAAGAACGAGAACTAGATTACAAGGCGCGAATGATAATTAGCCGTGAGCTTGGACATGAGCGGTTTAGTATCACGTATACATATCTGGGTAGCTGATCATTGAACGCGAGAAACTGCATGGCAGATAATTTTTTGAGGCTATAAATTAGGCATGCCTAATTTAGTAGTCTCCAACGTCTATAAATTTGTTGTCAGCAAGCGTCCACTTATAATAAAAGTCTCGGTGATTTCTGGGAACACGAATAGCTCCCTTTTCAAGCTCTATTTTTACAGCGCCAATAATCCCGTGCGTATTCTCATTACTTTGATCACCGATTCTCATCAGCTTTGATCGCTTGATTTATCATTTTGTAGAGCCATTTTTAAATT
>NZ_WTLB01000062.1 GCF_011378855.1 Pseudoalteromonas sp. Z1A8 | reverse complement strand
GAGCGAACCCAAAAAGAGATAAAGAAAAAGGACGATTAAAATGCGGCCTGAATCCAATTCTCTCTTAATGTCTAACCTATGAAACCTGACTAATTAGCCCTACTTAATTTATTAAGTAGGGCTAATTTACTCTTTGTACAATTTACCGGCTAACTGTAATGGGGGTTTACAGTAATTTTTTGCGTTATACATTTAGCTCTTTTAATTTATTCCAGACGCTCTCGCCGCCAGGGTGAAGCGCAGCATGATACCGATACGCATAATATGTAATAGGCACGCAATGATGCTTTTGGCCAACCACAACTAAACTTTTCTCTTTTAGTTCTTTAGTAATTACGTAGTTTGGTAACCAAGCAATGCCGTTCCCCTCTAAAGCTTGTATTTTTAAAAGCTCTGTCATCGACGATACAAATACTTTTTTAAGTTTAGAGCCTGATATTATCGGCTCTAACTGCCTCCCCATATAAGAATCTAAACTGTAAGCTAAGTGAGGTACAAACACTTCACTTTCTAAATTGTATATTGCCTTACCGTTTGCATTGCATGCACTCACTGGCAATAACTCTGCACTGCCTATTTTTTGATGACTAAACGGAGGTAACTTTAATCGTTCGTTATCAAAAGCAATAAGTAAGTCACATGCGCCCTGCTCGAGCGTAGCAGTGGCTTTATCAACATCAATGGCTTCTATATTAAGGACTACTTTACGATCGCTTTCACTATGAAAGTTCGACAGCTTTAGCGCTAAAAACGTAGCTAATGAGTGCGCTGCAGCAACCTTTACCGAGTGAGTTTCTTCAGAGGAAAGTTCTTCTAACATACTCACTGAAGTATTCATTTGGTTTATTAGATTACGCGCTGTTATATGAAATATTTTACCGCTTGAGGTAAGTGTAATTGGTAAGTTTTCTCTGTCTATTAACTCTGCACCTACGGCTTCTTCTAACGCTTTAATTCGTCGGCTAAAAGCCGGTTGCGTTATATGCCTAAGCCTTGCGGCCTGCGAAAAGCTTTTTGTATTAGACAAGGCCAAAAAATCTTCTAACCATTTACTCTCTATATTCATAATACTCACTCAAGATATGCAATTTAAGCATGGGCTGTAAAATAATAGCATTATTCAAAACAAAAAAAACACGATAAATTCAACTCATACAGTAACAACCTCTCGGAATATAACAATGCTTAGAACACTTGGAGTATTGGGCGGAATGGGGCCATTAGCTACCGCCTCTTTTATGAATCAAGTAATTGCTTTATCACCGGCTAAAAGCGATCAGGAACATATACCTATGTTTATAAGGAATATCCCGCAAATTCCAGATCGCACGAAATTTTTAATGGGTATTGAAGATGAAAATCCATTTTTTGAGCTTAAAAAAGGTTTTAACGAACTTACTAGCCTAGGTGTAAGTTGCATTGTTATACCGTGTAATACTGCGCATTATTGGTATGATGCACTAACGCAAAATGCTGATGTACATACCATTAGTATTGTACAAAGTGTTATTAAGCGCGCTAAGGCAACGGGCAAACGTAAAGTAGGGATATTAGCGACCACAGCCACGCTCAATATGCGGATATATCAAACGGCATTTAGTGAGCACAATATTGAATTTATTGAACCAAACGAGCAGCAACAAGCATTAGTAATGCAAGGTATAACGGCGGTTAAGTCGGGGAATTTAGCCCTAGGTCGCACGCTTTTAAGCCAAAGTTATGAGCAAATGTTAGCTCAAGGTGCTGATGCGGTACTATTTGGTTGCACCGAAATTCCGCTTGTTCTAAACGAACAAGCCAGTAAGTTACCCGAGACATGCTTAGATACCATCGCTATTTTAGCGCAGGAGTGTGTTAACTGGGCGTACTCGTTAAAGCAAGCTGAGCAGCTACTTAGCGTTGCATAATACTAATTTAGCTATAAATAGTGTGCTTAGTCACTAGCACACTTTAGTAACCCGAACTCAGGATAATTAATCTCTTAATTTGAGTTCAGGTTTAGTAGCTAAGCTTACACTGGCGCGTTTTGCTCAATTAGATTTTTAGCTTTTAACTCACTCCAAAACGCATCAGGAATGGTTACCTTCATTGACGCAACATTAGCGTTAATTTGCTCGGCCGTTTTTATATCAATTCCGTGTTTTGATGCAATTTCGCTAATTGCGTTAAACTTTTGCTGCATAGGCCAATCATGGTGCATTTTTAAATACCCACTAACACAATATGAAATTGTATTACATTTTTTAAGTGTATAAATAGCCAAACAAAAAAATAAATTAGAAAGTAAAACCAAAAGCTTAATTTAGCTCATTTGCAAAACGTTTTCGGTAACGCTTTGTTAATTTAACCGAACGTAGTTGGTCGCTAATTAAAGTAAATATTGGTGAAGCATTTATTTTTATAGGCTTACCTTGGCCTACACGTCGTATTTGCCTTTTTACCAGTGCCATAGTGGCAAGCCCTGCGAGGGTTTTATCTTGCCAAGTAACACTAGGTAATACAGCTAACTGCAGTGGCTCATTTTGCCATTTGTTTACTAAATTAGGTTGATATGCAAGCGCTGTAGCAACGCCAACTAAGGCAACACCACTGTCAATCACAGTGTTAGCAATTGATAAGCGACTAATGCCGCCTGTGGTCATTATTGGGATTGATGAGCGTTGGCTAATAACTTTTGCAAACTCTAAAAAGTATGCTTCGCGGGCAAGCGTGCGCTCATCACTGGTTTTGCCTTGCATTGCAGGCGCTTCGTAACTGCCACCGGAAAGCTCTACAAAATCAACATTGAGTTCATTCAATAAATCCACTACAACTTGCGCGTCACTGGGCTCAAACCCACCGCGTTGAAAATCAGCAGAGTTTAATTTTACCGAAACCGAAAAGGTAGATGAGCAAGCTGCTTTAATACTGCGGGTTATTTCGAGCAGTAAACGGGTTCTATTTTGTAAATTGCCACCCCATTTATCGTCGCGCTTATTGGTAAGTGGCGATAAAAACTGAGCAAGTAAGTAGCCATGCGCTGCATGTATTTGTACGCCATTAAAACCGGCTTTTTCAGCTTGCTGCGCTGTTAGTGTAAAGCGGGTAATAACATCGTCAATATCAGTTTGCGTCATTGCCTTAGGTACGCCAAATAAATGCGAGTGCTTACCCATATTAAGTGCAACATTTGAAGCAGATAGGGCTTTTCCACCCATTTTTTTAAATACTTGCCTACCTGGGTGATTAATTTGCATCACCACTTTGCAATTATTTTGCTTTGATAAACGAGCAAGCTCAGCAAAGGCAGCAATATCGCTACTTTGCTCTAGCACAAGGCCGCCTGGGCCTGTCATCGCTAAATGATCGACCATTACATTGCCGGTAATAATTAGCCCGACGCCGCCTTTAGCCCATGCGCTATAAACATTTTTAAGTGGTTGGGAGGGCGTTTGATCCTCTTGTGCTAGATTTTCTTCCATAGCGGCTTTAGCAATACGGTTTTTTAATACCAAACCACTTGGTAATGTAAAAGAGGTAAATACAGGATTGCGCATAATTATTGGCTAATTAAATTGACATTAAAACAACTATAACCTTAAAGTTAGCTTGAAGGTCAACCTACTAAGTTTATGTAAAGTGGAGTTATTATTAGTTATGAAAATAGGCGAACTTGCAAAACTTACCAATATACCCGCCAGTACTATTCGCTTTTACGAAAGCAAAGGGTTACTAACACCAAACACTCGCAGTGCTAATGGTTATAGGCGATACACTCTACAAAGTTTAGAGAAACTACAGTTAATTAAGTTTTCACAGAGCTTGGGTTTTTCACTCAACGAAATACCTTTATTACGTAACGAAAACGGCGAGCTAAACCATACAGTAATAATTGAACGTTTAGAGCAAAAACAAAAAGAAGCTGACATTTTGATTGAGCAAATACAGAAAAAATCACAACGTATTGGCAGCTTAACTACGTTACTAAACTCTTATTGGGATAAAGGCGAATGCCTGCCAGAAGGCAAATTGAATGAATTACTAAAAGTGATAGATTACTAATAAATTAATACAGCTTATTCAGGGCGTGTTGATCTTTGGTGGGTGAATTTGCAGCAGTATGCTTGGTTTTTAGGCAAGGCAGAGCCTATGTAGTGTGGTTATTCCCCATAAATAGGCGATAACGCAGCATAAAGACCAAACATACGCTGCCCTTTGGGTTCAATCCACAAAGATCAACACGCCCTAGTAAGCTGTATTTTATTTATGTTACTTAAGCTTTTTAATACCAATTAACACACAGATAGCGCCGCCAATAATACCCGCCCATGCTTCTATTGGTGTATCACCACTAAATGCTCGGCTTAGCTGCGAAGCTGCTGCATCATATACGTCGTATCCCCACATAATTAAAGCGATACCTATAACGATTAAAACAATACCTATAATCTTATTATTCATAAACACCTCTAATCTCTAACGTACATTATTTAACATACTTGAATGAAAACACTTAACAAATTTAATCAAGCTCTAACTGCGCGCGTTCAACACTTTCATTAGGTAACTCTTTTTGTACCGATACACCAAGCTCTTTAAATTCTGATGCTTGTTTAATTAAATTACCTTTACCACGGTATAATTGCGAAAATGCTTTATCGTAGCTTTCTTTGGCTTTATCAAGCTGCTTACCAACACCTTCCATACTCAATAAAAAGCCATTGAGCTTGTTATAAAAGCGCTCAGCCCGATTTGCCAGCTCTTTTGAGTATTTAGTTTGCTCTTCAAAACGCCAAAGCTGTTTAACAATATTTAAACTAGTCAGCAGGGTAGTGGGTGTAGCTACCAGTATATTTTTTTCGATTGCTTGTTGGTAAATATCACTTTGGTATTTAAGTGCTTCAACAAAAGCTGATTCTATTGGTACAAACATAACCACAACTTCAGGTGAATTAAGCCCTGGTAAACGGTCGTACGATTTACTCGCGAGCTCATTAATACGCGCTGTAACAGCGTTCACATGCTCTTTAATTGCTTGATTAGCATCTAGCTCATTTTCGGCGTTAACGTAACGGGTATAAGCATTTAGCGATGTTTTAGCATCAATAACTAAGTGACGACCTTGTGGTAAATAAACAACTACATCAGGCCGCAAACGACCATCTTCAGTGTTAAACGACACTTCACGCTTATAATCAACACCGGCACGTAAGCCTGCGCTATCTAACACGTTTTCGAGCATAAGTTCGCCCCAATTACCTTGGGTTTTCTTTTGCCCTTGTAGCGCGTTACTGAGCTTGTCTGCTTGATCTGTTATAGCTTGGCTTTTAGCCTGTAAATGCAGTAATTCGGTTTTGAGCGCAGTACGTTGTTTTATATCTTCAACGTGTATTGACTCCATTTTTTCTCTAAAGCCTTTTAGCTCGCCCTGAACTGGTTTTAATAATTGCTCAATGCTTTCTTGATTTAAGGTTTTAAAGCTTTGTGATTTTTCTTCTAGTATTTTATTGGCTAGGTTTTCAAACTCTTTTTTGAGTGTATTTTTACTTTGCTCAATTTGCGCGAGTTGTTCGGTAAAGTTTTGCTGCTTTTGTTCAAGCGTAGTGCGCATATTATTATATTCAACATCGCGTTGATTATATTGCTCGCGAAGCGCTGCAAGCTCGCCTTCGGCTTTACGCCAAAAATGATTGTATTGAATACTTTGTTTTTCTTGTTCGCTAAAACGCGTTTTAAAATGCTGCGCTTCATCGCGCTGCTCTTGGTGAGTATGTTCTAGCAGTTCGTGATCTTCTTGCAAGGCGCTGTATTGCAGCTCTTTATTATCAAATTGATTTTGTAACAATGATAGTTGCTGTTGTTGTTCGCTTATTTGTAGATGTAGCTTTTTACGAAGCTGCGTTGATACAACACCATAAAATAGGGCGCCTAACGCAACACCAGTACCTGCGCTTAGCCAATCAATATTAGTGAGTACTTGAGTGAGCATAAAAATAAACTTATAAAATTTAGAGACATGCCATCATAACCAATAACAAGCAACAGAAGTAGGGGAGCAAAGAAATTACAGACATAAAAAAACCAGCTCAAAATAAGCTGGTCAAATATTACTAAATTAAGTAATCAAAGGGAAAATCAACATATGCCCGCGCAAGCTGCAACTTAAATACATTATCACCAAAATAAAAAAGATTATTGGGTGAAGCTATATAACAACAGGCACTACAGTAGACCGGGAAACGAAATAATTAATTCAAATTAACTTACGAAAGATCATTTATTTTTATTCGGGTTGATTTAAATAAACAAATTTTGGGCATAAAAAAAGCCAGTTCAAAATGAACTGGCTTAATCATTACTAAAATTAGTAATCAAATAGGGGGAAATCAACATAAAACCTGTATTAACTGCAATTAATCAACAAGCATAATAGTAGACGCCGCTCTTTAAATTAAGTTCATAAAAAGATCAAAACTTTTAAAATAAAAATTAAACGCTAAATTTTAGGCATAAAAAAAGCCAACTCAAAATGGGCTGGCTCAATCATTACTAAAATTAGTAACTAAATGGGGGGGAATCAACATGAAAACTTGTATTAACTGCAATTAATCAACAAGCATAATAGTAGACGCCACTTTTTGAATTAAGTTCATAAAAAGCTCAAAATTTATAAAATAAAAATTGAACACTAAATTTTAGGCATAAAAAAAGCCAACTCAAAATGGGCTGGCTCAATCATTACTAAAATTAGTAACTAAATGGGGGAATCAACATGAAAACTTGTATTAACTGCAATTAATCAACAAGCATAATAGTAGACGCCACTTTTTAAATTAAGTTCATAAAAAAATAAAAACTTTTAAAATAGAAATTAAATGCTAAATTTTAGGCATAAAAAAAGCCAACTCAAAATGGGCTGGCTTAATCATTACTAAAATTAGTAACTAAATGGGGAATCAACATGATGCTTGTGCTAACTGCAATTAACCAACAAGCATAATAGTAGACGTCCGCTTTTAAATTAAGTTCATAAAAATATGAAAACTTTTTAGAGCAATTTAATTTTTAATGAGCGACAACATTTGTTGCTCATCAAATTTAGTAAAGCTCATTGATTTATCGGTAAATAATGCATCTACAAGCGCTTGCTTATCTTGTTGCATTTTAAATACTTTTTGCTCTATTGAATTATTCATTACGAGCTTATAAACAAATACTGGGTTAGTTTGGCCAATACGGTAAGCTCTATCTGTCGCTTGCTTTTCTACGGCAGGGTTCCACCATGGATCAAAGTGAATAACGGTATCGGCTTGTGTTAAATTAAGGCCTGTACCACCGGCTTTTAAGCTAATTAAAAATACCGATGTTTTACCACTGGTAAACTCGTCGATTACTTTATCTCGGTGGCGCGTTTGGCCTGTAAGCATACTAAAGTTAATATTTATTTCTTCAAGGCGTTGGGCTATTAAGTCGAGCGCCGATGTAAACTGACTAAATATAATGATTTTACGACCAAGACTTAACATAAGTGGTAAGTGTGTTGTTAACCATTCGAGCTTAGCAGAGCCTGCCTGAGTGTCTGGATCTATTAATTTAGGGTGGCAACAAATTTGCCTTAACTTTAAAAGCGCCTCTAAAAATGCAAGTTTACTTTTTTGTGCACCTTGCTCAGCAAATAAGTCGATTAGCTTTTCTTCTAATGAACGTGTAATGCCTTGATACATTTCTTTTTGCTTAGGTTCAAACTCAAATTCTTTAGTTAGCTCTGTTTTTTCAGGAAGCTCTTGCGCTACTTGTGCTTTAGTTCGGCGCATTATAAAAGGCATAATTAACGCTTTTAGCTGCTCAGCTCTTTCCATATCAGCTTCACGCTCAATAGGCGTTTGAAAATGCTGCTTAAAGTGCGCTTGAGAACCAAGTAAAGATGGCATGGCAAAATCGAGTAACGATTTAAGCTCAAATAAATTATTCTCGATTGGAGTACCACTTAAACAAAGTTTAAAGTCGGCATTTAAGCGTTTAACTAATCGCGACACCTGTGCGGTATCGTTTTTAATATATTGGGCTTCATCGAGAATTATATTTTCAAAATATAATGGCGAGTAATAAGCAATATCACGTTTTAACAACGGGTATGTAGTAAGTATGCATTGGGCTTGTGCTAAGTGTTGTAGAGGTTCGTTACGGTTTGATCCAAAAATAGTGGTCACTTTTAAACTTTTAGCAAACTTAGTAATTTCGTTTTGCCAATTACTCACCAAGCTAGTTGGACATACAATTAGTGTAGGGCCTGCTTGCGGACGATTAAACGTACTCGCTAAAAACGCAATAACTTGCAGTGTTTTCCCCAGCCCCATGTCATCAGCTAAAATACCACCTAATTGATGACGCTTTAAAAAACTAAGCCAGTCAACACCTTGCTGTTGGTATTCACGAAGCGTTACCGATTCATTCAAGCCATGTAATGAAACCTTTGGCATTGGTGTATCAGTATTGTTTAGCTCTTGTAAGTATCGTTCAAGCGAGTCGTCATGTAACTCTACATTTATGGCTGTATGCTTTACAAGCTCTGGTAAATACGAAAGCGGAATATTAAATTCGTCCCGTGTTTTTACAAACTCAAAACGCTCTTTAAATTCATCTAATAAGTTTATGGCAGACTTATTAATAACTCCAAATTCACGACCAAGCGGGTAGTAGTAAAACAACTCACTTTGTCGGTTTAACGACTGATATAGCGGTTCTGCATTAGTAAATAAAAGCGCTGCTTTTGCATCGCATAGCAGTACTTTACAGTGCATTTGATGCCCTGCAGCGCGGTGTACATGTAAACTCACTTCACACTGCGGATTAGGACTCGTTACTTTACTTACACTTACCTGCCAACCACGTTGTTTAAAACCAGGAAATACTTCGTATATAAGCCAATGTAAATGGATAGGAGATTGCTTTGTAAATACAAGTTCACTTTGTAAACCCCCTTTACAAAATTCAAATCCTAGATTTATTAGCTCATTGGTTACTGTATTTTCAAAAGCACTATTAATAGTGCTTGCAGGTGCAGAACCCGCTAAATAATTTTTATTTTTATACTTAAATAATAACGAAAGTGATAAACCTTGATCGCCCATCGTTACTTTTAAAACAGCATTACTAGAGATTTTAGGTAACGTTGGCTGCAAGTTAGTAGGATGAGGTATTACACCTGCGCCAAAATTATCGGCAAGTTGTTTGTAAATACGATCAAAATTAGCATCGTGCAAAGCAGGCATAGTTTGTAAATGGGCTATTTCTTCTGCACTTAATGGTGTGCGAAGACGACCCGCTTTTAAGTGATCTAAATCGAGGTAAGTAGGTGGTGTTGTTTTTAATAAAGCCCAGTTTTGGGTTTGCTCAAGCTTAATAACTAATTGGGAAAGATCTTTATCTTGCTCCCAACTAAAACTTAATGCTTGGCCCGATTGTGCTTTAATTGGCACTCGAGAACGCTGGAAAAAAAGGCGTTCTGTAGCGATTAGTTGTTGCAGGGCACTAAAGCCCCATTGACCTTTTAGCTCAATACTTCCCACTGCATTTTGTGAGCGTATCCAACTAAATAATCTAAAGTCACTTTCGAGTAAGTCACTCGGCGTTACAAAACTATTTAACTGCTGCTCAGTTAGGTTTCGGCCTAACGTATAATTCTTTTTAGTCTCAACATTCGCTATTTTAGGCGTTAAAAATACTTTGTTATTTTCAATATCTAATACAAACAATAACACTTGCGAGGGTGTAGTTTGCTCACCACTTTTAAGTGTGCTTAATTCACTAAACCAATCATTAATAAAGTAATCTTCGCCGTACTCACCAGAATGCTCAATTTTAAGTTTAAATAAAATAGCGGCTAAGTGACGACATTTAGTTTTTGCATTACATGTACAGTGCGTATCAACAGAATAACCAGTTGGTACTTTACTGATCTCAATACGTTGGTTAAACGATGATCCGTTATCCACTTGAACAGTAGAATCTACAACAGAAAAGTTAGGCGTATGCTCTAACCAAGTGATCTGGCCTTTTTTATAATATTCTTTTCCTTTATCTAGGACATTTTCACGGAAAAGTTTTTTAATAAAGCGTTCAGACAGAGGAAACTGGGTAGCCTGCTCATTTTTAATTTCTTCAAAAATAGCCATTAAATCATTTTTTGATAAGTTAGCAGACATGTCACTCTAAGCATTAAATTTTAAAAATAATTCTGCCAGTATATGCCTTATGTGCTCTGAGCTAAAGCACTATTAACAAGTTATAAACTGGTTGGAGCTGATAGCTTAGTAAAAAATCGGTTTATAGGTAAAAATCCGTATAAAATTTCGCAAGATATTAGACCCTACATACACATGCAAAGAATAATCTAGGTATTACAGATCACGATTTTACTAACAATAATAATAAATCGAGAAAATGCTGCCAAGAAGAGGGGATTAGTTAGTAAAAAAGTGATCTTGAAGAGATAAAATGCTTGTTTGAAGAGGAATAACGCTAATAAAGATCAGATTTTTACTAACAAAACAATCTGTCAGATCACTATTTAACTAAGTAAACAAGCCTGACAGATCATTATTTAACTAACTAATTAAAAGCACTTAATAACTTAGTTAATTGCTCTAAGCGTTTGTCTGTCATCACTTTATTATCAATTTTGATAGACACATCGCCGCTTTTTAAATTACGTTGTACCGATATAAATTTATTTTCGAGTACGGCTTCACGTTTAACGGCTGCTTGTGGCTCAGATGTTAAGCATTTAGTAATTGCCATTGCACGCTTGTCGTCGCTTGTAATCGCATTTAGCTCTTCATCGCTAGCTAGGTCTAAAACGAGTTGATTAAACGCCTCTTGGTCGCGCTCCTTTGCGCTAACAAGCTTTTTAGCTACTTCACGACCTACGTGGTTCGCAGTAGGGTAAAGCGCAATAACATCAGCAGGTATTTGCTCGTACGCCTTGATGGCATCTGCAATTGCAGTGTGCGATACACCTTCAATGGCGGCTATTTCTCTGTAAGATCCTTTTTTACCTTGTTCAATCAACTCGTTTTTTGTTTGTTGGTAAGCTTGTCCTAGCTCCCATAAGCTCGGAGCAATGTACTGATCTGAAGATACCGCTAAAATTTTAGCATCTTGCTCAGTAAAGTCGCTTGAACTAAGTACTAAATAATCTGCGTTACCTAAAATACACGCCATACGACGGCGAGAGCCCGCTAAAACTAAGCTCGTTTCACCTTGATCCCAAAGTAGAGCAGGATGCTGATTACGGCCGTCATCACGAATAGCAGGAAGAATATCTGATACTGACTTTTCGTTTAGCAGTGACTGTACACGGCGGTTTTTACCATATACACCTGTAGTAGATTCAATATCAGCGTGTGAGATCACTTTACAAACAAGCGTTATCTGGCGCTCAGGATCGCTCGGTGCCGGCATTCTAATTACATCGCCAGCATTGGCCTGTTCTAATAATGCGTCAAGGCTACTGCTACCTACAGCGGTTGCAAAAGGATCTAAGCGGGTGTCATTTTTACGTTTTTTAGCCATTTTTGTTTAACATCCTTACTTAGGGGAATTGAGTGTTGACTGAGTTGACTGCCAATTTGAACGAATAAGCATTTCTAGCTCATCGACCACATCTTTAATATTTTCTTGGGCGCGCATTAACGATTCTCGACTTGCTAAACTGTCTGACGCTTTTTGATCAAAAATAGTGTTAAAAGATGATGAACTTGCTGTGATTGCTGAGCTGTGATTAATTGGGTAACTCATAACTTGGCGCCCAAATGCGCTTCGAACATCTTTAACGATATCGCGTTGTGAGTGATTACCTTTCACATAGTTAGTAACTAAAAACTGCATAAAGTCCCAACCTTCGTGGCCTAATGCCGCTACAGTATGGTAAATCTCACCTAATCGTTTTAAGTATTTATTGTTAGCATCAAAATCTACAGCTTCTGGGTGAACAGGGATTAACATAGCAGTAGATGCCATTAATGCATTATAAAACATAAAGTTAAGAGTAGGTGCTGTATCAATTAAGATAATATCAAATTCATCTTTAACAGGGTCAATGACTTTTTCTAGCAATTTATGATAATGACGAGTTTGCTCATAATTTGAGGTATCTTTAAGCAATGTTGCTGTTTCGTGCTCAAAGTAAAAATCATCCATACCTGAAGGCAGAACACGGATATTTGGAATATGCGTTGGTAAAAATGAATTAGATACAAATTCAGGCCATGTTTCGCCCTCATCTAAATCTATACAATCACGCATTAAATCACCAACAGTAATTGGATCGTGTTCACTTGAAGGAAAAAAGCTTGAAGAAGAACCTTGAGGATCTAAATCTATAATACCAATGCGATAGCGCTTAATATTTGTTGTTGCGAGCGCTGCTGCAATATTAACCATACTGGTTGTTTTACCACAGCCGCCTTTGAGAGAATTAATAACAATAACTTGCAGCTTGTCATCACCCGTACGATGATCTGGTTTAATATCCATAATATCGGCCATGGCAAAAATGTTTACTAACGTGTAAGCATAATGACCATTAGCACCGCGTTTAATGTTTAAATCATCAAAGTCGCCATTGTCATGACGTCTTTTTAAAGTACGATTATTACAACCTAATAAATCGGCCGCTGCTTTTTGCGTATAGGTTCTTAATTCTTTTTCTTCTGATTTAAGATGAGCACGATAGTGCTGAATACGACCTTCTAATGATTTTTCAGCTACTTCGGCAGTTGCTTTTAAAAGCCGGTAGGTACTTAACGCGTTATTATTGATAGACATACTTTCTTCCTCAAAGTTAGGGAGTTAGTATAATGTCCATTCAATTTGCTGTAAACAACTATTTAAGACGACATGCATTTTAAAAAGAAGACATTCAAAAATACTTTTACACCGTTAATATTGCTTAGTATAAATAAAGAAGTTTAAAGGTGGTTAAATATATAAGGTAGTAAAGGTTAAGGGCTTTAAATTGGCATATAACATAATGATTTATATAAACAATGTTTAAAAAAGCAGATCAGCTTTATACTTGGTTAAGATCAGATCTTTATCTACCTGCAGATCAGCTTTTTACTAAGACCTATTTTTAAAATAGAGTTATGCACAGGTTGCGCATTAAGTTATGAACAAAAAGAGCCTCTTAGATCAGTTTTTTACTAAGTAAATTAGAAAGTTATGCACTAGTGTCATCCTCAAAAGCGACGTTTAATTAGTATAGATCTGATCTGTACTTGGTACAGATCAGATCTATGCTAACTCGATAAGGCTTTATCCACAGGGGGATTTATTTTTACACGAATTTGTCGTGCTAAATTTTAAAATAAAGCGATTGTAATGGACAAAATAACAGCTGAGTTAGTAAAAAAGAGATTTGTAATAGCTCAGTTAGTATAATTATGATCTGAAATAAGAAGTTATAGACTCCACTTAGTATAATAGTGATCTAAGCCTTTTATTTAAAGTCAGATCACTTTTATACTAACTTAAACATTTAACTTTTGCTGCTTAATGTGTTGTTATGAGCTGTCGCAATAAAAATGGAAATAAGAACAATGAGCCGAAAGGTCAACATCTCGGTAGATAACTTGCCCGATACACTTAGGGGCCAAATCCACGGGGTGGAAAGTGCAATCGATAACGAAAGTTTAGCACTATTTACAGACAACAAAGACGTGCGAATTTCTATTGAAAATGCAGCTCATGGATTACGTGCATATTCAAACACGTTTAATCATTATGATTTGTGGGGACGTTTTGTTCGTTCTGGCTATAAAAAATTGCCACTTGAAGAAGCACCTAAAAAAACAATTATCACGCGTAAAATATCTGAAAAAGTAGATGGTATTTTATACGATGGCGAAATAAAAATAACTCCCGCTGTTGTAAGCACGCGTAAAGATGGCGAAGACGTCGAATATCTTGTTTGGCCATCAGACAGGGAAGAAAAAGTAGAACGTGCACTTATTCGTTTAGCGTCTAAAGGCAAAATAGTTAAAATTAATTTTAAGTCCGGTATTCAATACGCGGTTGTTTTTTCTATGAACGAATTAGCGCAAGAACTTAAAGCAGTAGGGCAATCTATGCCATATCCTGCAATTAAAGAATCTCTTGAAGCATTGCAAGGTTCTAAACTTTCGTTTAAATATTCTGCAACAGATACTAAAAATTCTGATATAGATGATTCGTTTTACGAGTCAAATATGAACTTTTTATCGTCACTTCATTTTAGCGGCAAGAAGGGTCAGGGGGGCAATGTAAAATGTGTCGCCTGTTTAAATGCATTTGTTCATAACATGATTGATAACCTTGAATACAAAGGTTATTACTTTAATAGTGCTCAAGAATTAAAACGTGGATTATCGCGTTGGATGATGCTTCGTTTGTATCACCTTTGGCGTTATGCAGCGCCAGGTAAAACGTATCATTTTAGATTACTGTCTATCATGGAAAAATATGGTTCTATTTATTCAACGGATGATATTACCGAAAATAAATTAAAAGCCCTGCGTCGTGATATGACCACTACTATGAAAGACTTGATTGAAAAAGGCGCAATATCAGAATACAGCATTACTAACGTAAAAGATGATAAAACAGGCAATATTATTGATTACACTTACGAAATGCATCCATCTGATCAGTTTTGTGATGAAATACTCACACTCAACAAACACAATAAACGCATTGAAATTCAGGGTGGTAAACGAATTGTTGAAAATGCAGTGCTGATTGATGAAGATAAAATTGAAGAGATAGTAGAAAAGTAATAAACATTATTTAAATACTTAAACACATTACCAAAAGGGCCACATATTGTGGCCTTTTTAACATAATCACTATCTGTCTACCTGCTCTAAATATAGCCTATCAACTAAAAAATCGTACTCGCGTTTACGCGGGTGAGCTTCGGGTTTTTGATAATCAGGTAATATGCCTAGTTTTACGTCTGGTTCTGGATTAATCAAAATAAAGGGCAATGCAGCACTAACATGATAGCGGTTTTGTGCAGTATATCTCACATTAACTTGTGGGCTTACGCGAGTAGGGCGACGAATTCTTAGTTTTTCCTTTTCACCTAAGCTAGCAACCCTTAATTGTTCTTGAGCTACAAGTGATTGCCATTTTTGTTGATCAATCATTCTTGGATTTCGATAACCGGCCGATTTATCGAGCATCTCGAGAGCCATTTTTTTTGTCAGCGTTTTTGTTGCGTGCTTGTGCATCCAAGTAAATCTAACCGAAAATGGAGAGTCGCTTTCACAATGAATTTTGCGATACGCAGTAAGTGTAATTAAATTAGGCATCGCATTATGAACCGCTTCAAAACGAGCATCGTTATTATCTATTGCAACTATGCATGCTTTAAAATCTGCTTTCGCTTTATTTACTTGAGCAATTCGATTGTTTAATGCTTCCTTATTGGCATTTTTTATAACCAACAAACCGGGGTGGCGCTTTAATACGCGGCTACTTAACCCTTCTTTTTTATAAATATCGGTAAATGAATTAAGAATAGCTCTATGTGCTAAGTCTCCAGATATTTTTTTGGTGATAATTGACTCAGGAACAATATTCTCATCAAGACTACTAATATCAGGAAGTTGATAGTATTCAGCTTTTGAATAGTCACATTCTTTAAGCTCTTCAACTAACCTCACCGTTAATTCATTCATTAAATCAAACTGACTTCTAATTTGAACTTTACTTACCATAACCCACCAAGAACACATCTTACTTAAAATGATTATCGCATATTTCTTAGCTATTTGATTATTATTTATTACATCTCACTCAGAGCTAAGTGTGTATCTGATTATATATAAGTATGATGTGTTCTTTGCATTTCCTTTTAATAAAGTTATGCAATTACTGTATAAGTAATAAATGATCTTGAGCTAATGGGAAAATAAATAAGCCTAGAATGAAAGAGAGGCGGTAACAATTAAAAGCATAGTACGTTATATCTAAATTTAAGCTCTTAACACGATTGTATAAAAGCTCAAAAAATGAGAACTTGTGAATTATAGACTTCGTGAAATAATAGGGCGTATTCGATGACATGCAGGCAGGAGCAAAGCTAAGAACATTGTAGGGAAGTGGATGAAGCCACAAACTAACAAAACATGTACAGCACCGCTATTAAGCCAGACTGTGAAAACGAAACACTTTGATCGCCCTTTAATATTTGTTTGAGTAGTAGAGCAGCATTGATAAGGCCCTACGCATAAGCAATAGCCTACCTTAAACAAACTTACTTCATTATTATATAAAGCCAGGCAATATCCCTTAACACACAATTTAACAACAACCTACTTGATAGCTATAAAAGTTTATTTGCCCTGTAAAGCTAAGATTACAATAGATTGATTTTAAGTATGATGTGTTCTCATTTAAACTGTTCATTACGGTTACTATGCTATGTTCTATCTCCAAGTAGTTAAAATACAACCAATTGTATTTTAACTTACTGTTTTATAATGTTTTTAAATCACTTAAAAACAAACTTATCAAGTCTCAGTAATTCAATATTTGCCTATAAATCTCATAAATACTTACCTCATAACTAAATAATTAGTAAATAGTGAATTTAGTCCTTGAACATAGGGGCCTGCATACGGTAATTTCTTCTTATCAGGTAATGTAGGAATGAGGAAAGAACATGCAATCGTGGAACCCAAATAGCTGGAGAGAGCTGCCAATACAGCAGCAGCCAAAGTACCCAGATCAAGAAATACTTAAATCAGTTGAAGGCCAATTAAAGACGGCTCCGCCTTTGGTTTTTGCTGAAGAAACAAGAAGTTTATTTAAACAACTTGAAGACGTGTGCGAAGGTCGTGCATTTTTACTTCAAGGTGGTGACTGTGCAGAATCATTTAGTGACTTTAATGCCGCTAACATTCGCGATACGTTCAAAACAATCTTACAGATGGCTGTTGTATTAACTTACGGCGGTAAATGCCCTGTAGTTAAAATTGCACGTATGGCTGGTCAATATGCTAAACCACGTTCAGCAGACTTAGAAACAATTAATGGTGTGTCTTTACCATCTTACCGTGGCGACATCATTAATAATATTGAGTTTACAGAAGAAGCGCGTATCCCAGATCCACAACGTTTAATGACTGCATATCACCATAGTGCGGCAACGTTAAACTTATTACGTGCATTTGCACAAGGTGGCCTTGCCGATCTTCACCAGGTTAACCGTTGGAACATGGGCTTTGTAGCTGCAAACCCACTTAAAGAAAAATACCAACAACTTGCAGACAAAATTCAAGACGCACTCGAGTTCATGGAAGTGTGCGGAATTAACTCTACAATTGCGCCAAGCTTAAAAGAAACCGATTTATACACTTCTCACGAAGCATTACTACTTGGTTACGAAGAAGCGCTTACTCGTCGCGACCACCTATCAGGTGACTGGTACGATTGTTCTGCTCATTTTGTTTGGATTGGTGAGCGAACTCGTCAACTTGACCATGCACATATTGAGTTTTTCAAAGGTATTAAAAACCCAATTGGTGTTAAAGTTGGCCCAGGTATGGAACCTGATGACCTAATTCGTTTAATTGATGCATTAAACCCAGATAACATCCCTGGTCGCTTAACGCTAATTACACGTATGGGTGCAGACGTACTACCAGAAAAACTTCCAGCCCTAGTAAGAAGAGTTCAGCAAGAAGGTCGTAAAGTAATTTGGAGCTCTGATCCAATGCACGGCAATACTGAAAAAGCGACGTCAGGATACAAAACACGTAACTTCGACAATATCATGCGCGAAATCAGTCAATTCTTCGCTGTTCATAAAGCTGAAGGTTCATACGCAGGTGGTGTTCACCTAGAAATGACAGGCCAGCACGTTACAGAGTGTACTGGCGGTGCTTACGGTTTATCAGATGACGACTTAGCACAGCGTTACAAAACGCAGTGTGACCCACGTCTTAATGCCGACCAAGTATTAGAGTTAGGCTTTTTAGTTGCTGATTTACTAAAAGACGCACGTAAATAATATTTGTTAATACTAAAAAAACCGCTTAATTGCTAACACCATTCAGTTAAGCATGTTTTGACTTAATGGTGTACCGAGTTTTTGAAATTCGAACGGTCCTACTTTTGGGCCGTT
>NZ_WTLB01000061.1 GCF_011378855.1 Pseudoalteromonas sp. Z1A8 | reverse complement strand
GGTGTAATAAAAAACCAAGAAGCGTTTAAGCTTCAAGAAAGTTAAATACGATCTTGAAGCTTAAAATGAGAGATGGTATCTACCGCGAAAACTTAACGCTGTGGTTAAACTTAACTTGTAAACGCGCTGCTTGCTTGAGTAAGTAAACAGCTCTTACAAAAGCCCTATTTGATCGGTGCTATTTAAGCCGCGATTAAATAGGACTCTTGTCCTGAATGTTTGTTGCTGCGTTTAAACGAGCCTTTGCCTTTTTTAGCTTTAACTACTTGTGGTTTAAATAATTTAGAGGTAACCAACGCTGCTAATGCATTGTGGTTTATAACGCCTCGTCCTGTGTCTACCGCGCTGTTGCTTGCGGTTTTTGCTTTAGATTTTTTAGTCATATATTTCCTATCAACTAATGGTTATTTAAAGTTAAACTTGGATTCAAATAATAAAGAGGCTTTATATTAGCCTATTTATGAGATGGCGATTGTAGGCTTAATTTTCAACCGCGCAAGTATTTTTAATGCCCAACAGGTACTTTTTTAATAATAAAAAAACATAAAAAAAGCGCAGTTAATAACTGCGCTTAATATTACTTTAGTTTGCTTTATAAATTAAAAACTAAAGCTTACTTTTGCATAGTAAGTGCGCCCGTCAAAGCCGTATGGTAATGCACGTACAGGGTATTTAAATGCGCCATTTGTTATGGCATTAAGTACTTCGTCATCACCTAATTCGTCTGGTGTTTCGTCAAATACGTTATCGGCACCTACCGAAAGGGCAAACATGTCATTAATTTGGTAGCTTACGTTTAAATCAACTAACACAGCAGATTCAACCGTACTCGTTGGCTTAAACGAGCCATCTGTTGCAAGCTCTATATGGTCGTTACCAAAGTATTTTACGTCTGTTTCGCCAAAGTAGTTAAAGCGAAGTGTTGATGTATACGCGTCGCGCTCGAAGTCAAACGTAAGCGTTGCACGCTCACTAGGTTGTCCGTCTGTAAAAAAGCTACGTTGTAGGTCATCAAATGCAACTGCTTCAGGAATACCATCTTCTGCGTTTACGCCGTCAATTTTAGTGTCGTTTAGGTTACCGGCAAAGGTTACACCTAAATTACCGCCGTCAACTTCTGTACGGTACGATGCAATAATATCAACGCCTTGCGTAGTTGAGTCAACCGAGTTTGAGAAGTAATTAGCTTGTACTGCTCCTGTTGCTTGTAGCGCTGCAACGGCTTCTGAGCTAAACGATACGTCGTCGGCGGTAAGTAAGCTGCCAAGTGTAATGCGGTCTTTAATTTCTACGCGGTAAAAATCAACCGTTAACGAAAGCTCGCTTGTTACATCGTAAACAAAACCTGCACTGTAGTTTGTTGAGGTTTCAAGCTTTAAGCTATCTACACCTAACGCACTTGGAAAAGCGGTACCGGTGTTTGCAGTGAACGACTGCGTTAATGTACCGTCTGAGCCTAAGTTAGTTGTGAAAGCTGTATAACCACTTTGTTGAAGCGATGGCGCTCTAAAACCAGTAGATACTGCACCTCGTACTGCAAAGTCATCTGAAAATTCATAACGTGTTGCTAATTTACCAATTAAATCGTCACCCGCATCTGAGAAGTCTTCATAACGTAGCGCACCACTTACGTTCCATGCGTCGGTGATCATGGTCTCTACATCTACATATACTGCATAGCTGTTGCGGTCGCTATCGTTAGCCGCTTCTGGGCGCAGGCCGTTATAAGCCTGAAAACCACACTGTGCAAATTGGTTCGGATCGTTAACCGATGGGTACGAAGTATCCATATTTGCTAGTCCACACGCGTATGATGCTTCATCGCCAGGCACTATTTCGTAGTTTTCTTTACGATACTCAGCGCCTACCGTTACATATAAAGGCTCACTTCGGCCAATATCTACAATACCGTTTACATCAAGGTTAACCGTTGTTTGATCAAATCTAAAACCACCTGAATAGCCGCCACTAGGGCCTGAGTTTGCTGCAATGTCAGCATCGCTTGCACTTGGGTTGTTAAATAAATACTCAGCTGCGTAAGAAGCGTTTAATGTATTGCGTGATGTAAAGTCGTATTGGTTTTCACCGTAAACGGCCGATACGTCGTAATTCCAATCTGTGTTTATATCGCCTTTAAAACCAAGCGCTACTGAAATATCTTGTGCTTCGTTATAAATGCGCGGTAAAAAACCATCGCTATATACTTGTGTTACGTTTTTAGAGGCTTCGTTAAAGTTACGGTAAAAACCGTTACCCAGCGCAGTACGCTCAGAGTAACCACCAAACGAGTAAAGCTCGCCGTCACCCATTGGTAATGCCATGTTGTAAAATAACGATGTAAATTCGCTTTCTGAATTACCTTGGCCCCAGCGTACATCTTCACTTAACGTACCTGGTTCAACATTAAGCGAACCACCCGTATCACGCTCGGCGCGGTTAGTGCCGTCTGCGTCGCGGTACTCAAGCGATAGGTTAATAAAGCCGCCTTCGTTACCTAGTTCAAAACCACGGTTTAAACCTGCTGAAATAGTGTCGCCGTCACCTTCACTTGTGCCGCCGTACTGTACAAAACCAGTTGTAATACCGGTTGAGTTATTAAGAGATAAGTTAATTACGCCTGCAATAGCATCAGAGCCATACTGCGCCGCTGCGCCATCGCGTAATACTTCAACGCCTTTAAGGGCCGTTAACGGAATAGCATTCATATCGGTACCCGCAGCACCTGCGCCTACTGTACCGTTAAGACCAAAAATTGATTGGTTATGACGACGTTTGCCATTTACCAATACAAGAGTTTGATCTGGCTGTAAGCCACGAAGTGTTGCAGGTCTAAATAAATCTGAACCGTCTGATACTTGTGTACGCGAAAAGTTAAACGAAGGCGCTGTAGCTTGTAAGCTTTGGCCAAGTTCTGTAAAGCCACCTTTGGTTAAATCATCTGCGTCAATTAAATCAATAGGTGAAGAAGACTCTGTAGAGGTGCGGTTAGATACACGCGATCCTAATACAGAGATTTGTTCGATATTTTTAGCTGCTTGCACTGGTGCTTCTTCTGCGTTAACAATGCTTGGTGCGCTGAACGTAAAAGCAATGGCTACAGCAAGTGTGTTTAAACGGTGTGTTGACATAGTGACGACCCTGTTTTTGTGTGTTCTGTTTAATTTGTTAAAGCGGTGTTACCTGCCGCTTGTTGCAAACATCCTAGCAACATATGCAAACAAAAAGAAATGAAAAAAACTAAATGTTTGGTCTAAGTATGCAAATAAACTTCAAGATAAGAAAAAACCACGTCAAATCGATTAAAATAAGCACTACGAGAGGATTGAATTTCAAAAAAAAGAGTGATAACAATTTGTTTACATTAAACTTTTGTTAGTTTATTTATACTTTTAAAGGTAATAGGCAGCGGATGGTCGTACCTGTCCCTAATGTGCTGCTAACTTCTATTTTTCCACCATGATCATGTACCATAGCGTATACAAGTGTCATGCCCATTCCTGTGCCTTTACCCACCTCTTTGGTGGTATAAAATGGGTCGAACATATGCGTTATTGTGTCCTCACTCATCCCGCAGCCATTGTCTTTTACCTCAAGGCAAATATTTGTGTCTATTTCAAAAATATTTACTTCAATAATGCAGCCTTTTTCTAAATCATACTCACACGCCTGCCATGCATTCATTAGTAGGTTTACAAAAATCTGATTAATAGACGATAAATTGCACCAAATAAAGGGGAGTGGTTCAAACCGCGTTTTTATTTCACATAACTTAAGCTTGTTACTCAATAACCTTAAAGCGTTATTAGCACCCGTTGTTACATCGGTTAGTTGTTTATCTTGTGAAGAGGTGGGGTGAGCAAAATTTAATAAGTCATGCACAATTTGTTTTATTCGTTTGAGGCCTTCAACGCTGTCGTTAACTTGCCCTTGCAAATTGTTATAAATCCACGCGTACGGATACTGTAAGTTGAGTATGTCGATTTCGTGTTTAAAACGGCTCTCTTTAATTTCATTATTTAAATATTGTTCGTTAAGCTTTAACAGCGCAACAAGCAAAGGGCTGGAGTTTTGTAGGCTTTCTATATTACTCATTGCATAGGCAAGAGGGGTATTTATTTCGTGTGCAACACCAGCGCTAAGTGTACCTAGGGTCGCCATTTTTTCTGTTTGAACAAATAGGGTTTGTTGGCGTTCTAGGTCGGCTACTTTTTTTTGTAATTCATTATTTATGGCAACTAAAACGGTGCTTTTATCTCTGAGTAATTGTTCTGCGGCTAAGCGCAGCTTTTGTTCGTTTAAAAAAGCACGTTCAAAATTACCATCTGATCCATCCATTCCTTTCATCCATATAGATAACTTTATACTTAACGTTTAGTCGTCTACATGCAAATTTGCAACTTTATACGTGAGCAATTATCTACTTATAGATAATAACCACATTAGGTGACTCCTACTCTATATAAAAGGTAAGCATAAACAGGTCACGGATGTTTTTTTAAGCTATTATTTATCCAGAAGTAATTTAAAGGCGACTCAATGACTCAAGTAACACCAAGCACACCTATAAATCAGGTTGATGTACTTTGCATTGATGATGATGAAATAGTACTACGCACGCTAACACGACTACTTGAAGTAAATGGCCTGTCGGTTATTGTTTGCGATAATCCGCAAAGTGCACTATCGCTTTTTAAAAATCATGAATTTGGTTTAATTATTAGCGATATGCGCATGCCAGTCATGAGCGGTGCAGAGTTTTTAGAAAAAGCACGCGCGCTGGCTCCCGACACCCAGCGTATTTTGTTAACCGGTTACGCTGACATACAAACTACCCTAGCGGCGGTAAATCAGGGGCAAATAAATGGGTATATTCAAAAGCCTTGGCAAAACGATTTATTACTTCGTAGCATTAAAGATAGCCTTGAAAAATTTGCGCTTAAAAAACAAAACAAAAAATTAGAAACACAAGTTAAGGCGCAAAACCAAGAACTACTTGAGCTAAACAACACGTTAGAGCAACGAGTAGAAAAACGTACCTTACAAATCAAACAAGTTTTAAAAAAGCTTGAAGACGCCAACGAGCGGGAAAAACAAGAGCACAAATCGACCGTTGAGCTGCTATATAATTTTGTTAATGCAAATCCTTACCTTGATGGCAACAAAGCACAAAATATTGCAAATACCTGTACACAAATAGCGCTTTACTTAAACCTGTCGCAAAAAAGCATCGATCTTGCCCCAATGGCGGGTTATTTAGCACAAATAGGTTTGCTTGCTATGGACCCTGAACTTTATAAAAAACCGCTAAATCGGTTAAATGAGCAACAACGCAAAACCTTTTATACTCATCCAAGTACTGCACAATTAATGCTAATGCCAGCAATACATTTACACGACTTATCGGATGCTATTTATTACCAGTTTGAACGTTTTAACGGAAATGGAATGCCCAAAGGCCTTGCTGGAAACGATATACCGATAGGGGCTATGGTATTAGGGTTAGCGCGCGATTACTGGGACGCGTTTGAGCAGAGCAATGCAAGCGATGAAAAGCAGCGCCATGAGGATGCACTCGAAAGTGTAAAACTTTATAGTGGTTCGTTTTACCACCCTAAAATAGTTCGTGCGCTTGAAGCAAGCCATGCAAAACTACACGAACAAAAAAGTTCAGCAGGATCAGTACTAATTTGTAATGCTCATGAACTCAAAGAGCAAATGATACTCGGCCATGCCCTACACAGCCATACGGGTATAATGCTGCTGCCTAAGGGTCATGTATTTAGTAGTAAATCAATTGAAAAGCTTCAGCAGTTGGAGTCAAAAAAACCAACCCCATTTAGAATTATGGTTAAAACTGCTAAATGATTGATCTAAACGGCAGTTTTTTTCGTTACAATGTGCATAAAATACATTATTGAATTTGCTTGAAGGAGCACTCTGTGTCGCGATTTTCTGCAGTTACCGACAATCCCCACGACGGACGTTTTAATCAAAAGACGGGCATACTGCTTACTAACTTAGGTAGCCCAGATGCACCAACAGCTGCTGCGCTTCGTACATATTTGCGCGAGTTTTTATCAGATCCTCGAATAGTAGAAATACCACGCCTAGTATGGATGATAATTTTGCACGGTATTATTTTGCGCGTGCGTCCTAAACGTTCGGCTAAATTGTATAAAAGTATATGGACCGAAAATGGCTCGCCGCTTACCCACATTACTCGCCAACAAAGCGTTAAATTAAATACCTTACTAAAAGAGCAAGGTTATACTAATACTGAAGTGGTAATGGCTATGCGCTATGGCAACCCGTCAATAGAGGCAGGCCTTGAGGAGCTTCGCGATAAGGGCTTAACGCGTATAATTATATTGCCAATGTATCCGCAATATTCAAGCCCAACAACAGGCTCAACGTTTGATGCTGTATCGAGCGTACTGCGTAAATGGCGTTGGGTACCAGAGCTGCACTTTATTAATGGCTATCATAAAAACACCCGTTATATTGAGTCACTTGCTAATAGTATTAGTGAGGATTTAGAAGCGAATGGTATGCCACAAAAAATTGTTTTTTCGTATCACGGTATGCCTAAACTATTTTTAGAGCGAGGCGATCCGTACCATTGCCTATGTTTACAAACCACGCGTTTAGTTGTCGAAAAACTAGGCCTTGATAAAGACAAAGTAATTAGTACTTTTCAAAGTCGATTTGGTAAAGCCGAGTGGTTAAAGCCTTACACCGATGCAACGCTTGAAGCCCTGCCTGATGAAGGTATTACGGATGTAGCTATTATCAGCCCTGCTTTTAGCGCCGACTGCCTAGAAACACTTGAAGAGCTAGAAGGCGAAAACCGTGAAATATTCGAAAATGCAGGTGGCAAAAAATACCGTTACATAGCGGCATTAAACGATAGAGACGATCACATAGAAGCTGTGTATGATGTTATAAAACCTATGTTGTAAATCTGGTTTATAAAAGCGTATAGCTATAAATAGTTCGCATTAAGCGGTGTTAAAATTAACACCGCTTTTTTATTTTAAGGTTTTAGGGTTTTAGGGTTTAGATTAAGTAATTAGAAGCTACGCTTCTCGCGTGAGCAAGCTCTCCGCCTACCCAAAAACTTAACTCAGCGGTTTAATTTAACCTGCAAACGCGCTGGTTGCAGGCGTGTAAAAACGAAGTTTTTAGGGTTTAGATTAAGTAATTAGAAGCTTCGCTTCTCGCGTGAGCAAGCTCTACGCCTACCCGCAAACTTAACTCAGCGGTTTATTTAACCGTAAACGCGTTGCTTGCAGGCGTGTAAAAACGCAGTTTTTAGGGTTTTAGATTAAGTAATTAGAAGCTTCGCTTCTCGCGTAAGCAAGCTCTTTGCCTACCCGCAAACTTAACGCTGCTGTTTGGTTTAACCTGTAAACGTGCTGCTTGCAGGCGTGTAAAAACGCAGTTTTTAGGGTTTTAGATTAAGTAATTAGAAGCTACGCTTCTCGCGTAAGCAAGCTTTTCGCCTACACGCAAACTTAACGCTGCTGTTTGATTTAACCTGTAAACGTGCTGCTTGCAGGCGTGTAAAAACGCAGTTTTTAAAATGGCTAAATAATCAAAAACTGCACTCCTCGCAACATCAAGCTCTCCGACTACAATATCACACACCACCTACTATAAAACCTAACTCATAAATACAACTTTTTGCTAGCGCGTAAAGCTGTAAGTCTTTGTCACTTAATGCTAATGTTTATAAATAAAACTTACTTTTAAGTGAGTCATTTAAAACTTAATACCAATTCGCTTAATTAAGTTGTCTATTTTGAGGTAAGAAAACCGTGTCGATAACAAGGCAAAAATTTCGTTATTTAGTTGTTCTATATGAGAAATTTTTAACGAAGTTACGTACGGTTTAATCCCTCAAATTGATTAGGTATTATTGCGGGTTGGTATAACTAGCTAAACCAAGGGGTAACTATGTCTAACTGGGTTGAAGCAACAGTAAAAAGCGTAACATGGTGGAGCGAAACGCTCTTTAGCCTAACCGTAAATGCAAACGTAGAGCCATTTAAAGCAGGGCAGTTTACAAAGCTTTCGATAATGGATGGCGACAAGCGTATTGCTCGGGCTTATTCTTATGTAAATGCACCTGAAAATCCCGATCTTGAGTTTTATCTAATTAACGTTATTGATGGTTTATTATCCCCGTGTTTAGCTAAATTACAGCCCGGCGAAACCGTACTTATAGAGCAACACGCTACAGGCTTTTTTACCCTTGATGAAATACCACAAAGCGATCAGCTTTGGATGCTAGGAACAGGTACAGCCATAGGACCTTTTTTATCGATATTACAACAGCCTGATGTATGGAAAAAATACAAAAGCATAAACTTAGTGCATGGTGTGCGTTTTAATAACGACTTAAGCTATCAGGCACTTATTAACGAGTTATTAAGAGTGTACCCCGAGCAGCTCAATTATATCCCCGTTGTAAGTAGAGAGGAGCCATTACAAGGTTTAAGCGGGCGAATCACAAATGCTATTGAAAATAATAGCTTGTTTGAACATGTAAAATTAAACCCAGCTCCTAGTAACGCGCAATTTATGATTTGTGGAAACCCACAAATGGTAAAAGACACAACCGCGCTACTTCTCGGTAAAAACTTCACGCGCAACCGTCGTAAAAACCCCGGCAACATTACCGTAGAGCAGTACTGGTAAGCTACAGTGGTGGTATTAACTACCCGATAACGTTAAAATTTGCTATGTTGCAGCCTTATACCAATTTTATCAAAAATATGAGCATTCTATCGCATTAAATAACTCACTAACTGCGTTAAAAATTATTCATATAGAACAACTATATGTCACAATTTTCGCCTTGTTATTGTGCTATTTTCTTGACGCTATAATAGGTCACTTATTTAATGCAATTGGTATTACACGTGTTTAGTGTTCATTTTAGGAAAGTTATGAAACCGTTATCTATTATTTTTGCCTCATTAATCACTACCGCCGCGCTTATTACTTATGCTGCAGAACAAAGCGAGCCTGAGCAAAAAGAGCCGCAAGTTGAAGCTCAAGCAAACATCGAAAAACCAAAAGTTGAAAATGAGCAACCAGTGGCTCAACCCAACACTGACGACAAAGTAAATACGCTTGAATACAAAGCGCCAGAGCTTAAAAAGCCAGTTATTGATACGACTAAACCAGACGACTCAAAAGTACTCGGTAACGAGCAAATTAAACCTGCCGAAAAACCTAAAAATAAAATAGAAAAAGCAGTGGCTGTGGCCGAAGCTGAAAAAGCAGTAACGCAAGCAAAAGAAGCGCTAACAGTTAAGCAGCAAACTAAAGCTAAACAATCGCGCGAATCGCTCGCAGTAGTCGAGCAATTAGTTAAAGCGTATAACGCACGTAATATTGAAGAATTTCTTCGTGTATATGCCGAAGATGTTGAGTTTTATATTTTCCCTAATGAGCTATTATTTAAAGGTAA
Source organism: Pseudoalteromonas sp. Z1A8 (assembly GCF_011378855.1). Classification (GTDB taxonomy): domain Bacteria; phylum Pseudomonadota; class Gammaproteobacteria; order Enterobacterales; family Alteromonadaceae; genus Pseudoalteromonas. Next base: position 10,031 of record NZ_WTLB01000061.1, on the reverse strand, counting down.
AGAAAAACTAATAGAACGTTACGGGCTAATGTTTAAAAAGTTAAAGTGCATTCACTCATCACCAATTAAGCGCATAGTGCACGGTGATATAGTGATTGATCACGAACTATCAGAAACCTGCTCAACAGACGAAAACGTAGTTGATAAACGCTCAGAACTGATTTCGAGCTATCAAATTAAAGATGGAAAAATAGTAAGAGTACTGTTTTTTAGATAAAGGCTTTGTATGCAAATAAATGACGACAAAAAAATTCGCTTAATGTATCGCATTGAGCCCGGTTGCCTCGGCCCTGAAGGGGTTGAGCACATTGAAGATTTTTGTCGTTTTGCAAACAAACATATTAAATCCCCATTTTATGGCCAATTTGTATTTTTACCTCGTTACGATAAAACCATAGACGAGCGACAATACAGCGTTAACAGCCGTAATTTATCACTTGCTCAGGCTAGTGCGTACTTAAAGCATTTTGATATTGATATAGAAGAATTTGAAGAACAGCTCGACGAGCTCCTTACCAAAGCCATTGATTTATACTTTAAGCGATAGCGTCTAATTACTATTGCTTAGGTACTCCCCCAAACTATTTTTAATCGTAAATATTTATTAAAAACTGCGTTTTTAAACGCCAGCAAGCAGTACATCTACAGATTAAATTAAACCACAGCATTAAATTTTCGGGGTAGGCGTAGAGCTTGCTCACGCGAGAAGCGCAGCTTCTAATTACTTAATCACTCATCATAAAAACTGCGTTTTTAAACGCCTGCAAGCAGCGCGTCTACAAGTTAAATCAAACCACTGCGTTAAGTTTTGTGGTAGGCGGAGAGCTTGCTCACGCGAGAAGCGCAGCTTCTAATTACTTAATCACTCATCATAAAAACTACGCTTTTAAACGCCAGCAAGCAGCGCGTCTACAGGTTAAATCAAACCACAGTGTTAAATTTTCGTGGTAGGCGTAGAGCTTGCTCACGCGAGAAGCGCAGCTTCTAATTACTTTAACTCACCATCACAAAGATAAACACAATCCCAAAATGGATATTCACCAACATCATTTACAAGCCCAGCGCGTAACGGATTTGAAACGATATAGCGTGCTTGATTAATTAAATCATCTTCTGCTCTCAGCTGGTGCTCAAAATAGTTTTGTTGCCAAACTGGCCCTGTGGTGCAATTGAGCTTATTTATTTTCACAGTGGTAATACTTTTATACTGCTTCATAACATCAGCAAGCGGTAAATCTTTCAATTGAAATAACCAATGAAGATGATCCGGCATTAAGGTATAACAAATTGTATCCACCTTATTTTGCATATAAACCAAGCCTCTTGCCGCAATACATGCATTTTCAAAGTTCTTAAATAACGGAATTCTTTGTTTTGTGCATATTGTTACAGAGTAAAATTTATTTTTAGAGGAGTGGCGCCCAACTAATAATTTTTTAGAGGAATACATAAAGGTTTTAATTTATTGGTTTTTATAAATATAGATAAAAAAGGGTATTCAACAAGTTAAATTAAACCACAGTGTTAAATTTTGTGGTAGGCGTAGAGCTTGCTCACGCGAGAAGCGCAGCTTCTAATTACTTTGTATATAGAAGTAGGAGTTAATGTATGTGTGTTTTAAAAATCTTGTAAAAGCTGCGTTTTTAAACGCCTGCAAGCAGCGCGTCTACAGGTTAAATCAAACCTCAGTGTTAAATTTTGTGGTAGGCGTAGAGCTTGCTCACGCGAGAAGCGCAGCTTCTAATTACTTAATCACTCATCCTAAAAACTGCGTTTTTAAACGCCTGCAAGCAGCGCGTCTACAAGTTAAATAGCAACACACTATTCATCACCCATAAAAAACGGCGCTAAATTTAGCACCGTTTTTACAAGCAATTAAAAAAGCGTTTACGCTTTTTTCTCTTCACAACTTGCAAGGTATTCGTCAAACGTACCTTGGAAGTCGACTACTTTTTTATCTTTAATATCAATAATACGCGTCGCTAATGACGATACAAACTCACGGTCATGGCTTACAAAAATAAGCGTACCTTCAAAGTCTTTAAGCGCATTGTTAAGTGCTTCAATGGCTTCCATATCCATGTGGTTAGTTGGTTCGTCCATTACAAGCACATTAACGTCTTGCATCATTAACTTACCAAATAACAGGCGGTTTTTTTCACCACCAGAACAGTTACGCGCTTTTTTGTTTGAATCGTCTGCTGTAAACAACAAACGGCCTAACATGCCACGAACCATTAAATCGTTGTGCTTAGCTGTACGCCATTGCGACATCCAATCAAACAACGTTAAATCGTTATCAAAATCTTTTGTGCTGTCTTGCGGGCAATAACCAAAGGTCGCATTTTCAGACCATTTAATTTCGCCTTCATTACTTTTAAGCTCATCTACTAAACAGCGTAAAAATGTAGTTTTACCCACACCATTTTCGCCGATAACAGCAAGCTTAGCACCAGCTTCAAGTAATAAATCACCGCCACTAAATAACATTTCGCCATCAAAACCATGGCCAATCTTGTTAACTTCAAGCGCTTGACGATACATTTTTTTACCTTCGTCAAACGAAAGCGATGGGCTCATACGGCTTGAAGATTTAACTTCATCAAGCTTAATTTTATCCATTTTTTTAGCGCGTGAACTTGCTTGTTTAGCTTTAGATGCGTTAGCACCAAAACGGTTAACAAAGTCTTGTAGTTCGTCAATTTCAGCGCTCTTTTTAGCGTTTTCAGCTAAAAGTTGCTCGCGTTGTAGGCCCGCAGCGTCTAAAAATTTCTCATAGTTACCAGGGTAAATACGCAGCTCGCCGTAATCAATGTCGGCCATATGCGTACATACCGAATTTAAAAAGTGACGGTCATGCGAAATAATTATCATCGTACATCTACGTTTATTTAGCTCGTTAGCAAGCCACGTAATTGTATGAATATCCAAGTTATTGGTAGGCTCATCGAGTAGCAATATGTCAGGGTTTGCAAACAACGCCTGTGCTAAAAGTACGCGTAGTTTCCAACCTGGTGCTACGTTTGCCATTAATCCGTAATGAAATTCTTTATCGATACCCGCTTCAAGCAAAATTTCTTCTGCGCGGCTTTCTGCTGTGTAACCGTCCATTTCAGCAAATACGCTTTCAAGATCGGCTACTTTCATACCGTCGTCTTCGCTCATTTCTGGCAAAGAGTAAATACGTTCGCGTTCTTGTTTTACTTTCCAAAGCTCTACGTCGCCCATAATTACGGCATCAACTACGCTAAACTCTTCAAAAGCAAACTGGTCTTGGCTTAGGTTACCTACTTTTAACCCTGGAGTAATAGATACATTACCCGCACTTGGAACAAGCGCACCGCTTAAAATTTTCATGAAAGTCGACTTGCCGCAGCCGTTAGCGCCAATTAAACCGTAACGGTTACCGTTACCAAATTTAGCTGAAATGTTTTCAAACAACGGCTCTGCGCCAAACTGCATCGTAATATTTGCGGTGGAGATCAAAAAGGGTAATCCTAGATTAGTACTGACAGGAGTACGCTGCAGCAAAACGCCACAAACAAGAACCAGACAATAGGGTAAATTAGCTGGCGAATTATACAGATCAGCCACAACGAATGAAAGATAAAAGGTAGCTAATTTATAACCAAGCGTTTGCGCTAATAAAAACAAGCAAAAAACACTGCATTGGTTAAGTAAATAATGCCAATAATAAAGCGTTCATCTCGCTCCAATAACTGCTATTCGAAAATTGCTTTGAGCGCTGCTTCGTTATTTTTTATGTGCTTATTAATTATTTTAAGTTCATTAATCGACACCGTTTTTTTGCTAAACATTAAATAAATATCGTCTTTATTTACATACTCAATGTTGGTGACTAATTTTATGCTCGAGTTTTTTTTTGCAAAATAAGCACCCACTAACTCGTCTTCAATAGCAAAATCAATACGTTGTTTATTAAGCATTTTAAAGCGTTTACTGGTTGCACTGGTGTATTCAATTTGTTTTTTATGCGTTGTTTTATATTGCTCAAACTCTTCGCCGTAGTAACTTCCAAAGTTAGCGCCTATGGTTAAACCTTGATTAAAAATATCAGCCAAACTTTTAACTACATGCGTATTGTTTTTGTTTTCGTATAAACGCATAACCTCAGTACGATAGCTAACAGTATAGTGAGCGTATTTAGCACGTTTTTCGGTATAGCTACCAGCCCAACCCAAATCTATTCGGCCATGTCTAACTTCAGTAAAAGCGCGTTTAGAATTAGGAAGTAGCTCTACTTTAAAGCAAAAAGGAGAGTCTTTAAAAATTAGGTTAAGCGCATCAACTTCAGTACCTTTAAATACATTACTCATGCCCATTACATACGGCGGCCAAAAGGCATCGTGCGAGGCAACGCTAAAGGTCCTGTCACAAGCAAATGCATTTATTTGAGCGGTAAACAGCACACATAAAAATATGGTTATTATTTTATTCATTGCGCCTCAGGTTTATTTATTTTTGTTTATTATTACAACAGTATAAACCAGCTTTTATGTTTTAGCGGTGCGGGTTTGTGTGAATATGTAAATAGCTCGTTAAAATGTACTTGAGGATAAAGTAACCTAGGTATAGTTATTGGTCACCTAATCTAAAATTGTATTTATTGTGTGAATTTAATAGTCATATTGTTGGTAACCTTATCTATGAGTACACTAATAATAAATTTATACATAGCAGGTCACATTATGTCGCCAACTAAAATACGCAACAATGTTATAAAACTCAGTGAATTAAGTACTAAAAAACCAAATTACTATTTTATACAAGGTTATTTAATGGGGTTAGGCGCATTACCCCTAATGCTCACCCCGAGTGAATGGCAGCCTGATTTATTTGGAGATATTAACCTTCAAAAAGAGAGCGAGCTAAAATATCTCGAAAGCTTAATGGCACTGTATAACCAAAGCATGGATAAAGTAATTCAAAACGAATTAAAAATGCCAGCAAAATGCAGCCTATCCAAGCAAGACTACCGGGATTCGCTAAAGCCGAATATGCCCCTACCAAGTTACTGTAAAGGGGTTTTACAGGCGCTTAAACACATAAATAAACGTGCACTTAATGCACTACAAAAACAGGCTGTTGATAGCCTAAGTGGCGTTTTAAAAGCTTTTACTAGCGAAAAAGCAGCGGCAAAAGTATTTGGTGAATTTGCCCAATACAATGCTCAAGAATACAAACGTAATTATGTTTATTACATGGCCGACGCTATTTTTGAGCTTCGCTTTAGTAACGACCTAACTTTAAGCGATGAAGATGAGGCACAATTTAACAACAGCTTTTTAGACGAAGAATCAAATGAATTAGATGAGCTTGATGAACTACTTGAACTGGTTCTTGCCGACACAGAACTAAAAGCACTTGAGCCAATGCAGATGCTTTTAGAAATGATGGAAGGGCACATTACAAAGCAATTTATTAAAGACAACACAGGGCACTTTTGGGGCTTGCACGAAACCCGCCCCTATATGATGCTTCGCGCGCATCGAGCAAAAATACACGCACTGCACGGCTATACCCAAAAAGCGCAGTCAGAACTCGAAGAGTTACTAAAGCTAAACCCAAACGATAATCAAGGTAATCGCTTTTTATTAATGAATTGCCTAATAATTAATAAAGAATGGGACAAGTTAGACGCTCTATTGGTTAAGTCCGACAGTGAAGAGCTACACGCAACAGCAAGCCGTGCGCTAAGTGCTTTTGTAAAACATGGCGATTCAAAACCAGCTAACGATTACAAAAAAAAGCTCCAGCAGCAAAATAAACACTTTAGCAAAATACTTACAGGGCAAGAAAAATTAAAAGTACAACAGCCGCCATATTTTAGCCCAGGCAGTAAAGAAGAGGTAGGTGTTTATCTTGATTCGTTAGGTAAGCAAGCGTGGATTTCGGTTCCCGCGAGTCTTTTTTGGTTGAGAAAGAAGTAAACAAAAAACGTTTAGCGTGATTTATATCGCGCTCAGTGCTCAACACAAGCACTTAATAACAACGGCGTATTAATTTAAAAATTTCTACTTATTAAACCTATATTTAATGCGCTTGTTCCTGTAGATTAAACAAATAATGAATGCAGTATTAACAGTATCTTAGCTGTTAAACGATTAGCCAAGGAGCGGTGAGTCTCGTGTCAAACACCACACTTACTTATTACAAGCAAAATGCAAAAGCCTTTAGCGACTCAACACTTAACGTTGATATGTCGGCGCTTTACGCTGAGTTTTTACCGCATGTTACACAACACGGTAGTATTTTAGATGCCGGTTGTGGCAGTGCACGCGATGCCGCATTTTTCAAAGCACAGGGTTTTACTGTGAGTGCGTTTGATGCAAGCCCAGAGCTGGCAGAGTTAGCAAGTAGTTACTTACAACAACCTGTAGCGGTTAAAACATTCCAAGATCTAAATTGTGTAAACCAATACGATGGTATTTGGTGCTGCGCTAGTTTATTACACGTTCCAAAAGCTGAGTTACCACAGGTGTTTTTAAACCTACAAAATGCGCTTAAACCGAATGGCGTTTTGTATGTTTCGTTCAAATATGGCAATACAGAGCGTGTGCACAACGGTCGTGAATTTACCGACTTAAACGAAACTGCTTTAACTGCATTAATTGATCAACACACCGAGCTTAAAATAACAAAACAATGGCAAACAGTGGATCAACGGCCAGAGCGCGAAAGTGAAGTGTGGTTAAATGCGTTAATGCAACGCGCTATCAGTAAAGGCTAATAACTGTAATGAATATGAGTATTAGAAATCAGTTTGAATATTGTGACCAAGTGCTTTTGGAGTATGGTTATAAGCTGCATGACCAAAACACAGTAGGTCGGCTGTATACAAAAAATGATAGTCCTGCTGTATTTATTGATACAACTCTTTTTCAACTAGAGTTACCCAATTATCAGTACGTTGATTACACTAGTTATCAAAATCAACTGATGCATAAGTACCAAGGTTTATATCGTTTTGTTTATGATTCATATACTTCCTTATCAATTGAGACGCAAACGCAATTTAAAAACGATCTTGATGTTTTTCTTGGCTCAGAAGAACAACAATCAGATAAAATAAAAAAATTTGGAGCTGATCGCAACGAAACCCACACTGATCCAACACCACCTGAATATAATTTTACCTGCTTATTTGAAGAGGTCTTTGGCGCTCAATATTTACACGCACTTGAAGCTGAAAGTAAATACATTGATAGTGCAGGGCACATTCGCTATATAGACTTTGTTCTAACAAGAAGTAACGATGTTAAAAACCAAAGTAATATAGCTATAGAGCTTAACGGAGAGCGTTATCATCACCCGCTTATAATTGGTCTAAAAAAATATCGTTCGCAATTATTTAAGCAAAACTCATTAGTTTACGATAGTTATTTAGTTTTTCGATGGTCAAGCAGAGGTATGAGCGACCATTACAAGTTTAGTGATCAAATGCGTGATTATTTTGGTGATCCTAAAAACTTTAGTGCCGCACCTAAATACTTAGCACAGCGTGATTTATCATTTCAGCTTTTAGAACATCAAGATCAAGCTGTAAATAGTATTTCAAATCAACGCATAAAAGGTAAAAGCACCTTTTTAGTTGTCCTACCCACTGGTACAGGTAAAACAGAAGTATTTATAGAAGATTTAAAAAATCAAATAGATGCGGGTATATGCAAAAAAGCATTGGCAGTAGTACCTAGCACAGCTTTAAAAAAGCAATTAAAAGAGCGATTAAATTTAAGACATCCCTTATTAAAAGTGGGTGAGTTATTAACAGACTCAACGCTTGATGTTGTAGTGCAAACCAGTGCTTATATGATGCGCCATTACAGCACCATGCAATCACAATCTTTTGATTATATTCTGATAGATGAAGCTCACCATGCAGTTGCAACAGGATTAAGAAAAGTAATTGAATACTTTAAACCTAAAACGTTATTAGGGCTCACTGCGACTGACGAAAGAGCCGATGATAAAAAGCTGCAAGACATATTTGGTCGCTATAAAGTTGATTTAACTTTAGAACAAGCAATTAAAAAAGGACTTGCTCCGCAAATAAGAGCTTACCGACTTGAGTCAAATATAGACTTATCGCAAGTGCGCTTTAACGGTAAAGATTATGTAAAGGCTGATTTAAATAAAACCGTACTTATACCCTCGCGCGATCAATTAATTGTAGATTTGATCAATAAATATTTTGCAGAACCTTTAATTGAGGGGCAATTATTAAAGCAAGGTGTTGTATTTTGTACAGATATAAAACATGCCCAAAGAATGGCGCAGTTATTTAATAAACACGGAATTACCGCGCAAGCAGTACATGGTTCAGACCGCAAAGGGCTTGAAGAATATCAAAAAGGAAACATACGCTTTTTATGTGCTTGCGACCTATTAAACGAAGGGTGGGATGCACCACAAACTGAAATTTTAGTTATGGCAAGACCCACAATGTCTAAAGTGCTTTATACCCAGCAGTTAGGGCGTGGAACACGTAATCATAAAGACAAAGAAGCGCTTATTGTAATCGATGTTGTAGACAGCTATGGCGCAGCATTGCAGCCAATGTCAGTACATGGCTTATTTAACTTTTCTACTTACAAGCCATTTGAAAATATAATAAAAAAAGAAGTACCAACATCCGAAAACGAAGCGATTGAATTAGATCGTTTATACGAAGGTGAACGTCGTATTGAAAAAATAAACATATTTACTTTTGAACATGAATTCGGCGGTTTATTAAATGAAGAGCAGCTTGCTCGTGAATTATTTATTTCAACAGGTACGGTAAAAAGTTGGGTTAAAAAAGGAGATATTACCCCAGCAAAAACACACCCATTTGGTAAACACACATTAAACTATTTTAGTGAATCACAATTAAAGAAAATCAAAATAGATAAAAATATTAAAGAGCGTACAGAAGATTCAAGGCGAGATGATTTTTTTGAGTTTTTACAAAGTCGAGATTATTCTTTTTCGTATAAAATTGCTTTCTTACTTGCGTTTATAAGTGAGTGTAATGCGCAAGGCGAAGCCGAGCTTTCAAAACTTGTGTTGCGATATCAAAGCTTTTACAAGCAGTTACAACAAGAGTTCGGCCAAGCAGAAAAAGACAAAAACCCGCTTAATGATAAAGAACGCTTGAACGATACTGCTTATTTAACTCGTAGTTTATTAGCAAACCCGTTTGAAAAGTTCGAGCGTAAACGTTTTATTTATCATGCAAAAGATCTCAATATTATTTCGTTTGACTCAGTACTCTGGGAAAAGCTAGATGAAAACGCACTTGCCGAAATCAAGCAGCAATATATTCAAGACGGTAAAGATTATTATAAAAAAATAGGTTTTAAGCTCCAGAACCACCACTTTAAAGCATTACTGCAATTTGAAGAGCCAGTTGATAACACCCCCGTGAATATCGCTCCTACACAAATTAGTAATGATGAGGAACTATTTACAACCCAATTAAAAACTGTAAATGAAGTAATCAAGTTGCCGTACTTCCCTAATATTAAAATTGCCTGCGGACATTTTAAAACTGGGGATGAAAGAGATATGGAGTTGATGGACGCGCCATTTGGTGCAGGTAAGCTTGATCCAAACGTGCATTTTTTAGCACGAGCTTCGGGCAACTCTATGAACGGCGGTAAACACCCAATACTTGATGGTGATTTACTGCTACTTGAGCTTATAACCTCCGATAAAGCCGGATCGCTACGCGGCCAAGTAGTCGCAATAGAGCGAGATGATATAGGCGGTGACGGGCAGTATTTACTGCGAAAAATTAATAAATTACCAAACGGGCAATATGAGCTAATCGCTCAAAACCCCGATTATGAGGTAATGATTGCAGATGAAAGCATGCGAACGTTCGCACGGTTTAAACAAGTGGTAATGTAATCAATATTGTAGGCGGGAGCTTACCTCGCGCTTTAACTTGTAGATACCATCTCTCATTTTAAGCTTCAAGGTCGTATTTAACTTTCTTGGAGCTTAAACGCTTCTTGGTTTTTTATTAC
>NZ_WTLB01000060.1 GCF_011378855.1 Pseudoalteromonas sp. Z1A8 | reverse complement strand
TGGGTACGAGCTCACTGTCTTCCCGATGTGACAAGTGCTAGCTAAACACTCATCAAGAAGAGATACAAGGTTGGGTTGAGTGAAACGAAACCCAACGATACTTTGAAGTTAAGTGTTTTAGCTAAACTTTAATTGTATATAGAAAAGCTCTAAGCCTTTGGTTTAGGGCTTTTTTGTTTATGGCAATAAACTCTCAATCAAGCAGCATTATTTTTGTCTTAATGAATAACGTATTAACTGGATCTTCTATCTTGAAGTCATATATGTAGTCTGTTTCTTCATTAAATCTTTTTAGGTAATGATTAGCTAATGGATCGTAGCGGTCCCCATTCAACCAACTATAAAACTTCCCTAACTCATAACTTAGCTTTCGACTTAAATCTGATTTAGGCTCAAGAAGTCCGTCATTATCTAAATCTATAATATTCATCGATTGGAGGTTTATTTTTATTTCATCAATTAATAGCTCTAGCGACCTTCTGTAATTAGCAGCTTTAATTTCAAGATCTGGCTTTAAAGGCTCGGCTTCGTAAACCATAATTAAATTATCAATAACATCATTATAATAATCATTGTTTAATCTTATCTCAGACTCATTTTTTAAAATATATAACTGCTCTAAATAGGATGCTTTAGTTTCTATAGGCTGCTTAGTTAAAATCAGCTTAAAATCGTTAAATAATTTTGTTATTGCTTGAGATAAAACATCCAGATAGTTGTATCTCTCAAGAAGGAAACAAAATAGTTCGTTAGAGTTAAGAACCATAACTAAATCACTCTCACCCACTTTATTGCTATATAAGTTAACAGTAAGCTCACTATTCTCCATGTGGTTCTCGTAAGGCCAACTAGCGAACCTTTTACTATTTGTATGATTTAAGTTTACAGGATGCGCACCAAATGAGGCTCTTATAGATTTGAAATAACTGTTATCATCCTCGTCAAATAAACGATTTTTAAAACACTCTTTTTCACCGGAGAAAGGTAGCGTCTTTGGGTTTATAAACACCCGGTGTAGTTGGGTTATTGCTTCTGAAACGAGATCTATCGCAGAAATTAAAGAAAACATCTGCATTACACGCACATCAATATTTTCCTCTAATCCTGGAGGATGTTCTAAATACCTAATCGATACAGTGATCCAATCCATACAAGAGCAAATTATATTCCATTGATTTTTGCCATTTTTGTTGTGATAAGTCTTATAAACAAAACTTGAATTGGAATTTACTAGATCTCTAAAGTCAGAAATCTTGTCATCCTTGATCGCCTTTTCCATTAACTTTTACTCTGAAGCTAGTTATTAGCTCTAAAATATCACTAAAAATACAAACGTATAAAGAAAAAAGGAATCTTTTAATCTAGGCCAAAAAAATATTGGTGGTAAAATAAGCACCGAGGTAAGTAAGGTCATTAGAGGTTCGTTGGGTTTCGTTTCACTAAACCCCATTAAAATAAAATTTACATAGTTAACTTAGTGGTGATATAACTGAATGTGTTTTAGGAACGGAGTTGGTGATAAATCAAACCGTTAGCTGCCAGCTAAAAAATATTACTCAGCTAGCTTACCCTCACACCCTTTACTTAAAGAAAGTAAAAACCCTAACTAAAACAGTGTTTACCACATTTTAAATAACAAAAGCACAAGTAGGTTGTACTAATGGAAGAGTATTTAATCGTTAAACAAAAAAGTAGATATCCTATCGCTATTGCGGCTTTATTGCTGTTATTGGTTTTGGGCTATTTAATTAAAGTAGTGCTGTTCTCTGATGATATTCCTGAGCGTTATTTAAAGCCAATATTAGTCTCTCAAGTATCATTACCCAACGTATTAAAAGGGATTGGTACAATAGAGCCTACACAAAGAGAACTTTTGTCTGCGCCGCTAAAAGGCAATATCAACACACTTACAATTCGTGAAGGGCAAGCTATAAAAAAAGGCCAAGTATTAGCAAAGCTGACTAACTACGAATTGGAGCAAGATATACATAATGCGAGTTATGAGCAGCTTAATTTAGAATCCCAAGTAGCTATTGATAAAAGTAATTTAGCAATTAAGCTCTCGCAAATTAAAGTCGACTTATCAAAAGCTAAAATGGCATTGCAGCAGCAAGCACTTGAATTAAATGCTAATAAAGTTTTAATGGAACAAGGTATTATTTCTGCAATTCGCTTTAAACAAAGCGAAATGCTTTACAAGCAAAGTGAACTTGAAGTTAATGCCAAAAATGGTGAACTGAGTCTATTTAAAGAGGCATTTGATCAGCAATTAATTGCGCTTGATAACAAAGTAAACATCGCAAAAAACAAACTTAGCTATTTACAAAGGCGTCAAGAGCAACTAACACTCACAGCAAACTTTGACGGTACCGTAAGTCAAAACTTAGCTAAATTAGGTCAAGCGGTTACTCAAGGGCAATCACTGTTTGAGTTAATAGAGACCGACAACTTACTGGCTAAAATAAAAGTCCCTCAGTATTCATCTAATCAGTTACGAATAGGCCAAAAAGCAGACATAGTTACACCCAGTGGCACAATTGCAGCTAAGGTTGATTATATAGATACAGTAATAAGAAATGGCGCTATTAATGTATTTTTAGTATTAGACACTCCCCCACCATCATGGCTTAGAAGCAGCCAAGCAATAGAAGCCCATATTTATTTGGAGCAATCTTTAGTAGTTCAAAATATTAAAAAACCGAATGATTTTGATAACTACAGCAAATGGAAGGTCTACGAAATAACACCATCGAGTAAAGCTATTCTTACCAATATAAATTATAAAACGACTGAGCAAGACACCTTGAGCTTTAATGAAACGCTAAAAAGTAATTATGTATTATTACTGCCTGCTGATTATGCCACTAAAAATAACTTTGATTTAATAGGCGCTTTTAAATGAGTTATTCGCTGATAGAGTTTAATAATGTTTTTTATCAATATCCTAATACCAACGTCAATACACTTAAAGCTATAAACTTTAAAATAAACAGTGGTGACTACATTGCAATAACCGGTACTTCTGGCAGTGGTAAAAGTACCTTACTTTCTATTTTAGGCTTACTAAACTTACCTAGCCAAGGGCAATACACTATTTTAGGCACTAACACAGCAGACTTAACACCCGATGCTATTTCATCCATTAAAAACAGAGAACTTGGTTTTATATTTCAAAACTTTAATTTATTAAATCATTTAAGCGTATTTGATAACGTGGCTTTGCCACTCAGTTACAACAAATCGGTGTTAAGAAAGGATTATCAAAAAAAAGTAGAAGCTGCGCTTAATAAAGTAAATATGCTTGAATTTATTGATAGAAAGCCAAGCCAATTGTCAGGCGGGCAACAACAAAGAGTTGCTATTGCTAGAGCGTTAATAAATGAACCATCTGTTATTTTAGCCGATGAGCCAACGGGTAATTTAGATTCGAGCAATAGCGAACAAATATATCAGTTACTCAATAAGCTAAACGACGAAGGCAAAACAATTTGCTTAATAACACATGATGAAAACCATGCTAAAACAGCAAAAACGCGTTTGTATATTCAAGATGGACAGCTTAGTGCGCAAGGTTTTTGATGCTGAACTTAATTACTGATCTGACCTTAAACTGGCTAAAATATGCTAAGCAAAATACTAAATTATGGCTTAGCTGTTTGTTGCTGAGTATTCCTTTATGTTTAATTTTAAATATAAGTAACATTCATAGTCAGTTTTTATCAGCCGATTACACGGCAATAAATAACATCCAAAAGATTAAACAAGTTTATTTAAGTGACACTCAAAATGACTTGCCCGTTGATGAGTACATTTTTGATGAAATAACCGTATTGCACCAAGATTTAGTTGGCGTTTTTGAGCGTTCTATTGATTTATCATTAAAGCTTTCGGTTAATCATGATAATGAGTCTGTTAAGGTAAGCTTTATATCGGGGGGGTATAAACAATTAGGTATCATTCCTGCCTTAGGCAGCTTTGAACAATTAGATTTCCCAAAACAAGGCAGCGCACTAAGTGCCGCCATTAGCTATTCGTTTTGGCATACTCATTTTAAAGGTGTCACTGATATTATTGGCAAACAGCTTGTTGTTAATAATAAAAGCATAAACATTGTCGCTGTAATGCCAAAAGAGTTTAAAAGCTTTAAACGTGCTTATGAACCTAAACTTGTTATTCCTTACTCGCAACTTAAACGTATTTTGCCTCAAGAAAGTAGCCTGACCCCAGATACATTTACGTATATTTTAGGGCACGTTAAAAATAAAACACTCTTTTTAAGCTTGCTAAATAAGCACTTACAAAACGAAATGTTTATCTTTGATAATACCGAACTTAAGTTTAATGATGGTATTGGTGTCAACCCAACTCACTTTAATAAAATAATAAAGCGCCTAAACTTATTGCAGTTACTTTATTATATTTTGCTCTTATTTAGCTTTATTGCCTTTTGTGCATTTTACTGTGCAGAGTCAATTAAAAAGCAACAAGAAGAAACTATACGCAAATTATGCGGAGCCAATAACACACACATTTTTGTGCAGCAAATTATTGATATCGTACTCACAAGCCTACTACTTATTATTGTAATGTGCGTTTTGTATCCACTGAGCGACCGCATCAGCGCAATTTTATTACCAAGCCTGAACCAGCTAAACAGCTCTTTTTCATTATTTACGCTGGCGGTATTTTACATTGTTATTATTACTTTTTTATCGGCGCTTAGTTATTTTCAACGAAGGTGGGTACATAGCAGTATTGGACGCGGCCAAAGTGCGACAACAAGCGAAAAAGTACAAGTATTCTCATTACTTTCATTACTTACTAGCCTTGCTATTACAAGTGTTTACATTAGTAGTTTGGTTATTTACAGCCAGATTAATTTAAATAATAAAAGTATGGGTTTTAATGCAAATAATATTCTAATTGCCAGCTTTAGTTTTCCACAATCACCTAGCGAGGCCTTTAATGCAAATAACTCTGCTCAACAATTAATTCAGCAATTAAATTCACTGCCCATTATTGAAGAAGTATCACTTAGCTCTGCCCCACCACTATCAGAGCGCAGTGGGTTTAGTGCATGGTACACCGTTACCGGACAAGCTATCAGTTCGGGTAAAAGCGCCAGTACCGCAAGCCACAGAGTGAGCCCGCATTACTTTAAAACTATTGGCGCTAAGCTTATCTCTGGGCAAAGCGTGCAATGGCAACATTACCAAAACATTGTCGTTAACAGCGCTTTATGGGATCAATACTTTGCAGGCACAGAACTAAGCCAAGCTTATTTATTAGCCCAATTTGATACTGGAAAAGTAAAACATAAAGTAGTTGGCGTTGTTAATGATATTTATAATGAAGGAGCCGATACACCGGTTCAGCCCACTGTGTACAGTGTAATAAGCGCCCTGACAGGTTTTGAAGCAATTATAATTAAAACTTATGCGCCCATCACACAAGTTGAAAGTGAACTCCAAACGGCAGTAAAGGCATTAAGTGTAAACTTTAACGATTTATCACTTACCCCCCTTTCGTCTTTAGTAAAAAATGAGCAAGCCCCTAGAAATGCATTACTTATAATTACCGTTGTGTGCTCCTCAATTCTTCTACTCTCTGCGTTTTTATACAACTACAGTAGTATTAAACAACTTACGGCTAAATCATCCACAGAGCTTGCGTTAAGACGTGCTATGGGCGCTCGCAGCTACCAAATATGCTATTTATTTTTAAAGCTCTTTTTCACTGCATTTGTGATAGCCCACATAGTTATTGTTGCACTATTTTTCACCCAACATGAAAAACTACAAACTTTTTTATTTCAACAATCCGTTTTTGACCTAAATATTATACTGATAGTGCATTTAGTCATTTTGTTAGCGGTTATATGTATTATTGCTATAGAGATTAAAAAAACACTTAACAACTCGTGGAATCACTTAACTTAAGGATAAACATGTACAAATTACTACTAGCTACACTACTTATATACGGCGGAAATACATACGCTGAGCAGTACAGTTTCTCTCATTACCAAATGGTTAAATCGCCCATTAATAATACCGCACCGCAAATGTTTTTATTTAACAGCAAAGGCGAGTTGATGCATTACTCTGATAAATATTTACCAAATATTTTATCCATTTTAAAAAATAAACAAAGCCATCCTGATTCTGATTTAATTAAAAGTAATTTAGAGCAGCTATTAACAACATTGCCCGACTTTACCCAGCAAAAGTATACGTTGTTTTACACCTCAATAGATGAAGCTATAGGCCCCTGCCCGCCTTGTAGGCAACAAGAAAAAACCATCGACATGCTTAAAAGTAAGTTTTCAGATAAGCAGCTAAAGGTTCATTCAATTTCTATAATTGCCAGTGACTACGGTATATAAAAAAAATCCGCTAAATAACTTTAGCGGGCTTTTTGTTGCGAAGGTTAAATCTTTAAAAAGTTTACAGCGCGTTAAATACGTCGTCTGTTTTAGCTGCGCAAATAAAGTCGTTTTTATGTAGGCCTTTAATTGAATGGCTCCACCATGTAACGGTTACTTTGCCCCACTCGGTTAATAAACCTGGGTGATGGCCTTCGTCTTCTGCCATGTCGCCTACTTTGTTAGTAAACGCGATAGCCTGTTTAAAGTTTTTAAATTTATAAACACGCTCAAGCTGCATAATGCCGTCGCGTACTTCTGGTACCCAGTCTGGGATTTTAGTAATTAATTGCGCTAACTCTTCGTCAGATACTTTTGGCGCATCTACATGACAGGCTTCGCATTTTTGTGCACTTAATGAAGACATTCTAAATCCTTACTTTTAGCTTTTTTAGCATTAATGTTTAACTGGCTAATTTTTCTTTTGGTGGAAATTTTGGGTCGTGCAAGCCAAGCTCTTTAGCTCGCTCAACCAAAGTCATAATATCCATTTGCGATATATCAAACAGATCATGAATCGAATTTATGGTGTAGTACTGTGGTTGCATAATATCAATACGGTACGGCGTACGCAGTACATCAAGCACATTCATTGGGCTAATTTCTGGCGTATTTGAGTATACGTACTGGGTTTCACCTGGGCTTGATAAAATACCGCCGCCGTAAATACGCAGACCATCTTCGGTTTGCATTAAACCAAATTCAACCGTAAACCAGTATATACGTGCAAGGTATACACGGTCTTTTTTCTGCGCTGCGTAACCTAATTGCCCGTACTTATGCGTAAACTCGGCAAAGTCAGGATTAGTTAGCATTGCGCAATGGCCAAATATTTCATGAAAAATATCTGGCTCTTGTAGGTAGTCAAATTCTTCGCGGCTACGAATAAATGTAGCTACCGGAAACTGCTTGTTTGCCAGTAATCTAAAAAACTCATCAAAGTCGATAAGTGCAGGTACTGGCGCTACTTGCCAACCGGTAGTGGCTAGTAACACTTCGTTTAATTCGCTTAACTGCGGAATACGATCGTGCGGCAGGTTAATCTTTTTTAACCCTTGCATGTACTCATTGCAGGCTTTGCCTTCTATGCACGCAAGTTGGCGCGCTACAAGCTCAGACCAAATCTTATTTTCTTCATCACTCCAGTGTATAACACCATTTTCGTCTGGTGTTTTGGATGTGTATTTACTTGCTTTAGCCATAAGTACCTTCTTGGGTGTGCGCCCTAAATCGGTGTCAGTGTGATACTCAAATCTATTGAATATCGAATGACCCCATACTATGCAAAAGTGAAGAAAAGTTTAATAGATAAGCTAATATCAGTATTTGGCGCGATCACCCCAATCGTAAAGTTAAAATTACACCCGTGGAACATTAAAAATACAGGCCTTTAAATAAAGGCCCACAGCTTGTTTTTATATGTACACAATTAAATACACCTAGCCAATTCGAGTAAAAGCTTGGTCTAAATCACTAATAATGTCGTTAACATCTTCAAGCCCAACCGAGAGCCTGATCAGCCCATCACTTATTCCAGCGGCAGCTCGCTCCTCTGGCGTATAAGGCGAGTGGGTCATAGATGCAGGATGCTGGATCAGTGTTTCAGCGTCGCCTAGGCTTACAGCAAGTGTACAAAGTTTCATACTATCAATAAATTGCGCGCCATCTTGCAGCGTACCTTTTATTTCAAATGCAATAACACCACCAGCGGCTTTCATTTGGTTACCAATAAACTTATAACCTGGATGCGATTTAAGCCCAGGGTAATATACGGTGCTTACTTGTGGATGCGCTTCTAGATATTCGGCTATTGTTTGTGCGCTTTGACAATGACGCTCTATTCTAATGGCGAGTGTTTTTAGGCCTCGATTAATTAACCATGCATCGTGCGGGCTTATGGTTGCACCAATGTCTTTTAGTACGGTCATTTTAATGTGTGTTATGTGCTCAAGCGATCCACATACAATACCGGCGACTACGTCACCATGACCATTTAAGTACTTGGTCGCACTGTGCATTATGATGTCGATACCGTATTTTTTGGGTGATTGCAGTAACGGCGTTAAAAAGGTGTTGTCGACCACACTAATTAAATTGTGTTCTTTAGCAACTGCGCCAATCAGTGCCAAATCAATAACCGCCATAGTGGGGTTAATTGGCGTTTCAACAAATATCATTTTTGAATTAGGTTTGATGGCAGCGCGTAGTTCGTCTTCGTTGGTCATATCAACAAAAGTGACTTCGATTCCCCAGCGCGGCAACATATGCGAGAAAAACGCAAAGGTACAACCATATAAAGCACTTGAAGCAACAAGGTGATCCCCCTGCGATAAAAAGCTCAGTACTGAGGCTGATACAGCCCCCATACCTGTTGCGGTTGCAGCAGCTGCTTCACAGCTCTCTAGTTGAGCAACTTTTTGCTCAAGCTCTGTGGTTGTAGGGTTTCCTAAGCGCGTATAAATATAGCCAGGTTCGTCGCCTGCAAAACGCGCAGCACCTTGTGCGGCATTTTCAAAATGAAAGGTAGAGGTTTGATACAAAGGAGAAGTAAGTGCGCCGTGCGGGTCGTTTGCTTTTTGTGGTCCGTGAATACACTGGGTGTTTATATGATGCTTGCTCATTGTAGGCTCATTTTTTGATTATTATGTTTTTGCGATTCAACAATCAAAACGTATGCGCTTACAAACAGCAAGCATGCCGGATGCTCAGATGGCTATTTGTGTAAAAACCATGCAGCGCACGTTTGTACACAAATATTGCCACTACCCTTACTGCGTTGACTCCGCCTTTTTGCGGCTCATAATTTTACCTGCGATGCTTTGCACAGTGCCTTTTAGTAAGCTGCGTTTGTTTTCAAGCCTTGGTAATGGGCGGCTAAGCTCCATTGCTTTGTAACCAATACGTGCAGTAAAAATACCGGCGCTTACGCCCTGTGCAGCCCGTCCCGAAAGCTTACCTAAAAGCTCAGCACTTAATGCAGTTGCAGCAAGGTCAGATACAAGCTCAGCACTACCTACAAACATTACTTGTTTTATTAGCATGCGGTATAGCTTTATACGGCTTGCGTAGCCAAAACCAATGCCGTAAATTTTACCTATTTGCTCTATTAATTTAGTACCTCGCCAAAGCACGGCCATCATATCAACCAGCGCTAGTGGGCTTAGGGCAACTAGCAGTGCAGATTCGGTCGCAAAACGATTTATAAGCTTTTTAGCTTTGGTGTCTTGAGTTATTAATAAACTATTGGCGTACAGCGTCATGATTTCTTTGTCGCTGTGATGCATCGCTACTTGGTTTTTAAAGGTTTCAAAGTTATCAAGCTCTTGGTGTTTATTGAGCTTTTCGAGCCAAGGTAATGCACCGCCTACTTGCTCGCTGTTTAAAAGCCTGTCGGCTTCAACTCGGTGCAATTGGTTGCGCTTTAAACTGCGCAGCATGCGGTACTCTCGCCACAATAAGCGCCCTATTAGTAGCACGCCACTTACAACTGCTGTTAAATAAACACTGCCTAAAATAATTGACTGCTCGAAAGCAAATACTAACGAGTACGCAAACTCTAAAAGCACCAGTACTATAAAACTAATAGCAAACACGCCTTTAAGCGTTTGCCACTTTGATTTTTTGTACACAGGCTCCAGATCAATTTCTGGCTCTAATGCTTCATCTTCAAGCTCTTCGTAATCACTTTGTCCGTGCTGAATAATTTTTGCAGGTGCTAAAACGGGTTCGTTTTGCTCAATGCTTTGCGTATCTATACGACGCCCTGCTTGAAATGGTTGGTTTGACTCACTCATGTTAATTTGTCTCCTAGCAGGTACTGCATGACATGATCTAATCGAATATGTTTTAGTTGTTTATCGGGGCTCGGCATTGGAGAGAACGATAAAAACTCAAATCCCTGTGCTGGCCACTCACTTTTATTAAGCATCCGCTTGGGAGGCTGCGGCGGTAAATACGTAAGCCAATCAGGCTCGTTTAATGGTTTACCGTAAATGCAATCAAGCGTTTGGCCTTTGTCGGTAATTTGGCGCGGCTGCGTGGCTGTAATTGACGACATAGCCATGGTTTCTATTTGCACACCATCAAACTTTAAATGATTACTCTGTTCATGCACGAGCGAATCAAGCAGTAGTGCTAAATCTTTATGGTGTTTTGCACTTATGTGATCTGACTTATTAGCTGCAAATAATATTTTATCTATGTTTGGTTTAAATAAACGTTTAAAAAAACCTGACTCACCATAGTTAAAGTGCGCGAGTAATTGGTTTATTACACTACTTTGCTCTTGTAGGGTTTCATGCCCTTCGTTTAGTGCACTCAGTACATCGACAAGTACGATTTGGCGATCAAAGTGCCTAAAATGCTCATTATAAAATGGTTTTACAACTTCTTTTATATAGGCGTTAAAGCGCTTAATTAAATGCGCTAAATTAGAACCCGCAACAACATCGTCACTGTTTATTTCACCCGATACTGGAAAAAACAATAATAATGGCGCGCCTTGTAAGTCGCCAGGCATAAGCATGCGCCCGGGTTGTAACATGGCAAGTTTGGTATCTTTTTTAAGCCCGACTAACATGCTTTGATAAAGCTGAGCAATATGAGCAAGTGCGTTTTCATCTACAGGCGCATTTAAATCAAGTTGCTCAACAGCAGCTAGAAAATCACTTGATGTATTTACACGCGAAGGCTGAGTTAGTAACGGATATTGCTGCTCGCACCATTGAGAATAGCTTTGTTCAAGCATAGGTAAATCAAGAAGCCATTCACCCGGGTAGTCAATAATATCTAAATAAAGCGTTGATTGCGGCGAAAAGTGCCCACGCAGCCCTGCATTACTCTGATACTTTATTGCTAAGCGCAGAGTATTGATACGCTCGGTAGATGCAGGCCACGTAGGCATCCCATCGCTGGGTAATAATGAACTTAGCGCGCGCGTATAATTAAACGTAGGGACTTTTAACGCTTCTTGCGGCACGACTTTAGTGGCCACATGGCGGTGCTCGCGCATTACATCAAAAAAAGGTAAGTTTTTATCGTCCGCTTGGGTTGTTAAGTGTTTAACAAGCGCGGTAATAAAGGCTGTTTTACCACTACCACTTAGGCCAGTTACGGCAAGCTTTACGTGTTGGTCTAAACTGCGATGAAGGGCTTTTTGTGCTTTGCCTTTAATACTTTTAAAGGTCTTTTTTGCAAATGATTGGCTCATAAAGTGTCTTGCACCTAATTTGCCGTAATTTATCACGCTGCAAATAAGGTGCTATTAAATCCTTTAAAGTTTGTTAATTTCACGGCTCACCGTAAACTCGCTTGAAGTTACATGGCGCTCCATATCTTGAAGGCGAGTATCTACACGCGTTAAACGCTCTTTTAAATCTTGCAATGCGCGGCGCGGTGGCTCGCCCTTTTGCCATACTTTAAATTTTACTTCTAGCGGATCGTCATGTTTAGTTGAGCTTTTAGTTTGCACTGTTACGGGCTCTTTTTTATCTAAAATGAACCAAGCTGCAATATACGCTACCACAAATAATGGGCCACCCGTTAGCAGTACCGCACTAACAAATATAATGCGAACTAACCATAACTCCATATTAAAGTAGTCACTTAATCCCGCACATACGCCGGCTATTTTACCGCGTTGTGGGTCTCTTAATAATTCGCGTTTGGCACTCATACTTTGCGTCTCCATTGTGGTGACTCTTGATCAAGCAATGCTTCTAGTGTTTCGACTCTGTCGGCCATTTTTTCGGCTTTATGTGCAAGCTCAAGTAACTGGCGATGTTCGTGTTCACTTAAACCTTGGCTTACTTGTTTTTTGCTACGGTAATGTAAAATTAACCACAGCGGTGCAACAAAAATCATAAACAAGATAAATGGTGCAACTAGTATCTCTGGATCAAACATAATCCTCTCCTGACAATCCGTTTTGATGCTTTTAAGCAGTGGGGTACTTTAAGTACCCCTTTATAAGTTATTTATCAGCTAGCTTCTTTTT
The DNA here is from genome assembly GCF_011378855.1 of Pseudoalteromonas sp. Z1A8. Lineage (GTDB taxonomy): Bacteria > Pseudomonadota > Gammaproteobacteria > Enterobacterales > Alteromonadaceae > Pseudoalteromonas. The sequence continues at coordinate 7,872 of NZ_WTLB01000060.1, read as the reverse complement.
AAGTTCGGCTAGCTCATCATCTATCTTTTCATTTTTTTGTAGATTAGCAATTTCGTCCGCTAACGTCTTTTTACCTAAATCGTAAGACTCAATTTGAGATTCTAGTCCATCAATTTTAGTTTCGTAACGTTCAAAGCGATTAAGTGCGTCTTCTACTTTTGAGCTATCAAGTGTCTTTTTCACTTCAAGGCGCGACTCAGCCGAACGTTGGCGAAGTATAATTGCCTTTTGACGAGATTTCGCATCTGCTAGCTTTTCTTGTAGTGTCGTTACTTCTTGCTGTAGTTTCTCAATATGAGACTCTACATGTTCAAGTTCACTAGCGACTGAAGCAACGGCATCTGCCGACTTTTGCTTTTCAAGTAGGGCTGAACGCGCTAAATCGTCGCGGTCTTTACTTAAAGCCAGTTCGGCTTTATCTTGCCAATCGCTTACCTGTGCTTTAAGCGTATCTAAGCGGCGTACAATTTCTTTTTTCTCAGCTAATGTTTTAGCTGATGTAGAACGTACTTCAACAAGCGTATCTTCCATTTCTTGAATAATCAGACGAACCATTTTTTCTGGGTCTTCTGCTTTATCTAAAATGGCGTTGATATTAGAATTAACAATATCTGCAAAACGTGAAAAAATTCCCATAACATTTACCTCTGTAATTAAAACTTAGTTAGTCTGCTATAACTAGTATCAATATGCTTGCCAACTTTTTAAAAGTTAAAATACACTTTATTTTCATTACGTTAAACTAAATATACAAATTTCTTTAGTTATCCCTACTTATGAAATACACTAACTGTTAGTAAAAATGACCAAGAGTTAGGAAATATGAGCCAATATCGCCAACAGGATAATTTACTCGGCCAATCAGATAGCTTTCTGTCTGTATTAGATCAGGTATCGCAACTGGCTAATTTAGATAAACCGGTACTTATTATTGGTGAACGCGGCACAGGTAAAGAGCTAATAGCAGCACGCTTACACTTTTTATCAAAACGCTGGGATCAAAACTACGTAAAGCTTAACTGTGCAGCGCTTAACGAAAACCTACTCGAAAGTGAGTTATTTGGCCACGAAAGCGGTGCTTTTACGGGGGCAAGTAAACGCCACGAAGGTCGTTTTGAACGCGCTAATAGCGGCACACTGTTTTTAGATGAACTAGCTAACACCTCCGCTATGGTACAAGAAAAACTGCTGCGCGTTATAGAATACGGTGAGTTTGAGCGTGTTGGCGGCAAACAAACTGTAAAAGTAGATACACGCTTAGTGTGTGCTACAAACGAAGATCTTCCTTATTTAGCTGAGCAAGGTGAATTTAGAAGTGACTTACTCGATCGCCTCGCCTTTGATGTAATTACCCTGCCGCCACTGCGCGAACGCCAAGACGATATTATGCTGCTTGCTGAACAATTTGCGATGAATATGGCGCGCGATTTAGAATGGGAACTCTTTAGCGGTTTTACCCGAAGCGCAACAGAAACACTGCTTAGTTATGATTGGCCTGGTAATATTCGCGAACTTAAAAATGTGGTTGAACGAAGTTTGTATCGCCACGGTAGTGAACATATCCCCGTTCACCAGATTATTTTAGACCCATTCGATAGCCCATTTAGACCAAAAGCGCGCATTAAAGCACCTATAGCGGCTCAAACAGTTAATGCAGAGCCTATTGTAGTTGCGCAGCCGATTGCTCAAGCAAGCGCAGATATAACCCTTGATATTCAATTTCCGTGTAGCTTAAAAGAGCGTTCAAACGACTTTGAAATAAACATGATTAATAAAGCGCTCGAACATAGCCAATTTAATCAAAAGAAAACTGCAGAAGTACTTGGTTTAACGTATCATCAATTACGTGGTTATCTTAAAAAATACAACTTGTTGGATCAACAATAGTCAGAGGTTATGCGGGTGCATAAATTATTACTTGTTTTGCTTGCCACCACTTTAGTTGGTTGCCTTGATAGCAAAGAAGAAATCATAGAAGAAAAAAACCAAGGCTTAGTTTACTGCGCTGAAGCCAACCCTGTGTCGTTTAATCCGCAAGTCACGACCACCGGTTCAACTATTGATATAATTGCTAACCAATTATACGACCGCTTAATTAGTATTGACCCTGTCACTGCAGAGTTTCAAAGTGAGCTGGCAACCGACTGGAAAATTAGTAAAGATGGTAAATCGGTTACCTTTACCCTGCGTAAAGATGTAAAGTTTCATACTACTTCTTATTTTACCCCCTCGCGGGATTTTAACGCCGACGACGTTATATTTACCTTTAGCCGATTATTCGATGTATACAATCCATATCACTTTGTGGGCGATGCCAATTACCCGTATTTTCAAAGTGTGGGGATTGATCAACTTATTCGTAAAATTGTCCGCGTGTCTGACTATCAAGTCCGTTTTGAATTGTTTAATCCTGAAAGTAGCTTTTTAGCCAATATGGCTACCGACTTTGCTGTGGTGCTTTCAGAAGAATACGCCATGAAACTTAAGAAAAACAATCAAAAAAACTTATTTGATCAGTACCCGATTGGCACAGGCCCGTATATTTATAAAGAGTATCGTCGAGATCACCTTGTACGCTTTTACCGTAACCCACTTTATTGGAAGCACGATGTAGCACTTGAACAATTGGTTTACGACATAACACCCAATGGCACTGCGCGCATAGCCAAAATGCTGACTAAAGAGTGCGATGTAACGGCTCATCCAAGTAGTGCGCAATTAAGTATTTTAGCGCAACGCGATGATATAAATATCGAAAAAGAAACAAACTTAAATATAGGTTATTGGGCGTTTAATACAGAACGTGCCCCGTTTGACGATTTACGCGTACGCCAAGCGCTTGCGCATGCAATAGATGTAGATAAAATAATGCAGGCGGTTTATTACGGTAACGGTACTCGCGCACAATCTATTTTGCCACCAACCTCTTGGGCATTTGAGCCACAAGAAGATATTCCTACGTTTGATCCAGAACTTGCTAAAAAGTTACTTATTGAAGCAGGCTTACCTGATGGCTTTGATATGACAATATGGGCTATGCCTGTGAGTCGTATTTATAACCCTAACGCACGTAAAATGGCTGAGCTTATGCAAAGTGATTTACGCAAAGTGGGCGTTAATGTAAGCATTGTAGAATATGAGTGGAACACGTTTATTCAGCGTATTGGCGAGCACAGGCACGACAGCGTGTTACTTGGTTGGGCGGCAGATACACCCGATCCTGATAACTTTTTTAGCCCACTGCTCAGTTGTACCGCTACTTTTAGTGGCAAAAACCCAGCAAACTGGTGTAATCCCCAATTTGATTTATTGCTTACTCAAGCACTCGACACCACTGATTTAAACAAACGTAAAAAATACTACGACGATGCACAAAGTTTGATTATTAAAGAGCTGCCGTTATTGCCTATTGCTCATGGCCTGCGCTTTCAAGCGAGTAGCGCCGATGTGGAAGGCATAACACTTGGCCCGTTTGGCGCTATTTCGCTTGCCAATGCGAGGAAAAAATAATGATCTTAGATTATATTTTACGCCGCCTTGGTTTATTCCTTTTTATGATACTAATGCTTAGTGTATTTACGTTTTCGCTAGCGTATTTATTTCCCGGTGATCCACTCAGTAATTTAAGTGGCATACCGAGCAGTAACTTTGCACAGCATAGTGAGCTTGAAGACAAATATTTATACAACAGCAATTACTTTATGCAATACATTGCCTTTTTAGGGCGAATATTTCAGGGTGATTGGGGGTTTTCGTTTGCCTCGGGTAACAGCGTCTTTAGCCATATTGTTGATTTGCTACCGGCCACTTTAGAGCTAAGTATTTATGCTTTAATTGTATCGGTTGTTGTTGGTGTACCTTCGGGTATTTTAGGCTCTGGCTATCATAAACGTTGGCCCGACAAGCTTATAAACTCGACCACTATGGTTGGGTATTCGATGCCTGTATTTTGGCTCGCATTATTGTTAATTATGGTTTTTTCATTAAAGCTTGGCTGGTTTCCTATGTCGGGCAGAATGGGACTACTTTACGAAATACCCGCAAATACTGGATTTATTTTAATTGATATTGCACTTGCTGGCTTTCCGTATAAAGGCATGGCTTTTATTGATGCGCTGCGCCACTTAACACTTCCGACTATTGTACTGGCTATGTATCCAACCACGGTATTAGTGCGCTTTACTCGCGAGTCGATGCTTAAAGTAATGGATCAAAACTTTATTAAAACAGCTAGGGCAAAAGGCCTTAACCGCCGTCAACTTATCATGCACCATGCACTGCGTAATGCATTACTGCCGGTAATTAAGCAAATTGGTTTGCAATTTAGTACGCTAATAACGCTTGCGATGATTACCGAAGTTATTTTTTCGTGGCCGGGTATTGGCCGATGGCTAATCGATAGTATTTATCAGCGTGACTTTCCTGCAATTCAAGGCGGATTAATGGCGGTATCTTTATTTGTTATTTTAGCTTCTATTACAGCTGAACTTACTTACACTTTATTCGATCCACTCTCGCGGAATCAGGCTCATGGCAAAGTTTAATTTATTTTCTGAAGAGTCGAATAAATCGCCACTCGCGCGACTTTGGCGAAAGTTTAAAAATAACCACCCTGCTTTGGTTGGTTTATGGATATTTATAGCGTTTGCACTATTAGCCGCCACTGCTCCTTTTTTAGCCCCGTATGGTGTAAATCAACAACACAGTGATGCACTACTTATTCCACCATCGTGGCGAGAAATGGGCGATGTACGCTTTCTTTTAGGTACCGATGATTTAGGCCGTGATGTACTCTCGCGCTTAATGAATGGGGCTACGTATACGTTTGGCCTTTCTGTTGTAGCCGCCCTAATCACCACTATTTTTGGTGTATTAGTGGGTACTTTTGCAGGGATTAGTAAAGGGCTGCGTTCAAGCTTTTTAAATCATTTGCTTGATATAACGCTTTCTATTCCTTCTTTGTTATTGGCAATAATAATAATCGCCATACTCGGCCCAGGTTTAATGAATACCGTATGGGCCATTATTTTAGCGTTACTGCCGCAGTTTATTCACTCAGTGCGTAACCTGATTGTTGATGAATTAAGTAAAGATTACATTACTGCGTTTAAACTCGATGGCGCATCTAATTGGCATATTATATCGCGCGGTATTTTCCCTAATATTTATGAGCATATTGTGGTTATATTCACGATGGCGCTTTCTACCGCTATATTAGATATTTCAGCACTGGGATTTTTAAAATTAGGGGCTCAGCCACCAACGACCGAATGGGGCGCAATATTAGCCGAAAATCTAGGCCTTATTTATTTAGCGCCGTGGACTGTAGCGCTGCCTGGTGTACTACTATTTTTAGCTGTGTTATCTACTAATTTAGTAGGCGATGGCCTGCGACAAGTGCTTAAAGCACGTAAGGCTGATTAAATGCAATTACTCGATGTTCGTAACTTAACAATTGAACTACGTACCTCTGAAACTGTAATTAGAGCAGTAGACAGAGTGAGTTTTAGCTTAAAAGAAGGCGAAGTACATGCGCTTGTAGGCGAGTCTGGCTCTGGTAAAAGCCTAATAGCAAAAGCGATTATTGGTGTATTGAACGAACGCTGGGATATTACTGCCGACCGTATACATTGGCGCGGCGTAGACTTAATGCGTTTAAGCCCAGAAAAGCGCCGTAAAATAGTAAGCCAAGATATAGCGATGATCTATCAAGATCCAAGTCGCTGCCTTGATCCAACCGCTAAAATATTTGACCAAATTGCCGAAACACTCCCAGAGGTCGCAACTAAAGGTTTCTTTTTAAAACGCAACCGCGAAAGAAAAGACAGAGTAAAAGCACTTATTCATAAAGTGGGTATTAAAAACCACGAAGCGGTACTAAGCAGTTACCCTCATGAGCTCTCAGAAGGCGTATGCCAAAAAGTAATGATTGCAATGGCCATTGCTCGCACGCCTAAGTTATTAATAGCTGATGAGCCAACTACAGCGCTTGAAAGCACAACTCGCGCACAAGTATTTAGGTTATTAAAAAGCTTAAACCAGCTTAAAAACATGTCTATTTTAATGATTTCTCATGAACTTGAAGAGATTGCACATTGGTCACATGGTATTCATGTTTTATATTGCGGGCAAATGGTTGAAGCAGGTCCAACTCATGAAATATTTAAACAGCCTCGCCACCCTTATACGCAAGCATTACTAAAAAGCCTGCCAGACTACGAACAAGGTTTAGCGCATAAAGAACCTTTTTATGCCCTTAAAGGAACTATCCCTACCCTGCAACATTTGCCTATTGGCTGCCGCCTCGGGCCGCGCTGCCCACAAGCGCAAAAAGCCTGCGTGGTAACTCCCACCCTTACTAAGCATCATGGTCATAGTTATGCCTGCCATTTCCCGTTAATTAAGGACATGAAATAATGCAGCCGCTACTTAAAGTACAAGCGCTATCAAAAACATTTAATGTGCGAGCTGGGCTTTTTTCACGTAAAAAATTTGAAGTACTTAAGAATATTTCATTTTCTGTGGGTAAAGGCGAAAGTATAGCCATAATTGGTGAAACAGGTGCAGGTAAAAGTACGTTAGCAAAACTACTTTCAGGAGCTGATACTGCTGATAGCGGGCAAATTTTGCTCGAAAATAATATTATTGAAGACAATGGCATACGCGATAATCAATGTCGCCATATTCGTATGATTTTTCAAGACTCTGCTGCATCGCTCAACCCGGGGTTAACCATTGGCGAAATGCTTGATGATTGCCTGCAATATAATACTGAGCTTGATGAAGCCGAACGAACTGAGAAGATTGATGCAACGCTCTCAAAGGTGGGTTTGTTAATCGATCATAAACACTACTACCCGCATATGTTTAGTGTGGGGCAATTACAACGTGTAGCATTTTCTCGCGCATTAATTTTAGATCCTAAGGTGATTGTGCTCGATGAAGCCGTTTCGTCTTTAGACCCTTCTATACGTGCGCAAATAGTGAATTTATTACTTAAGCTGCAGCGCGATACAGGCCTTACGTACGTCATGATCACCCATCATTTAAGCCTAGTGCGTCATATCAGTGATTATGTGGTTGTACTCGATAAAGGCGAAGTAGTTGAATACGGCCCGACTGAAGATGTTTTTCAAAACCCTCAATCAAAAGTAACGCAGCGATTACTTAGCTGCTAAAAACAGCTTATAAATTTATACCTTTTTTGTAAGGTAACCGTATTTAGATGGGTCTTGTTGTTAACTTTATTTAATTAACAAGAGACCTCATGCTTAAAAACACGTTATTGCTTAGCCTTTCCCCCTTACTCCTTTTGTCTGCCTCAGCCATTGCTGATACATCAAAAAACGTTAAAAATTGGGTTGGCGGTGTTGATCACCTTGGTTTAACAGTGTCCAATTTAGATTCATCTAAAGTGTTTTTTACAGATGTACTTGGTTTTAAAGTGCTGGGAAATGACCCAACCTATCCTGCTTATTTTTTATCTAATAACAAAATAACTATTACACTGTGGCGCGTTAAAAATGATGACAAGCGTGTAGAGTTTAATCGGGCAGAAAATGTCGGCTTACACCATTTAGCTCTCAGTGTTGAAAGTATCAAAAAGTTAAGCGAGCTACATGCACACTTAAAAATGCAAAATAATATTATTATAGAGTTTGCACCAGAAAACTTAGGAAAAGGCCCAACGCAACATATGATGATTAGAGAGCCTAGTGGTAATCGTATTGAGTTTATTGCCAGAGGTAATTAATACCCACTTTATTCAAGAAAATAAAAAAGGCGCTTTAAAAGCTGTCTCTTGATCACAAGTCTGGCTCAAGAGATTTTGCTAAATCGTAGCCTTCCAGGATGGCTTGTAACTTAAGCCAT
>NZ_WTLB01000006.1 GCF_011378855.1 Pseudoalteromonas sp. Z1A8 | reverse complement strand
GCGTTTCCCGTCTCAGTGGGGTCGCATTATAGGGAGATCCGAAAACAGATCAACCCTTTTTTGAAGAAAACTTGAAATAAAGTACTGTTCGCACATATTTACATCGAAATGGTTACTTTAAACACTAAAAAGGCCCTAATGGGCCTTTTTAATTAGTTTACTATGAGCTTCCACCCAAGTTTACCTTGCTGTTTAGACTCTTGTTGTAGCTCGCTGGCCATTAACGGATGATCTTTTAACCAGTTACTTTCAAACTTAAGGTCTAACACTTCATTTTTAGCAGTTAACTCAAACTTAGGCAGTACATCGTCTTGTCTGCGCATTGATAAGATGACTGCTATTCGTAGTAATCTCACTATATATTGCGCTAATAGACTATTTACGCCGAGTGAATTAAAACAGCCTTTTGGAAAATCTGAACGATGCGCATCTGCTACCGCTACTATTAATTTATGCTCTGACTGTGAAAAACCAGGCATATCGGTATTTTCCAAAATATAAGCGGTGTGTTTATGGTACTGCTTATACTCTATTAGTAATCCAATCTCATGAAGCTGCGCTACCGCTTTTAAAAGTGGTAACCCATTTAAGCTTTCAATTGGCCAATCTTTATCAATACTTACCGCTAACTGCATAGCCAAGCTTGAAACTCGACACGCTTGTTTTTGATCAACGTGATAACGACTCATAAACCCATCAACTGTGCGTTTACGAATGTCGTTATTATGAAACTCCGGAACCATACTATACAAAACACCTTCACGTAGTGCTCCACCCGCCAATCCCATTTTTTCTATTTCAAGAGATTCAAATAGTGCGATTAAGATAGCGAGTCCTGATACAAATACCAGTCGACGGTCTTCACTTAATCCAGGAAGGTCTAGCGCTGCAATAGTGCTAAATGCAATTGCTTGCTCTTTTATAGTGTTTAGCTTTTCAAGTGTGAGTAAGTCGTCAAGATTTTGAGCGACCATAATTTCTTGAATTGCTTGTACTGTACCAGAAGCGCCTGATGCAATTTGCCACCCAGCAGTTTTATATTCAGGAGAAATTTCATCAATAACTAGGCGCGCTGCCTTTATGGCTGCGTTAAAGTTACGCTGACTTAATTGGCAATCTTTAAAGTAGCGCTCAAGATAGGTAACACACCCCATATTGAGGCTTTTGTAATGTAAGGCATCAAATGCTTTACCAATTACAACTTCGGTACTTGCACCACCAATGTCAATAACAAGCTGTTTGCCAGTACAAGATGAAGTATGAGCAACACCTTTATAAATTGTGCGCGCTTCTAATTCTCCGCTAATAACATTAATGTTATGGCCAAGAATCTTTTCTGCATGATTTTTGAATACTTCGGCGTTAGTTGCCAATCGTAAGGTAGCGGTTGCTACTATGGTGATGTTTTTATCTGGGATATCTTGTAGACGCTCAGCAAAAAGGGCAAGGCATTCCCAGCCTCGCTGCATTGCTTCAGTGCTCAATACGTTATCTTTATCGAGCCCTGCGGCTAATCGGACTTTGCGTTTAACACGTCCAATTGTTTGTAGACCGCCAGCAATTGATTTGGCTATAAGCATATGAAAGCTATTTGAGCCTAAATCAATAACTGCGTATACATTTTTTTGCGGTTTAAGTTGCCCCACCGTTCAAAAACCTCTAGTTACTACTACTTATACAAACGGTCGCTTACGACCGTCCTTTTTGGTAACTATTATTTGGGCGACGTCCGCTGTTATTACTGCGATTACGTGGACCATTTGAATAGTTGCGCTTTCTTTGAATAATAGGCTGAGTTAAATCATCTAGCAATGCTGTTTTATCATAATGCGATAAAGGAATGCTGTGCTCTATATATTCTTCAATTTCATGCAGGTTATATGCATATTGCTCACATGCAAAACTAATTGCGTGGCCTGATGCACCAGCACGGCCAGTACGACCAATACGGTGAACATAATCTTCGCAATCGTCAGGTAGGTCAAAGTTAAATACATGACTTACTTCAGGGATGTGAAGACCACGTGCTGCAACATCGGTTGCAACTAAAAAGTCTAAGTCGCCTTTGCTAAACTGCGCTAATATAGTTTGGCGTTTTTTCTGGTTAACATCACCAGTAAGCATACCAACACGATGACCGTCTGACTTAAGCCAAGCATAAACTGTTTCACAACTGTGCTTGGTATTTGCAAACACGATTGCTTTCTCTGGCCATTCTTCTTCAATTAAGGTTAACAACAGCTTAATTTTATCTTCTTGCGAAGGATGAAATAGCTCTTCTTGAATACGTTTACCCGTTTTAACGTCAGGTTCAATTTGAACATGCTCTGGGTTTGTCATGTGTTCAAACGCTAACTCTTGTACGCGATACGATAATGTGGCAGAAAATAATAAGTTTAAACGCTTTGATGTATCTGGCATACGATCGAACATATAGCGAATATCTTTGATGAAACCTAAATCGAACATACGATCAGCTTCGTCAAGCACGACTACCTCAATTTCATTAAGGGTGTAACAGCCTTGCTTATACAGATCTATTAGGCGACCTGTAGTACCAATTAAAATATCAACGCCTTTTTCTAGTTGTGCACGTTGTTTTTCGTAATCTTCGCCACCATATACTAAACCTAAGTTAAGATTACAGTGCGGCGCTAAAATTTTAGCATCTTTGTGTATCTGAATCGCAAGCTCCCGAGTAGGGGCCATGATCAGGGCTCTTGGATGTTTACTAGGTGCTTTGCTAGATTGTAATAACCGATGGCACGTGGCAGTTAAAAACGCCAACGTTTTGCCTGTACCAGTTTGAGCTTGGCCCGCGATATCGCGTCCATCACAAATAAAAGGTAGGCATTTTGCTTGAATAGGTGTGCAATATTCAAACCCATTCTCGGTTAAACCGGCAACCACTTCCGGTGCGATAGCAAAGTCTGAAAACTTTTTATCGGTTAAATGTGTCTTAGTCATAGCGTTTAAGCATAACGTTTAAACTTGCAATAAGAAACAAGAGTGTTTAAATACGCACTAAATATTTCGCCTAACTAAATCGGAGAGCGCAATGAGCGAGAAAATAATCCAAATTACTGACGATAGCTTTGAAGCTGACGTATTACAATCAGACAAACCAGTACTAGTAGATTTCTGGGCTGAATGGTGTGGACCTTGTAAAATGATCGCCCCTATTCTTCACGAAGTTGCTGATGAATACGACAGCCGTGTGACTGTTGCTAAATTAAACATTGACCAAAATGCTGGCACACCGCCAAAATTTGGTATTCGTGGTATCCCTACTTTACTTCTTTTCAAAGATGGCCAAGTAGCTGCAACGAAAGTAGGTGCGCTTTCAAAAACTCAACTTATCGAGTTTTTAGAAAACAACATCTAACTGTAAGCTAGAACAATAAAAAAGGGCTTTTTGCCCTTTTATTAAATTTATTTTGTATAAAGACTGGACGCTTTGCCAGTGAACTGCTAGTTTATAAAGACAACTAATCCTTAGTTATATTCAACAAACCTCACTCAACGATCAAAGCGATTTTGAGTATGACAACTGTAATAAAGAACCCACCAATATGCATTTACGCGAATTAAAAGACAAGTCCATTAAAGAACTTGTAGACTTAGCTGAGTCCATGGGGCTCGAAAACGTAGCCCGCTTAAGAAAGCAAGATATCATTTTTGCTATTCTTAAATCCCATGCCAAAGGCGGAGAAAATATCTTCGGCGGCGGTGTATTAGAGATTTTACAAGATGGTTTCGGCTTTTTAAGATCATCAGAAGCCTCTTACTTAGCTGGCCCAGATGACATTTATGTTTCACCTAGCCAAATTCGCCGTTTCAGCATGCGTACTGGCGATTCAATTTCAGGACTTATTCGTCCACCGAAAGATGGCGAACGTTACTTTGCTTTACTTAAAGTAAATGAAGTTAACTTTGATAAACCTGAAAACTCTCGTACTAAAATTCTTTTCGAAAACTTGACGCCGTTACACGCTAACGAACGTTTTCGCATGGAACGTGGTAACGGCAGTAAAGAAGATATTACAGCCCGTGTACTTGATTTAGCATCTCCTATTGGCCGCGGCCAACGTGGTTTGTTAGTAGCGCCGCCAAAAGCGGGTAAAACAATGCTACTTCAAAATATTGCGCAATCAATTACGCATAACCATCCAGATGCAACATTAATGGTATTACTGATTGATGAGCGTCCGGAAGAAGTAACAGAGATGCAGCGCCTAGTTAAAGGTGAGGTTATTGCATCAACGTTCGATGAACCAGCTTCTCGCCACGTACAAGTTGCCGAAATGGTTATCGAAAAAGCAAAACGCCTAGTTGAACACAAAAAAGATGTTGTTATCTTATTGGATTCAATCACTCGTTTAGCACGTGCTTATAACACCGTTATTCCTTCATCAGGTAAAGTACTTACTGGTGGTGTAGACGCTAATGCATTACACAAACCTAAGCGCTTCTTTGGTGCTGCACGTAACGTTGAGGAAGGTGGTAGCTTAACAATCATAGCTACAGCGCTTATCGATACTGGCTCTAAAATGGATGAAGTTATCTACGAAGAGTTTAAAGGTACTGGTAATATGGAATTACACCTTAACCGTAAAATTGCGGAAAGACGTGTATTCCCAGCTATCGACTTTAACCGCTCAGGTACTCGTCGTGAAGAATTACTAACAAAACCAGATGAGCTTCAAAAGCTTTGGATTTTACGTAAAATTGTTCATGACATGTCAGAAATTGATGCTATGGAATTCTTAATCGATAAATTATCGATGAGCAAAACCAATGATGAATTTTTTGATTCGATGAGACGCCAATAAACGCGTTTTAATTGAATAAAAAAAGCGCCTTAGGCGCTTTTTTTGTGTCTGGATTAAATACAGTTTAGCTTTCATACCAATTCCATTAAGTATGTGATCTAAATTTTACGCCGAAAAAATAATTCAGTTCTAGGCGTAAATTGATGTAAATGGTTGTTCCCTTTGCGAAATTTACAACAAAGAAATGGGTTGTTTTAGCAAGTAAAATAGATCAGCTATTTATTGGAATTAGTATCATTATACTTTTTTAGTACGCTCTGCAGCGAAGTAACTAACGTTTTAAAGTCATCCCCACTACTCTTTTGGGTTCTACGTATAAGTGCTCTATCTAAACTTTTTGCTGATTGCGCAATTTCATCTAAGCCAAACATTTGCGCTGCTCCTAATATGCGATGACTATCTTTTTGTAGCGCATCTAAATCCTCGCTTATAAAATGCTGAGTAATTGTTTCACTCTCTAAAGCAAAGCTTTGCTTAAAGCTAATCACGAGATCGCTCATATCAACTTCACTTTGCTTTGTAATTGGCTGATTCTCTGCGCTATTGAGGTGATTAGAAAGTGCTTTATAAAATGACTCTTTGTCGATCGGTTTACCTAAGTAACCAGTAAATCCAAGCTCTAAATAACTATCTACTTCATGGCTCATAGCATTTGCGGTTAAAGCAAAAATAGGCCGTTCAAAACCACATTTTTTTAATAGTGTAAAAGCAGAACGCCCATCCATCACAGGCATTTGAATATCGAGTAAAACTAAATCCGGATACTCTTGTAAGCACTGCTCTACCGCTTGCTCACCATTCTCAACAGCAATAACCTCCAGCCCCATTGAGCGTAAGTAGCGGCTTATTAACCTACGATTGTCAGGATGATCTTCTGCAAGTACAACCCGACCTGTTAATTGTTTATTTGCCTTAGGAGTACTTTGAGTTTCAATCATGCTTTGCGATTTATTTACTTCTGCACAGGGTAAGAAGAACGAGAATTGACTGCCTTTTTTATATTCGCTTTGTACGCTTATATAACCGCCCATCATAGAGGCCAATTGTTGCGATAAGCTAAGGCCTAAGCCCGTACCACCAAAACGGCGGCTAATGCTATTATCAGCTTGGCTAAAGCATTCAAAAATAAGCTTTAACTGTTTAGAGCTCATACCTATACCGGTATCTTTTACAATAATAACTAGCCCCTGCTCACTCTTATTTAAAGCAATAATGATCTGCCCGGAATGAGTGAACTTAATAGCATTTGCACATAAGTTTATCAGAATCTGCTTTACGCGAATCAAGTCGAGCTTAGTGTAAAACTCATTACCTACTTGATTGTCTAAAATAAGGTGTAGATTTTTTGCTTTTGCTTGGGTGATAAACATTGCGTGCACGTCATTTACAAGCTCTACAATATCAAAGCACGAAATATTTAACTCTAATCTATTGGCTTCAATCTTACTTAAATCGAGTACGTCGTTTATTAAGCTTTTTAAATGATCGCTATGGCGCTGAATTACTCTTAATTCATCTTTAAGTGACTCCGGCTCATATAATTCGTTAATTAAAGCATCTGTTTGCCCTAAAATAGCCGTTAGTGGAGTGCGGATTTCGTGGCTAATATTAGCCAAAAACTGGCTTTTAACATCATTGGCTTCCCTTAGCTCTTGTGCTATCGCCTGTAACTCGGCAGTGCGCTGCGCAACTTGCTCTGTTAACTGCTGCTTAGCGCGTTTTTCTGCACCACGACGATAAAGCGCAATACCTGTTACAACAACTAAAAGTAACAGTAAAAAAGAGAATAAAGTAAGCTGGGAACGCTGCGACATTTTTAGCTTTTGCACACGGCGATCTTGTTTAAGTTTTTCTATTTCTTGGTTTAATTGCGTTGCTTTAAATTGGTTTTGAAGAACTGCTAACGCATTGATAATTGCCGTACTTCTAAGTTTTCGTTGCTCACTAATATACTTTTGTTGCAGAGCCATAGCGCTTGAATAATCACCTTTACTAGCCTCAAGAAGTGCTTTAGCGCCTAAGCTCTCCCTAATTATTCGCTCACTGCCATATTCATGCGCAAGTAAAATAGCTCTATCTAAATTTATTTGAGCCTCTTCTAAATCTCCCTTAACAAACTGAATTTTAGCCAGCGCATGCAGCGCATTGAGCTCTAAATTATGGTTATCTATTTTAAGCGCATAGTATTCACCTAATTTAGCCTGCTCGTATGCTTCATCAACTTTTTTCAATACTAAATTAGTATTTGCTAAATTAGTATATTGTGTAGATAACTTATTATAATCATTGGCTGAAATATAATAACGCAGCGCTAACTGATAGTAATGTAGTGCTAAATCAAATTGGTTACTCTCCATATGAGCAACACCCATGTTGTTATATACCTGCGCAATACCGCTTTTATCATCTAATCGCTGATAAACCTTAAGTACATCTTGATAAAGCCCAAACGCACTATCGTAGCGTGATAAACGTATATAAACACCTGCTATATTAAGCAATATATCGGTTTGATCTTGTTCACTACCGTGTGCTTCGTAAATAGCTTTTGCTTTTAAATAAAACTCTAGGGTATCGCCTAGCTTATTCATATTAAAATAAGCCAAGCCAATATTATTTAGTAAATTTGCTTGTTCGAGTAATTGTTCATTTTTTTCAGCTAATACTAGAGTGCGGGTATATTCAATAATAGCTTTTTGAAATAAGCCTTGATAAAAAAGCACTACACCTTGCATTTTAATTGCACGAAAGTGCTCATCAGGAAAGAAAGTATCTGAGGTATGTTGTTCTAGTAATTTAAAATAGTGTAAAGATTCTTTAAAATTATCAGCCGATAACGCACTATTACCCAATGCAGAATAAACAGCGACACGCTCTTTTCTGGAGATGTTTTTATTAGTGAGTAGCGTGTTTGCTAATTGTAATTTAGGCTCCCACTGCACTTCGTTTTTGAATTGCTCAAATAGCGAATCAGTATCTTGGGTATAGCCAGGAGCTATTAATACACAGCATATAGTAAATAAGAGGCATTTAAACTTGCCCAGCATAATTTTAATCCTTCAAACCGTTACTTATATCAGTGTAATCTTTATTGAAGATACACCAACTACTAGGGCCTAAACAATGCTTAACCCACTGATTGATGAGATTTTTGAGCTAATATTAACAAAGCAGGTTTGGCAAGTTCATACTTTAGCAGCAGAACTAACAAACCGCAGCGCAATAACAACACTCGATAAAAGCCCTGAACGTGATTTATTTAAACGCAACTTTTTAATTATGAATGCATTGTACCAACTGCAGGAACAATTACGTCCTCAGAGTTTACTCATTTCAACTCTGCATATCGAGCTTTTAGAAAAAGGAGCTAATAGTTTAGTAACAACAAGTGAAAATTTGCGAGATTATTATTTAGATTGGCTAAATTACGATACCAGTGAAGAGCAGATTGATACGCTTTTAAATAGCTTTTGGCGTCAGTTTAAAATGATATCGCCACAACAGACTTTAAACGAAAGTGAATTTAAAGAGTTGGCTTTAGAATGGAAGTTACCTGAAAATTTTACGCTTAAAAACCTTCAAAAACGCTGGCGACAACTAGCATTGAAAATGCACCCAGATAAACCAAATGGGTGTGAAGTGAAATTTAAAAAAATAAAATTACAATACGAGCAGCTAAAGGTAGCTGCTCGCTAATTTGTTAATTTAGCCTTTTAAATTAACGAGTAAGACGACGTGCGCGTATCTTACGCCCTTTAATGTTGCCTTCGGTTAATTTACGAAGCGCAGGTTTTAATGAGTTACGCTCAACAGCAACAAACGCTACGTTATCAAGTACGTTAATTTTACCTACCTGACGGCCTGCAACCCCATCTTTACCCGTTAAAGCACCTAAAATATCACCTGCGCGTACTTTTTGCTTTTTACCTGAATCAATCATCAAAGTAACCATTTCAGGTCGGTACGGCGGTTTATCTAATAAATTAAACGGTGGCATTTGTTCTGGCGTAATATCGCGCTCGTAATGCTCCCCTATTTGAGCAATTTTAAACGCTTCTGCTTCACCATAAATAGAGCATGCAATGCCCTTTTTACCAGCGCGACCAGTACGACCAACGCGGTGAACATGTGTTTGCGTGTCATGTGCTAAATGGTAGTTAATAACCATATCCATGTCATCAATATCTAAACCACGTGCTGCAACATCGGTTGCAACAAGTATTGAAGCACTTTTATTTGAAAAATGGATTAGCGTACGCTCACGATCACGTTGTTCTAAATCACCATGCAGCGAAACGGCGCTAAAGCCTTCGTCAGCTAGATCATCACACACTTGTTGTGTTTCTACTTTAGTATTACAAAATACAACACAGCTTTGTGGCGTAAACTTAAGTAGCAATAATTTAAGCGTTGGGTAGCGCTGCTTATTATTATCCATTTTATAGAAGTACTGCTTAATTGTACTTTTGGCTTGTTCTTCTTCTACTTTGACCATTTCTGGATTTTTAAGTACACGCTTAGCAATTGCTTCAATTGCTCTTGGGAATGTAGCACTAAATAACAGTGTTTGACGGTTTTGTGGAATACGCTCAATAATTGCATCAAGTGTGTCTTGAAAACCCATATCAAGCATTTGATCGGCTTCATCAAGCACCAATGTTTCAACATCGTCTAAACGCAAAGTACCTTTACGAATGTGGTCATCAACACGCCCAGGTGTGCCAACAATAATATGTGCACCATGTTCAAGTGAGCCAATTTGAGGACCAATTGATACACCACCGCATAGCGTTAATATTTTAATATTGTGGATACCGCGCGCTAATTTGCGCATTTCAACCGCAACCTGCTCAGCAAGCTCTCGGGTTGGGCATAAAACTAACGACTGAATACGAAAGCGTTTTACGTTTAATTTAGCGAGTACGCCCAAACTAAACGCAGCAGTTTTACCTGAGCCGGTTTTTGCCTGAGCAATGATGTCTTTACCAGCAAGTACAGGCGGTAAACTTTGCGCTTGTACAGGTGTCATGTGGGCATAGCCAAGTGTTGATAAATTATCAACGAGTCCAGCTGGTAAAGCCAAAGATGAAAAAGCAGTTGAAGTCACAGTAAGTTCCATAGCAATAAAAATAACATGGGGGAAAGCCCCACTAAATATGTTGCTAATAATAGCAGAATTCGCAATTGGCAACCATTAACAAACACACTATAAAGCATGTTAATAAAAGATGTTGAAAATGATAGTGATTTGCATTAGGATCTCGATTGTTTTTTACATAACTGCGCTGGAAGCAATCAATGAAACTGAATTCTCTTTACATAGCACTATTGGCAAGCATTACAACAAACGCATATGCAAACTCTACCGACCTTGAACGTATAGAAGTAAAAGGTAGCTACTTTAACGATTACAAAGTAGATAACGCTAATGGCGCAATGAGAACGTCAGCTTCATTACTTGAAACCGCACAATCTGTAACCGTAATTACAGATACTATTGTTAACGAACAACTCGCCACCACGCTTGGCGAAGTGCTAACAAACGATGCAAGCTTAACTGCAGGTTCACAGCAACGAAACCGTGAAGTATTTAACTTACGTGGGTTTGAGCTAAGCTCATCGACAGGTTATTTACGCGACGGGCATCAACATTGGTCGCACTATCAGCAACCAATCGAAATTTTGCAACAAGTTGAAGTAATTAAAGGCCCATCGAGCATTTTATATGGTCAATCAGGCCCGGGTGGCTTGGTGAACATGGTAACCAAAAAACCAACTGCAACGACATTATTTAATGCCAGTGCCGATGTGGATCAACATGGTTCAACGCGCTTTATGGTTGATGCTGCCGGTGCCTTGACTGAATCTGAAGATTTACGTGCTCGTGGCATTTTAGTCAAGCAAGACGTTGATTACTGGCGTGAATACCAAAACGGTGAAAACCGCGAGCGTGACCGCTTTTTAGGCGCTTTAGTTGTTGATTACGATATTAGCGACAACGCATTAGTACGTGTGCATTACGACCGCACAGACGACGAAGCAGGTTTAGATACTGGCGCATGGATAGACGATAATGCCAATGTAATTGGTGATGATAAAACAATCCGTGATATGTCTTGGGCGTTTACCGACATAACCGTAGAAAATCTAGGTGTAGACCTAGAAGTATTTTTAGCCGATAACTGGCAAGTAAAGCTTGGCTATAACGAACAAACGTTTGAACGCCAACGCTTTGAGTCAGCACCGAATATGCCGGGTGGTTTTACTGAAGGCGACAGCTATGAATCTCGCCCTTACGATCGTTTTGATGATTGGCAGTTTAAAACCGCATTTATTGATTTTATTGGTGAGTTTGAAACCGCGGGCTTACAACATCAGTTTTTAATTGGCGCAAACTCGCTTGATTACTACTACGGGCAATTACGCACAGCACTGCCTAAAGAAGAATACCTTTACTATTCAGCAGGTCAAGACGAATCATCTCGTCCATCAGTAAGCTATAAAACAGATGATACAATAAGCGAAACTGAATATGACTACTACGGTATTTACGTTCAAGACTTAATTTCGTTCTCACCAGAGTGGCAATTATCGCTAGGTGGCCGTTACGATAAACAAACACGAGAAGATGCAGATAACGAATCATTTGTACCAAAAGTAGCCGTGCTTTATCACCCAAATGCTTCTGCAACTATATACGCTAGTTACTCAGAAGGTTTCGAGCCTCAAGGTAGCGAAACATTAATTGATGAAACAGATGTAAATAACGGTATGAAATTAGATGCTATTACATCTGAGCAAAGAGAAATTGGTATTAAATGGCAGTTATTTGATGACCGCTTAATGCTTACCAGTGCTATTTTTGATATTAGCAAAGAAGGTACTCTTGTTAGCGAACAGCTTGAGACGCCTATTGGCTCATTCACAAGTGAAACAAACCAAGTAGGTGAACAACGCCACAAAGGCTTTGAAATTGCAGCTCAAGGCGCTGCAACAGATCGTTTATTTGTAATGGCATCTGCAATGTATTTAGATGCTAACTATGAAAGAGCGAATGAGGATCTGCAAGGCAAACGTCCTGTTGATGCCCCTAAATGGTCTGCTTCTTTGTGGACTCGTTATGAACTAAACGATGCGATTGCTTTTAACGCTGGTGCTTTTTATGAAGGCGAGCGCTTTGCAGATAGCGATAATACAATTACTAAAGATGCATATACACGTGTTGATGTAGGCGCCACTTATAAGTTTAACTTAAGTAATACCGATATTAACCTACGCCTTAACGTTGAAAACCTATTTGATACTGATTACTTAGGTGGTGGCGGTAACGGTAACGTAACTGTTGGCGAGGGCACAAATCTTCGTTTGGCTGCGCAATTTAGCTTTTGATTAAACGCTTACAATAATAGTTTTAAAATATAGCCCGCGTACATTTACGCGGGCTTTTTTATATCTAAACGTTTATACCTAACAGTATTAAACCTATTACAAAGTCTATTCATCTCATCTATTTTTTATCGTGTTTATTACATGCTCTAATAGGGTTAATTATTAAAAAGGCCCACCAAAATGAAAAAATTGATTACTGCACTACTGTTTACCAGCAGTATGGCTGCAAACGCTAACAGCGCCGAATTCACCCAAAAACAATTACAACAAGTAGACGAAGTACGCACTTCTGCTCTAAAAAGTGATTTAAGCTATAAATTACTAGAGTCATTAACAACTGAAGTTGGCCCACGACTTCCTGGCACCGAAAACGACAAAAAAGCGGTTGCATGGGCTAAAGCTAAATTTAATGAGCTAGGCTTTGATAAAGTATGGCTTGAAGAGGCAACGTTTCCTGAATGGCGCCGTTATAGCGAAAGCGGAAAAATACTGACTCCAAGCGAGCAACCACTGCACTTAACGGCGCTGGGTAACAGCATAAGCACGCCAAAAGATGGGATCACAGCACCAGTAGTCTTGTTCGAAACACTTGATGAGTTAATTGCAGCACCAGCAAACAGCTTAAAAGGTAAAATTGCATATATTAATTACCGTATGAACCGCGATATAGACGGCAATGGTTACGGACCGGCTGTAAAAGCACGCGGAACTGGCGCTATAGAAGCGTCAAAAAAAGGCGCTGTTGCCTACATGATGCGCTCGGTTAGTACCGGTCATCATCGTTTTGCGCACACTGGTGGTAGTTACTATAAAGAAGGTGTTAAAAAAATACCTAATGTAACCATTGCTAACCCAGATGCCGATCAAATCGCACGCTTAGTCGCTTTAAATAAAGACGTGTCGGTAAATATTAATGTGCAAACCGAAAGCCTTGGCGAAGGCACTGGCTACAACGTTATTGGTCAATTTAACGGTACTGAAAACCCTGAGCAATACGTATTAATTGGCGGGCATTTAGATTCTTGGGATTTAGGAACTGGCGCACTCGATGACGGCGCAGGCGTTGCACTAACAATGGCAGCCGCTAAGCATATTAGCGATGTAAAACGTCCTAAGCGCAGTATTCGTGTGGTACTTTTTGCAGCCGAAGAGCTAGGACTTTGGGGAGCAAAAGCGTACTTTGCACAGCATAAAAACGAGCTAAACAATATTGTTGCAGCCGCTGAGTCTGATTTTGGCGCCGATGTTGTATATGCTTTTGAATCGAACGTAAGCGCAGAGTCACTTCCTGTAGTTCGCGCTATAGCAAAAGAGCTTGCACCATTAAATGTTGAATACATTGGTAAAAACCAAGCGAATGGTGGCCCGGATCTAATTCCACTTAAAAATGTAACGTCAGCACCTATTTTTGAACTTGCTCAAGATGGAACTGATTATTTTGATTACCACCATACAGCCGACGATACCCTTGATAAAGTAACACCTGCTAAGCTTCGTCAAAATACCGCTGCATATGCTGTATTTGCTTTAATGGCTGCTGATGCTAAAACAACCATTAAGCCTAAGGCGCAAACTAAATAACCTGACATACTTACTTACAGTTTGCAGCTTTGATAAATACGCTCCTTGTTTTACCTTTAGGTAATTAAACAAGGAGCGTGCTTTATGTTACTTTTCAATACTAGCGAATCATTTCCACATTTTGCACAAACAATACGCTGTCCTCACTGCCAAAGCGACGCCTATCATTTAATAAATAAAAGCCGCTATTTACGATTTAGTATTTTGCCTATACTCGCCTTAAAATTAAATTACAAACGCGAGTGCTATCAATGCGGAAAAAGCGAACTTGTAAAAATTAAGCAGCTGCCATTAGCCGAAAAACTTAGCTTCCCAAAGTACTTTATTGGTACCTTTTTATTACTATGGTTAGTCACCTTCTTTTATCAACAGCATCTTGATACTGAAGCTCAAAAGCAAAATTACTTAAGCGCACCAAAACTATACGATACCTATTTAGTACAGGCTGACAAATTTACCCATGAACCTTGGACTCTTACAAACCTAAAAATTGCTCAAGTAATAAGTTTTGACGCGCAATTTACTACCTTTCAAGTAGGTAACTACAGCTATAAACGAAATAACAGTATTACGCTGGCAATGCGTACTAGCCAATTAGTACAAAATAACTATTTTTCAACTAAAACAATTACTCTCCCCCGCAATGAAATAAAGCGCTTATATAAAGACGAAGTTATTTACGACGTACTACGCCCTTATGCCAACAGCCTCTATGGCGGATTTGTGATGTTCCCCCCTAAACCTAAGCTACTATATAAAGGCTTAAAGCTCGATAAAAATAATCAACAAGGCATTATTTATTTTAAAGATGGATTATTTGTTGAAGCATTTGATAGCTTTAAATTAGCTGCCGAAGCGGGTTCTCAGTGGGGGCAATTAAATTTAGCGCAGATGTATCGTGATGGTGAAGGCGTTGAGAAAAATCATCACCAAGCTATTTACTGGTATAAAAAGGCTATTGAGCAAAAAAATACTAAAGCACAATTTGAACTAGAGTCTCTTTGTGAAATAGCTGAATGCGGGTAAGTCGATTAGGTAAGTTATCAATTGACTAAAAGTCGGTTTTTATAAAGCTGGCGTAATAAATACGCCAGCTATTAATTATTTTTTAAATAACTTTGTATAACCTACATGTATAAGCACAACGACTAAACCAGCAATAACACCAAGTAAACCATCAAACAAGAGAGGCGCTAATACTTCTCCTGTGCCGCCAGCAACAGACTGAGCATAGCTTGTTACATTTACTTGCGTATGATGTAATAACTCAACGCCATGTACTAAAATACCACCGCCTACTAAAAACATCGCAATAGTGCCCGCAAATGCTAAAAACTGCATTAATCTAGGTGCAGCAGCAAGTAAGCCTTTACCCAGTAACTCTTTAAATTTATTAGCAGATATTTTTGACTGATTAAGTAAATATAAACCGGCATCATCTAGCTTAACTATGCCAGCAACTAAACCATAAACGCCAATCGTCATTATAATTGCGATAACACAAAGCACTAAAGCTTGGTTAAGTAATGTAGCGCCTGCCACTGTGCCTAAAGTAATAACAATAATTTCGGCAGAAAGAATAAAATCAGTTCTTATTGCGCCTTTTATTTTTTGCTTTTCGTACTCAACTAAATCTAATTTTTCATCCTCATCTACCGCTTCATTGTGATGAGGTAAAAATTTAGCAAATACCTTTTCAGCACCTTCAAAACATAAAAACAAACCACCCATCATTAATAAAGGTGTTATTAGCCAAGGCAGCCATACGCTTATTAATAAAGCGGCTGGTACGAGTATCGCTTTATTTAAAAATGAGCCTTTTGCGACAGCCCAAACTACAGGTAATTCACGCTCTGCTGCCACACCTGTAACTTGCTGTGCGTTAAGTGCTAAATCATCACCTAATACGCCCGCCGTTTTTTTTGTTGCAACTTTACTCATAGTCGCAATGTCATCGAGTAAGGTGGTTATATCGTCTAATAAGGTTAAAAGGTTAGTGCCAGCCATAAAGCTTCCCAGCTCAAAAAATATTGCTATAAACATAACGTAAAGCGTAATTTTCACCAACGGTTAATTTTGCTTTGTTATTCTCATATAAACAAAATAGATAAGTCATCTAAAAGCAGTGGCTTAAAAGTAAATGGAGGAATGATGAAAGTATATTTGTCTATAGTGGCCGGTTTACTTAGCTTAACGGCATGTAACGACCCGCAAATAAGTACTACCTACTTATGTGACAAAAGCACTGTAAATCTCAATGTTATTAATCAGAGCAATGCTGAGCTTACTTTCAATAATCATACTTATTTACTTAATCGAGAAAGAAGTGCATCGGGTAATAAATATATAAATGAAGATGTTTTATTTTGGGGGAAAGGTAACAACGCAATGCTAATAATTGCGGGAAAAAAATACCTATGCGTTACAGAGTAAAAAATAATATATTCGATTCAATGCTGAACTAAATAAAGTAATAAAGCGTACTAAAAAGTATAACCACCCAATCAAGCCAAGTTAAAAACTAATTAACTCATATATATTGTAACTGTATTAAGGGTACTCTAAGTTTTGAGTGCAAATAATGACTTGCCTTGCATGAACTGGGTATAATACTTCAACTCTTTAGCTTAATAGCGGCCTCCAATGAAATACAAAGATTTACGTGATTTTATCGATTTGCTTGAAAAAAAAGGCGAACTTAAACGTATTACCCAAGAAATCGACCCGTATCTTGAAATGACCGAAATATCTGATCGCACATTGCGTGCTAAAGGTCCTGCGTTATTATTCGAAAATCCAAAAGGCTACGATATGCCGGTGCTTACCAACTTATTTGGTACACCAAAACGCGTAGCTATGGGCATGGGCCAAACCGATGTTAGTGAACTACGTGAAGTAGGTAAGCTACTCGCTTTTTTAAAAGAGCCAGATCCACCAAAGGGCATTAAAGAAGCCCTAGGCGCTATACCTATTTTTAAGCAAGTGCTTAATATGCCAGCAAAAGAAGTTAAAAAAGCGCCTTGCCAACAAGTAGTTTTAGAAGGTGATGATGTAGACTTAACTAAATTACCTATTCAGCATTGCTGGCCGGGTGACGCTGCACCATTAATTACTTGGGGCCTTACCGTAACTAAAGGACCTTATAAAAAGCGCCAAAATTTAGGTATTTATCGCCAACAGCTATTAGGCAAAAATAAAATAATTATGCGCTGGTTATCACACCGTGGTGGCGCGCTTGATTTTCAAGAATGGTGTAAAGAAAACCCAGGGCAACCTTATCCGGTTTCTGTTGCATTAGGTGCTGACCCTGCAACAATACTAGGCGCTGTAACACCAGTACCCGACACATTAAGCGAATATGCATTTGCTGGTTTATTACGTGGTAGCAGAACCGAAGTTGTTAAATCTATTTCCAATGACCTACAAGTCCCTGCCAGTGCAGAAATAGTACTTGAAGGTTACATTATGCCGGGTGAAATGGCGCCAGAAGGCCCTTATGGCGATCATACTGGTTACTATAATGAAGTCGACGACTTTCCAGTTATGACCGTGACTCACTTAACGCATCGTAAAGACCCTATTTATCACAGCACATTTACTGGTCGTCCGCCTGATGAGCCTGCTATTTTAGGTGTAGCACTTAATGAAGTGTTTGTGCCGATATTACAAAAGCAGTTTCCTGAAATTGTCGATTTTTACCTTCCGCCTGAAGGGTGCTCGTACCGTATGGCGATTGTAACAATGAAAAAACAATATCCTGGTCATGCTAAGCGCGTGATGATGGGCGTTTGGTCGTTCTTACGTCAGTTTATGTATACTAAGTTTGTAATTGTGTGCGATGACGATATTAATGCCCGTGATTGGGAAGATGTTATTTGGGCTATAACAACCCGAATGGACCCCGCCCGCGATACAACATTAATAGAGAACACACCTATTGATTATCTCGATTTTGCATCGCCAGTTTCTGGCCTTGGTTCAAAAATGGGAATGGATGCTACCAATAAATGGCCTGGCGAAACCACCCGTGAATGGGGCGAGCCTATTGTTATGGATAAAGACACCAAAGACCGCGTAGATGATATTTGGGAAAGCCTTAATATTCTTTAAGTACTTATATGTAAGTACATAACAGGCTATAAAATAACCCTGCGGATATGCTAGAATCGACTCATTCGATTGCGTATCTGCTGTTAAAAGCGCTGCTAAAAGGTAAAAAATGCAAACATTAAAAGCTGAAGTTGTAGCTATCAGCCCACTTACAGAATTTGTTCATAAAGTAATTTTAAAGCCACAACAACCTGTGACCTTTGAAGCTGGCCAATACATGCAACTGGTGTTAGGCGAAAAAGACAAACGTGCTTTTTCTATAGCTAGCCGCCCTTCACAGTGCGATGCAATAGAACTGCATATTGGCGCGTCAGGTGCCGATTCGTATGCAATGCAATCGCTGGAACATTTACGAAGTGCACATAATGATGGGCAGTTAGTAGACATTGAAGCCGGACTGGGTATTTCACAGTTGCGCCTACAATGTGAGCGACCAATTATTTTACTTGCCGGCGGTACTGGTTTTTCATACGCAAAATCAATGGCTGATCACTTAGCTGAGATTAAATGCGACCGCCCTGTATTGTTTTACTGGGGCGTAAAAGAAGAGTCTGCTTTATACGCACACACCGAAATGCAAACATGGGCCGATAGCCACAAAAACTTTGAGTTTATTCCTGTGGTAGAAAACCCTTCTGCTAATTGGCAAGGTCATACTGGTTATGTACACAAAGCAGTAATGCAAGATATTGTATCGCTTGAACCGTACGATATTTACATGGCGGGTCGTTTTGACATGATAGGTATCGTCCGTGATGACTTTATTACTCATGGTGCAATACGTGAAAACATGTACGCAGATGCATTCGCATTTATCAAATAATTGAAATTTACTTTCAGTTATAAATAAAGGCACCTAATCGGTGCTTTTATTTTATATAACAATAAATACTTAATAGTTAAAACCTATCAATCTCATCAATATAAACAATTTCCTAAATTCCTATCTATAAACCATACTTTGTATAGAACATCAGCGGGAGAGACCCAAATGCTAAATACAAAAGTAAAAGATTTTATGCAACGCAAGTTGCCAAATATAACACCCGATACAGAAATGACGACAGCCATAGCAGAACTACAAAAATTTAAACTACTTGGCGCACCTGTATTTGATAAAGATAAATGTCTAGTCGGATTTATATCAGAGCAAGAACTATTAAAACCACTTACGCAAAGCAGTTATTTTTGTGATGGGATGGTTAAAGTTTCGCAGCTTATGCAAACAGAGGTAGTGACCGTCAGCGGCGATACCAACATTATTGAACTAGCAGAGCAAATGCAGCCTGGAAAACCAAAAAACTACCCTGTTGTAGAGGGCGTTAAAGTAATCGGCATGATCAGCCGAACAGATGTACTTAAAGCACTTTACGATAATTACATAAGTTGCCAAAAACGCTAATACCAATCTGTAGATACAAAAATGCCGCTTATATAAAGCGGCATTTTTAATGTTCTTAAATTAACGTGCGCTAACGAGTGCTGAAAGTTCTTTTTTATCACCATCGCTTAAAAATGCTATTTCTAATGCATTTGTTTGGGCTTTTTCCATATCGGCTTGTGTTAAACCTGCTTTAGGTGCTGCAACAGTATATTCGTACTCAATTTCAATGCCTTCAACCGCAGGGTCATCAGTATTAATACACGCTAAAATACCGTGATCTAAAAACTGTTTAAGTGGGTGTTTAGCTAAGTCGTTCACTGTGCTAGTTTGAATATTACTTGTTAAGCACGACTCAATACCAATACGGTTATCGCGTAAGTAATCCATTAGTTTTGGATCTTCAATTGCTTTAACGCCATGCCCTATTCTGCTCGCACCTAACTCATTAATTGCTTGCCAAATACTTGGGGCACCAAGTGCCTCTCCAGCATGAATAGTCGAAGCTAAATAAGCATTTCGTACTTGTTTAAAGTGCTCTACAAATAACTCACCCGGAAAACCAATTTCGTCACCGGCTAAATCAACAGCCACTAAATCATTTTTAAACGCAAGTAACGCATCAAGCTCTTTTTGGCATGTTTTTACGCCATAAGTACGCGATAAAATACCAATCAAGTTAGCTTTTATATTTGCCCCCTTTGTTGCCGATTTAATACCATCAACAACCGCCTCTACAACCCCTTCTGGGTGTAAACCTTGGCTTTGTGCCATGTAGTAAGGGCTAAATCGAAGCTCTACATAATCAAGGCCTTGTGCTTGTGCATCTTCAATGTTTTCAATCGCTATGCGTCTACACGCATCGTAGTCGCCAAGTACAGTGACACCCCAATCTAACTTTTGTAAAAAAGCCATAAGGTTTGGCTCAGGGTCAATAACTTGAACATGAGGAATGAGTGCCTCAACGTTATCTGCAGGTAACTCTATATTAAACTGACGACCAAGTTCTAATATGGTTTGCGCACGTACATTACCATCTAAATGACGGTGAATATCTAGCAAAGGTAATTTTCTATTTATCATAATAGCAACCCAGTTTAGTTAAATTTGCGCGCATGATACGCAGATATAGTTATTTTTCAAGTCTATATGATTTGCGGTAAGTTTAAGCGGTCATATGTCTGCTTTTTGTGCAAAAAATAACGTAACTTATTTATTTGATAAATAATGCCAAAGCGTTTTAAAAAGCGTATTTGCATCAATAGGTTTAGTGATATAACTATTCATTCCACAGGCCAATGCCTTTTTAACATCATCGTCATGGGCATTCGCCGACAAGCCAATTATTGGTAAATCAATTAACCCTAAGTCATTTCTAATTACTTTTGTTGCTTGAAGACCATCCATTTTTGGCATCTGAATATCCATAATCACAATGTCGTAGCTATTTTCGGTTAGCTTTTCTATGGCTTCAAAACCATCATTGGCGATGTCGGCAATACATCCTTTGGTTTTTAAAATGGCACTGGCGACATGCTGATTAAGCGGATTGTCTTCTACTAAAAGTAATTTATAGTCTGTAAATGATAAAGTACTTACATCTATTTCGTCGTATTGCTGCTGAATTTGTTCTGCTTTTGGTAAAGGCGAAATAATTGGCAAACTAAATGTAAATGTAGAGCCCTTACCTTCATAACTGACTAAATCAATTGCACCGCCCATTAGTTCAACTAGTTTTCTGCAAATACTTAACCCTAAGCCCGTGCCACCATATTGACGAGAGGTTGAGCTATCAGCTTGGGCAAATGGTTTAAATAACTGCTTTTGTGCTTCGCTACTAATACCAATACCCGTATCGTTAATACTAAAATAGGTCATTTTTTTTGACTGCCAAATTTTCAGGGTTATCTCACCTTCTCCTGTAAATTTAACCGCATTATTGAGCAAGTTTAACAGCACTTGTTTTAAACGAATGGGGTCGGCATTGATCACCAAATTCGATGTTTTATCAAAATCGAGGCTTAATTTTATTGATTTAATGTCTGCCTCAAACTGAAGTAAGTTAAGCATTTCATCAGCTAAACTCGCTACATCAATAGGCTCTTGCATTAAATCTAGCTTACCGGCTTCCATTTTTGAAAAGTCGAGCACGTCGTTTAATACCCGTAGTAAAACACCTAATGCACCATCTGCTTGCTCTATGTAGCTTCTGGCTTGTTGCCAATCATTTTGCTGTAGTGCTAAATAATGCAGCCCCTTTATGCCGTTAATAGGGGTACGCACTTCGTGGCTCATATTCGCTAAAAACTGCCCCTTGATATGACTCGCTTCATCTGCTTTTTGTTTTTCTTTACGTAAAGTATGTGTTTGCTTAGCCACTTGTTCGCGAATTTGTATATTTGTACCAGTAACCGAAATCAAAAATGTAATCAGTAACCACACAAATAACATACCCACTATTTGTGCAAGCCAATAAACTAGCCAAGACGTTCTAACTATTGGTTCATATAATTCGACCTGCCACATGCGCTTGCCAATTAATAATTGATACTCTTTAAAAAGCGTTTGCGAATTATTTATGTCGGCCATATAAATTGGCTGTTTTTTACCTGATATCGTTGTATCAAAAAAGCTGGCTGAAATTGAGTTGTTGTGATCAAATAATAGTGTTTGCGATAAGCGTTTAGGGCTGACAATCGCTGCCACAAAACCTTGAAAATCATCTTCGGTAGACGACTCTCCAAAAACAGGATATAAAAAGAGTACACCCTGTTCGGCTGTATTTTGGACTAAATTAATTGGCTCACTTAACGCAAGTTCATTAAGCTCTTTCGCTTTGCTAAGTGCTGCTCCTCTTACTTTACTAGAAGCTAAATCAAACCCTAAAACACCTTCATTACCTTTTAAGGGATACACATATTTTACTGGAAAGTAATTACTACGAGTATCTACTGGTTGCCAGCCCCCACCTAGTGACTTTTCTTTTATGTATAAAGGTTTGCCTGTGGCTGTATTTTCATAAGCTTCAAAATCTACGAGTTTATTTGCTGGTACGTAAGGTATCCATTCAAACGCTAAAATTTCTTGGCTGTAGTCCAACTGTTTTGAAGTAAATTGTTTGAAGTCTTTAAAATTCACGTCATCACTACTAGCAAAATATGCCGCTAGTAATCCTAAGTGAGCAGTAATACCGTCGAGCTTTTGGCTTATAGCGTTTTGTACAGCAAGTACTTTGGCTTCTTGCTTTTGAATGTCTTTTTCTTTTTTAACACTGGCAGCACCATAAAAACTAACGCTGATCAGTATATAAATTAATAGTGAAGGTAAAATCACCAGCATACGATGGCGTACTTGCGTGTAGTTAAAAGCTGCCAGTACTAGTGGTGTAAATATAAGTACACCAATACTGTCACCAATCCACCATGCGATAAAATTATCAAAAATAGCATTGGTCGGTATCACATTATTTAATGCTAATAAGCTAGTTCCTACACCTGCTGCAATAACGCAGCATATTGGTCCTGCGACTATTAAGCTCTGTATACTGTGTTTTAAAGAAGATAGGTCCAGTGGCGCTTTTATAACATTTACTATAATTTGACGGCCAACCCAAGCCTGTAAAACAGAGGCTAAAGTGATGCAAATAGCTTGTAAAAGCACATTAAAATGAAGAATATCTACGGTGTTATCAAGGTGAATTAAGTTAGTACAAAAAGCACCAATAATAAGGCCAACAAATGACTTACGTCCCCAAATTAAAAAGCTCGCTAAAGCAATTCCTGAGGGCGGCCAAGAGGCGACCGCATAGCCATCTATAGCAAGAAGTGAGTTACTAAAATACCCAGTAAAAAAATAAGCACAAGCCAAGCTAAGGGTTAATATTAAAAACTTTCTCAAAGCTTGTGCTCCTGAACTACAAAAAATGCTAAGTAGCTATAGTGTAGTCATTTATTGATATAAAACGAGCGCCTTTTCTGCCTGCGCACTATTTTTATAACTTAAAGCTGCTTGTTCAGAAAACTGCTTTTTATTTTCCATATTCAGTGCTTTATCAAAAATTCTAGCTGCTAAGTCATAATCACCTTGCGCGTTAGCCAGGCAAGCCAATGCAAGTAATAATGAGTTATTTGAATCATCCTTTTTAAGACGATCTTGAATGCTTACTTGCAGTTTAGCTGCATCAGCAGACGTCGCTTTACTTAATATATTAGCCAGTTGCGCATGCTGCTCATTGTGTTTAACCATTTTAATTAGGTCACCTTCAATAACAGCCAGTTGACCTGCTTGCGCCATTTGCATTAAATATGCGGTGTGGGCATGAACTTGCAGTTTTTTCGGTAGCTGTTTATATTTCTCACTCAGATTGTCTGCATCTAACGCATTAAAGTAGGCACTAAATAACTGCGTCCACTGTGCATCAGTAAGTGCTTTTTTGCGTAATAAACGCGGCAAAAAGTCTTCCAGCGCACTAAAGTGTTGTTGCTGCACTAAAGCTTCTGCGTAAAGTTTCAACTCAAGATTGGTGGCTTTTTTAGCTTCTGCACTAATACGCATTTGTGATTCAATCGCGCTACTGTCGCCACTTGCCAACCATAGCTTTGCTACTTTTAATTGATGCTCTGGGCTTATTTCAAATAAACGCTCAAGTGCTTTATCTGCTTGATTATTAGCAAGCGCTGCTTTTGCAAGTAATGCTAAGCGTATATCTTCAAACTTACTTGGCACACTATTACCCGATAGAGCCTGCTCTACATGCTCATAATCATCGTTAATAGCACTCCACAATGCCTGTTCAATCGCTGCTTGTTTACGCTCTTGGCTACGTGCAAAAAAGCCATGTTTAGTATTATGATAAATCGATAATAAGTAGCGAATTAATTTATATGTTAAATATAAAACAATAGCGGTAATGGCCGCCATTATACAAAACGAGACTATCGTGCCTTCTATCGTTGTATTGTTAAATGAAATAAGCACGTAGCCTTTTTCATCTAGTACAAATGGAGTAACCGCCAGTACAACAACAATAGCTACAATTAAAATAATTAGCCCTATCATTGCGCCCACTCCTTAACCTTTTGTGTGCTATTTAAGGTTACTTTTGGATTAAAGTTAAGCTGCTCTTTTTCAAGTTTTACTAACGCGTTAACTACTGACTTAGTTGCATCATCATCTTGTTTAAAATATTCAGTAACTAAACGTTTAGCTTCACCTAAGGCATTAAAATAAATACTGGCTTGCTTACTTATTAACGCGTCTTGCGCTTGAGTTAAGTTAAGTTTAATGCGCTGGTTAATTAAGTGGCGCTCTTGATCGGTTAACAGCGGCTCAATAGCAACACCTTCATGCTGGCGAATGGTAATAAAGCTATCGACTATCTGATTCCAACTATTACTTAAATTTTGCTGCCAATCACTTACATCTTCACTCAACGCATTTTCGTCAACCTGTGACGCTTCTTCAGGAATATTTACTGCGTTAAAAACTAAGTCATCAATACTGCTTAGCACACTATTTAGCTGTAAATAAATAGCTTCTGTTGCTATAGGTTTGAGGCTATCAAGTGTCTGTATGTCTTGCATAATAGCTTGGCGAACTTCAACTGTTCCTGGGTGCTCGCTAAGTAGTGCATCTAAGCGCTTTAAAACAGCACTAGTGCCTTGGTAATCCTTTTCAGCCCATAGTTTAAACTCAGCCATACGTTGTAAGCTGGTTACTTCTTGTGGGTTTAAAGACGAGCCTTGTTGCTGCGCTTTTTGCAAAGCTGCTTTTAGCTCTTGCTGATTTTGAGTTGCACTTTCACTGAGTGCTGCGGCCACTTTTTTCTCACTATTAAATAGCGCTTGCTGCAAATTAGATTGTGCTGACTTAAGTGCTTGCAGCTCTTGAGCGAGTAACTTATTTTGTTCACTCAACTCATTCGCGGCCAGGTTTTGCGCCTTACCCGCATTTAATTTTTGATAAAACTCGTAACCAACACCTGAGGCCACAATTAGCGAAATAAGAAGTGCAAGCACTGCGACTTTGCTAACCTTTTGTTTATTTTTATTTGCGGTGTTTTTAGCGGCTACAGGCTCTTGTTTAGCTGATTTAACCGAGGCCGTATTAGCTGTTATTGGAGTGGCTTTTTCTGCCGTAACTGACTTTGACTGTTCGCTCATGTTGCTACCTTGCTGATTAATACAGGTAAACATAGCGTCATCGCTAGCTCCTGCTGCAATATGTATATTAGCCAAACTTACTTGTTGTTGCTGTAAATATGCGGCAATGCGCTCGCTGGCAACATAAAATTGGCACTGTTGTAACCATTGTAGTTGTGGTGCAGCAAGGGGAGTAAAAATGGCATCGACTGCTGCATTACTTGTTATGACTATACCTTGTACATTATTGCTTTTCCAGTGGTCAGTCCAGTTGCCACCTAATTCACTTATCGGTTCACGTTTGTACACTATGCAATTATTTAAAAAAGCACCGCGCTCTTTAAGCACTTTTGCTATATCTGGGCGACCGCCTTGCCCTTTAACCAAAACTATATTACTACCATCAACCTGAGCAAGTGATTTTAGAGCCAGTAAGCCCTCTGAATCATATTGCTTAGATTTAGGCAATGCAGCACGCACTCCAAATTGTTCATATATTGTGTCGGCTGTTTGTTGGCCTACCGCATAAAACTGCGCTTTTGTATTTATATCTGGTTTTAGTTGCGCAAGCGCACTGACTGCATCTTGCGATATAAATATTATTTTGTCCGCATTTAACAGCGGGCTCAGCTCGGTGCTAGAGGGTGTTAAATGCGTTATTTTTAATACCGGAAACAAAGACGCCTGATAACCCGATTGCTCTAATTGCTGTGCAAGGGATGCGCCTTTTCCTTCGGGCCGAGTTATCAGAATATGTGTCATTTATGCGTCTCTATAAACTTCAGCTAATATTTTGTCTGCGCCTTGAGCTAGTAATTTTTTAGCAAGCTCAATGCCTAGTTTTTCTGCATCATTTACATGGCCAGTTACTTCGTCGCGTAAAATTTCGCTGCCATCTACAGCACCCACTAAACCACGCAAATGTACCTGCTCGCCATCAACTAATGCATAAGCACCAATAGGCACTTGGCAACCACCTTCTAAATGGCGATTCATCGCACGCTCTGCATTTACGCGAATACGTGTTTGAGTATGCTCAAGTGGTGCAAGTAATGCTTTTGTTACTTCATCATCAATACGGCACTCAATACCTACTGCGCCTTGACCATTTGCCGGTAATGACACTTCTGGCTCAATGTAGTCGGCAATACGCGACTCCATTTCTAAACGAATAAGCCCTGCTGCAGCTAAAATAATAGCATCGTATTGGCCATCATCTAACTTACCTAAACGCGTATTTACATTACCGCGTAAATCACGAATATCTAAATCAGGACGAAGTGCTTTAATTTGGCACTGACGGCGCAAACTCGAAGTGCCCACAATAGCGCCCTGTGGTAGAGCGTTTAAATTAGCAAAATTGTTTGATACAAACGCATCTCGTGGATCCTCACGCTCACAAATAGTATGCAGTTCTAATCCTTCTGGGAACTCTACTGGTACGTCTTTCATAGAATGTACGGCAATATCAGCTCGGCCATCTAACATGGCTTGCTCAAGCTCTTTAACAAATAAACCCTTACCGCCAATTTTGGCCAAAGGCGTATCTAAAATTATATCCCCTTGCGTCGACATTGGGACTAATTCTACGCGTACATCTGCATGAAAACGCTCAAGTTCAGCTTTTACAAATTCGGCCTGCCAAAGTGCTAAAGCACTTTTACGAGTTGCGATGCGTACTAATTTTGTTTTTTCTGTCATAAGGGTATCCAATTAATTACTGTATTTAGTCAGCTAAAATTCTAAATTCTTTTTGGGCAATTAAATTACCTTGCTCATCTACAACATCAACACGCCAGTGGCCTGTTTGTGTGTCCATAATATTTTTTGTTGAGTAGGTTCTGTAGCGAGGCGAAGTAACATTGAGTGTAATTTCAGCCATAGTTTCATCTTCAAACGTCCAAACATGTTTAACTTGCTGCCCTTGAAGGTTTTTAATCTCGCTAAAAAACGATAACCCTTCATCAAACTGACTTAACCTAATATCTGCCGCAAACACATTAGTAGGCTCACGCTTACTTACTTTACGAGTAAGTACCGCACGGCTAATTTTATCTGTGTCTATTTGCGCGCCTAATGCCACACTTGCCACTTGTGCTGTAGGCGAAAAACCTTCAGTACCACTCAATGCACCATCATCGCTTTTTTGATCTAAAAGTAAGTCACCTTGATCAGCAGGCTCAGCTATATTTTCAGCTTCTTCGGTTTCTTCCTGCACATCATTATCAAGGTTTGAGTTTAACTCTGTATTAATACTCTCACTTTGATCAATCACAATATCGTTGCTAGCTAATAAAACTGTATCATTATTTACTGGATTCACTTTATCAGGTGCATTATTTGATATGCTTTGCTCAACTTCATTCTGCGCAGCTAATAACGGTTCAATGCTCGTTTGCGTTATCTCTGCGGACTCGTTAGGAATGTTGTTTATTGATGATTCAGGCTCAACATCCGTTACTTCAACGTTTGTCTGGTTTTGAGCGTTACTGCTAAAGCTTAAAAATTGTTCCTGCTCATTTGGATGCTCACCTTGCTCTGCACTGGCTGAGGTTGTTAAGCCATATACAACTGCTGCAGAGGTCATTAATACCAACATAGCAATACTCACAATACGACGCCAATTCCACTCGTAGCTTACCGTTGGTACACTCTCTTGTAGTTCGCGTTTAACATTTGCTTTAATAACTATTTTTTGACTCATATTGACCTCAGCGGTTCCAAAATTAGCTTAAACGAGCAATTAACCATTGGCGAATAGCTTGCAATTCTTCTGCGCAAACTTGATGAGCCATTGGGTATTCTTGCCAGCTTACATCCATGTTATGTGCTGTTAATACTTCAAACGCACTTCTTCCCGCACTATGCGGTACTACGTTGTCTTGACTACCATGCGCCATAAATACGTTTAAATCAGTATGCTTTGCTTCATCAGCAAATTTTTGCGGCACACACATATAAGTAGAAAGCGCCATAACACCCCCAAGCTTTTGCTCAAAGCGCGGTGCTAAATGCAGAGACACAACACCACCTTGAGAAAAACCAGCTAAAATAATTTTATTAGCAGGTATGCCATTAGCAATTTCTTTATTAATTAACTCTTCTACCTTTGCAGCCGAATCCCTTACGCCTTGTTCATCGGCACGCTTATCTAATTCTATAGATTTAATATCGTACCAAGAGCGCATTTCCATGCCACCATTTATGGTGACCGGTTGTACTGGCGCATGCGGAAAAACAAACCGTATACCCAGTTCACTTGGTAAATTAAGCTGCGGAGCTACTGGCGCAAAACCATCCCCAGAGTCACCTAAGCCATGTAACCAAATAACCGTTGCTTTGTGCTCACTTTGAGCTGGAAATTCTACAAACTCTAAACTCATAGTGTTGATTGCCACTTAACTTCTTGACCTGCTTGGCGAGTTGATGCTTCATTTATAAACGCCCAAAATTCTGCACCCGAACGGTTATCAATCCATAACCCATCGCGCATTTCAAAATGATGACCGTTAAACTTAGTCGCAACCCATACTTGATGAAGAGGCGCTTGTTTATTGATTACTATTTTACTTTTATCAGGAAAAATAATTTCTAAAATACCTTGTGCCGATTCGTAATCTAAATCAGCTTCGCAATCATCAACTTGCTCTTCAATAGTGAACATAAGAGCTTCGGCTAATTGGTGATATTCGTGTTCAGTCATTGTTATTTCCTTTGCAGGCGAGCCGCCTAATATTGGGTACGTTTTAGCTTTAAAAGTGTACTGTTAGTGTAACAGGAATAAAATCATCCGCGAATAGCTGCATTTTTTAGATATTCTGTTACTCTGCGATTATAAAGCCAGCAACCATATTAATCTAATGAAAGCGACGCATACCTTACAATTAAAAAAACTATTAATAAGCACTGTACTGTTAAGCGCCTTAGCTGGCTGTGGGCAGAGCGGTCCGCTATATTTACCAGAACAACAAACAGAGCAAAACCAACCTCAAAATACAGCTAAGCCA
Source organism: Pseudoalteromonas sp. Z1A8 (assembly GCF_011378855.1). GTDB lineage: Bacteria > Pseudomonadota > Gammaproteobacteria > Enterobacterales > Alteromonadaceae > Pseudoalteromonas. Next base: position 88,138 of record NZ_WTLB01000006.1, on the reverse strand, counting down.
GCCACTACCGCTGAGCAAGCAAAAACACAGCAAAGTCAGGAGCAATAAATGGATTATTTTAACTACAAAAACAACCAATTATTTGCCGAAGACGTAAGTGTGGCAAGCATAGCGCAGCAATACGGCACACCTTGTTATGTATACTCGCGTGCTACGTTTGAGCGCCATTACCTAGCGTTTGCTAACGCCACTAAAAATCATAAAAGCTTGGTGTGTTACGCCGTTAAAGCAAACTCAAATATAGCCGTACTTAATATATTAGCGCGCTTAGGATCGGGTTTCGATATTGTGTCGAAGGGTGAACTGGCACGTGTAATTAAAGCAGGAGGCGATGCTTCTAAAGTGGTTTTTTCGGGCGTGGCTAAAACGTCTGACGAAATAGCGTACGCATTAAAGTTAGGCATTAAATGCTTTAACGTTGAATCAGCTTCTGAGCTTGAGCGAATTTCAGAAGTTGCTTGTGAGCTTAATTTAGAAGCGCCTATTTCTATTCGTGTAAACCCCGATATAGATGCAAAAACACACCCGTATATTTCTACCGGCTTAAAAGAAAATAAATTTGGTATTGATATTCAAACAGCGGTGAGTGTTTATCAACAAGCAGCGGCTTTACCTGGTTTAAAAATAATTGGTGTTGATTGCCATATTGGCTCTCAATTAACTGAAGTAAGACCCTTTTTAGAAGCCCTTGATAAACTCATGGCGCTTATTGATGAGCTAAAAACCAACGGTATTGAGCTAACTCACTTAGATATTGGTGGGGGTTTAGGCGTGCCATATAACAACGAGCAACCACCGCACCCAAGTGAATATGCAGCGCAAGTTACCGAGCGCTTAGCTAACTATAAACACCTTGAACTAATTTTTGAGCCAGGGCGCGCTATTGCAGCTAACGCAGGTATTTTAGTTACTCAAGTTGAATTTATTAAACAAAACCAAGACAAATTTTTTGCCATTGTAGATGCAGGTATGAACGACATGCTTCGCCCTGCGCTTTATCAAGCGTGGCAAAAAATCATTCCGGTATCAGTTCGCGACGACGAAACACCGACTCACAACTTTGATATTGTGGGTCCGGTGTGCGAAACCGGCGACTTTTTAGGAAAAGATCGTGAACTAGCGCTTAAACAAGGCGACTTACTCGCACAGCGAAGTGCTGGTGCATATGGCTTTACCATGAGTTCAAACTACAACTCGCGCCCGCGTGTTGCAGAAATAATGGTAGATGGTCAGCAGCACCATCTTATTCGTGAACGCGAAACTATTGAAAGCCTTTATCAAGGTGAGAAAGTTTTACCATAAACGTTTTTGTCTACTAGCTGCTCTGTGGCATGATTAGCACAGAGCAAAACCGAATTAGAGCGCTATGTTAGTTAATTTTTCCAAAATGCACGGCTTAGGCAACGACTTTGTTGTGATTGATAACATTACACAAAATGTTTTTTTGTCGCGAGATCAAATCAAAAAACTGGCAGATCGCCATTTTGGCATTGGCTTTGACCAATTGCTAATGGTTGAAGCGCCATACTCTCCTGATCTCGACTTTCATTATCGAATATTTAATGCCGATGGTACCGAAGTAGAACAATGCGGTAACGGCGCACGCTGTTTTGCCCGCTTTGTACGTATGAAGGGCCTTACTAACAAGCATAAAATTACTGTGTCGACCAAGTCGGGCAACTTAACGCTCTACATAGAAAAAGACGGTCAAGTAACGGTTAACATGGGTCATCCAAATTTTGAGCCAAGTAAAATCCCTTTAAAAGCGAGCAAGCGTGAGCTTACTTATATTATTAGAACCGAAGAACACACTGTATTTAGTGGCGCGGTATCTATGGGTAACCCGCATTGCGTACTAGAAGTTGACGACGTAACCACCGCGCAAGTTGATATATTGGGGCCATTACTTGAAAACCACGAACGCTTTCCGCAAAAAGCGAATATTGGTTTTATGCAGGTTGTATCGCAAGAACACATTAAATTAAGGGTATGGGAGCGAGGCGTTAACGAAACCCTAGCCTGTGGCACAGGCGCATGTGCAGCAATGGTTATTGGTCATATGCAAAATAAGTTATCAACAACCGTTCAAGTAGATTTACCAGGCGGTAGCTTGCAAGTACGTTGGAGTGGCGAAGGTCACCCTGTACGCATGACAGGCCCCGCAGAGCATGTGTTCGACGGGCAAGTAGCGCTATGAGCGAGCTAAGTAAAGAACAGGTTATTGATTACTTACATCAACATCCTGATTTTTTGGTTCAACACCCGGAGCTACTCGCACAACTTGAGCTGCACCAACAAGCTCAAGGTGCAACGTCGCTGGTACATATTCAGCAACGCCAATTACGCGAGCACAACACGCTTTTAAAAAGCCAAATAGACGCGATGAGCAAGCATGCAACGCAAAACGAGCTTGTATATCGTTTGTTTAGCCAGTGCCATCGCCAGCTTTGGAATCATGACGACTTTGATACGCTAGCAAATAACCTGCGCAATATAATTTGCTCAAGTGAAGATGTTAACGACTGCAAATTAGTAAAATATAATCCCGAATACGACGAACTTATTGCACATCGCCTTACCCATTCTGGGCATTATTTAGGGCGTATTAATCAGCAAGAACGCGAACAATTATTTAGTGAAGATACACAATCTGTCGCCATTTATTTAATTGGCGACACTACACACCCTATCGCTATTTTGGCGTTTGGTAGCAGTAACGTAAACCATTTTGAGCCCGCTCAAGATAACCTGTTTGTACTCGACTTTATAAACGCATTACACCTGCGGTTGCAAAAACTAGCATGAGTGACGATGCGCCTAATACTACCCAGTTAAGCGACAATTGGCGTACACCTATAACGCTATTTAGCGATTATTTAAAGTTTGAAAAACAATATTCAGCGCACACCGTAAACCAATACGTAAGCCAACTTGGCTTTGCAGCCCTTTATTTTAGCAAACTATGTGATGACTGGTTTGGCGTACAAGGCGAGCATATTCGCCGCTACAGCATGGCACTGCGATCAAAACAATTAAGTGGCCGTACAATTAGCTTAAAGCTCAGTTGTATTCGCAGCTTATATAAGTTTTTAAAAGCAAAAAATATTGCCGAGCAATCGCATTACCATAATCCGGCGGTGGGTATAAAAGGTCCTAAGTTTGCAAAGCCCCTACCTAAAAATCTCGACGTAGATCAAATGGCGCGCTTACTCGAAATACCCGACGACGAGCCTCTCGCAATTAGAGATAAGGCAATGATGGAGCTTATGTATTCATCAGGGCTGCGTATAAGCGAATTAGTTGGCGCTAACATGCAAGATATTAGTGCCGCTAATGGCGAAATTTTAGTGCGTGGTAAAGGCAATAAAGAACGGTTAATTCCGGTGGGTAAAAAAGCGTTAGACGCATTAAAAAAATGGCTCACAATACGCCCTCAGTTTGCAAAGCCCGATGAAATAGCTGTATTTTTAAGTAGCCAAAAAAATCGTATTTCGATTCGCCAAGTGCGCCTGCGTATGCAAGAGTGGGGAATAAAGCAAGGCATTAGCTCGCAGGTTCACCCGCATAAGTTGCGCCACTCGTTTGCGTCACATATTTTAGAATCGTCTGGTGATTTACGCGCCGTGCAAGAATTACTAGGGCACAGCAGTTTGTCGGCGACACAAGTGTATACGCATTTAGATTTTCAGCATTTAGCCAAGGTGTACGACAACACACACCCTCGCGCAAAAAAACGAACTGATTAGGATAGAATATGATTCGATTTAATCGTGCTATAAAACCATTTTCTGTTATGAGCTTTGATTTAGACGATACGCTATACAGCAATCACCCTATTATAAAAGCAGCCGTTAAAGCCCAACAAAATTATTTAAACGCGCTACCAGGCTATCAAGAGCAAGGTCCACAATACTGGCAACTGTGCCGCGAACTGGCCGTAATACAAAACCCAGACCTTGCAGATGACGTAACTAAGTGGCGCAAACACACCCTACGTTTAGCGCTTTCTAAACTTGGCTTTACTGCAGATGAAGTAGAGCACCATGCAAATGCCGCCTATAACGCCTTTGCCGATGCGCGCAGCAACATAGTGGTAAGCGATGACGTGCTTAACTTACTAGATAACCTAGCCAAACATTTTACGCTTGTTGCAATTACTAACGGTAACGTTGAAATTGAACGCTTTAATTTACACAATAAATTTGAACTCGTACTGCAAGCAGGTATGCACGGCAAAGCAAAACCCCACACCACTTTATTTGATAAAGCAGCCGCACATTTAAACGTGGCTAAAAGCGATATTTTACATATTGGCGATAGCCTAGATACCGACGTACAAGGCGCAAATAATGCCGGCTGCCAATCGGTATGGTTAAACGATCAAGGTGCTAACTATGCCTATAAAGGGCTGGCTGATATTGAAATTGCTAACATTCACGCCTTAACGCACTTTATTAAATAACCTACTCGTTTAAAAGTAAGAGGTCACTATGAGCCACTATGCCAAGCTAATCACCTTGCTATTAATTGGCTCACTTAGCCTAAACGCTTATTTATTATGGCCGCAGCCTGCGTTAACTACACCACAAAAAACGCAAAGTGCCCAGCAAAGCATATCGCCTAAACAACAAAATACGTTGCTAAATACGGCAAAGCAGCAATTTAAAAAACACCAGTTTGAAGCTGCACTTAGTAGCTATCAACAACTCAAAAACAGCAATCCAGAAAGTGCAAAAAACCTTTATTCATCGTGGCTGATACAGCTTAAAGCATGGTTAAATAGCGATTTATTACTCAGCGAATCATTTATCAATGCGCTATTAAATAACAGCCCTTACAACGTAGAAATACTTAACTTGCAGGTTGAATATTTAATAAATAGCGAGCAAACACAAAACGCCATTATTGCTTTATTTGAGCTGAATTCATTACTGCCTGCTGATCCTCAAAACAAAGAAAACACACGCTTAAATACGCTCACCCAAAACGAATTACACACATTAACTGAGCAACAAAATTGGCAAGCTATTATTGAGCAAACACAGATTTGGCTTGATTACGAAAGCGATAACGCACAGTTTTTATATTCGCTTGCGTATGCTTACTACCAGCAAAGTGATTTAATTAGCGCACAAGCAACGCTTGATAGAATGCCAAGCCAGCACAGCCTAAAAAGCCAAGTGCAAACGCTGCAAACTATGATCAATAAAGCGCAATCGCAAGACGACTTTGTTTCCCTAACGCCTCGCGGCGCACACTACTTAATAAGCACTGAAATAAATAGTAATCTATCGACCGAACTAATGATTGATACAGGCGCAAGCATCACCTCACTACCTAGTAATATTATTAAACAAATTTCTCCACAGCCTTTGTATTTAGGGGATGTAACAGTTAATACAGCTAACGGTCAAATTGTTGTAAAGCGTTATCAAATTGAATCGTTTAAAGTAGGTTCGCAAATTATTTATGGTTTTGAGGTACTGAGTATCGAAGGTACAAGCGGACAAGGTTTACTAGGAATGAACTTTTTATCGCGATTTAAATTCAATATAAATCAGCAAACAGATGAGCTAGAGTTGAGCGCTAAATAAAATTTATTAATTGGATTAACTTCAAATATAAGGACAAAAAATGACTTTAAATGAGTACTTAGCAAGCCTTGCTGAAAACCCGAAAAGCGTTCAATTTACCGATACTATTGCCGTTATAGAGGCAAACTATACATTTACTGCATGCGGCTTTAATAACCACGGATTACTTAGCTCTGCAAGTGAGAACAACGGTTCGTGTAAAATTTTTGCGTTTGCTAAATTAAACGATTTAAGTAAACAAAATACGTTAGATTGCTTTGGTAAGTTTTACCGAGAAGACGTGCTGCAAAACCCTAAAGGGAATGATCACATGAACATTCGCACCTTTATGTTAGCGCCAGAGGCAACGCCATTCTTAGGTATTACCTTTGAAGGCGAGCCGCTAAAAGCAAAATAGTCAGCAAAAAATTAAAGTGGCTTTTCCATAAAATAACGCGTACCTGAGCGTGGGTAATTATTAAGTTGATACTTAACACTATAACCGCGCTTTTCGTAAAAAGGCTTCGCCTGAAAATCAAGAGTATCAAGCTGAGCGGTCGTTGCACCTAGTTCAACAGCTGAGTGTTCAAGTGCCGTTAGCAACTTATCTGCAAGCCCATTACCTCGCGCTACATCGCTACACCAAAGCCAACTAATCATCAGCCAATTTCCAAATACACACCCACTAATACCTGCAACAAGCTCACCTTGCTCATCAACAAATTTATAGCCTAGTGGCACTCTTTGCGCATCAAAATGCTGGGCATTAAATTCAACCATTTTTGTGCGAAGCGCTGAGCTTAACACGTCGGTATTATCTGCTTTTAATTGATACATGTTCCGCCCTTAAAGGAGCAGATACTAGCAAACTAGCTCTATCAATACAGGTTGTTTTTACCGTAAGGTACTTCGAGCATATTACTGCCGGTTTTTTCGGGCTGTCCGCACATTTCGTCGTAAGCGCTTGTTTGGCGCAGTACCATTCCCGCATACGCTATTTTATCAAAACGCTTTTGAACATGCAGTGGGCTTAGTGCTCTTAAAAATTCACCGCTGTCTTCTGTCACATAATATTCAACGTTATTGATCATTACCGATACTTGATAAAGCGCCATATCTAACGAGTGTACAATGACTTTTTGTAGCGGCTCATGCTTTTTTAACTGTGAAAATTTAATACCCATAATTTTTGCCTTAATTAAATTTAACAGTATCGATACGCAGCTTTGCTATAATCGCGATCAAATCTTTATTAGCCGCTGGCGTCACACGTTATGAGCACAAAAATCCGACTCGCTAAATATATTGCCCATGCAGGTATTTGTTCTCGTAAACAGGCATCGCGTTTAATTGATGAAGGTGTTGTGACTGTAAATAATCGCCCAGCAAATCATATTGATCACGTTGACGAGCAAGACACTGTAATTGTTAACGGGGAAAAAATTGAAGGCGTAGCCGATTTAGTTTATTTTGCGTATCACAAACCAGTTGGTATTGACTGCAAATTAAATATTGATGACTCAGCCAGCCTTATTCACCATTTGCCTACACTCACCCGTGTTTACCCTATTGGTCGATTAGATAAAGACTCTCGTGGTTTACTTATTTTGACCAACGATGGGGATTTTTGTAATCAACTAATACATCCTGACTTCCACCAGCCTAAACATTATTTAGTCACCGTAAATAAGCCTTTAGACGATGATTTTTGTAAAAAAATGGCTGCAGGCGTACCCGTTGATAAACACATAACCCTGCCTTGTGAAGTAACTAAAATAGCCAGTAATCAGTTCAGTATTGTTTTAAAACAAGGGCTAAACAGGCAAATTCGTAAAATGACGCATTACTGCGGATACAAAGTAATTGATTTATTTAGAGTGCAATTTAGCGATCTCACCCTTTCAAAGCTAAACCTACCTGAAAACCAATATATACAAATTAATAAAGCCGATATTTCAAAAATCTAATACCAAGTCACTTAATACCAACCTGCATAAATCTTTGATCAATTTAACGAATTAAATTTCACTATAACGTCGTTAAAATTTTTTATTTAGAACAACTAGATACAAGAATTTTTGCCTAGTTCTAGCGTAATTTTCTTAACGTTAAATAGACCCCATATATAAGCAGATTGGTATAACTACATCTCAAAAAGTTAAAAAATAAGCTTGCAATTATAGATTACAGGCGTAGTCTTTAATTAAAGATTACATTTGTAGGCAGTAAAATGATTGAGTTATCAAAAGCAGAATTTGACGTGCTCGACGCACTTTGGATTAACTACCCTGCCACCGCGAGCCAAATAATTGAGCGTTTAAGCGACGACAAGCAATGGCACGAAAAAACAATTAAAACCCTACTAGGTCGATTAGTAAAAAAAGGCGCACTGTCCTTTGAAAAAGAAGGTCGCCAATATATTTATATGCCGTGTATTGAGCGTGCCGACTACACCTTAAAAGAAAGCCAAAACTTTATTGAGCGCTTTTTTAGTGGGCGTATAGCACCACTTGTAAGTGGTTTTGCTAAGTCGGAGCAGCTTTCTCAGCAAGATATAAACGAGCTTAAAAAAGTCATTGATGACTGGGAAAAAAACCAAAATTAAGGGATTAATATGGTTATTCAAACTGGTTTTAATTGGTTAATTGAGCAGCAACTACTATTAAGTATTTTGTTTTGTGGATTTATTTTACTCGAGCGATTTGGTTTAAAAGCTCTTGGCTCGCGATTTGTATATAAATTAGCATGGCTATTACCTGCGGCATTGGTGATTGCTAATTTACCCAATGCGGTTAAACCACTGAAAAATAGCGACATTAGCCATTACTTAATCACCCCTAACCAGCCTTTTACACATGAAATGGGTATTAGCTGGGCGCTCATGTATGTACTCATTACCGCAGGGTTATTAATAGCTAGTTTTATTACACATACCCGCTTTGTTAAAAGCCTGCAGTTAACTGAGTTAATCCAATTTGAAGGTACTCTTACCGCTGATGTTAAAACCTACACCAGTCAACATGTAGCCACGCCAATGGTGGTGGGTATTTTAAACAGCAAGCTGGTGTTACCGAGTAACTATAAAACTCAGTTTGATAAAGCCACATTAGCGCTTATTTTAGAGCACGAAAACGTACACATAAAACGCAAAGACAACCTAACAAACGCACTTATATTACTGCCTACTATTTTACTGTGGTTCAACCCACTAGCTTGGGTTTGTTACGCAAGCATGCGCCGATTACAAGAGCTGACTTGTGATGAACGGGTACTCAGCAATAAAACCACACAACAACACATTTTATACAGCAAAGCCTTAGTAAACTGCGCGGCAAATGCGCCCACAGGACTTATGGCTTACTCACACTACGGAGATAAAAAAACCATGTTACAACGACTAATTAATATAAAACACAGAGGTAAAAGCTCTCGATTTGCTAAAGGTAGCTTAATGCTAATAGCGGCAAGCATGCTTAGCGGCTTAGCCATTGCAAAGCAACCAGAAGTAAATAAAACGCAAGAGGATCATATTTCACCAACAATACGCATTGAACCTGCCTACCCAATACAAGCAGCTCAACAAGGGATCAGCGGATCTGTTGTATTAAAGTACGATATTGCAGCTAACGGTAAAACAAAAAATATCAGCGTCATTCAATCTAAACCTAAAGATATTTTTGATAGATCGGCAAAAGAGGCACTAGCAAAATGGAAATATAAAGCATCAGATTCAGGTTTTGAAGATGTACTGGTACAGCTAGATTTTGCAATAAATAGTGAAGTAGCGCCTACCGATTTAATAGAGCGAATTAAAGTATCGCATTAACGCTACCTGCGTTGTTCAAGACTACAAAGCAAGCGCCCTTTTAGGCTGCTTGCTTTGTGGTTTTAAAGTATAAAGCTACAAACTCACCACAATCATGGCAATAGCTGTACCCAAACCAATAAACCATACTAGTGAGCGTATTATATCTAGGTTCATGTAATAAAAAACACAGTACAAAATACGCGACACAATATGCGTAACCGCTAACATTTCGGTCACTGCACCTACAGAGTTAGTGCCCAGTACAACTGTAATAGCGACTGCAAATACAGCGAGTGATTCAAAACAGTTTTGATGTGCTGCTAGCGCACGGGCACCAAAGCCGTTTAGTTTTGCTTGTTGCGCCCTTGGGTGTTTATTATCGTATCGACCTAATTTTGCCATTGATATAGCGACAGGCACTTTTGCAAAGTAAGGCATTAGTACAGCAAGTAATGCACATACAACTAATGTTGTCATAGTTTATCCTTTTGATGTTTTTGACAACTTAGCATAAGCACACAAAAAAAGCCGCCAGATACGTTTTATGACAAACGCTGGCGGCTAAACAATAACATCACACTTACTATAGCTAAGTTTACTCATAAAACAGTGCGGCATAATGTCGCAGATGATGAATATTCACTATCACCCTTAATGCATCGCATTAATAACTAAAGATTGTTAACTTAAAGACCTTATTTTTAATCGACAAATACCATGACTTGGATCTTTTTCACTTTTTTAGCCGCCTTTATGCAAGCCTGGCGCAATGCCCTGCAAAGTAAATTAAGTAGCAATGTGAGTGTTGCTGGCGTAACTCTCTCTCGCTTTATTATTGCAGGCCCCATTGCGGCGGTGTATTTATATGGTTTGTATCAATATCAAGATACCGCCATGCCTACGTTTAATAATGCCTTTTGGAGATTTATTATTGGCGCAAGCATTATGCAAATACTCGCCACCGGCTTGATGGTTAAGTTGTTTAAAATGAATAACTACGCTGTAGGGGCTGGTCTTGCTAAAAGCGAGGCGTTAGTGGCTGCCATTTTAGGTGTATTATTTTTTGGCTCAGCACTCTCTTTACTTGGTTGGCTTGGTGTATTTTTTGGCGCTATTGCCGTATTGCTACTCAGCGGCATAACCAGTGTAAAAACCTTTAATGCTAAAACGGCTTTGTTGGGGCTTGCATGTGGTACTTGCTTTGCGCTTACATCACTGTGGGTACGTGAAGCGAGTTTAAATTCAGGGTTACTATTTCCACACTCTGCCGCTTGGGTTTTACTGTTTGTAATTAGCTTACAAACGCTAATATTACTTGGCTATTTATTATTAAAAGAGCCAAAAACGCTCAGTGCATTATGGAAATACAAAGGCACTACAGCCGCAATTAGTGTTTTTAGTTGTTTGGGCTCAATAGGCTGGTTTAGTGCTATGAGCTTACAACATGTTGCTTACGTTAAGACGCTTGGGCAGGTTGAAGTATTTTTTACCATGCTAATTGCCGTACTTTGGTTAAAACAGCCACTTAAAAAACAAGATACTGCAGGCTTAATACTCATAGCCATTGCCGCTATTTTAGTTATGTTGCCGAATTAAGGGCATAAAAAGGCGCAGGCTTTTATACCTGCACTGTTATAATTTTTTATAGCTTTAAGAACTGATTCTAAGAGCTTATTTTTAGCGTTATCACACCACTAATAATCATTAGTACACCGGCAATACGACCAAAAGTAGCCGCATCGTTATAAAACAATATACCCACAACAAACGTACCGGCGGCGCCAATACCTGTCCATACTGCGTATGAGGTGCCCATTGATATTTGCTTTTGGGCAAGCCACAGCATAAAGCCACTAGCGATTAAAAAAGCCGCCGCCATTGTGATACTCTGCCAGCGAGTATCTGGGTTTTGCGAAATTTTTAAACCTATCGGCCAGCCAATTTCAAGTAGCCCGGCGATAATTAAGTACACCCACGCCATTAAACATCTCTCTTTTTCAAAATTACGTCGTATAAGTCTTCGCGGCGATCTTTTAAGTTGCGCACAGTACCTTCGCTATGAAGAATTTTTAGTTTATCCATATCAAGGTCACTAAATAACAGCATCTCTGTATTTGGAGTGGCTTCGTTAAGTGTTGCATCGTGTGGGAACGAAAAGTCTGATGGCGTTAATACAGCCGATTGTGAGTACTGTACGTCTAGGCTTTCTACTTGTGGTAAATTACCTACCGAGCCTGCAATAACTACATAACATTCGTTTTCTATTGCGCGTGCTTGTGCACAGTGGCGTACACGTAAATAACTATTTTTAGTGTCGGTCCAAAATGGGACGAACAAAATATCTAACCCTTGTTTTGCTAATATGCGTGAAAGCTCAGGAAACTCTACGTCATAACAAATTTGAATACCTACACGCCCGGCATCGGTTTCAAATACAGCAATTTTGTCACCGCCTTGAATAACCCAATCGTTTTGCTCATGCGGGGTAATGTGTATTTTACGTTGCTCGTCTATTTTACCGCTGCGGTGGCATAAATAACTCACGTTATAAATTTTATCGTCTTCGGCAAGCGGCATAGAGCCAGTAATAATATTGGCGTTGTATTCTATTGCCATACGCGACATCGCGTTTTTAAACGTTTCGGTATATTCGGCTAAATAACGAATCGCTTCCGTTTGGTTGCTTTGATTTCCTAGGCCCATTAATGGCGCGTTAAAAAACTCAGGGAATAGTATAAAGTCACTTTTGTAGTCAGATACGGTATCTACAAAGTATTCAACCTGCTTTAGCATTTCTTCAACCGATTCAACGCAGCGCATTTGCCATTGCACAGCACCTACGCGCACGATCGATTTAGTTGACTCAAGCACTGTGTCGGTTGGTTCATACATAATGTTATTCCACTCAAGTAAAGTGGCGTAACCAACTGACTCTTGATCCTCTGGTAAGTACTTTTTAAGTAAACGCTTTACCTGAAAATCGTTAGATAACTGAAAACTTAAAATAGGATCGTACAGCTCTCTTTGATCTACTTTTGCAATGTATTCCATTGGCGTCATTTCACTACTGTGATTGTAATAACGTGGAATACGCCCACCCGCTAAAATAGCGCGTAGGTTATATTGGCGGCACAGTTCTTTACGAGCATCATAAAGGCGACGACCTAAACGCATGCCTCTGTGAGTTTCGCTAATGGCAACATCTAAACCGTATAGCGCATCGCCGTCGGTATCGCTAAATACACGGTCGTGACCATCTGCAATGTCTTCGTAGGTATGCGGGTTTGAAAAACGTGTGTAATCAACTTGCACACTTAATGCTAAGCCCACCAGCACACCGTCATCTACAATCCCTATTTGCCCTTCTGGAAATTGGTCTATTAATCTAAAAATGGTATGACTTGGCCACGCACCACCTAAGTCGGGATACGCTTGATCCATCAAGGTTTTAATTTGCGGATATTGCTCTCTGGTTAAGTTACAAATTTCAAGATGGGTTTTTTCTGCCGACATACACAACTCCTTTAGGCATAAGAAAATAAAAGCCGAATGTACGCTCGATTAAATCAAGAATACACTCAGCTTTGTATCATGTTTTTTACTTTAGATGTACTACTTTAAACTGCGATAAAAGAGTGTGGTTACTTTCTCTTTTGGTAACCAGCCTGCGTATTCAAGACCAAGTTCTGCCAATGGATCGGCTTTAAGTACTTGCTCTAAGCTTGCATTATTTTGCATTGCTTTTAGCATTACGTCTTTCGCGTTTTGAACTAGCTTACCATACGCTATCAGTCCTGAACGGTCACTTACCTTACCGTGTCCTGGTATTACTTTAGTGTTGTCGTCAATTTGTTTAACTACATCGTCTACTGCCGCTAAAATACCATCAACGCTGCCGCCGCTATCTACATCAACAAACGGTAAGCTGCCAAAATTAAAGTAAATATCGCCCATGTGCACTATGTTGTCGTTACTAAAAAAGACAACCGAGTCACCATCGGTATGTGCATGTTCGTAATGCACTACATGGGCGTGTTCATTATTAAAATGCAGTTTTAAATCGTGACCAAAACTAATGCGCGGTAAAAAGTCTGACCCTTCGCCATGCTGCTCTTCTAAACGTTTATGTACATTGTCGTGTGCTATAACGTGCGCACCCGCTTTAGCAAAGTTTTCGTTGCCACCGGTATGATCGCCATGATGATGTGTATTAATAACAAACTCTGCACTGCCTGGTTTTAAATCGCTAATCGTTTTTTTAATGTCGTCTGATAACTTGGCAAACTGATCATCAATAATATAAATGCCATCATCGCCTACACTTGCTGCAATATTACCGCCTTGCCCAAATAGTACGTATACATGCTCACTTAGTTTTTGTGCTGTTACTGGACCCTCGTCTGCTTGCGCTGCTGTACTTAGTAATAAACCTGTTATTAATGCGGGTAGTATTTTTTTCATTTTTGTTCTCTGTTGTATGAATTAATAAATATAGAACGTTTTTATCACTATTTAAGCTCACTCACTTGTCACTTAAACATTATTTAATAGGTCTTATGACTATTTGATGCATAAGTGTTTGCGGCAATAAAGGTGTATGTTTACCCTCTACGTAATCACTAAACCCCGCTCTATAAAATTCAGAAAGAGGGTGCCCCGATTGACCACCAGGAATAGCTAAAATTGCATGTTCTAAATGACCAGGTTGAGCAATAAAACGCTGCGATGCACCGAAACTGCGCCCTTGTACGGCAGGCATGTAACTATCGCCAAAACCTTGTGCTGTAGGCATATTTAAAAACTTAGCAAGTAAGGGGATTTGCTTTGCAAACGGATGCTCTATTACTAGCTCGTTTACCTTGCCCCACTGCCAACCTTGTACGTTATTACCAAATTGCTCAGTAAGCTTAGTAACAGTTTGGCTAAATGCACCGAGTAATTGCGCATCCCAACTTTTAAATTGTGGATTTATCCACGAATCAGGCTTGTTATTAATAAGTTGCCACACTGCAGGTTCTAAATCTCGTTTTACGTATTTAAGCGTGCCTTGTTGTTTATTTAGTTGGTTTTCAATATTACTAAATAAAATATTAATCACTTCATCGCGGTAGCGCTTAACTAAGGTATACCCTATGGAGGTTGAACACGCACATTGCTGCCAATTCTTAAGTGCTGTTATATATTGCTTATTTTTGGTTTTATCGGCTTTTAATTGCTTTAATAGTAAAGCATGCCAAGGCATTAAAAAGCGAGCTTGGTTATCGAGCTGTAATGCGTAAAAGTCGCTTTCTGCAAATGTTTGTTTTTCGAATAACCTGTCGCGAATTTGGCTTGAGCGCGCACCCAGTGCATAACCACCATTACCAAAGCGTGCGTTATCCTCAGCCGATACAACGCGTGAGTTCCCTGTCCATAAGCGGCCGCTTTGTGGGTTTTTAACAAACGGGCGTTCTAATTCGTTTTGCTGCCAAAGGGCTGAATATTCGCTTGTATCTACGTTTAACTCACTTGGTGTTTTACGAGCCGGTATGCCGCCCATATGCTTCCACGCTGCGCTACCTTGGCTATCTACCACCATTAAGTTTTGTACCGGAATACCTACATTGCTAGCTATTGCTAATGCATCATCAACAGTATTTGCTTGTTCAAGCTTTAGTAATTCCATATCAACGGCATAAGGCTGATGTGCCGCCCAGCTAAGTGCGTAAGGTTTTTCGGTAATGTATTTTACAGGGCCGTATTCACTAAGTATTAATGGGTAGTTTTCAACCTCCCCATCCGGTAATGCAATAGGTTCATCAACTTGCCATGTTTTACTATCGTCATTTAATGCAATCCAATCGGCGGTGTCTATATAGCCGTTAGTAAATCCCCACGCAATCTTATTATTGGTGCCAACCACAATTGCCGGCGCACCAGGCAGCGATACACCGGTTACCTGAGTTTGCTCACCATTTTGCATATAATTTAATTGCGCTCTGTACCAAATAACTGGCACTGCCATCGATAAGTGCATATCATCAGACACCATTCCTGCGCCTGTTTTAGTCAGCGCGCCTGTAACTGCCCAGTTATTACTGCCGCGCTCTTGGTTTGCTTCAATATTTTTAACTGTGTGCTGTGTTTGAGTTAGCAACGCGGGTATGTCGCCGTTATAAGGCGTTAATTTACTACCATCAAGTGCAGCTTGGTATTTGCTCGGTTGCGTTAAAAAATCAACCATTTGCTTACCGTACGCTTGCTCAAGTTGTATCAGTGCTTGGTCACGTTCAAAGGTCGCGCTTTGTAAATCAAGGTACATGCTAAATATAACTAATAGACTGTCTTCGCTTTGCCATGGCTTTTGCGCTGCTCCAGTTAGTAAATATTCAAAGCTTGAATACCCTACTTGCGCCAAACCTTCATTTACACCTTGAGCGTAGCTTTTAAGTAACTGCTTATCGGCATCAGGTAAGGTTTTTAAAATAATTTGGCTGCGTTTACGCAATTGATGAAAGCGCATTTTTTTATCAAGCCCCAATGCGGCTTCGCCAAATAATTCACTTAGCTCGCCTGCGGCGTTACGCCTTAATAAATCCATTTGAAAAAATCGGTCTTGCCCGTGCGCATAACCTAAACCATAAGCAGCATCGTTTCGGCTAGTAGCGTTTATTACTACTTGCCCTAATGCATCGCGCGAAATTTTTACAGGCTCTACGACTGCGTTACTGCGTCCGTTTCCATCAAGAGTAGGCAAACTTAAAGTAAGTACACCATAAACAACAGCGGTGCTCGCCAGCCCAAAAATCACAATTAATAACAACAAGCGTTTGATTACTTTAAACATCAACCTTTCCTTTGCACGTTTTTGACCAAGCGTTAAGAACATATAATAACCACAGTTTTATTAAATAATAATGTTCTTGCTCGCAAAGGGTGAAATAAACATCAAAATCCACGATAATGTCGGCTCCACACATCGTGCAGAACTAGTTGAGATCAATATGACTGAAAAAACATTTATCAAAGGTAAAGACCGCGACCTAGAATCGTCAATCTCTAGCATGCAAAACAAGCTTAAAGCCCTAAATATTAATGTTGAAGAAGCGCTTTGGCTTAACCCTGTAGCTAACTGTTATTCGGTTCATATAAAAGACAGCGACTGCGGTGTTATGTTTACCAATGGTAAAGGCGCAACCGACAAAGCATCTATTGCCTCAGCACTAGGTGAATACTTTGAACGCTTAAGCTGTAACTACTTTTTTGCAGACTTTTACCTAGGTGAAGAATTTGCCAATGGCGAGTTTACTCATTACCCAACCGAAAAATGGTTCAAAGTTGAAGGCGATGAAGTACCGCAAGGCATTATGGATGAGAGCTTATGGGATTACTTTGACCCAGAGCGCGAACTTAACGCATCACACCTTTTTGATTTTAACTCAGGTAACGATGACCGTGGTATTTGTACCCTGCCATACACGCGCCAACGCGATAACCAAAACGTATACATTCCGGTAAACGTTATTGGTAATATTTTTGTATCTAACGGTATGAGCGCAGGTAACACAAAATTTGAAGCTCGCGTACAAGGTTTATCAGAAGTATTTGAACGCGCTATTAAAAACCGCATAATTGCCGAAGGTATTTGTTTACCAATCGTGCCTGAAGACGTTGTTAAGCAATATCCTCAAATTCACGAAGCCTGTGAAGAACTTCGCAGCCATGGTTTTCATCTACGTATTGCCGATGCATCACTTGGTGGCAAATACCCAGTAATGAGCGTAACGCTTATTAACCCAACAGATGGTTCTGTATTTGCCTCTTTTGGTGCTCATCCTTCATTTGAAGTAGCGCTTGAGCGCACCGTTACCGAATTATTACAAGGTCGTCGCCTTGATCAACTAGATGTATTTCAACCAGCTACATTTGATAACGACGAAGTAGCAACACCAGAGAACATTGAACTGCACTTTATTGATTCAAGCGGTTTAATTTCGCATGATTTTTTCCGTGCAAAACCTGACTTTGAATTTGTACATTGGGACTTTAGCGGCACAACTGAAGAAGAATATAACTTCTGTACAGACCTAATCCACAGCATGAATCACGATATATACATCATGGATTACACGCACCTAAACGTATACGCGTGTCGTATTTTAGTACCTGGCATGTCAGACATTTACCCTGTTGATGAGCTTATTTGGCGCAACAACAACGAAGGCGCTAAATTCCGCGAAGCATTCCTATCGCTTGATCAATACGATGCAGAGCAATGGATGGAAATTTACGACAGCCTAGAAGAAGCAGGTCATAGCGATATTATCCGCGCCGCAGAATTTATTGGCTTAGCAACTGATGCCGACACGCCATGGCACACACTACGTATAGGTGAGCTTAAAGCGCACCTATGTTTAGCCGCTGGCAGTGAAGAAGCCATTGATTGGGTTGATTGGATACTTCATACAGGCCAAGTAAACGAAGAGGCAATGCGCCACTTCCGATGTTTAAAAGCTATTTTAGAAATTAAATACGATGACGAGCGCGAATACGCTGATTATCAAGATGCCTTAGGCTTAATGTTTGGTGCTGATAACGTAGCACTGGCTATTGAAATTGCCGAAGGTAAAAAACAGTTTAACGGTTTAACGTTCCCTGGTTTATCGCTTGAAGGCTTTAAAAAGCATGCGGCGCTACTAGATGGCTACCGCAAGCTACACGTAGCAAAGCAAAATCATTGGGCGCGAGAAGTTAGCGATAGCTAAACTACTAATTATAAAAAATAAATGGCGCATTTTTAACGCGCCATTTTCATTTATGCAATAAATTAGCTATAGTTAATTTGCCTTAATTAACGCCACGATGTAGCTAATGCCACCGTCTAATAACAACAAAACGAATGTCCATAACTTTAAGCTGACCTTTTGGTTATCGCTTACGCTAACTGTACTAGTTGGTGTTGTTCTTGATCGTATTAACTATAATCGTGTAAAAGATGCCCACCGCTTACAAATACTTTCTGAAATAAGTACCTATCGTGCTCAATTAGAGTCTATTTTAGTGTCTAATATTCAATTGGTTCGAGGTTTAGGCGTTGCCGTTGCAGCACAGCCTGATTTACAACAAACCCAATTCGAACAAATTGCTAAGCCACTATTTAAAACCTCAAATGAACTACGTAATATTGGTGGCGCTCCCGATATGGTAATTCGCATGACTTACCCTTTAAAAGGTAACGAAAAATCGCTCGGTTTAAACTTTTTAGAAGAAAAAAACCAACGCCTTGATGCAATTAGAGCACGCGATACAAATACCATTGTAATGGCTGGCCCATTAAAATTAATCCAAGGTGACATTGCACTTATTGCCCGAGTGCCTGTTTACGTACCGCCAGATAATCGCTTTTGGGGATTACTCTCAGTTGTTCTTAATATTGATAAAGTCTATAAAAATTCAGGTATTTATGAGCTCGAAAAAGAATACAACGTCGCTTTACAAGGCAGACATGGGCTAGGCAAAAAAGGGGAGTTTTTTTATGGTGATCAAAACATAATAGATCAAGACCCACTAGAATTCACCTTAAATTTTCAAGGTGGGAATTGGCAGCTTTATGTTGCACCTAAAATAGGTTGGAGCCCTCCTAACTCAGCTATATGGCAACTTCGTTTATCGATTATTATTATTTGCGGGTTATTAATTTGGGCCTTTTTATTCTTTTTAAAAATGCTTGATCGCCAACAGCAAAACGAAAAAATGCTTGAAGCAATGAGTGACTTAGCTCAAATCGGGGCTTGGTCATTTAATCTAGAAAACAAGCAAATATATTGGTCTGATATGACCAAAAAAATATTTAAATACTCACTAGATACACAACCTGAATGGCCAAGTGATTTAGGCTATTTTAAAGAAGGTGAAAGCCGAAAAAAAATAGCCGGGTTAATTGAACGCGCTATAAAGTTTGGTGAAAGTTATGAAGTTGAACTTGAAGTTATTAACGCTGAAAATAAAACTATATGGGTACTCGCGCATGGCGAAGTGGAGCGAAAGAATGGCCGTAGCATTCGTATCTTTGGATCATTGCAAAATATTGATACCCGTAAAAAAATTGAATTAGAAAGCAATAAAGTTGCACTGCACAATGAAATACTCGCATCGCTAACCGTTAATAAACTCATATTAAACGGACAACTAAGCCAATCTAAAGACGTAATCACACAATCGATTTGCCAAGCATTTGACGTTAAACGTGCCAGCATTTGGTTTTTTAATGAAGATAAGAGTCAACTAAATCCGTTTGCAGTTCACAGCAATCAATTATCAAGCGACACCGTAGACCCTATTTGGCTAAGAAGAAATGCTAAAGACTTTTTTAATACCATTGATCACCAAGCTGTATTTAATGCTCCAGATGCACTAAATCACCCGGTTTTAACGCCTCTAAAAGCACACTATTTAAACCCTTTAGAAATTCAAGCCATGTTATGCGTGGTTATCCCAGCCGGTAGTGGAGCTTTGGGTGTTGTATGCGCAGAGCAATGTCAGTCACCTAGAAATTGGTCTCGTAACGAAGAGAGCTTTTTAATTGCCGTCGCAGCACTTATTGGCAGTTTGTACTCAAGCCAAAAACGTATTGAAACCGAGCAACAACTCGTTACCGCTAAAGAAGCAGCAGAGCAAGCTGTTGAAGCTAAAAGTGAATTTTTGGCAAGTATGAGTCATGAAATTCGTACCCCAATGAACGGGGTTCTCGGTATGCTTAATATAATTAAGCAAACTCAATTAGATCTTCAGCAAAAGCACCATATTGAACTTGCTCAATCATCTGCTCAATCTTTACTTAATATAATTAACGACATATTAGATTTTTCTAAAATTGAAGCTGGTAAGCTCGATATTGAAAACGTGCAATTTAACTTACCTCGGTTATTAGGAGAAGTAGTTGAATCGTTTGCCTTAAAAGTAGAGCAAAATAATACAAAACTTATTTTAGATGCCACTCAAATTACAGTTAGCGAAATAATTAGTGACCCTAACCGCTTGCGCCAAATTTTAAATAACCTAATTGGCAACGCGGTTAAATTTACTATTAATGGCGAAGTAGTTATTACCGCCAGAGTAGATGACACAACGGATGGCTCGTTCCTACAATGTTCGATTATTGATACGGGCATTGGTATTGACCCTAAAAAACAAGCGTCGTTATTTGACTCATTCACACAGGCTGATACCTCAACTACACGCCAATTTGGTGGCACAGGGCTTGGACTTGCCATAGTAAAACAATTGTGTGAGCTGATGAACGGTGAAGTAAGCGTAAACAGCATGCAAGGTGAAGGAAGTACGTTCTCGTTCATAATACAAATACAACCTCGCTTGAGTAAAGAACAAGATTTACCAAGCCATTTAATTAAAAACAAACATATTTTAATTATTGATGAGTGTTCGTTAAATGCAAATACAGCCAGAAAACAACTTACTGTATGGGGTGCAAAGGTTAATTGCATACATGACTATCTTGAGATTGCTGATTATTTAAATAATGTAACCACCCACCCTGAAGCTATTTTAGTTGATTACTACTTTTTTGAAAAAGCGCCGCAAACGGACATAACCGCACTTAAAAACTTTATAAATATGCACAGTTGCAAGTTAGTTATTATGGCTCCAATGAGTTACTCACCTGAGGAGTCTAAAGTAGGTATGGAAGTCGACTGTATGATTTTCAAACCACTGACCCCTTCTGACTTGTTTGACTCACTCACGAACGATAAATACATTGAGCAACAGCAGCAACAAGCACAGCTGCAAAACAAGCTAACTAAAGCACCGGTACTTGATTCATCAGAGCCACAATTACTGCTCGTTGAAGACAATAAAATAAACCAAGTGGTTGCTTCGGCGTTATTAAAACAAGCTGGTGTGACTTTTGATATTGCTGAAAATGGGCTTGAGGCAATTGTAAAACTTAATGCAAAACAAGGTAAGCCATATAAGCTCATTTTAATGGATTGCCAAATGCCTGAAATGGACGGCTACCAAGCCACTAAAGCCATTAGAGAAGGTGATGCGGGCAAAGGTAATGAAAACATTACTATTATTGCACTTACAGCCAATGCCATGCAGGGTGATAAAGAAAAATGCCTAGCTGCAGGCATGAACGACTATTTAAGCAAGCCACTCGATTTAGCCGCCCTAAAACCTAAACTTCAACAATGGCTTGGCACTCAATAAAGGTGTAAGCTAATAAAATACGCTTACTAATTTGAGATTATTTATGCAGTTATCAGCAAATCAACAACGTATTCTTGGTTGCTTATTAGAAAAACAAAGCACGACGCCAGAGCATTATCCGCTATCATTAAATGGGTTAGTGAACGCCTGTAACCAAAAGTCTAATCGCGATCCTGTGCTAAACCTTACCGATGAAGACGTGCAAGATGCACTCGATGAACTAATAGAAATGCGTTTGGTTACCATAGATGAAGGGCTTTCAGGACGCGTAAATAAATACGACCACCGCTTTTGCAATACTGAGTTTAGTAATCTGCAATTTTCTGCTCAGCAACGTGCCATTGTTTGTTTATTACTTTTACGTGGCGCCCAAACCCCAGGTGAATTAAGAACCCGCAGTGCTAGGCTTGCTGATTTTAATAACGTAAATGAAGTAGAAACAGCGCTCAATAAACTGATTGAAAGCGAGTACGCGCGTAAATTAGAACGAGAAGCAGGTAAGCGCGACAGCCGATACATTCATTTATTTGGCGAACAACGAAATAATCCCGCCGATGCCTTTGTTGCTCTACCAAGCGAAGTAATTAAAGATAAAGAGCTGAGTGATTTATTAGCAGAAGTAGAAGAATTAAAAGCAGAGCTTCGCAAAATAAAAGCTCATTTAAAACTTTAATTAATTAAGACTAAATCACATAATAAGTTTATTGCGTATCACATATTAAATTTTATAAGGAGCTGGCAATGCGCGCCGAAATTATGGCTGAAATGAAAGTACAGCCAACGATTGATGTAAATGCTGAGATAACTCGTCGAGTTGCTTTTATTAAAGCACGTTTAGTAGCAGCTCATTCGCGATCACTAATATTAGGTATTAGCGGTGGTGTTGACTCATCAACTTGCGGCCGCTTATGTCAACTTGCCGTAAACGAGCTAAATAAAGAACACGATACTGACAAATACCAGTTTATTGCTGTGCGCTTACCTTATGGCGTACAAGCTGATGAAGATGAAGCACAAATGGCCGTTGATTTTATTCAGCCAAGTAAACGTATGACCGTTAACGTACAACCAGCTGCTGATGCACTGCATGAGCAAGCAATAGCCGCGGTAGTTGGCTGCGGTGAGGCTCTGCCTGAGCAAGCTCAAATAGACTTTATTAAAGGTAATGTTAAAGCACGGCAACGTATGGTTGCTCAATACGAAATTGCAGGTTTTTGCCAAGGCTTAGTAGTAGGTACCGATCATAGTGCTGAAAATATTACTGGTTTTTATACTAAATTTGGTGACGGCGCGTGCGATTTAGCTCCGCTATTTGGTTTATCAAAACGTCAAGTTCGTGCTCTTGCTACTGCATTAGGTGCCCCAGCTTTGTTAGTAGATAAAGCACCTACAGCTGATTTAGAAAGTGACCGCCCAGGCTTAACAGATGAAGAAGCACTTGGTTTAAGCTATGAGCAAATTGATGACTTTTTAGAAGGTAAATCTGTGTCTAGCGATGTTGAACAAAAGCTTGTAAGCATTTACACGCGTACACAACACAAGCGCCAACCCATTCCGACAATTTACGATTAATGTTTAGTAAATAAAATAAAGCAATTAACGCCTTTGAGGATTAATTGCTTTTTTGATCGACAGATCAAGAGACTGCGTATATTTTACTAAATTAACACGCTAATATTTATTAACCACCCGCCAAAGAGAACACAGCCTTATATGACATCGCCCATTTTAATTACCGGCGCAGGCCAACGCATTGGTTTAGCACTTGCTCAGCACTATTTAGCTCAAGGGCAGGCTGTTATTATTACGTATCGTACTCGCCACGATGCTGTTGATACACTAGAGCAACAAGGCGCTGTGTGTATCTATGCCGACTTTAGTACCGACGACGGTATAAGTGCATTTATAAATACGCTTAAAGAGCACACAACATCGCTGCGCGCTATTGTTCACAATGCATCAAGCTGGGACTGCGAAGCTAACAATCCTGACTTTGCATCACTGTTTGATAACATGATGCGTATACATGCTAAAACACCGTATTTAATTAATTTAATGTGTGCTGAGCTGCTTTTAAACTATCAACAAAGTGTCAATGCACCTGCTGATATAATTCATCTTACCGATTATGTAGTTGAAACAGGCAGCCCTAAACACTTAGCTTATGCAGCAAGTAAAGCGGCACTCGATAACTTAACTAAATCGTTCAGCGCTAAATATGCACCAAATATAAAGGTAAACTCGGTTGCTCCATCACTCATTATTTTTAATGAACATGACGATGAGCAATATCGAGCTAAAACCCTTAAAAAATCATTAATGGGCATCGAACCCGGATGCCAAGAAATTATCAATAGCATTGATTTACTATTACAGAGCCACTACATCACAGGGCGCTCCTTGCCTGTTGATGGCGGACGCCATTTAAAGTAGAACACACTAGACTGAGAAACTTATGCATGACGAATTAAAAGAAAGTTACCAAAAAATAATTACTGCTGTAGGTGAAGATGCTAACCGCGAAGGTTTACTTGATACGCCAAAACGTGCCGCAAAAGCAATGGAATATTTAACGCAAGGGTATCGCCAAACGCTTGATGAGATAACCAACAAAGCGGTATTTACGTCTGATGCTGACGATATGGTTTTAGTGCAAGACATAGAGCTTTACTCTATGTGTGAGCACCATTTGCTGCCGTTTATTGGCCGCTGCCACATTGCTTACATTCCAAATGGTAAAGTATTGGGCTTATCTAAATTTGCACGTATTGTTGATATGTTTTCACGTCGCTTTCAAATTCAAGAACAGTTAACGCATCAAATTGCTAAAGCGGTTGAAGAAGTTACTGGCGCTAAAGGTGTGGGTGTTATTGTTGAAGCAAAACACATGTGTATGATGATGCGTGGTGTAGAAAAACAAAATTCAAGCATGCGTACATCAGTAATGTTAGGTAATTTTAGAAGCGATCCTAAAACACGTAATGAATTTTTGCAGCTTATTAAGGGTTAACCTATGGCTAATGCAATTATTAACGTTACTAATTTACGCCTGCGTACGTTTATTGGCTTTAACCCCGATGAGCGTGAAAAAAAGCAAGATGTAGTGATCAATCTAGAAATTCATTACCCTGCTGATAACGCCTGTAAAACGGATGAAGTAGACCAAGCACTTAACTACAAAGTGATCACTAAAGAAGTAATTAGCTTAGTAGAGCAAGGGCACTTTTTATTGCTCGAAAAATTAGTGGCTGAAATTCTTGCCGTTTGTCACTCACACCCAAGTGTTCATTACGCTAAAGCACGTGTAGATAAGCCGCATGCACTGCGTTTTGCCGACTCGGTGTCGTTAACGCTTGATTGGGCTAAATAAGGTCTTAAAAACTTATTCAAAAAAGCTTTTCGAATCCTACGGCAAGGGCGATAACCGCTAAATAGCGCGCGCCTTTGCCTAGTGTTACTAGTAATAAAAACATACTAAAGCGTACTTTAAATATCCCCCCAATTACAGTTAGCGGATCGCCTACTACTGGCAGCCAAGCAAACAACAAACTATACGCACCGTATTTATTAAATTGCTTTTGTGCGTTATCAAGCCCTTTTTGCGATACCGGAAACCATTTTTTATCTTTAAAACGCAGTACCTGCGTGCCTAACCAGTAATTAACACAGCTCCCTAACACATTTCCAAGTGTTGCTACGCACCACATAAGCCATAAATTAACTTTACCTTGGGCAATCATTCCCACCATTATCACTTCAGAAGAGCTGGGCAATAATGTGGCAGATATAAATGCGCTAATAAATA
Organism: Pseudoalteromonas sp. Z1A8; assembly: GCF_011378855.1. Lineage (GTDB taxonomy): Bacteria > Pseudomonadota > Gammaproteobacteria > Enterobacterales > Alteromonadaceae > Pseudoalteromonas. The sequence goes on along the minus strand of NZ_WTLB01000006.1, from coordinate 62,742 downwards.
ACGTGAGATAAAGCATAATGCCCTTATGGCTAAACGTAAAAACCCAGCCTATAGCTGGGTTTATAATACCAATTTTATTAAAAACATGATCATTCTAGCGTATTAAATAACTCACTAACGACGTTAAAAATTATTTATATAGAACAACTATGTATCATAATTTTAGCCTTGTTATTGAGCTATTTTCTTATCGCTATAATAGATCACTAATTTAATGCAATTGGTATAAAAATAACTGAGGTTTTATTTTATCAAATTTAAACTAAACGGGTAATTAAACTCTTTACCTTCGTTAGCTTTAATACTCGCCATTACAACCATTACAAACCCAAAAATTGCCACTATAGGTAGTAATATTAAGCCTACCGCTACAAACATCAGTAAAAAACAAACTACATATGCAATTGCCATCGTTATTTGAAAGTTAAGCGCTTTTTTACCATGCACGTCAACAACTGGCATTTCATCTTTTTTAATTAACCACACAATTAATGGCCCAATTATTGAGCCAAACGGCACAATAAATCCGGCAAGCGCACTCAAATGGCATAACATAGCCCACGTACGGTCATCTTTATTAACTGGTTCAACCTGTTGATTTTCTTCCATAACACTCTCCTTTTTGTTTTATGTATGTTGCCTCTTAACTAAACAAAAGTCTACTAATCAACCAGCGTATTTACCTTTAAAAATCACAGCGTGAAATCTTGTGATAAAAAAGTGATAAGTTTGTGAGAGTTTCTGGAGACGATTATTCAATACTTAACTCGAATCATCACTTACAGGAAATAATAATGAAAACTTCTACATTAACAATCGCAATTCTTTTAGCGGCAGCTAGCCAGTCGACTATGGCCGCAGAGTTAGACTTAAAGGTTACTAACCTAACCAAGGGTATTCACTTTACTCCACTATTAATTACAGCACACAACAGCGAAGACACACTATTTGAAGTAGCAACAGAAGCTTCTTCTGCACTACAAACAATGGCTGAGGGCGGAAATATTGCAGAACTAGTTGCACAAGCAACTGCTGCGGGCAGTGATATGGCTGCAAATCCAGCTGAAGGTTTACTTGCACCAGCCTCATCTACAACGGCAACACTGACCACTACTGACGGTAACGAATACCTATCATTAACTGCAATGATGCTGCCAACTAATGATGGTTTTGTAGGCTTAAACAGCTGGAAAATCCCAACAGAAGCGGGTACTTACACAATTAATTTAAATGCTTACGATGCAGGCACAGAACAAAACAATGAACTTGTAGTTGAAGGCTCTGGTGCACCAGGTACTCCAGGTATTCCAGCAGCTCCAGGTGGCGACGCTGGCACTGGCGGTACTGGCATATTAAGTGGTGATACAAATACAAGTATTCATATTCACCCTGGTAGCTTAGGCGATGACGATTTAGAAGCCGGTAATAGCGATTTAAGCAATACAGTACACAGATGGTTAAACCCAGTAGCTCAATTAACCGTTACAGTTAAGTAGGATCATGATTATGTCATCTGCTAACAACCTTAAAAAAAGTCTACTAGTGCTTGCACTTGCAACCACACTTGCAGCGTGTAGCGATAACGATAATGACGATCCAATAATAGAAGAGCCGGTCGTTGTTGAACCAATTGTTGTAGAACTTGTAATTAGCGAATTTACAATTACGTTTAGTAATTTAACTGCTGGGCAGCCTTTATCACCGCTCTCTGTCATTGCTTTTGACGATGAAGCACCTTGGACATTCGGCACAACGGCTTCTGTTGGTTTAGAAATGCTCGCAGAAAGCGGCGCAAATGAAGAATACCTAAGCTACGAAAGTGCGCTTGCTGCTGTTTCAGCTGAAGGAGGCATTGGCCCTGGTGAGACAACCACAGTAGTTATTTCTGTTGAAGATCAAGAAACGCTTAATTTGTCATTTGCTGCAATGCTTGGGAATACAAATGATGCATTTACCGGTCTTAGTTCTTTAGATGTATCAACATTAGAAGTTGGCGGTTCGTTATCACGCACTACGACTGCTTATGATGCGGGTACGGAAGCAAATACAGAAACAGCTGAAACTGTGCCAGGTCCAGCCGCTAGCGGTGAAGGATTTAACGAAATACGTGACGATACAGCCGATATAATAACAATGCATCCAGGTATTGTTTCAAATCAAGATGGATTATCTACATCAGCACTTGGTGTTGAACATAAGTTTGATAACCCAGTATCGAAAATAGTAATTACGCGCACGCAGTAACGTTCCAGCTTGTAATGGGGAAGTAAGGGAGCATGGATGCCCCCCTTTTTACGAGGTAATACATGCGTCACGAAAAAATATTAGTAGTAGAAGATGACAGAGAAATAGGTAAGTTAATTACCACACAGCTAACGTCGCTTAACTTACATGTTGATCATGTTGTAAGCGCAGAACTTGCCTTAAAAAAAATAGCTAAGCATCCCTACGGACTTATTTTACTCGATATAAACTTACCCCAAATGGATGGTTTGAGCTTATGCCGAAAAATAAAAGAGCATTACCCTACTACCTCCGTTATTTTACTCACCGCGCTTAGTAGCGATATGGACAGAGTTATTGGCCTTGAAATGGGCGCCGATGATTATATTTGCAAACCCTTTTTTGCACGCGAATTACAAGCCAGAGTAAAAACCCAATTACGCCACAGAGCACAGCTACTCGCTAGCCAAAATAACGACAACTCCCCCATTGATAGCGAACAAACACTAAATGTAGGCTCACTCAATATAGAATTTAGTTCGCACCAAGTGTATTTGGGAAAGCAAGCACTTAACCTTACCGCCACCGAATTTGATTTACTCGTTTACTTTGCACGCCACCCTAATCATGTTTTTAGTCGCCAGCAATTACTCGATAAAGTATGGGGTTATCAGCATAGTGGCTACGAGCATACGGTTAATTCACATATCAACCGATTACGTGCCAAGCTAGAAGAACACCAACAAGCGCCTATTATCGAAACCGTTTGGGGTGTTGGTTACAAACTAAACCCTAGCCAACTCAATTAAGACACCTATTATGAAATTATCCTTGTATCAAAAATTAGCTATATCGCTAGTCGTAATTTTTTGTTTTATTTGCGCCCTTGTTTACGGCTGGAGCAAGCAATTAGAACTGACTTCAAAACACCACGCCGAACAAAATCTGCACTTAGCGTTAGCTGAGCATTTAGTACAAGATAACCCATTAATAAAAGAGGGGGTTTACGACTACAAAGCGCTTGAAAACCTCTTTCATACCTTGATGTTATTAGGCCCGGCGTTTGAATTTTATTTTGTAGACGAAACCGGAAAAATTCTTACTTACTCAGCAAAGCCAGGAAAAGTTAAACGCACGCATATTAGTTTAACGCCTTTAAAAAGACTGATTAACGATTCAAGCGCTACACCTATTTATGGTGATAACCCTCGTAATAAAGAGCAACAAAAAATATTTTCAGCCGCGCCAGTATTTAATCACGATAAGTTACAAGGCTATTTATATGTCATTATTGGTGGTGAGGCTTACGACACCTCACTAAGCACGGTAAAAAACAATGATAAGTTATGGCTTGCCGCTTTATGGCTTGGCTCTGCACTTGCATTTTTATTTATTGCGATGCTAATTTTACTGCGATTTTTTACCAATCCAATTCAGCGCTTAGCGCGCGATGTTAGTAATATAGAAGCGGCTAATTACAGCCTTACCGATACAAAGCTAAGTAATTATTCAACGCAAAAAAGTAATGAAGTGCATAGTTTAGGGCGAAGTATTCAAGCCATGCTTACCCGTATTAACGAGCAGTTTAAAGCGCTTGAACAAGGCGATAAACAACGCAAAGAGTTACTAACTCACTTATCGCACGACCTACGTACACCACTTGCCTCCTTGCAAGGGTTTTTAGAAGTATTAAATCAATCGGGCGAGCAGTTAAGTAAACAAGAGCAGCAAGAATACTTACAGGTATCGCTTAATAATTGCGGGCAATTAAAGCTACTCATAGAGCAAATATTTGAGCTTGCTCACTTAGAAAACGGCGAAATAAGTATAAATAAAGAAACCTTTAATTTAGGTGAACTCATTTACGATTGCATGGCAAAATTTAGTTTAGCCGTTGATAAAAAAGGCATTAGTTTGTCGGTAGAACCTGCGATTTGTGATTTTCCTGTGGTTGCCGATATAGCTAAATTAGAGCGCGTGTTAAGCAACTTAATTGATAACGCAATTAGGCATACCCCTCGTGGAGGCAGCATTGCAGTACATGTAAAACGCAGTGACGATAATCAACTATTTGTGCATGTATCAGACACGGGCGTAGGCATAAAAGAAGATGAGCTGAATGCTATTTTTGATCCGCACTACCAAGCAAGTAATTCTAATAAAGAAGGGCGCCAGCAAGGTGGTTTAGGATTGGCTATTTGCAGAGGGTTATTAAAACTGATGGATAGCGAAATTTACGTACAAAGTGAAATTGGTAAAGGCACGATGTTTAGCTTTAATTTGCCACAAAAAAAGGTGCTTTCTTAAAAAGCACCTTATTGAGTTAAATCTATTTAAATATTAATTACTTTTTAATACCCGCTAAATCAAGCATAAATGCATAGTTTAGCGCGGTATCTTCTAAGCGTTTAAAGCGACCCGATGCGCCGCCATGCCCTGCTTCCATATCTATTTTAAACAATAACTTATTGTCATCAGTTTTATAGTCACGAAGCTTAGCAACCCATTTTGCAGGCTCAAAGTATTGAACTTGTGAATCGTGCAGACCCGTTGTTACCAGCATATTAGGGTACGCTTGCTTAGATACTTGGTCGTATGGCGAGTAAGACAGCATGTAATCGTAATACGCTTTTTCGTTAGGATTACCCCATTCGCCGTATTCATTTGTTGTAAGCGGAATACTCGCATCAAGCATCGTTGTTACTACATCCACAAACGGTACCGCAGCAACCATCCCTTTATAAAGCTCAGGCGCTTGGTTTGCTACTGCGCCCATTAATAAGCCACCAGCACTGCCACCTAACGCAAATATTTCATCTTTTGCGCCATACTTTTGAGAAACCAATGCTTTGGTTACGTCAACAAAGTCATTAAATGTATTCTTTTTAGTGAGTAGCTTGCCGTCTTCGTACCAAGGACGACCTAGCATTTGCGAGCCACGTACATGGGCAATTGCAAATACAAAACCACGGTCTAATAAGCTCAAGCGTGAGCTTGAGAACGTTGGATCCATGGTTGCACCGTACGACCCATAACCATATTGCAGTAGCGGGTTAGTGCCATCTTTTTTAAACGCATCTTTACGGTAAACTAAGCTTACCGGTACTTTTATGCCATCGCGTGCTGTTACAAAAATACGCTCTGAAGCGTAATTGTCAGCATCAAAATCACCTAACACAACCTGTTGCTTAAGAAGCGCTTTATCGCCAGTCGCTAAATCTACATCGTACGACGAGCTTGGTGTAGTCATGCTTGTGTAGTAAACACGTAACGTGCTGCTATCTATATCGTTATTGCCATAAGTACCAATTGTATAAGCGCTATCGTTAAAGCTCAGTGGTAACTCTTTACCTGTTTTTAAATCACGCGCAATCAACTTTGATTGGCCCATTTCACGTTCTTGATAAACTAAGTAGTCATTAAATAAATCAATGCCTTCGAGTTTAATATCATCGCGCGCTGGGATCACACTTTGCCAATTAGCTTTGTCGCCTGCTTTATCAATATCAACTTTCATCAGCTGAAAATTTACAGCATCTAAGTTAGTGACAATGTAGTAAGTATTCCCTAGTTTAGAAATTTCATATTCAAGCCCTGCTTCGCGCTCAATTAAACGCTTAGGCATTGCTTTAGCATCATCAGCACTTAATACCGATACGCCTGATGCGGCCGTGCTGCTGTGCCAAATATAAATCTCTGACTCGTCTTTGCTTTTACTCATACCCATGTAGTAACTGGTATCAGTTTCTTCGTAAATTAGCTCATCATCAGCTTGCGGTGTACCTAGCGTATGACGATACACTTGGTAGCCTAACAAGGTTTGTAAATCTTTTTTAATGTAGTAAACCGTTTTATTATCGTTTGCCCACACAATGCCACCGTTGGTGCCTTCAAGTGTGTCTTCGAGTAATTTACCGGTAGTTAAATCTTTTATTTTTACGCTATAAATACGACGACTAACGGTGTCTTCACCATAAGCCATTAAATTGCCATTCGGGCTTACATCTAAACCGCTTACTGCATAATAATCGTGATCTTTAGCAAGCTCATTTACATCTAAAATAACTTGCTGATCGGTACCTGCAAAATCGCTACTGCGTAAGTAAGTAGTGTATTCGTTATCGCCACGTGTTTGCGTTGAGTAAAAATAATCACCGCTTTTAACTGGGACTGAATCATCGTCTTTTTGAATGCGCCCTTTTAGCTCTTCAAACAACTCACTTTGCAGCGTTTTAGTGTGTGCAAGCATGGCATCAGTGTATGTATTTTCAGCTTCTAAATAGTTAATTACCGCTGGCGCTTTACGTTCGTCATCACGTAGCCAATAGTAATCATCTATACGTGTATCACCATGAATAGTCATTTCGTGCGGCACTTTTTTAGCAACCGGTGCAATAGCTTGTGCAACTTGAGTTGTTTTAACTTGCGTATTATTTTTTTGAGTTTCTTCAGGGGCTTGATTACAGCCACTTAAAATAGCGAGCGATAGTGCAGCAAGTGAAAATGGGGTACGTTTCATCAGTCAAAGTCCTTGTTGTATTTTTATTTTTTATTAAGTAGTTAAATATACCTATAAATGGCCTTTATTGTGATTTAGTTTGTGAAGCTATGTAAAATAAATCAACGTAATTCCTCTTTTCTTAACAAGCCTACATCAGGTACTCTGTAAATATATAAATCACTTTTAAGCTCAACTGATTAAGGGTAGTAATGAATAGCGAAGTAATTAACATTTTAACTATGGCAAAAGTAATTCAAACGGCCGTTGCCCCCGTATTTTTAATCACAGGTATAGCAGCAACTTTAGGTGTTTTATCTAATCGCTTAGCACGAATTACCGACAGAGCGCGCTTATTGGAGCGAAGATTAAAAGTAAATACAGATGACGATTTTAATAAGTCGCTAGCAACAGAACTCCGCGCTTTATTAAAACGATCTCGATGTATACATATTGCTTTTAGTTTAAGTGTATTAAGTGCCTTACTTGTATGTGCTGTGGTTATGTTTTTATTCTTGTCGCACATTCAATCAATTAACTTAAGCGTGACCATTGCTTGTTGTTTTGTAGCTGCAATGGCACTGCTCATTTGTGCATTTATTTCGTTATTAGGTGAAGTGTTTTTAGCAACCCGCAGCATGCGACGAGGCATGATATTTGCCGATATAGGCATTAATGATTAACTTTTCATTAAATCCATCGTATTCGCTTGAATAAAAATGACGTTACATACAAGATATTAAATTAGGAATAATATTCAACAGGGGCAAACTATGAAATTTAAAAAAATATTAGCAGGTATAGCATTAGCTACATGTGCACTTAGCGTATCGGCAAATTCTGCATTTAAAGAACCAAGTGATGCAATTGAATACCGCCAAGCAGCGTTTTCAATGATCTCAGTGCAAATTGGTGACATGGGCGCAATGCTAAAAGGTAAAGTACCTTTTGATGCAGAACAATTTAAAATGCGTGCTAACAACGCTGCTGCACTTTCAAAAATGCCATGGGAAGCGTTTTACGAAGGAACAGATAAAGGCGACACAGCTGCACTTGCTGCTGTTTGGGCCGAAAATGCAACCTTCGTTGAAAAAGCAAATGCTTTTGCAGCAAATGCAGATAAGCTAGCGTTAGCTGCTCAATCGGGCGATAAAGCCGTAATTGGTAAAGCTTTTGGCGCATGGGCTAAAGGCTGTAAAGATTGCCATAAGCAATTTAAAGATTAATTATTGCTGTAGCTAACCTAGCAACAATAAATAGATAATAAAAAGCACTGAGCGTTAATAACGGTCAGTGCTTTTTTTATACTTTATATTTTTATATTTTTATCTACGAGACTTTAGCAGCTCGACCTTTAAATGGGCGCTTAAACACCGCACCAATATCACCTAAAATAATATATAAACACGGTACTAATATAAGCGTTATTAACGTTGCAAACATAACTGCAAAGCCAAGCGCTACTGCCATTGGTATTACAAACTTAGCCTGCAGGCTTGTTTCAAACATAATAGGTAATACACCAGCAAAGGTTGTTATCGACGTTAATAGTATTGCTCTAAAACGGGCACAACCAGCTTCTATTACTGCATTTTTAACGCTAACACCTTCGCGGCGAACTTGGTTAACGTAATCGGTCATTACAAGTGAGTCATTTATAACAACACCTGCTGCGGCAATTAAGCCAAATCCCGACATTAAGCTCATATCTAAATCAAACCAGTAATGACCCCAAATAGCCCCGGTTAAACTAAACGGAATAACCGACATTACAATAAGCGGTTGCGAATAACTTTTAAGCGGTACAGCTAGCAGTATGTATACTAAAATCATCCCGCCAATAAAAAACATTATTTGCTCATTAGCTTGAGCTTGCTGCTCTTCTATTGCACCACCAAGTTCTGATTTAACACTTGGGAATTCTTCTATTAACTGTGGCAGTAAGTTTTCTTTTACTTGCTTAACTACTTCACCTGGCTCAATTTGCTCTTCATCAATATTGCCATAAACATACACGGTACGATAACCGCCTTCGCGACGTATATAGCTAATTCCTGGCGTTTCTGTTAATTCTACTACATCGCCAAGTAATACTTCTCGACCTTGCGGTGTAGTAACAACGGTGTGTTTAAGCGATGAAAATGCTTCTCGAGTCAGTTTAGGGTAACGTACCATTACACGTACTTCTTCACCGTTTCGGATGACGCGCTGTGCTTCGCCACCATAAAAACTAGCACCCACTTGGTTTGCAATATCTGCCAAATCTAAGCCTAAATCGTATGCAACTGGTTTAAGACTCATTTGTACTTCTTTGCTTGCAGGGTCGATAGTTGAACTAATATCAAACAACCCCGTTTGCTGCTGAAGTAATTGAATAAAACGACGACCTGCTTGATTTAAAGTATCGATGTCTGAGCCATACAGTAAATAGCCAAACTCGCCGCCGCCATTACCGCCGCCGCCACCAACATCGTCTTGAATAGTTAACGACTTAATACCAGCAATAGTCGGCATAGCTTCACGCCAGCGACGCGAAAGTTCAAATGCATTGTATGGACGTGAATCTTCGTCAACCAATGGCGCAAGTAATTGCGACTCAGTTCTGCCTTGGTTAAATACCAATACATCACGAATAATTTTTTGACCAAACTCACGCTCAGTTTCTTCATCCACTCTAAGTACCATGGCTTCTATTTCACGAATAGCCGCAATAGTTTGTAAATCAGAAACGTTATCGTTCATTTCAACTTGTATTTGCGGAAAGTCGTGCGGTACTTTAGGAGTAGGTACGGTGCGCACTTTATTTGAGGTAATAAGCGAAATGCTTATTATAAACATAGCAATAAAGGCAAACAAAACGGTCCAGCGCCAATCTACACATTTCGCAATAAAACGTTTATACGGGCCATTTACGAAACCAAAAAAGCGCGTATTGAAGCGATCGCGCCAGCCACCTTTTTTAATTGGCGAAAAGTTTGTATGCGCAATATGTGCAGGTAAAATTAGTTTTGACTCAACGAGACTAAACGCCAAGCACAGCATAACCACAACGGCTATACCATAAAAGAAGGCGCTTTCTGGTCCACTCGACATTGTGAATGGGGCAAACACAGCAATTGTTGTTAATACACCAAAGGTTGCAGGGGTTGCGACGCGGTTTGCTCCGCGCACCACGTTTTCAACGCCACCACCGCTTTTTTCAACTTCGGTATAGGCGGCTTCCCCTATCACTATGGCATCATCCACCACTATGCCGAGCACCATAATAAACGCAAATAACGAAATAATATTAATACTAATGCCAAATAACGGCATCATCATCATGGCCCCTAAAAAACAAACCGGTAAGCCAATCATTACCCAAAGCGCGAGTTTAAAGCGCAAGAACAACGACAACATAATTGCTACTAAAATTGCACCTTGAAACAAGTTAGCCTTCATCATATCAAGGCGAGCATTTAGGTAGTAGGTCATGTCCATTAATGGCTCTAACCTAATACCTGGCGGTAGCTGCTTATTTTTTTGATCAATAAATGCTTTCACCGAATCCGCAACTGGGATCATGTTTTGCTCTTGCGTTGCTTTAACCGATAAGTACACCGCGTTTTCGCCATTAAACTTAAAGTAGCGCTCACCTTCAGTAAACTGATCTTTAATTACGGCAATATCTTGCAGTAATACTTTAGCGCCATACTCACCAATTTTTACCGGAATTTGTCTAAATTCATCACCTGAGTAAAACTGATTTTCTATTCGAACAGAAATAACGCCTGCGTCTGTTTTTAGCTGCCCCGCCGAAAAGTTAGCTGAGTAACGGCGTACCGCATCCATAACATCACTAAGGGTTAAATTATATTGGCGAAGCGTATCGGGCTCTATTTCAATAGCAATTTCATCTAGCGGTACATCGTTTACAACCAAAGATACATTCGATAGCTGCAGCAACTCATCCTCTATTTGGTTTGCTATCGGCTTAAGCTCCGTAAGCGGCAAATCAGCAACCAGTGTCATGCCTATTACATCTTGTCTAAACTCAACCTGACTTATGGTGACCGGCTCCATACCCGCTGGAAAAGTCGCAATGCCATCTATACGTAACTTTACTTTATCAAGTACGTCGGTAAGTTCTGCATCGGTATTTATTTCGAGGCTTGCCGTACCGCCATTTCTAAATGCGCGATACACGCCTTTTTTAATTTCTGTTATATCTTTAAGTGACTCTTCAACTTTTATAAGAATACTTTCTTCTATTTCCTGAGGAGAGGCTCCTGGGTAATTAGCCTCAATATTAATGTAGTTAATCTCTATATTAGGAAACATTTGGCGCTGAATCGTAAAGTAGCTTATAGCCCCCATAATCATGATAAAAAACATCATTAAATTAGCGGCTACTGAATTATTAGCAAAATAGGCAATTAACCCTGTTTGTTTTTGTTGTATTGATTCGCTCATAACTATTACACCCTACAGCTGTTGCGTGTTTGAAGTGCTCGTTTCTGAGCTTTCTGGTTTTGCAGCTACACCTGCAATTTTAACCTGCATTCCTTTTTGCGGGTATTCAGGTAGAGTAATAACGAGTTTGTCATCGGCATTTAAACCGCTGCTAATGTAAAAATACTCACCTTCTTCGCGAATAACAGTTACTTTGCGAGGCTCTAGTTCTTGATTTTCGTTTACTACCCACACAGTTTGGTTATTTACTAAAGCTTGCGGTAAACGGTAAATATTATTAAGCATTGCACCTGCAAAATTTACCTGTACATAACTGCCAAACTTAATAGCAGGCTGTTTTGCTTTTAAGCCGTATGGGTCTTCAATACGTACCACTAAACTACTCATACGCGTAGCGTTATCAACAATCCCTAGGTCGCGGTCAATTACGCCTTCACGGGTAAAGCTGTTTAGCCCTTTTTGAATAATTGTTGCCGTAATGCCTTTAATACGCTCTGGTAAAAAGACGCTGTCGAATCCTGCGATAGGAATAATCACTTCAGCAGTTTCAATATTATTTAGTTCAGCCACTTGCGAACCCATAGTGACAAATTGGCCAACACCTACGTTACGGCTAATCACTAATGCATCGTAAGGGGCGGTTACTTCACAATTATCTAAGTCACGCTGTGCACGTTTTAATGCTGCTTGCGCCGATTTAACAGATGCCTGCGCGCTTAGCACTTGAGGTTTACGTAAAAATAAGTCTGTACGCGCTTTATCAGGAAAACGCTTTGCTTCATCTTCTGCTACTTGGGCTTGGGCTTGTTCTTCAATTAAGCCAGCTTGTGCGCGAGCTATTTCGGCCTCAGCAACAAGTACTGCAGCTTCATAGTTATCTTTTTCGATAGTAAATAACGTCTCACCGCGAGCAACGATGCCACCGGCTACAAAATTAGGATGCCAACTTAATACTTCACCCGACACCTGCGCCGAAAGCTGTGTATTTTCAAGTGGCTTTACTTCACCGTAGCTATTAATAATAACTTGATGATCGTTCGCAGCCACAGGCTCAACTTGCACTGTTGGACGAGTATCAATAACTTCTTTTTTTTCTGGTTCTTGTGCAATGGCATTTATTCCCATAAAGCCAATAATACCAACAGCTAGCGCTACAAATGGAAAAACCCATCTAAGTGAATTTGTTTGCATATTCTATTATCCCCAAAACTCTATTAGCATCATAATACCAGAGCCTTATGAAACATTAAGGTGACATTTGTAAGCAACTGTTGCAAAAACTTATAAGCCAATACCTTTTGGGGGTTATAAAAAGTAAGTTTCCTGTAATTCATCTCATTCGTTATATTTTGTTACAAACTTTTACTTATAAATATCAACTAGGTAGGATTAAACCATCATATTTCATCGCGAAGATGTGCGAAATAAAATTAATTTACGTACAGTCCAATTAAATTAACAAATATTAAAAGTCTCAAAATGAAATTAACGACCATCACCCTTGCACTAAGCTTAGCGTTTGGCGGCCATGCATTTGCAGCCGATAAAAAAGACGAAAAGAGCCAAAAACACTTAGCGAGATGATTAAAGGACAAACCGAATTTGCCGGTATATTTAGCCTTTATCAAGATGAAAAAACCGGTGACCATTTAATGGTGATTAACGAGTCCCAACTTAATACGCCGTTTGTATATTTTGCGCACACTGTCGATGGCGTTACAGATGCAGGCCATTATCGTGGTTCGTACCGTGAAACTAAGTTAATTGAATTTAGAAAATACTTTGATCGTATTGATATCATCAGCAAAACACCTCGCTACAAATTTGACGAAAACAGTGCAATTTCAAAAGCGAGTGATGCCAATATTAGTGAAGCGGTACTTGCGAGTATTAAAATAGAAAAAGAAGAAGACGGTAAAATAGCATTCAATGTAAATAAGCTATTTTTAAGCGAAGCGCTTCATAAAGTATCGCCTACACCAAACCCTGCAGATAAAAATGCTAAAAAACGCTTTAAAGTCGGTAAGTTAGACGATAAAAAATCACGCATTATTAAACAGCGTCCATATCCTAATAACTTAGATGTGGTTGTTGATTATGTATTTACTAACCCAAGCCCAACTGTACGCGGCTCAAATGCAGTAAGCGACCCGCGTAGTGTATCGGTAAAAGTACAGCACTCGTTTGTTGCACTCCCAGACAATAACTACGTGCCACGCATGGATGATGCGCGCATTGGTTATTTTACAAATCAATTTGATCAAATGACATCTGCCGATTGGGCACCTTATGAAGACATTATAAAGCGCTGGGATCTGCAAAAGAAGGACCCGAGTGCAGCACTTTCAGAGCCAGTAAAACCAATTACTTGGTGGATAGAAAACACCACACCAATTGAGTGGCGCGATACTATTCGTGATGCTGTTTTAACGTGGAATGCTTCTTTTGAAAAAGCCGGTTTTAAAAATTCGTTAGAAGTTAAAGTACAACCAGACGATGCAGATTGGGATGCAGGCGATATTAATTACAACGTGCTACGTTGGACTTCGTCGCCTAAACCTCCATTTGGCGGATACGGACCTGCACTTGCTAACCCATTAACTGGCGAAATACTGGGCTCAGACATTATGCTTGAGTTTGTATTTATGAAAAATCGTTGGATTTACGACACACTTTTCACGCAAGGAACAATGAGCCACGGTGAAACAACAAATACCGGCGAGTTAAATTGCTCACTAGGGCATGAAATTCAACAAAACCTAATGCTTGCCAAAGGCCTCGCTAGCGGCGACAAAATTGAAGATAAAGAAATGCTTCGCCAAGGCTTAACCCAATTAGTACTACACGAAGTTGGCCATACTTTAGGTCTTAACCACAATATGAAATCATCAATTTTGTGGGATGAAAAAGAAGTACACGATAAAAACAAAACCCAAGGCATAGTAACGGGTTCGGTTATGGATTATGCACCGGCTAATATTGCCCCAATTGGTATGCAGCAAGGTGATATTTTTCAAACAAAACCAGGTCCTTACGATGATTGGGCAATTAACTATGGCTACAGCGTAGCACTTACCGATGAAGCCGCTGAGCAAATGCGACTTGAAAAAATACTTGCTCGTTCAAGTGAACATGCCCTTGCCTTTGGTAACGATGCAGACGATATGCGTGCACCCGGTCGCCATATTGATCCACGTGTCATGATTGGTGATTTGTCGTCAAATCCTGCGGCCTATGGCGCAGATCGTATGGCGCTAATTAATAAACTATTTACTGAACTAAAAGATAAAGCAACGGTTAAAGGTGAGTCTTACCAACAGCTTGTTACCTCTGCTAATAGCTTATTTGGTCAATACCGAGCGCAAGCAGGTATTGTTTCTCGTCAAATTGGTGGTGTGTACGTTGAGCGCGCTGTAGTGGGTGATACAAACGCAGATAAACCATTTACACCGGTATCGCTTGAGCGTCAAACACAAGCAATGGATATACTCGCAAAATTTGTATTTGCACCAGACGTACTACAAAACATGCAGCCTCTATACAGCTACTTACAACTGCAGCGCCGAGGCTTTAATCACTTTGGTAAAAATGAAGACCCTAAAGCACACCAAATGATTTTAGGTATGCAAAAGTCTGTACTTGCACAGCTATTACACCCTGCTGTGTTACTGCGTATTTCTGACACCGCTTTGTACGGCAATGAATATAGCCTAACTCAGTTTATGGAAGATTTAACCGCCAACATTTTTGTAAAAAGCAAAGATGCCAACTCTATTAGTCACAACTTACAAATTGAGTATGTTAATCAGCTAATCGCGATTGCAGGCCTTCGCAAAGCAAGTAAATACGATAACTTAGCTAAAACAGCGGCGTTATATCAGCTAACTCAAATAGCCGATAGCAGTGTTGCATGGGGATCTGATACAGCAACTAAAGCGCATAAAAAATACATTGATCGCCTAATCACAAAAGCACTAGAAGCGTAAAAAATTAAGCCGTACTTTTAATATTTAACCTAATTAATAAAAGTACGGCCTTTTTCATAACACTACGTTACTGGTATTTACTGTAAATAAAACTAAGGGCAGTTTACTCTTTGTTTTCTACATGGATGCAGTTAGGAGTCATAAGCTTTGCTCAGCGTTTGCTTTACCTATCTCAGGAAAAGCGTACAGGCGATAACTTTATCGCAAAATATGCTATCAGTTTTAACTCTATTTCACCGAAACACTGACCTCAAATCAATTTAACCTGAGTCTTGGTTATTTATTGAACTTAGATCCACAACCGTTATTCAAAACCGAACACCGACTTGTTCGATATCGAACATCTATTTATTTTAAAGCACTATAAAAACAAGCAAAACTTTGAAATATAAGAAAATTTAAATTTGGCATTAAACTTTCATTAACAACTACATCAATCAAAATGATGAGTAGATAATGAATATTAATATTGACCAAAAAACAAAACCGAACAAATTAAAAATGATGCTGACTATTGCAACTCTTTTAGTTGTCATATGTATCGGTTATTTCACAATAAAACCCACCATACCCAAGCTCAGTGCTAGCACGCTCAATACAGTTACTGTGCAACAAGGTGATATTGATATTATGACACCAGTGTATGGTCAATATGCATCACGCTATGAACGCCTGATCAGCGCGCCAGCAGCAGGCCAAGTGGGTGAAATTTATTTACGGGCAGGTGCTGATGTAAAAGCAAGTACTGTTATCGCAAAGTTAGTTAATCCTGATTTGCATCAGCAACTGTTTGAATCACAAGCAAAACTTGAACGGATGAACTCTGAATTTGCAGCATTTAAGTTTCAAAAACAAAATGAACAACTCACTTTTCAAGCCGAACTCGCTGATATTGATAGTCAGATACAAGGCGCTAAATTAGATGTAGATGTTAACCAGCGCCTATCAGACCAGGGCATTGCTGCAAAAATCGATTTAGAGCGCGCTATTCTTAAATACAACCAGCTCAAAAAGCGCCTAGAGTTTGCAAAATATCGTTTTGAAAAGCAAAAAGAAATGCACAAGCTAGAACTTGAGCAACAGAAAATTTTATTAACTCAACAACAAAAACAAGTCGCTTTAGTCAACAATAAAGTGGCAGCATTAACTATCACAGCAGGAATAACAGGCACGCTACAGCGTTTAGATATTGAGCTTGGCCAACGAGTAAACCAAGGGCAACCAATGGCGCGCATTGGTTCAAAAACACAGTTGATGGCAAAACTAAATATCCCACAACGTATTGCTGAGCGTATACAACTTGGCTCGGCAGTTGAGTTAAAACACCCAACAGGCAAGCTAAAAGGGCATGTTAAACAATTAGCGTCGGTGGTTGAAAACGGCTTTATCGTCGCAGAAGTGCACCTAAGCGAGCCTCTACCTGCAAACTTACGTCCAGCACAACCTGTCAATGCATTCGTATTTGTCGAACGCAAGAAAAATGTACTTTATGTGAACCAACAGCCCGGATTAAAACCACTTGGCGCGCAACAACTCTATAAACACATTCCTAACCAAGCACAATTACAACAACAGCAAATAACCTTTGGTGAACTATCAGGCACGAACTTACTCATCACCAACGGCGCCATTGCAGGTGAAAAAATTATCACAAATGATTTAAGCCAATGGCATACTTACAGCCACTTGGCCCTAGATACAACTAACCTTTAAGGAAAACCCCCATGACCACACTAGTAACAATTAATAATATCAATAAAGTGTACAGCAAAGGCCAAGTGAAAACGCATGCCCTACAAGATGTATCTTTAACTATAAATAAAGGTGAATTCATCGCTATTTCAGGCGCATCGGGTTGCGGTAAATCGACCTTACTCAGTATTTTAGGCCTATTAGACACCCCAACGGATGGTCATTATCAATTAGCTAATATTGATACCCATAGCCTTAAAGTTGATCAACGTTCTAGCGTACGCAACAAGCACATTGGCTATGTATTTCAGTCCTTTAACTTAATTGATAACCTCACTGTATTTGAAAACGTCGCATTACCCCTTGAGCACCGCGGCGTCTCGAGTAGTGAAATAAAAATCGCTGTTGAAAAACAGCTAGCTGCAGTAAACATGAGCGCACGATTAGACCATAAACCAAGCCAACTCTCTGGTGGACAACAGCAACGCGTTGCGATTGCTCGCGCATTAGTTGGCAACCCTGATTTACTGCTCGTAGATGAACCAACAGGTAACTTAGATAGCCAAAATGGCGATGCCGTTATGCAACTATTGCTTGATTTAAACAAACAAGGCGCCACCGTTATTATGGTGACGCATGACGAACGCTACAGTCAGATGGCGCAGCGTCAAATTCGCTTATTTGATGGCAGAATATTAGTTGAACATCAGGAGGCTATAGTATGAGTTTTTATCTACGCGCATTACGCCACGGTGTTTTACGACTCTTTACATTGCCACGTTTATCACTGCCAATTTTACTTACATTAAGCTTAACATTGGCTGCGGTGCTTGCTGTTGTCGCCATGAGTAGCCATCTTATTTTTAAACCTTTACCTGATATAAAAGACGAAGATAGCCTGTATACAATTAATCGCACTATGTCGGTTTCAAAAGACATGCGTGTTTCAATGTTTACCACCAAGCGTCTTGCTCTATTAGCTGAGCAATACAAAGGCTATGGTCAGTTTGCTGCATATCAAGCGGGTAAAAGTACAGTCAAGGTGCATGAAACGAGTTATCCCGTGTCGCATTTTGATGCCAGTAATAATTTTATGTCTATGGCCGGAGGAAGTCTGCTATTAGGAGAGCAACCAAGCAAAGTAAATACTCAAAATGCGGCGTGGATCTCTGAAAGTTTATGGCAAAGCGCATTTCAAAAAAGTGTAAACGCAATTGGCCAAACATTAAAAATAGACGACCAAGCTTTGCAAATTCGCGGAGTGGTCAGCGACTTCTCGTCGTTTAATTCCGATAACGATGAAAAATATGCCCAACAGGTTTGGCGCTATTATGATTTAGCCGAAAAAGCTGCAATGCCAACACAAATGACCATTGATGGCAGTCTACAACCCCTATTTCGCCAAACAGAACGTGCATTTACGACCGATGACATGGAGAGCTTTTGGCAACAGTATTACCTTAACCAAAGCGAACAACTTGGCCCTATGAAGCAAATGTTTGAGAGCATGAACCCTGAAAGTTCAGCAACCTTATATCGCGATAATTTGATGGAAGATCAGCAAACCATGCTGTTGTTTTTATTAGCCACGGTGGTCATCTTGCTCGTTATGGCAAGCCTCAACTTACTAAATCTATTTATTGCCCATTACCAACAACGCGAACAAGAATTTGCCACACAGTTATGTATGGGCGCATCACGTAACAAATTATTAGTAATGAGCTTTTTAGAAAACCTGAGCACTTTTTTACTTGCCGCAGTATTAGGGTTGTTAGGTGCTGCTTGGCTTATTAGGCTATTACCTATCATTAGTGGTGGTAATATCGCGATGCTTGAACTCGTGCAAATTGATGCGATAACCATTGCTGTTGCGGTTGCAATTGTGCTGATGATCAATTTGTTTTTTGCGTTTTTATCAACCCGTCAGTTTGATCAAACACAATTAATTAGTAATCTTAATAACGGTAATAAAGGTGTCAATGCAAGTAAAGTGACCCGCCTTAGCCACGTATTATTTATTGCACAATTAAGTTCTGCTGCGGTCATTTTAACCGGTACCGCTATGCTGGCAAATACCGCCTACGATAAGCTAAATATTAACTTAGGTTTTGAGCCAGGCAACACACTTATTGCCAGTGTACGTCTTCAAAGTAATGAAAAAGCAATTTTAAACAACGCAGAAATGCAGGAAAAATTAGCGCAAGCAGCACAAGATCCTGAAGCCGCAGAACAAAAAACCAAGCAACATTTTCAAGGTGCATTGGAAATAAAAAATCAACTTGAGCAAGCAATAATTCAAGTCCAACCTAATATTACCCCGCTACAAAGCGAAGGAGAACCCTTTAGTTTTAGTACCGTCATAAATATGACTGAGGATGAGCAAACACAAGAGCGCTTTACCTATATGACGATTAATATTGCACCTGATTATTTACAAACCTATAAACTCAATTTGCTAGCAGGACAAAATATGAGTCAAACGCAATATCAAAATTTAGAGCCTGTTGCATTGATCAACGAAACCTTTGCAAAGCAATTGTCCACAGATGGCACGATTGAATCAGTAATAGGTAAAGAAGTATCTAATAAACAAGTTATTGGCGTAATCGCAGACAATTATACCATGATGGCTAAAGATCAGGGCTATCCGATTCTGCTTTACAGTTATTCGCACGATGATACTGATTTTGTGATTAAGATTGCTATGCAGCTACCACCTGGGCAAAGCTTTGATAAAAATGCCATTATGCAAGCGATTCAATATGCTCACCCACAAGTAATTGAAGTAAATGCGCGTACATTAGACGAACGCTGGACAGAGCAAACAATGCCACAACGCGTACAGTTTTATTTTATTAGTGCGTTATCGCTATTAACTTTGCTACTTGCAGCGGTTGGTAGTAATGGTATGGCAATGAGCTTTACAGAATTAAAACGCTTTGAACTTGCGATACGCATGGCAACTGGCGCAAGCCGTATAAATCTAATGAAACACACATTAAAGAGCTTTAATGGCTTACTTCTCAGTGCGCTGGAGATTGCAATCACACTAGCTTGCAGTATTTATTTAGCGCTACAAAATGCAATTCCTATGCTGCCTGCATTTTCATGGCCAGCATTAACAATTTTCACTAGTTTATTGATTGCTATCGTCTTTATTGCCATTGTTTTGGTAGTATGGCGTATTATTAATGCAGACCCTATGCGCGCGCTTAGAGAGCAGTAAACTTTTAAGGAGGTGGCAGTTAATACTGCCATTACAACCAGTATGAGCCAACCTACTATTTTAGTTGTTGATGACGACGATGATATTCGCTTTGCCCTATCGCTACTTTTAGAACAAGCAGGTTATCGTGTGATTGAAGCTGATGGAGCAGCGCAATGTATGCAATTACTCTCACGGGTAACGCCTGCGTTGGTGTTACTGGACATGAACTTCACCCGCGATACCACCTCTGGTAAGGAAGGACTTGCACTGTTAGAGCAAATCACCCCATTGGGTATTCCTGTAATTTTAATGACTGCATGGGCAAATATTGAACTGGCGGTTACTGGGTTACAACGTGGTGCTAAAAACTTTATTGAAAAACCATGGCGAAAAGAAAAACTACTTACCCAAATAGCAAATCATATTGAGCCTATTTTACCTCAGATTGAGCAAAGTGATTGGATAGCATGCTCAAGCGCGATGAAATCCCTCGATAAGCTCATTACACAACTTGCACCAACCGATGCAAATTTATTAATTTTAGGTGAAAACGGCACCGGTAAATCACAACTAGCGAAACGTATCCACCAATTAAGTGCGCGTAATGAAGCACCGCTTGTGAGCCTAAATATGGGGGCTATTGCAGAATCTTTATTTGAAAGTGAACTATTCGGTCATCATAAAGGTGCGTTTACCGATGCAAAGCAAGACCGAACAGGCGCGTTCAGTCGTGCTAAAAATGGCACTTTATTTATGGATGAAATAGGCACATTACCCTTTCATTTACAGCCTAAATTATTACAAGTACTCGAAATGGGTGAGTTTACACCGCTTGGTGCAAATGCAAGTGAACTCGTTAATGTACGCTTAATTGCAGCCACTAATCAAAACTTGAGCGCTGCCATCTCTGACGGGCAGTTTCGTCAAGATTTATATTATCGCTTAAATACCTTTGTAATTAGGCTCCCCGCTCTGCATGAGCGCACAGAAGATATATTGCCACTTGCCGCACACTTTATTAACCTGTTTGCTGGCAAATATAACAAACCGATTTGCACATTATCTAAAAGCGCTGAAGAATTGCTATGCAATCATAACTGGCCGGGTAATATTCGCGAGCTAAGTCATGTGATAGAACGCGCAATGCTAATTAGCACCGGCAGCGTCATCGAGCTACCTAATATCATGCTCGATAGTCAAGTAAACCAAGGTCAATCAATTCCAAAACTCACACTAGAAGAGCTTGAAAAACAAAGAATCACTGATGTACTACAACAACACAATCAACAAATAACAGCGGCGGCAAAAAGCTTAGGTATTTCACGTAATGCGCTGTACCGACGGATGGAAAAGTACCAACTAGAGGGATTTGATGAGTAATATCAAAGTGCGCTATAAAACCAAAATAATTAGCATATTAGTTGCTGTATTTTGCGCAATTATTGGCCCGAGTACAGGGTGGGTTTATCAATTAAGCCAAGATATATTACTAACGACAACAGTCGCTATTTTTTTAAGTTACCTACTTATTATTTCTCTTTATAAGCTATTTAATAGTTACTTCTTACCTATTACTCAATTACAAGCCTATATTGATGCCAAACAACAGGGACAAAGTAATCTCAGTTTAGGTTACAACGATCCCAACTCACCATGGACAGCGCTAGGTATACAAATTGAAACGTTATTTACAAAATCAACACCTGCATCAACGCAGTTAATCGATGGATTATTTCAACATTGGCCTCACCCTATCGCTTTATTTAACGCTCAAGAGAAGCTTACTTTCTTTAATCACCCTATGTATAAGCAACTGAAAACACCACTTCTGCGTGGCATGACCATAGCTGAATGCGGTTTTACAGTGAATAATAAACAATGTAGTCATGCTAAGTTAAACCAAGATTGGCAAGTGCAACGCATTGTACTTAGTGATGCAAAGCAAATACTTATTAGCGCCAGCTATATTGGTCATCAATTACAAGATGCAAAGCGTCAGTCTCAAGCTGATTTAATTCGTATCTTATCTCATGAGTTAAATAACTCACTCACGCCTATGGCTTCCATGACAGATACATTACTAACCACAGAAACACTAAATGAAAAACAAACAAGGCAAGTATTAACAAGAATCAAATCGCGTAGTGAGTCTTTACTACGATTTATAAAGTCCTACTCAGAATTGAGCCGATTACCAGCAGCACAACCGCAATATTTTGATTTAAAAAACTTAGCAGATCTTAATGCCGCAGAGCAAAATATTCAGTTTAGTTTTGCTGGCGAATCACAATGCTTTGCTGATAAGTTACTTATTGAACAGCTGTTAATTAACCTATTTAAAAATACATTCGAAGCCAATAAAGACCAACCACACGTAACACTTAACAGCTTTGCACAAGCTAATATGCATATATTGCAGCTAACCGACAATGGTCCGGGATTTGCTAATCTGGAGTATGCAATACAGCCTTTGTATACAACTAAAAAAACCGGTTTCGGGCTTGGTTTAGCACTATGTAATGATATTGCCCAAAAACACAACGGTCAGCTTCTTTTAGCAAATACTGACAATGGCGCACAAATAACCATTAAACTACCGCAAGGCGGCACTTTAAAATAACGCATTTACAAATAAATTATACCTTGCAAATAGCGCACAGCATGACCTGTTAAAGTGACTGTTGTATCACCCACTTCACATAGCAAATGCCCGCCTCTGCTTGAAGCCTGATAAGCACTTAGCGTAGTTTTACCCAATTGCTGCGCCCAGTAAGGTGCCAAGCCTGTATGAATAGAACCCGTTACATAATCTTCGTCGCCACCGCTTGCAGGCCAAAAATAACGAGATATAAAATCATATTCATCGCTAGGAGCTGTAACCACTACATCAAGTGGATAAAGCGTTTTTAAAAGTTCAGAGTTAGTCGTTAATTCAAGTATTTGATCAGCGCTTTCATAAATAGCAAAGTAGGCTTGTCGATTTTTAAGCACCTTACTTGGTTGTAAAGACAAGCCATCAAGCAGCTGCGGCGGCGTATTTTGTACTTCAACCGGTGCTTGTTTAGGAAAGGTCATTGCAAAGCTGCCATCGTCGTTTTTATTAACGATTAGCTCACCCACCGCATCAGCAATAAAGCGAATTTGCGATACGTTATGCTCTTCACATAAAACATACGCTGCAGCAAGTGTGGCATGACCACAAAAATCGATTTCCATTAGTGGCGAGAACCAGCGAATAACAAAACTTCCATCGTCTTGCAGGCAGGTAAAAGCAGTTTCAGATACGTTATTCTCAGCGCCAATTTTTAGCATTAAATCGTCACTTAACCACGCTTTAAGTGGGATCACTGCAGCATAGTTACCTTTAAATAACTCACTCGTAAACGCATCAATTTGATGAATAGTTAATTGCACTTTAATCCCCTACTTACTTTTATATACATGCTGAAGGTAGAATTTCTTTTGGTATTGTTGTTCTGTTATCGCCAACCGCTTGCATACCCGTTACCGGCTCGTCAAACCCACATAACCAGGCAATTGGGCTTGTAGGACTTCCCGTTACAACTGCCGGCCTGAAAGTTAAAACTGTATTTTGCAAAGGCTGTGAAGCTTTATTACCTAAGCTAATATGAATAGCGCCGTTATCTACTGTGATGCCCGTTACTCTATTACCAATTAGAAATTTACTTGCTGGTACACCCGCTTGTTCGTTACTTGTTGGAAAACGCCTGTTTTCAAGATAATAAACCGTAACGTCTTCTCTAATGGCAGCTGCCATTGCAAGTGGGTCAACAAGTTCTGCTCGTTGTATATACTTACTGTATTGAGGTAGCGCAACCGCAGCTAAAATACCAATAATGGACACCACCACCATCAACTCTATTAACGTAAATCCTTTTGTTCTCATAGCACTTCTCCTAGCATAAATAGTGGTTGATAAGCCGCTTTCACAAATAAGCAAATAGACACAACAATGACCAAACCATAAACAATAACGAGCTTATTTATAAAGCTTTTAATATGTGTATTAAGTAACTTTAGCTGCTGCTTTAATAACGCTTTAAATTCTTCTTGGGTTTCTAAACCTAGCAGCTCGCATTGAGCTAAGTGCTGGGTTTGAGGTGTAGAGGCTTTAACACCCTTTTTATGATTACTTGGAAATAATAGCGTGGTAATTAAAGAGTTATGCTCATTAATTAATTGACGAGGAATAAGAAATTTAAATAAACCCGAAAAAGGCTTTAGCTCTGTGAGAGCACTTACATTTTTTAGCTTTAAAATAACGGTAAAAATAACACTCAGCAATAAAACGAGTAAAATAATTGGCACATACCAGTACGTAAAATAATCATCAAATACATGATTTAAAGAAACAGTATGCTTGCTATATATCTCAACAAAAGTAGGCACAACAAAAGACTGATATAACAAAGAGGATAAAACATAAATAACAAATACAATGGTTAAGTAACTAAGCCAGCCCTTGTGCTCAAACTTAAATTCGTTAACTAATTCCGGTAAACATTGATAATACGTAGCTTGCTTTTGCGATGTTGCCTCATCTTGAGATGCAATTTGCGTCACCAGATTATGCGCTAATTTACTATGCGACCCGCTATTGGCATACATATTTAAATGGGGCTGTGTACTCAGCTCATCTTTTTGCTCTGTACTTAGTGTTTTAGAGCTATTAACACGGCAAATATAGCCAAACTGATTCCAATTCATACTTTATCCTTTTATTAGATAAAGTAATTTGCCATAAATTAGGCTAAATAGGAACTTAAGTAGCTTGTTTTTAAGCCATTACAGGCCGCATTCTATAATATTGCATACAACCAAATTGCACAGCATTGGTAAGCAACAGCATAATAAACATAAGTAAGTGCGCTGTGCTTGGAGCCGCTGTTGTAAGCTCAACAACTAAGCCGCAAATACCAGCAATAAACTGCAAGCTAAAGTAGCGCGCGCTTAAATTACTTACATTACCCGTACGCAATGTTTTATAAGTTTGCGGCATAACACGTACCGAACTCATCACAAGGCCAACATACGTTAAAGCGCTTAATACCGTTGCAGTATCGAGGCTTGAATTCAAAAGTAGTGAAAAAGGCAGTAACGAAAAACCTAGCATAGTAAACAACTGTACCCGTTCTCGTTTAGCTGCGTTATAACGTGCAAAAAAATACAAAATAAGTCCGCTTAACGCACCGGTTACAATAAATGGTAACGCAATATAAAAACGCTCAAAATAAATATTGTAGGTTATAAAATATAGGCTTTGTGCTAACCCAAACGTCATCATCAATAGTGATAAACCTGAGACACTACGATTTTTTCGAATTTTGTTTAGTAATGGTAAAAAACTAAAAACCAAAATAAATGAAGACAATATAGGCAAATAATGCGCCAAAGCAACCTCGCTCGTTACATAAATGTTAATTAAACACGGAAATAAAAACATTTAATAAACATTTGTTTTAAAAGGCTTTTACTATGAGCGCGGCATTGTAGAGCCGCGTAAATTTAACTCAACTAAATAAGACATTCTTGTTTTAGGTACTGGCAAGCTAGGTATACAAAAACCGTAGAATTAAGTTCACGGTTTACCGGTTTAATAGAAAGCCTCACCGCCAAACTATTAAATAAAAATGATAGTTGTTATCATGCGCAGGTCATTAGTTGCTGTATATAAAACTACCTATGAGAAAAACTCTTTTTAAAATTCACAGTTGGATCGCTCTAATAGCTATCATTCCATTGATTGTTATTAGTATTACAGGGAGCGTATTAGTTTTTAAAAGTGAAATAGATGGCTTGCTTATGCCAAGCAGCCACTTTGTTGTAAATGCACTGCCAGAGCGCATGCCAATCGACACGTTAATTGCCAAAACAGAGCATGCTTACCCTGAATATGTAGTAGGTAGTTGGGAAATATTTAACGATGATACAGCTGATCGGGTTTACTTAGTCAAACGCGGCACAGAGCAATGGTATAAGTTTCATTTAAACCAGTATACGGGTGACATTTTGTCTGAACCTGTTGGTACCAGCCATTATTTTACCGATTGGTTTTTAGAACTACATTACACTTTTTTACTGAACGACTTTAAAAACCTGCCAGGGCAAACAGGCACTGTACTAGGCTTCTTTTTTGCTCTGTTTTTATTGGTATTAGGTATTACTGGGCTTATTATTTATCGTAAATTTTGGCAGCGTCTATTTAGTGTGCGCTGGCGTGCAACACTGCAAATTGTACTTAGCGACATTCATAAAATGACGGGGGTTATAGGATCTCCCATCATTATTATTTTAGCTATCACAGGTGGCTACTTTAACTGGGCGGTGTGGTATCACGAAGTTATTGAACACGCAGATGAAGAGCACTTTGTACTAACCAAAAACCTACACAGTAGCGATATTTCGTTTCAACGCATACTTGATGACAGTAAAAAGCAAATCTCCACTTTTAACGGTACGTTTTTAGTTATGCCACTCGAGCCTGACGAAAACATTACCTTATTCGGCGAAGTCGATACCGCCAACCCACTTGCTAGTGAGTATGCCAATACGGTTAGCTATAACAAGCTAACAGGCGAGCACATAGCTAACTGGGATATTCGCGAAGTAGGCGTTGGCTGGCAGGTAATTGATAGCTTTAGAAAGCTTCACTTTGGCTACTTTGCAGGGCTAATAAGTAAAATACTGTGGTGCGTAATTGGTTTGAGTCCGGTGTGGCTAGCAGGTACTGGTTTTTACTTATGGTTTACTCGCCGTAGACGTAAAAAACAATCACAAAAAAACCGTTTTAATAAACGCAGCACAGCAAGTGCTTGTTTATAAAAAGTTAAGAATTTCAGGTTAAGTTACAGCCCTTACAGAATAGCAAGTAACTTAGCCTGAATCCCCATACATTTAATAGCTTTATAACGAATAATAAAAGCTCAGCCAAGCACGCATTTCATCTTCAAAACTGTCGCCTTCTACTCGCGATAGCCCCATATTAAATGTTAAATCGTTTACACCCGCAGGACCCATTCCAAAACTAAAATCACCTTGGTATTTTAAGCCGTAGCTTTGTGCATATACGGTGTCGTCGAGTTGATGTTGCTTATAATAAAGCCACGGCATGCCTTCTTTAAAGCTAAAGCCGCCACCGTAACCTTGATAGCGCTTTGCAGTTGCGCTGTAAAAAGGTAACTCCGATGAAAGTACATATTCACTATTTTGCTGCTGATTAATAAGATTTGAGCTAAAGCCCCCTAATGCAAGGCTGCTGTCGTCACGTTGTTTTTGATCAAAGTTTGCATAAAGAGGAATACCAAACGCTTTACCAAAAATTTTGGCGGCTAAATCGTAACCTTGCCAACTATTGTTCTTACTACTGCCATCGTACCAACTGGCATAAATACTTTGGCCTATTGCAAAGTCTTGACGATCATATTGCCAATTCTGAGCAACGCCTAAACGCGTCCAATTTTTATGGCTTTGCTTGTAATCAGTGTAATTGTAGGCAAGCTCTGGCGTTAAATTTAACTGCCCAAATTTAACGGGGTAACTTATTGCGGCAAAACCACCACGGGCATTCATGCCTGCACTTAGACTTTGCTGATACTGGCGCGATGTATCTAAATCATAGTCAAACAGTGCAAGTTTTAGTTTTATATCAAGCGCATTATATTTTGCCTGCACATAACCACCATGCAGTGCCCCATCGTGTAAATCAGTGCTATATCCCGCCTGCAAGTCGAGCTGCTTTAATAAGTCGCTACTTTTAATGCTTAAATCTAACAAACTGGTTGAAGCCGAATAATACTGAGAGCCAAGCGCAAAGGTAGCGTGCTGGTCGAGCACGTTGTAATTTGTTTGCTGCGTTGTTTGGTGCGTATATATTTCAGCTTTTGGAAGCGTATGTTCGTTTACTATTAGCAGCGGTGCTTTTTTGTTGGCCGCAAACTCAGTAACTACAGTGCTTTTTATAGCTTTTGGCAGTGTTTTTACATTTGGCCCATCTGCGGTTATCGAAAAATAGAGTAACGAGCCATCAGCCATTTCAATTGGGTGGGCAACGGCCTCTTGCCCTTGGGTTAACTTGGTGAGTGTTTTACTCTCTATGTTGTAGTTATAAATATCGGTGGCGCTATTTAAACCTGCAACAAAGTAAAGTGACTCGCCATTAAGACTAAAGCTCGGCTGACTTAAATATTGATACCCGTTTGGCATAGGTATTAATTGCTGCTGATTGCCACCTACATTTTGTATATACAATTGCCAATTTTCATTTAATGACGTTGATAAATAAGCTAATTTAGTTTCGTCAGGACTGAGTATTGGGTAATCGTAGGTTGTCTCAAGGCTTTTTGTAAATAATGGTGTGATGGTTTGCGTATTTAGATCAACCTTTACTAATTCAGAGTAACCATCTCTTATTTGCTCGCCATACAAAGTTTCGCCGTTACTGGTTACGTTAAAACGACGTATACCAGCAAGTTCGGTAAGTTGTTCGATATTGCCTGTCTCAATGTTATAGCTAAATATGTCAGACACTTTGTTATAAATACCCGACTCTTCATTGCTGTACGCATTGAAATATAACGTTGTGCTATTTACCCATTGAGGATTTGCAATACCGGCTCGGTTAATTTGATTAAGCACTTGTTTTTGTTCGCGCTGAAACACACTGGGCGTTGTATCGGGAATATCTTGTGCATCGTTTTCGAGTAGCTCTTTTTGCGCTTTAGTAAACTCTTCTTGCGCTTTAATGTTGTCATCCGTGCTATAAATTATAAGCTTGGTATTACTCTCTTTATCTCGCTCAACAATCGCAATTTTACTACCATCTTTTGAAAGTACTGGGTTACTTGCATATAAGTTAAGCTCAAGCCAAAGTTCACTATTAAGTAACGGCTCCCCTTGCTCTATTTGAATTGCTTTATAGGTATATTCAGCTATAAATCGGCGATATAGCTTGGCTGCACTTTGCCCAAACACACCGCTAAATGCCTCATCAAAATTACGCGTTTTTACACCTTGCATTCGCGTCCATACGCTATCGAGCGTTTGTTCTGAATAGTTTTTCTCTAACCAATTTAAAAAGCGGCTACCCATTAAATAAGCCATTGAGCCGCCCATAAAGCCCTGCTCGCCATTTAATTGCCCATACGTTGGCAGTGCGCCCTGTTGAGCAAATTCAATCAACATCGACTCAGAATAGTTATCAAATAACCGCCCTCGCCCTGTCATTTTAGACTCAATCAATGTGGCATAACCTTCGGCTACCCAGCGCGGCGTATCACTGTAGGTTAAGTCGTATAAATCCCATATACCACGCATTTTTTGCTGCCAGTCATTGCGTGTAGGCTGTGCTAAGTGCACTAAGTGAATATATTCATGCAACACAAGTAACTGCTGCCAGCCAGTACTGTTTGATATAACCGTATCCGATTGCGGTGGGGTTGTAAAAAGTGCCATTACAGGGTTATTTGAGGTAGGTAAAGCAAAGCCATTAGCTGCATTTAGGGGATCAAACACCACTACATCAACTGTTTTATCAAGTGCTCGGTTTTGCTGCTCAAGCACTTTGGTGCGTACTATTTCAAGCTCTGTTGCAGTTGATTTAGCAAAATCAGCATGCTCAACACTGTAGTGAATATTAAAATGTTCGGTATGAATAGTTTGCCAATCGGCTGCAAAGCTCGGTGCTGCTAGTAATAAAGCCGATGCGATAAGTGTTTTTTTCATGAGTGTCCCTAAAAGAATTCCTTAATACCATCTAGGGTATTATTAAATGTCTTTCAGGGGCAGTAAGAAAGTGTAATAAAGCATGTGCAAATGTGTATTTACACATGATTTATTAGGGGAGTTTACATCCAGCTGCGAGTATCTGACTCAATCTGCTTAATTGTAAAATCGATAATAAAGTCAGCGTCTTGCTGCTTTATGTAGGGCATAAATGCAAAGCCTGAAGCAAGTTGTATATACAGGCTTTTCAAGCCTGATTTGCGCATTAAGTACGTACTTATACTGCGTGCACTTTGCGCTTTATAAAGCTCAAAAACACGGTAATGAACGCCAATCATGCCTTTGCGTACAACCATGTAAAATCGACCATTATCCTCATGCATGTAATAACCATAACGCTGATACGATAAGGTTACCAAGCCAGAAAACACCACCAAAACGCCAAGGCCAATCAAAGTGTTAATATCGGCAATAAAACAAAAACCAAGCACTAATGCACTGGGTAATAACGCATAAAAGCCTAAGTTTTTATACAAAAGCGCTCGCTCTGCGCGCTTAAAAGCGAGTTTTTTACTATTAAACCACGGATAAATCCATTGGCATACGCTATCAACTTGTTCGCTATTTAATACAGGTAACACTAAGGTTTGTTTATTTTGTTTAGCCGCAACACCTGCAACTAAACCACCGCTACTTGCTTGCAAACACTCCACAGTAAATCGCTTTAGTAATCGGCCCATTAAGTTTTGCTTTATAACAATAGATTGCACTTTATCCATGCTCATCGAAAGCTGATGGCGCTCTAACAAGCCTGCAATACGTTTAAATTTTTGACCTTTAAAGTAAAGCTCAAAATTATAAAAACGAATAAGCGACATAATCACCGATAGCATCACAGCTGCCAAAACTAGCAAAACAATTAAGGTGATCATCGCAAAGGTAGCAGCACTTGCCAACATGCCAAGCTCTTGCTCATAAAAGCCTTCTACTTTAGCAATAATTTGCTTCTCTAAAAAATCAACAATCAGGTTTATAAATGGTGCAAAAGCAGCGATTGCTAAAATAGCCATATTCGACATTAAACCAAATTTGGCGATTTCTTTATTGCTAATGCTTAGCCTATTTTCAGTGGTCTCTGCTTCGCTTTGTTCAGTGCTTTGTATTTCTTCTTGTTGCTGCGCTTTAAAAGCAAAGATCTGTTTACGCATTTGCTGCGCGTAGTCTTTAGTGACACCAGGTAAAACAACTTCTTGCGACACACTGCCTGCAGCATCAAAAATACAATTAACTAAGTTTACGGGAGTAAAATAAAATGGCTCGGCAATATTAACGTTTTGTACGCGGCCAAATTTAAGCGTAAGTCGCTCTTTTTTAAATACGCCTTTGTTAAGCAATATTTCGTTATCGCTACTAATACAAAACTTAAAATTTAAATAATATAAAAATGAGTAAACAAGCAACGAAATCAGCGCAATACCACCTGCAACTTGCGCCCAAAATAATTTATTTTCTACTTGAGTAACAAACACTACAAACATAGGCAGCAAGTTTAAAAGGCCATCTTTTACAAAGCGCACACTAAAATGCACAACAAAATATAAAAGCGCCCAAGATGATACTTTTTGCCAATCATTTGAGCTAGTTTGCTCCTCAATAATACTATTACTCATCGACTAAAACCGCCTGAGGAGCCGTATCGTCTTGACGGTAGTTTTGTACAAATTGACGCATATTTTTACAATCATCATGGGTTAACCCACTAATTTGTAAATCGGCACTTACGCCGCCTGCGCTAAATAATTTGATGCTCGCAAGGCTAAGCTTTCGCTCTATTGGCCCCTGGTGTATTTCCATATGCTGCACTCGCGCTAAAGGCAATACCGTTACTTGTTGCCAAATAACGCCTTTTTTAAAAGCAATATCGTGGTTTCGTACCGCAAAACCTTGCAGCCTTATGCTAACCATGTTGTACAACATGGAAACAGCTACTAAAACGGGCATACCAATTAGCAAGTAAGTTTGCGCACTCTCAGCAAAAGCTTCGTTAAAATAACAAACCGCAATAAGCACTCCAATTAACGGAATATAAAATGTAAGCCAGTTAAGCTGAGTATGTAATAAGGCCTTGTCAGATAAAGACTTAAAACTAATGGCGCTATGCGCTGGTAAATCCATTATTTGTTGATTGTTAAACACAATTGCATCCTATCGGGATTATTAATTAGCCCAGCTAATCGTGGTTACTAATGTATGATTTTGCTTTGGCTCAAGCGTTACTTTATCTGTCAGTACATTAGCAGCCTCTAGGCAGAGCATTGTTTTATATTCATCATCAGCAAAATTAGATAAGCGTTTTGATTTTTCTATCCATGGGTTCCACAGTACACACGAGTTTGAATTTTCACGGCTCACATTAATAACACCTTCTGGCGTATTAATAATTTGTACTGCACTTGCTTGTGTATAAACCATGTCGGTTTCGCGCTCAAAACTTACAACGTCATTTTGCACAAATGGCCCTTCACTAAACTCAATATATTGCGCGCCTTGCAAACCATCAACATGGGTATTTGTAATGTCTGATGTAGGAAAATAGGTATGCAGCGCTTGAGTAAAGCTAAATGGCGTATTTCCTAAGTTAGTCGTAGTTAAGCGAACCTGTAACTTATCACTTAATATAAACTCCACTTTTAATGCTGACTGATGCGGCCAATACGTTGTATTAACTAGCTTCATAGGTAACTTTAAACTAACCGTAATTTGCTCATCAGATTCGTGTACTTCATCGGCTTGCCACACGCTTGTGCGCGCAAAACCATGAGCAGGCCACCCATCGTTAGCGTGTGTACCAAACCACGGCCAACAAACAGGAATACCACCTCGAATACTTGCCCCTTCTTGATAGGTTTCGTCTTGCGATACCCAAATAAGCGGCTCATTATTTTTAGGGGTAAATTGGGTAATTTGCCCACCTTGCAAGAATATTTTTGCATCGCACTTTGCACTAGCTACTTTAATAAACTCAAGACCGGTTTCGCTTTGTTCAATGCTAACTGATGGCGATAATTTCATACCCTTCCCTATAATACTGATACTAAAGATTTTTAATGTTTACATATAAACAATAATGCATGCTTAAAGTATACGCTATTGATATTAAGTATTGATTGCTGAATTTGTTCATTGCCGATTAATATATATACAGTAAACTCACAAACAATTACTTTGTACTAACAGCTGTAAATGAATAATACTAAAGTCTATACAATAAGACTTGCCAATTATTCACAACATACGTACTGTGCGCAACTTAATGCACACAAGATGCTAAGAAAATTTACTAAAATTTAAACAATATAATTTTACATTAGTTACTGCTCTAACTATTAAAAACCAATAAAAGCGGCCTAAAGTGCAATATATTGTTTGAATTCAATTTATTTGATGTGTAACATTTCGCGATTACGGCAAACTACCGCCCCATCGATGAGATAAGCAAATGCAAAAATATGACGAGTTATTGGTTTCTTTACGTAAAGTAATCCGCGCGATTGACTTACATTCTAAGCAGCTAAATAAAACTTCAGGTTTAACTGGGCCACAACTGCTTATAATGCAAGAAGTTAGAAAAACTGATGGAATAACGGCGAGCCGTATTGCTCAAAATGTAAATTTAAGCCCGGCAACAGTCACCAATATTCTCGACAGAATAGAAAGCAGAAACTTAGTAACACGCGTACGCAGTCAAATGGATAAACGCAGAGTGAGCTTATACCTCACCGAGAAAGGAAAAGAGTTACTTGATAAAGCACCTCAGCCATTGCAAGAACACTTTATTGAAAAGTTTTCTGCGCTTGCTGAGTGGGAACAGAGCCTTTTACTCTCATCAATGCAGCGTGTAGCAGCAATGATGGATGCAGATAAATTAGATGCATCGCCCCTTCTAGAAGTTGGTGCACTTACTCAAGCTCCTAAAGAATAAACAATAAAAAAAATACATAGTTTTTGTACTTACTCTAAACGTAAGGCGTTTTTCGACGTCTTGAATTTTTTATTTTTTAATCAAAATCTGAGCGGCAATTATGACTAAACTCTCAAAATTAACACTAGCACTAGTATTAGGTGGTGTTACAAGTACTTCTTATGCGTCTGATGATCTAGACACATTACAAAGCCAACTTAAACAGCTTAAACAACAAATGCAGTTGCTTGAGAATAAGTTAGCTGATGAAAAAACAAAACAGCAAAAAATAAACAAGCAACACGAACAACAAGTTGCAAACATCAGTAAAAAATCTGATCAAAAAGTGGTTGAAGTTGCCGCAGCTACACCAGAGAAAAAAGATGAAGGCATTAAAGTAGGTGGAGCAATACGCTTTAACTACAGCACCAATACATACGATGAAGATACCCAAGATCGCGGTGGCGATTTTGATTTTGATATTTTCCGTATAAATGTGTCTGGCGAAATTAATGATATTTCACTAAACGGTGAAGTACGTTTTTACGATTATATGACCGTTGTTAAGTACGCTTACTTAGGTTACGAGTTTGCAGATGGCTGGGAAGGACAAGCAGGTATAGCGCCAGTTCCTTTTGGTAATGGCCCATACAACTCACACAGCTACTTTTTCAGTACTAACTATTACGTAGGCCTAGAAGACGACTTTGATTTAGGTGTAGTAGTAAAACGTAAACTTAAAGATAACTGGAAACTAGACCTAGGCTTTTTCAAAAATGATGAACTAGGCGGCATAGACGGCAGCTCTTCAGATATTAACCACCGTTACTCTTACGATATTATTGGTAGCCGCTCAGCAGATGAAGGTACATACGATGCACCCGGTTCTCGCATAGGTGAATACAATACCTTTGCTGGACGTGCAACGTATCAAATTGAACACAGCAAAAACGTAACTACCGATGTGGGCGTATCGCTATTAAGTGGTGGCTTACATGATGGTAACGATCGTGCAGGTAACTACGGCGCATGGGCATTTCATGTTGATAGCACAATTAACAACTGGAATATCCAATTTCAACACGGTGAATACGACTACGACCTAGACGACAGCAGCGACCGCTTTGTTGTTGGTGCGTATGCGTATTACGACACTGTTTCTAGCGAAGCAACTATGACTAACTTTAACGTTGCTTATAATTACTCGCTTGATTGGGGCCCAGTTACCGACATTCAATTTTACAACGATTACGGCATTATTTATGACAAGTCTGACGATAGCGCAGATACATGGATGAACGTAACGGGTATGAGTGTTGCTGCTGGTGGCTTCTTTAGTTACTTCGACTTTATTCAGGCACGTAACCAGCCGTTTATTGGCGGAACAGTTATTGGTGATGGCGATACAGAACGTCGCTTCAACATAAACATCGGTTACTACTTCTAAACTGCTAACCACATTTATCTTTTGAAAGGGCAAACTTAGTTTGCCCTTTTTTATTGATTTTAAGCTTCGAATTAATAGTTATTTAGCCTACAATTACAGATACCTGAGCACGCTAAAAAGAGCCTAAGTGAATATAAAAACAGCCTTTATTTGTTATAAAAACTTATGGTTTAAAGCGCTTGGTTTGTTACTTGTTGCGCTTGGTATCATAGGTATTGTGCTGCCCGTTATGCCTACCACTATATTTTTTATTTTGGCGCTTACCTGCTTTACTCGCTCATCCCCCGAGCTTGAAAAGTGGCTGTTAAACCACCCGCGTTACGGTGCAACTCTGCAGCAATGGCAAGCCCACAAAGTAGTTCCCGTTAAAGCCAAATGCTACGCCGCTATTGGCATGCTAATAGGGTTTATATTTTTACTTTATTCAGCCGCCCCTATTTGGGTTATTTACCTTGTTGCAGCAATAGAAATATCGGTAATGATTTACCTTATATTAAGACCTTCCAGCCCTCCTAAGCATTAAATATTCATTTTTTACCTGCATACCACCTTATATTTCAAAGTTTTTATGTAAAGATAAGTAAGTAAATTTGTAATAGCTAATGCAAATCATTATCATGTTGTAAATTTAATTTATTAACTGTTTTTATGTCGTTTATTAATAAGCGGGCTTTGTATAGTACAAGCCGTGCTCTACATATTTATATTTCTACAGCTTTGTTTTTTTTGCTTATTTTATTTTGCGTTAGCGGCATTGTGCTTAATCACGTCGATTGGCTTAAAAACGATAAAAATAACGGTCAAGTAACCGCAACGATTCCTGCAGAGCTAGTTACTAAAGCAAATGCACAGCTAAATACGCTGCCAACGCTTTACCCAGAAATAGAAGCTTACTTAGCTAAGCAGTATTCACTTACAAAAGTAAAAAGTATTGAGTGGGAAAAAGAAGACGCACTTGTCATGCTCGACTACCCACTACCAGCGGGATTTGCCTACGCAGAGCTTGATTTTACAACTGGCGAGCTAAGCCTTGATTACCAAACAGGGGGCTTTTTAAGCCTTATTGGCGACTTACATAAAGGTCGCTACACCGGTGAAGTATGGAGCTGGGTAATTGATATATCGGCCGTATTAATGATTTTATTTGCCATTACCGGCATGATTATTTTATTTCAAAATAGAAAAAAACGCTTAGCAGGAATATGGATAACCTTACTAGGAGTCGCCACTCCACTGGTTATTTATTTATGTTGGGTTCCAC
This sequence comes from Pseudoalteromonas sp. Z1A8, assembly GCF_011378855.1. Taxonomy (GTDB): domain Bacteria; phylum Pseudomonadota; class Gammaproteobacteria; order Enterobacterales; family Alteromonadaceae; genus Pseudoalteromonas. Next base: position 26,273 of record NZ_WTLB01000006.1, on the reverse strand, counting down.
AAATAAAAGGAGTGTCTTAATGGTTAAATTTAAATTATTTATAAGCGCCACGTTACTACTTGTAGCTGCGTTTTTTCAAACATCAGCGTATGCGCAAACACCACAGCTAGAAGTTGAATTAACGCTTCCCGACTTAGATGTACAACCGTATCACCGCCCATACGTTGCAGTTTGGCTTGAAACACCCGAGCGCAAACACGTTACAACGCTGGCACTTTGGGTGCAAAAAGCAGAGTGGTTTAAAGATTTACGCCAATGGTGGCGTAAAGCCGGTAAAAGCGATGCCAACTTTGACGGCATTAGCGGCGCAACCAAACGCGCCGGTACTTACACTATAAATTGGCAAGGTAATGATTTAGACGGTAACCCCGTAAAACCAGGCAAATACTTACTAAATATTGAAGTTGTACGCGAAGAAGGCGGCAGAGATTACACCCGTGTTGAGCTTGATTTAACTAAATCAGGCAAGCTAACAATTGATGGTAAAAACGAGTTTTCTAAAAGCTTCGTCACTGTAAGCACTAAGTAGCTGCTACTTAATCATTTAAATTTAAGGAAATACAATGAAAATTAATTTATTAAAAACTGCATTAATCGGCGCATTGAGTTTATCTGCTTTAGTGTCAACTTCAGCAAATGCACACGGACGCTGGTTACTACCTTCGCACACGTCGCTTTCTGGCGATAAAGCTCACTACGTAATGATTGACGCAAGTATTTCAAACGAAATGTTTGCACCTGATAAAGCCTTTAAGCCAAAAGAAAAAGGCGCAGAGTACGACGACACATTATTAATGGCACTTGCGCCAAACGGTGAGAAAGTATCTGAGACTATCCGTGCTTATTACCTAAAGCGTAAAAGCTCAGCAGCGGTAAGCTTAACAGAGCAAGGTACTTACCATATTGCCATGACGCAAAAGCCAATGTATATGACCTTCTACAAAAACGAAGAAGGTAAGCGCAAGCGCGTATTTGGTAAAAAAACAGAAGCCGAGTTACCTAGCAATGCAAAAGATGTAACTACAACGAAGGTTGTTTCAACAGTAGATACATTTGTAAGCCGAAATGGCACCTCAAAGCCTGCACAGTTAGGTTTAGGCTTAGAGCTTAGCGGTCCAACGCATCCAAATGATTTATTTGTAGGTGAGCAAGCACGTTTTCAATTACTACAAGATGGTAAATCTGCCGGTGAAGGCATTGAAGTAAGTATTTTAAAAGGCGACACACGCTACCGTAACGAGCGTGGCGAAGTAAAAGTAACAACCGATAAAGATGGTATGTTTACAATTACATGGAAAGAACCAGGCCTATACCTAATCGAAACCTCTAATAAAGTTAAAGTAAACGAAGAAGGCGTAGATGCAGGACGTTATGCATTATTTACAACGCTTGAAGTTGCCCCTGAATAATTTAAATCACTAAATTTAAAAAATTGAAAGGCCAAGCATTTGCTTGGCCTTTTTACGTCTTACTAACTTTTATCTAAAATTCCCTTGAATTCGCAACCATTCGACACAAGATTGCAACTACAACGATCCAAACGTCTCTATCGTGCGTAAACAGTGGCTTCACTTGTTAACAACTTAGAATATCTTAGATAGTTTTTATCTTTGCACTAGGGTAGCCGCTTCTATATGATGCGCTCCTTTTCGACTAGCAGCTCTTGGGGAACAATTAATGACTTTTAAGCGTTTATCTGCAAATAAACTCGCACTTAGCTTGGCCGTTACCACTGCACTTAGCACACCTTACTCTATGGCCGTTGCCGCAGAGCAAGATAATCAAGCAGAAAAAAATATCGAAGTAATTTCGGTTACCGGTACTCGCAGAAGCCTACGCAGTATTGCCGAAAGTACGGTACCTGTAGATATTATTACCAGCGGTGATATGCAAAGTACCGGTCAGCTAGAAATAAGCCAAATACTAGCAAACCAAGTACCTAGCTTTAACTACCCAAGCGCGACTATGGGTGATGGTACTGACCATGCAAAACCTGCTGTTTTACGTGGTTTAGCGCCCGATCACACATTAGTGCTTATTAATGGTAAGCGCCGCCATGCCGGTGCGTTATTAAACTTAGCGGGTGTTGTTGGCCGAGGCTCTACAGCTGTTGATTTAAACATGATTCCAACTTCAGCCATTAAACGTGTTGAAGTACTACGCGATGGTGCGGCCGCACAGTACGGCTCTGACGCAATTGCTGGCGTAATTAACATTGTACTTAAAGATGCCTCAGAAGGCAGTAGCGTAAGCGTAACGTACGGTAAATACGACACTCAAATGGCTGGCGTATCTCAGCTAGAAAGCACCTACGCAGATGCAAACGGTAACCTTGCGTTTAATACCGGCGGCGACAGAGAAGTAAACGACGGCGCAACGCGCACTGTTAGTGCAAACTCTGGCTTTTCGTTATCTGATAACGGCTTTGTAAATGTATCTATTGAGTACCGCGATAACGACTCAACTCAACGCTCTGGCTTTGACCCACGCGAACAATACAGCCGCCTTGATGATGGCAGCCTAGACCCACGCGAGTTTACTATTGATCGTTACAATCACCGTTTTGGTAAAGCAGACCTTGAAGACTACGCTTTGTTTTACAACATGGGTTACGATTTAGATAACGGCTATAACCTTTACTCGTTTGGTAGCTACTCAAAACGCGAAGGTAATTCAGGTGGTTTTTACCGCCGTGCAAAAGACGACCGCAACGTTTTAGAAGTGTACCCAGATGGCTTTTTACCGCAAATTGAAACCGATGTACAAGACTACTCGTTTGCACTGGGCTTACAAGGCGAAACTAACGACTGGACATGGGATGTAAGTACCAACTACGGCCGTAACGACTTTGGTTTTGGCGTTGTAAACAGTATTAATACATCATTAGGTGCAGACAGCCCAACCGAATTTGACAACGGTGCATTGGTTTACGATCAGTTTTTAGTAAACGCAACGGCCAATACCACGCTTGATTTTGGCTTGCCAGATGACGTATTTTTTACCGTAGGTACTGAATACCGCCACGAAAGCTATAAAATAGAAGAAGGCGAAGAAGCGTCTTACATCACTGCTCTTGATAGCGACGGCAATCCAATTGCAGCCGGTGGCGCGCAAGTACTTGCTGGTTTTGGACCAGAAAGTGCGACTGACGAAAGCCGCCATAACGTAGCAGTATTTGTTGAGTTTGATACCTACTTAACAGAAAACTGGAACGTCGTTTTAGCGGGTCGTTATGAAGATTACAGCGACTTTGGTGACACGTTTACCTCTAAGCTTGCTTCGCGTTACAGCATTACTGAAAACCTATCGCTGCGCGGTGCAATTAGCACAGGTTTCCGTGCGCCATCTTTAGCGCAAAGCTCGTACCGCCAAATATCAACCGTACTTGAAAACAACCAACCATTTGAAGTTGGTTTATTCCCTACCGATTCAGCAGCAGCGCAAGCACTAGGTGCTCAGCCGTTAGATGCTGAAGAGTCAGTAAACGTTACAGCAGGCTTTATTTACACTCAAGGCAGCTTTAGCTTAACGGTTGATGCATACCGTATTGATATTGATGACCGTATTGTTTTGTCTGAAAACTTAGAAGGCGATGCAGTAGTAGAAATACTACAAAATGCCGGTGAGCTAAATACAGAAAGCGTACGTTACTTTACCAACGCTATCGACTCGCGCACGCAAGGTGTAGATATAGTTGCTACTTACAACTTAGATTTAGACAACTTAGGTGATTTACGTTTAAACGTAGCCGCTAACTTTAACGACACCGAAGTAACGCACGTAAACGACAACCCAAGCGAGCTTAATTCACTAGGTGAAGACTACGTTGTTTTTGCGCGTCGTGAAGTAGGTCGTTTTGAAGAAGGCACACCAGATAGCAAATGGAACCTATCGGCAGTGTGGAACTTTAACGAATGGCAAACTACGCTTCGTGCAACGCGCTACGGTGAAGTCGCTGATATTTCAACAACAGCCGATCGCGATGAATACCTAGACCCTAAATGGATCACCGACCTAGAAGTGGCATACCGCCCAGACGAATATTGGAAATTTGCCGTTGGTGCAAACAACTTATTCGATCAGTACCCACAAGCAACCGTGGATAACATTGGTTACTCTGACTTTGGCCAAATATTCCCGTACACACCGTATGCGCCTTACGGATTAGACGGGCGCTTTTTATACGGTAATATTACTTATAGCTTTTAATTAGTTCCCTAATAAAAGCTGAGCAATTATAAAAGGATGCATCGCGCATCCTTTTCATTAATAGTTGGTTATTTTAACCACTTATTAGTATTTCAACTTTCATAAAAAACCATCACCCCATATAAAACAACAACTTACATTCCGGCCTCATTTTTGCTCTATATTGTTTATATAAATACAAACAATAAATACCAAAGGACTAAACATGAGCTCATCAACTGTATCTAGCATTACAAAACCACTTTCACTTATTGGCGGTATTTTATTATTAAGTGGCTGTGTATTTCATATATCGCCAAGCGTTGCGTCAGTTAAGCAAACCAAACAGCTTTCACTGCCAAACAATAATCTAGAATACTTAAATGTATTAAGCGGTGCAGGTAGCCTTGAAATAAAAGGCTCAAAAACGGCCACCAGCATTAGTGTTAATGCCACTATTTACACAGCCGACATTGAAGACGAATACGAGCTAACGCTCGAGCAAGACGGTAAACAGGCAAAGCTTGTTGCCCAAAATAAAAGCCGTAATGGTATTAGTTTTTACAATGGCCAATCTCCACATATTGATTTAGTGGTTACTGTGCCAAGTAATCTCAATTTAGATATTGATGATGGCTCTGGCGATATGGTTATAAGTGCTATGCAGAGCAATATTGATGTAAAAGACGGCTCGGGTGATTTAACAATTAACGGTGCTAAAAACCTAACAATCGATGATGGCTCAGGTGAAGTAAACCTTGAAAACATCGCGGGTAATTTAGAGCTTACCGACGGCTCTGGCAGCATTCATATAAACAACGTAAGTGGTAATGCCATTATTGAAGATGGGTCGGGCGAAATGCACGTAAGTAACGTGAGCGGCACACTAAACGTTGAAGATGGCTCGGGTGAAATAGTAATTAAAAATATAAGCGGCGCTGTTAATGTAGATGATAATTCTGGCGACATGCTTATTGAGCATATTGGCTCAAGCGTTACTATTGAAGACGGTTCGGGCGACATTCGTGTTAATCATGCCAAAGGACTCACTATTACCGAATCAGGCTCGGGAGATGTAAGTATCGATAATATTAGCGGCTCTGTAAGAGTAGCTGATTAGGGCGTGTTGATCTTTGTGGATTGAAATTTGTTCAATCTAGGGGCGATTAAATCGCGGCGCGAGGTTTGTAACCTAGTGGGCTAAGTAAAAACCGAGCAACAAAGAGTTAATCGTCCCTAGAAAGAACCCAAAGGGCAGCGCATGTTTGGTATTTATGCTGCGTTATCGCCTATTCATGGGGAATAACCAAACTACATAGGCTCCGCCTTGCCTAAAAACCAAACATACTGCTGCAAATTCACCCACCAAAGATCAACACGCCCTAACAGTATGAGCTAAAAATAACGTATTTTCAGCCACATGAATTATTGTATTTTATAAGAACCTAAGTCATTCTATTTATGCTCAAATACCTTGAGCATAAATAGAATGACTTAGGATAAACGCGTGTTAGAAATAGCTTTAATTTACTTAGCAGCAGCCATTGTCGCTGTCCCTATTGCAAAAAGAGTCGGCCTTGGCTCAGTGTTAGGCTATTTAATTGCCGGCATACTTATTGGCCCTTATGCCTTAGGTGTGGTGGGCGATCAAACCGATGTAATGCACTTCGCTGAATTTGGCGTAGTAATGATGCTGTTTTTAGTGGGCCTTGAGCTACAACCTTCGCGTTTATGGAAGCTTCGCCACTCTATTTTAGGGCTCGGTGGCTTACAGGTTGTGCTTACTGCCGCCGCTATTTTTGCATTTTGTTATTGGTTTTTTGCCATGCACTGGCAAACTGCACTCGCCATTGGTTTAATGCTCGCGCTCTCCTCTACCGCTATTGTGCTGCAAAGCCTTGAAGAAAAAGGCTGGCTAAAGCAAGAAGCCGGACAAAACGCGTTTTCTGTATTGCTGTTTCAAGACATCGCCATTATTCCTATTTTAGCGCTATTGCCACTGCTTGCATTTGCCCCGCAAACTAGCTCAAAAGACATTAGCGATTCGATTATTGCAAGCTGGCCTGTATGGCAACAAGTATGTGTATCAGTCGCGGTTATTGCCGCTATTATTGCCGGCGGTAAATATGTATCGGCACCGTTATTTAGATATATAGCGCAAACCCACATGCGTGAAATATTTACTATTTTTGCACTGTTTTTAGTGGTCGCTATTGCACTGGTTATGCAAAGTATTGGTTTATCGCCTGCGCTGGGGACTTTTTTAGCCGGCGTTGTACTTGCCGAGAGCGAATTTAGACACGAATTAGAAGCCGATATAGAACCCTTTAAAGGCTTACTTTTAGGATTGTTTTTTATAACTGTTGGCGCATCAATTAACTTTGAACTGCTATTTAACGAGTTTAGTACCGTTATAGGCTTAGTGGTTTTACTCATTGTAGTTAAAGCCTGCATTTTATTTGCCCTTGCCGTTACCTTTAAAATTAACAGTAAACAGCAGTTATTATTTGCCTTAGCGCTTGCCCAAGGGGGTGAGTTTGCCTTTGTACTTTTAAGCGTAACCACCACCTTAAGCATTTTAACGCCCGAGCAAACCAGTCTTGTTACCTTAGTTGTTGCAGTATCAATGCTGATTGCCCCACTGTTATTAATGCTTTACGAACAACTGCAAAAACGCAGCAGCAGTGCTTTACCTGAGTTTGATAAGCCAGAGCAAATTAGCACCGCTAAGCACGTAATTATTGCGGGCTACGGACGTTTTGGGCAAATTATGGGTCGCTTACTGCACGCGCAAGGCTACGAAATTACCGTGCTTGATCACAGCCCTAGTCAAATAGAATTACTGCGCCGTTTTGGCAATACCGTATTTTATGGCGATGCCGCACGCCAAGAACTCCTTGAAGCCGCAGGCGCGCACACAGCACAAATGCTAGTGGTGGCAATAGACGACCCCGATAAAACCATTGAGATAATTAAGCTCGCCCATAAAAACTACCCGCAGCTTAAAATTGTTGCTCGCGCAATCGACCGCCGCCATGCGTATCAATTACTTAATTTAAAAGTAGATGCGTTTAACCGCGAAACAGTCGACTCAGCAATTAACTTAGCGGTAGAGGCACTCGAGTTACTAGGTAACACTAAGCAAGATGCAGAGCGTGCAGGTAAACTGTTTAGAGACCACGACCGCGCTGCAGTAGTACAACTTGCTGCGTTATGGGGCGACGACGCCACCTACGGCGTAGCAGTGCGCCAACGCATGGAAGATTTAAAACACGTACTACAACAAGATAAACAAGCGCAAAGCGATTTAAACACCTGCGACAGCGGCGATTGCGAAGACGGCTTAACAGAAGTAGCGAGTAAACCTAAAAAGCCTGATGATGCTCATCTTGAGTAGTGTTAGGCGGTTGAGTTTGAGTTCTTAGTAGTAAGATCCAAATAATAGGCGGCTACGAGGTAGCCGTCTGTGATTTGTTAGACTTAGTTTTCTTGAATGACTTTACCCTACTCGGAATAAAACCGTTATACGCATGTACTCTTAATTAATGAATTTTGTTTATGAATTTCTTTAGAGTCTTCATTAGTTTTTGCGATAGCCAGATCAATTTTAGCTTTTTTGCATTTATCAGATAATTCTTTACTCATAAGGTGACTTTGGTCTTTTTGATACTGAGCCATACCTTCCACACCGCTATATTGATCTCTACTTTCAGGTGCTCTGTCTTTTTGGTATGAGGGTGGGTGAGTTGCACCACATGCTGATAATAAAACGATTAGTGAAATTGGAATTAATTTATTAAACAATGCTAATACTCCTTGTGCATATAACAGCTCTACCAAAGGACATTTCCTTATTTTCACTAAAACGTCCCTATAGTGTGAACTTCTATTAATAACAAATAGTGTAAGTTATTACCAACTATAAATATGTTGAAAATATTGAGTTACTTTGGAAATAAGAGGAAGGCAGCCTAATAGCATTACTTGATGCTTGTGACTTAAATTAACTCCTTCTTTAAACGTTTATTTATAGGGCATAGCCGCCTCAGCAGCTTTTAGCTAAATGGGATTAAAGAATTGCTTGAAATTGCTTCAGTTTAGAAACAAAGCTTGGTAACTTTTGTTTTTGTAAACAAGCTAAAAACTCTTCTGCGCTCATTTGGGGATTCTTTAAACTATTTCTTTGTTGCTGGGCAGCAGTTATACATGCACTAGCATTCAATTCGAACATATCACATAGAAATTCATCTGGATGAATAGCTGACAACTCTAATGGATCCAACTCTTCTTTAGGGAAATCCTTTAAATTGAAAGTAATAATTGATTCCGCTTGACCTTTAATTGCAGCAGCAACGACATGCCTATCATCAATATCAGGTAAAGTAAGACCATTAATTAATGGCTCATAGCCTTCAATCAGACAACCCGGAACACTTTTGTCCATAAGTTCTCTAGTACGCTTAAGTTTTTCAGGGTCTAGCTCTGGGTTATTTTTTATTAAATTTCTAATCCATTCATCATGAATTTGATTAGTCCACCTTGCTCTGTAAAGCCCAGTACAAGCTAAATACATCAGGTAGCTACGAAGCGGTGCCGGATACATAACACATGCATCAAGAATTACAGTATATGAAGACATTAATATCCCATACCCATTTCCTGATCCAATGCAGATAAATCAGCAAGAGTAGCGAGACTTTCCTCTTCAAGGTGTTTTTTATGCGCCATAACGTCCGCAAAAGCCACCTTTCTGCGATTCCCAGAACGAGTAAAAGGAATAATTCCAGAATCAAGAAGTTTAATAAAAGTTGGGCGAGATACGTTTAGAAGATCTGCTCCTTCTTGCGTGGTTAGCTCTGCATGAATTGGTGTGATGCTAACAGAGTTTCCTTGCCCCAGCTGAGTTAATACTTCAATCATTAAGTTTAACGCATTTGCAGGGATAGTTACTTCATGCGACTTGCCACTTTTTTTATCAATAACATTAATAGTTTGGGCTTCACCGTTTGTTTCCATTACAGCGGATAGCTCTTGACTACCAAGTCTAGCCAATGCAATTTCTTCAGCACTTGGCAATTTTGTAGCTATGCTCATTTTGTTTCTCTCTATTTATAAATACGTAGCTCAAATTTCACTACCTCTTTATTATCCGAAACATTCGAAAAAATGTCAATATTCGCAGCATTCGAAAAAACATCAATGCTCGAAAAAGAAAGTTTCCTCATCTATTATTTTCGTGGTGGTAACTTTATTAACTCGTTCATTAAATATTTGCTCGTAGCTCATATTCTTCTACCTGCTGAAGTATAAACTTAACCTCAAAACAGCAAACAAACGATGAGCTACAACATTTAAAAACTAGTGGTGATGCCCGCCTTGAATAGCTTCGCCTTGCTGGTTATAAAAGCCTGTTGCACTGTGTTCTATAAACCCAAGGTTTATCATTTTAGCTAAAAACGGGTCGTTTTCGTTATCGCCAATATCGGCGTAATCGGTGGTTTGAAAGCGATCCCATTTGGCAAACTGCTCAGTTATTTCTGCTTTATTGCTGTTTACATTATTAAGGCTAAGCACAGTGTTTGTTTGGGCTTTTTTATTAGTTACGCTAAAGGTTTTAACTAAGTTTGATTGCGTAAATAAAGCGAGTTTAAATTGGTTATCGTCCTCGGTAAGTGCGTAGTTTTTTACTTCATCGCAGCCTGTGCCTTGGGTGTTTAAAAGCGCCATTTTTTCAATTAAATGTGCATCCACCAGCTGGTTTTAGCACTCCAATTTTGCACACCGCGCACCTCAGATGGCTGATATTCAATACCGCGTTGTTGGGCATTAAAATAACGAATAGGGCGAATTTGCTTATTAGCTAAGTGCTGCCAAAGCTCGGTAATTACTTGGCGTTGATGCGCTACTTGCTGATCGTTTCGCCAAAGGGTAAGTGACTCATTACTTTGCTGCGCTTTATGGCTGTTGGTAATTTTATAATCGGCTTTTAAATATTCGGCATTAATATCGCACTGCGCTGCTAATGTGCTGGTGCTTGCTAAGGTTGCCATTAAAAACAATGCTACTTTCATCGGTTAATCTCTTATTTAAACGTCACTGTAATAGCCATACAATAACGACTTACAATGGCATTTTTATGACATAAAAAAACAACTCGCACAGGGTACGAGTTGTTTTTAAACATACAAGTTAGCGGCTTACTGCGTTACTTTTTCGTCGGCTGTTTTAACTAAATCAGCCGCAAAGTCCATTACATGGAATAAAAAGCTTTGCTCGTTTGTGCCTGTTACTAAGTGAGCGCCAGGGCCCATTGCGTATACACCTACATCTTCACCGGCATGAGTTTCTGAGCCTAGCGGAACGAGCGCTTCTTGATGAAAGCCCGGTGTGGTTGTATCAACATCGCTTAAATCAACACGCCCTGTAACCGGTGCGGCTAAGTAAGATGCATCGGCATTGGTTTCATCGCCTAAATCTCTGTAGCCTAAACCATTGGTGTAGCCAACAGTTGTGTATGGCATATCGTCGGCAGCAAGGCTTGGCTCAGTTGCACCAACCGCGACTACTTTACCTAGTATTGGGTTGCCACGTTTAGGGTAACCGGCAATGGTAAATACATGGCTATGATCGGCTGTTACAACTATTAATGTTTCTTCTGGGTTGGTGTTTTCCATTGCCACTTTTACGGCTTTAGCCAGCTCTACGGTATCGTTTAGTGCGTTGTATGCGTTACCCGCATGGTGCGCGTGGTCAATACGCCCTGCTTCTACCGATAAGAAAAACCCGTTTGCGTTGTTATCAAGCACGTTAATTGCTTTTGCGGTCATTTGCGAAAGCGAAGGCTCGCCCGCTACGTCGTTTGCGCGGTCGGCTTCGTATTGCATGTGAGATTCGTTAAACAAGCCAAATACTTTAGTAGCATCGTCGCTTATTGCATCAAAACCGGTTTGATCCATTACGTATGTGCCGCTTGGGTAAGTTGTTTGCCACTCAGTCACTAGGTTACGGCCATCAGTACGATCGCCTTCTACTGCGCTTACTGCATCGCTTGAATTTGCCGCTGCATCTTTTGGTAAAAAGTGACGACGACCGCCCCCCATTACTACGTCAATGCCATCTACATCAATGCCTGCAAAACGCGCTTCTAGGTTGGCTTCAAAGTTAACTAGTTGCGATGCGATGTCTTCACATGCCTCAGAACCTGCTGGCATATCTGAAATATCTTCCCAGTTACGATCAGCCGATTTAGCATAGGTTGCAGCTGGTGTTGCATGAGTAATTCGCGCGGTTGAAATAAGGCCCGTTGATTTACCGGCTATTTCAGCAAGTTCTAGCGAGGTAACCAGCTCATTACCTTGGGCGGTTGAACACACGCCGCGTTCAATGTCTTCATCTACCCCAATTACGCCAACGTCGGTTTTAACACCCGATACCATTGCCGTCATAGTGCCTGCCGAGTCTGGCGTTTGTGCATCTACGTTGTAGGTTTTAACAAAGCCTGAATAAGGCATGGTTTCAAAGCTAAGCTGGTAGTCTTCACCTAAGCCGCCTTCAAGCTGGCCCGCTAAAATACGTGCAGCCGTTACGGTTGAAATACCCATACCGTCGCCTACAAATAAAATAACGTTTTTAGCTTTGCCTGATTCGGTAACAACACTTGCGTTAGCTTGTTGTGTTTTTGCAAGCTGAGCCTGCGCGCCGCTATACCATTCGTTGCTTGTTAAGGATGCTAGCTGCTCGCTAGTAAGTGATGTAGCGGGTGCGTTACACACTAAATTAGTAGACGTTACTTCACTGCTATCAAGCTCGTCATTTTCGTTTGTATCTGCGCCTGTTTGGGTTTCTACGCCGCCATTTATACATTGCTCAGAGCCTATTGCTATGGCGTTGTCTACTGCAATAATATTGTTTTCGCTTTTATCGTTATCACTTGAGCAACCCGCTAGCGCGACCATTACTGCCAAAGAAAGTACTTTTAATTTGTTCATGTTAGCCGCCATTATTGCTGAGTTAGTTCAAGAGCTTGATTAATTAAATGAAACACTACATTTTGCTCAATTACGCCTTGGGCAAGTTGTGCACCGGGGCCTTTTGCGTGTAGTGAAATGTCTTCACCGGCATGTGTTTCTGAACCGAGTGGCACGGTTGTTTCTTGGTGAAAACCGGGTGTTGTTGTATCAACTCCATTAAGCTCAACACGTCCGGCTACTGGGCCAGTTGCATAAGCAGCATCGGCATCTGTTTCATCAACTAAATTTCTAAAACCTAAACCATTTGCATAGCCTACTGTGGTGTATGGCATATCGTCGGCGGCTAGGCTTGGTGTAGTTGCACCCACTGCAACTACTTGACCTAAAATTGGGTTACCGCGTTTAGGGTAGCCTGCAATAGTAAATACGTGGCTGTGATCGGCGGTTACTAAAATAAGGGTTTCTTCTGGGTTGGTGTTATCTACCGCTGCTTGCACGGCTTTAGCAAACTCAATGGTATCGTTAAGCGCATTGTATGCATTACCCGCGTGGTGCGCGTGGTCAATACGACCCGACTCAACGGTTAAGAAAAAGCCTTTTTCGTTTTTACCCAATACATCAATAGCTTTAGTGGTCATATCGGTAAGCGAAGGCTCGCCCGCTACATCGTTTGCGCGGTCAGCTTCGTATTGCATGTGGGATTCGTTAAATAAACCAAATACTTTAGTGGCGTCGTCGCTTATTGCATCAAAGCCTGTTTGATCCATTACGTACGTAGCATCTGGGTATTGTGTTTGCCACTCAGTCACTAAGTTACGCTCGTCAGTACGATCGCCCTCTACCGCGCTTACTGCGTCAGTTGAGTTAGCGGCTGCATCTTTTGGTAAAAAGTGACGACGACCGCCCCCCATCACAAAATCAAGGCCGTCTACATCGGTACCTAAATAACGGGCTTCTAAGTTTTTTTCAAAGTTTACAAGTTGCGATGCAATATCTTCACATGCTTCTGAACCGGCTGGCATATCTGAAATATCTTCCCAGTTACGGTCGGCCGATTTAGCATACGTTGCCGCTGGCGTTGCATGAGTAATACGCGCTGTTGAAATAATACCCGTTGCTAGGCCTTTAATTTCAGCAAGTTCTGTGGCTGTTAAAAGCTCGTTACCTGCAGCGCTTGAACATACGCCACGTTCTATATCTTCATCTACGCCAATAACACCTACATCGGTTTTAACGCCTGAGATCATCGCGGTCATTGTGCCTGCAGAATCAGGCGTTTGTGCATCTACGTTATATGTTTTTACTTGCGCTGAGTATGGGAACTCTTCAAAGCTTAAATAACCTTCTTCACCTAGCTCACCCGCGCGCTGGCCTTGTAAAATACGTGCAGCGGTTAGAGTAGAAATACCCATACCGTCACCTACAAATAAAATAACGTTTTTAGCTTTTGTTGTTTGCTCACTTTTCGCTTGAGTTGTTTTTGCAGCTAACGTGGTTTGGGCATTTGTATACCAGCTACTTTGTGCTTGGCTTTGTGGTAATACATTGGCATAGCTTGGTGCACTTAACATAAACGTTAAGCCAACTGCCGCAGCAACTTTTTTTATTTTCATCCTTTATTATTCCCATTGTGTAGTGGTTATTTTTTGTTGAAGCGTAAACCTCAAATAAGTAACCGCTGCACTATAAAAAATAGATATGACTACCAAAGGACTTTTTGATGAAGAAACAATGACTAAATTATTACAAAGATAAGTCACAAAAATAAAACACAAAAAAGCGCAACGTGTAAAACGTTGCGCTTATTTTAAGGGAAATTATTAAATGTAATTATTTAAATATTAAAAACGTGCTTTAAACGATACGCCAAAGTAGCGCTCTGCATCACGCGGTATTTGGTAACGGAAGTTATCGCCGCTGTAGGTAGTTACGTAACTTTCGTCGGTTAAGTTTTTAGCAATAAGCGATACTCTAAACGCATCATCTTTAAACGACAAACCCACACTTGCATTTAAAATACCGTAATCTGGTAATAAAGCAGCTGGATTAAACTCGCCTACGTTATCTGGCAGGTCTGAGTATTGCTCGTCGGTGTAAATGTATGAGCTGTTTATGTGTACGTTAAAGCCATGGTCGGTTTCAATAAAGTAATCAGCTGTTAGTGAGTATTTTAAATCTGGCGAAAATGGAACATCTAAACCAGAGCGGTCAGTACACGAACCTGCAGCTACTTCTGCCGGACAATTAAACTCGTCAATTTCAGCTTTAATATAAGCGACACCACCGGTAAGCGTTAGTGACTCTGTTGCAGCCCACATAAAGTCGACTTCAACACCTTGCGTGCTTACGTCGCCTGCATTTGTTAAGCGGGTAATACAGGTGCCGTCTGAACAATCAAAGTTGTTAGCTTGAAAACCTTCAATTTCTGTTCTAAAAAGCGCCATGTTAAACACAAATTCGCGGCTTGCGTATTTGTAGCCAATTTCGTAAGCGTCTGACTCTTCTGGCGATATTTCGCGGCTATCGTTGTCTGGGTTAAAGTTATAATAAATATTAAAACCAGGCCCTTTGTAACCTTGCGAGTAGGTACCGTATACCATTTGGCCATCGCCTAAATCGTATTGCATACCTAAACGACCCGATACGTTGGTTTCTTCTGCTTTACCTTCATCATCTGTATTAAGTGTTGCTGGGCGCACGCCTACACCGGTGCGGCCATATACATCGTTACTTACACGGCGATGCGTGTACGACACTTCGTCGTCGGTGTAACGAATACCAAATAAAACGCGTAAATCTTCAGATAAATCGTAAGTACCATCGGCAAAGGCTGCCCAGTTATTAAATTCGGTGCTCATAAAAGCAGTGGCCGATACAATATCGTTTGCGTTACAGCTAACGCCTAGACCTTGCGTGTAACCATCTAAGTCGTTAAGTGCAGCATCAAGCTCTGCGCCCGATAAGTTATTTTGCGCGTAAAAAGCCATTGCGCTATCAAGCTGGCCACCATTGTTTTGACAACTTGCATCACGAGTAAAGTTACGTTGTGAATCCATGTTCCAATAAAATAAACCGGCAACATAATTAAATGGCCCAGCTAGGTTTGATGTAACTCTAAACTCTTGCGAAAACTGATCCCATTGCTGTGCACCAATATCATGTAACTGAAACGGCGCGCCAAATACCGGCTCACTGCTGTCGCCAGCAATAGAGGTAAAGTCGCCTTCGCGGTATTCTGTGTTATCCCATGAACGCTGCGCTGTAATTGACGTGTACGTATAGTCGCCAATTGTTTTATCTACTTGCACCGAAAACGCGCTATGTTCGTCAATTGTGCGCGACTCGTAATCATGGTCTACTTTGCGTTGGTCTAGGTCAATATCGGCTACGCCATCAACAATGCCGTTACTGTTTGGCGCTGCTTTTGAATCTGGATTACGACCACTTGGTAGTGCTTCTAAGTCGGCACAACAATCGTCATCTGCGTTATAAAATTCAGCTATAAATTTTACGCTTAAGTCGTCCTCTGGCTCGTATTTAAATACGGCGCGTGCACCTTCGCGGTCATAACCGTTTACTTTTTCGTTGTTGTAAACGTTATCAATGTAACCGTCAAACTTGCCTTTAAATACCGTTAAGCTTGCTGCTAGGTCGTCGGTTAAACCGCCGCTTATAACGCCTTTAAAACGGTATTCGTTATCTTGATAAAACGAGGTTTCTACGCTGCCTGTTGTGTCGTACGAGGGATCTTTTGTTGTTATGTTTACCACACCTGCTGAGGCGTTTTTACCAAATAACGTACCTTGTGGGCCGCGCAGTACTTCTATGCGGTCTACGTCGTATAAATCGGCAAAAGCTTGACCAGAGCGGCCAAGTACCACGCCATCAACCACGGTTGCCACACTTGGCTCGGCAGCAATACTAAATGAAATAGTACCAATACCACGTACTGTTAGCGCTGAGTTACGTGTTGTTGTGCCTTTTCTAAAGCTCACCGAAGGGACAAGTGACTGTAAGCCTTCCATGTTATTAGCAAAAGCTGAATTAATTTGATCGCTATTAAGTACCGATACCGCAACAGGTACTTCGTTTAAGCTTTGCGTTCGCTTTTGCGAGGTAACGACTATTTTTTCAAACGTATCGTTTTTAGCTTCTTCTACTTTTTGTTGTTCTTGCTCGGCTTGCTCTTGCTGCGCATGTACTTGCGTGCTTAATGCTAAACCGGTTGTCATTGCTAACGTGACTGCCAAGCTTAAGACGGACTTTTTAGCTCTCATGTCATTCTCCATATTGTGCGTGTGTGCTGTGTGGTACCGCGCTAGCAATTGTGTGGGTTGCTAATAAAGCGGTGCAGTGTGTTGTTATACTTTCCTTAAAGCTCTTATATCTTATATAAGAGCTTTAAATTTAAACAAACTATCTTCTTAATGCAATCATTATGTGAATAAAATGTAATTTTAAATTAAGTAATGAGGAGTCAGCCGCATGTTATGCGGCCTTTGGAATCCCAATATGCGCCAAGCTATTTTCGTAGCGTGTATGCCAACGACGAACGCTCCACCAGCTAAGCACAAAGGCTGTAGCCCAAACGGCAACTAAGCTTGGTACAAAGTACACACTGGTTCCACCAACAAGTCCAAGCGGAGAAAACAATATATATAAACTAACAATTAGGCCTACTAATACGATGGCGCAAGGCAGTGCATATTTCCAAGGATTAAGGTCTACCTCGGCTTTGCGTGTAAATTGCCATGGTGTTTTAAGTGGTTTGTAGTAACCAATACCCAGCATAATTGCCAATTCAATAAAGAATAAAATGGCGTAAATATGGATAAAGTTTATGTCTACATCCCATACAAATTTAAGCAAAGTGTAAGCAATAATATGGAATATAATTGCGACTTTAGCACCCAGTGCGGGCACTTTTCGGGTAAACAAACCTACCAATACAATTGTGATGACCGGAATGTTGTAAAAACCTGTAAACACACGAATTATGTGCCATAAGCCTTCGGGTGCAAACATCAATAATGGCGCGGTTATAAACGATAATACGGCAATAATAATACTGGTAATTTTAGCCACTTTTATAAGTTGGCTGTCTGTTACTTTGTCTTTTTTCATTGGCTTGTAAACGTCTAAGCAAAATAAGGTTGCTGCGCTGTTGAGCAGTGAATTAAACGAGCTAAATACAGCACCTAGCAATACGGCCAAAAAGAAGCCTGATAAATACTGTGGAAGTACTTCTTTTACTAAATGTGGATAAGCTAAATCGATAGTGGGCAGGCTTTCGTGTTTATAAAGATGGTAAGCAATAACGCCTGGGATCATCATCATAAACGGCACTAGCACTTTAAAGTACCCTGAAAACAACACCCCTTTTTGGCCTTCAACTAAGTTTTTAGCGCCCAGTGTACGCTGGATCACATACTGATTGGTGCCCCAATAAAACAAATTAGCTAAGATCATCCCTGTAAAAATAGTCCCAAATGGCACGGGATCGTCGCTGCTACCAATAGCGTTAAGCTTTTCTGTATCGGTGTTTACAAGGGTGCTTAATCCTTCTGAAAAACTCCCGTCGCCCAATGCAATTAAACCCAGTGTTGGCACTAAAATACCAATAATAAGTAGCCCAACTCCGTTTATAGTATCCGACACTGCAACGGCCTTTAAGCCGCCAAAAACAGCATAGATAGCACCAACAGAACCCACTGTAATAATAGTGACAATCAAGCTTGCTTCGTAACTCATATTTAATAGGGTGGGTACATCAAACAGTCTAAGTACGGCTATTGATCCTGAGTATAAAACCGAAGGGATCGTTATAAAACAATACCCTACCATAAATAAGATCACCGTCATGCGGCGTACGGTATCGTCAAAACGATCCCGTAAAAATTCAGGCAAGGTAGAAAACGCACCCGCTAAATAACGCGGCAAAAAGATCAACGCCATAATGATGGTTGAGATCCCCGCGGTTACTTCCCACGCCATTGAGCTTAGGTTGTAACCATAGGCTGAGCCATTAAGACCAATAAGTTGCTCTGCCGATAAGTTAGTGAGGATCATCGACCCTGCTATAAACGTACCCGTTAACCCACGACCCGCTAAAAAGTAGCCGTCTTGGGTATTAACTTCCCCTTTGGTTTTTTGGTACGAGATATATCCCACCAGCGCCATAAACGCCAAGCACGATAGCAGTGTCATGGTAATGTTCATACCTTCCATCTTGCGCCCCTTTTAGCTTACTTTACTCGGTAAAAAGTAAGCTAATATCTTTATTATTGTGTGTGTTGTATGTGTGTTGTGTTTTTTTTATTAAGCCGAGTTTTATTTAGGCCATGGCGTTAATTGGCTCATGTCTTGTTCTGTGTGTTGAACGTCTGGGCCAAGCATTAGGCTGTCGCCTTCGCGCATAAATACTGCCATTTCTTCAAGTGCGAGTGTGTGCTCGTAGTACTTACCACCTTCGTAAGCTTGTTTATCAGGAAAACGAATCCAGCTGCCTTGTGGTAAATAAAATTTCACTTTACCGTTTGGTACTACACATGGCACAACCAGTAATTTTTCACCGCACATAAATTGCTGATCAAAACTATGTGCTAGCACATCATCAGGAAATGCCAGTGCCATTGCACGCTGAATCGGCAAACCGGTTTGCTGCGCTTGCTCTGCACTTAGTTCTAAATAAGGAATAAGTTGGTAGCGTAGTTTAAGTGCTGCAAATACCGCGTCACTTGCTTGTTCAGTATAAGACCACGGTTCGCGAGGGCCAATACCATGCAAGCGCATGTGTGCGCTAAATACTGAGGCTTGCGCCCAGCGCACGTAAAGCTCTGCGTCGCGAGTGTCTTTATAAAAACCGCCAATGTCGGTTGCAAAAAACGGCCCGCCCGACATGCCCCATGCTAAGCTGCCGCGAATGCTCGCCGCTAAACCTTGCCAATCGGCTTGTGGGTCGCCGCCCCATTGAGCAGGGAATCGTTGGCTGCCAGTCCATGCTGAGCGGCTAAACAAAAATGGCCCTGTTTTACAGTATTTTTCGGCGGCTTCATAAACACAGCGGTTGTACAACATGCTATAAACGTTGTGCAATCTAATACCGCTGTCGCCACTGTGCGATACCATATTTTCGTCTTCTAACTGTTCGCCAAAATCTGCTTTTATCATATCTACGCCAAGCTCAAACAAAGGCTTATGCGACTCAAGCCAGTATTCGTAAGCGTCGGGATGAGTAAAATCTAAAATACCCGATTCTGGCAGCGGCGTAAGTACTTCGCCAAATGGACTTAAATCCCACTCGTATTGATACGCTTTGCCTGTGCGTTTGTCTTTTATAAGCCAGCCGTTTTCGGCCGCTTTAGCGAACAATGGGTTATTTACCGAGATCATCGGGTATTCCCACACACAAATTTTAAAGTCCATCGCTTTTAGTTTATCAAGTACTGGTTTTGGGTCGGCGTAGCGTGTTGGGTCCCATTCAAAGGCAAAGCGAGTGTCGGTGTCTTGCCATGCTCGGCCATCAAGGGTAATTACGTCGCACGGCATTTTTTTAGCGCGTACTTCGCGGGCAACACTAAGTAGTTCGTCGGCATCTTTGTAATACGCTTTTGATAAAATAACACCAAAGCTCCACTGCGGTGGCACCGGTGCAAAACCTGTTAGTTCACAATAGCGGTTAATACTTTGAGCAGGTGTTTGTTCTTGATATAAAAAGATATCTAGCGCGTCATCTTCAACTAAACATATATAAGCGCGTTGCGACCACAATGCATAACCGACGCCATGGGTAACAGGCGCGGGTGTATGTACAAATAAATTCCAGCCTTCTGGGCTCCATGCATACGGGGTGTTTTTATAAGACTTTTCGGCGTTAACACCCAGCGCATCGTGGTTGTATGAACGAATAAGTTGGCCGCGTTTATCAAGCTTGCCCCACTTTTCGCCAAGGCCATACACGGCCTCATCGTAGTTAAGCTCAAGGCTTAAAATCCAGCCGTTATCGGTTTTTGCTAGTGGCGGTAAACGGTGCTGGCGTACAAAGTGGCCATCAGTTGCTGATTGCTGTACTAGCTCATCGTTTTTATAAAGTTTGAAATGAAAAGGGTCGCTGTAAAATTCTAGGCGGTATTCGCCACCGCTTACACTGTAATCATTATTGTTTTTGCTAAGTGTAAGGGGATATTCTGATGGGGTTGTGGTTAATATTTTAAACTGCTCGTCATGTGTGGTGCCTGCATTTAAACGTAAACCAAACTGGCTTATCGTTACGCTAATATCACCAAACTGAGTGGGCAAAACCAGCACATTACCTTGTAACTTTGGCGGTGCGGTTAAGCGTGCTGGCTCTATTGCGTTCCAGTCTGGCTCACGTAATTCAAATGCATTCATGGGAGTTCCTTAACCAATTATTAGTCTTGTATAAGACACAAGTTAAATAATTGTAACCCCCATGTCAATGTAAATAACCCTAAGATGAATTATTTACATCGTGATTTTTAAAATATACCCGGCGCCGATGTAGTCACCAGCGATACGCCGCTCAGCCCTAGCAACGTAATAGCTATAATGCGTATCCATTTAGCGTCTACGTAGGGCGTTAATTTACGAGCAAAATGCGTAACTAGCAACACCAAAGGAATAGCCGCTGCAATTAAAAACATAATATCGAGCTCTGGCAAAGTACCAAATAAAGCGATACCTACACGTACTAGCCCGCCAATAGTAAATACCGCTAATAACGTACTGCGAATAGCTTCAATAGACCAACTTTGCTTATAACACTGAAACACAAGCGGTGGCCCAGAGGTTGAAAACAACCCTCCAAGTAACCCACTCACCCCACCGGCTATTAAAAACGAACGAGGACGGCTTTGTTTATTGGCACGATCTCGGCCAATCAGCATTAAAGCGCAGCACAATAGAATGCTTACGCCTAAAATAAAGTTTAAATAGTGCGTTAAATGCGACGACATAAACTCAAGTAGCACAAAACCTATCAGCATTAACGGTATACCGGTATACAACATAAGTTTTAGCTCGGGTACTTTTACCGAACTGCGGTTTTTAACGACCACGGTTGTTGAATTAACTAACCCTAGCAAACTCACTAAAAATGTAGTTGCCGTAAGTGGCAATACATCAAGCAACGTAAAGCTTGCAACCACCAGCAACCCAAAGCCAAACCCGCTAAGAGTTTGCATTACAGTGGCAAGGCTTAGGCACAGCGCCATAAGCAAAATGAGTTCAAAAGAAATACTGAGCACTTTTAATTTCCTAAGGGTGAGCTATTGTAGTGTAACGATTTGTTTTTAGGCATAATGTATATTTTGCGCCTATAAAAACATTACAGCAGTAGTTCACGTTTAATTGAGCTAGCGCAAATATGCGTAAAAGGTTTCACCTATGATATAACTACAGGTGGATTAAATTTAATGGTAAATAATAATGAGTAACTCTATGTTTGATCACAAATTAAGTGGCCCAAGCTTGGCTTTTCAACCGCTTTACTTACAAGTGGCTGATTATATTAAACAGCTCATTGTTGAAAGACGCTGGGTACCTGGCGAAGCACTACCAAGCGAATTTCGCCTTGCTGAAGGATTTAACGTAAGCCAAGGTACGGTTCGTAAAGCACTAAACTTATTAACCGACAATAAAATAGTGACTCGTCGCCAAGGCGTTGGTACGTTTGTATCGCAACATACTGCGCAAGATGCATTATTTAGATTTTTTCCGTTACAAGCAGACGGTAAAGGCGCCGATTTGCCAAAGGCTGAACTGCTATCGGTTGAGCTTTGTGCAGCGCCAGTTGAAGTAATAGAAGCGTTACAGCTCAATAAAAAAGACAAAGTTACCAAGCTTGTTCGTAGGCGTATTCTTGATAACGAATTTTGCATGAGCGAAACTATATACCTACCGCAAAGCTACTTTCCTGATATACATCAAAGTAGTGATATTCCGCATACATTGTACCATTACTATCAGACCAAATTTAACCAAACTGTACACAAAACCCAAGACAGTATTAAAGCCGTACTTGCTACAATGGATGATGCCAAAATGCTAGCTATTAAAGCTGGCGACCCACTGCTGCTGGTATCACGTATTACCGAATCAATCGAAGGTAAGCGTATCGAATACCGCCAAAGCAAATGCCGTAGCGATCATTACCACTATCAAATTGAGCTCGACTGATTAAGAGCCTCTTTAGTGCTAACCACCCACTTTAGCGCATAATAATTAAATATTTTTAAAGGCAGCAAACGCTGCCTTTTTGCTGCCTGCAGGTTTTTTAACCCTCTCATTTACTGCTTTGCTGTTAACACAGTATTGACACTGTTTGATTCGTATAATAACTTATGTCTTATACAAGACCTAAGTCATTATGTATTTTTAACAGGAATTCCCAATGAGTTCATTAAATAATATCCCTCCAGTAGGGTTCGGTTTATGGAAAGTCGCACAAGAAGATTGTGCACAAACGGTATACCAAGCCATTAAGGCAGGTTACCGCCATCTTGATTGCGCATCAGACTACGGTAACGAAGAGCAAGTAGGCGATGGCATAGCCCAAGCAATAAGCGATGGCTTATGTACCCGCGAAGAATTATGGATAACATCAAAACTGTGGAATACCTTTCATGCACCAGAGCATGTTGGCCTCGCGATAGATAAAACACTAAGTGACTTAAAGTTAGATTACTTAGATTTATACCTAATTCATTTTCCGATTGCGCAAACATTTGTGCCAATAGAAACCCGCTATCCACCAGAATGGTTTGTTGATCCAGACGCACAAAACCCACAAATGGAGTTGGCAAAAGTGCCGCTATATTTAACGTGGCAAGCAATGGAAGAACAAGTACATAACAACAAAGCTAAACGCATTGGGGTATGTAATTACTCAAGCGCACTGCTTCACGATTTAATGACCTACGCAAATATCAAACCCGCTATGTTGCAAATTGAGTCGCACCCTTATTTAACGCAAGAGCGATTAGTAAGATTAGCTAAGCAGTACGATATTCCGGTTACTGCGTTTTCACCACTGGGTGCGCTTTCGTACCTTGAGCTTGAAATGGCAGATAAAACCGAATCGGTTCTTGAGCAAAGCGTTGTTAAAGCGGCTGCACAAAATCATGGCAAAACGCCAGCACAAGTCGTACTTCGCTGGGGCGTGCAACGTGGTACTGCCATTATTCCAAAAACTTCAAAACTTGAACGCATGAAAGAAAACCTTGCACTGTTTGATTTTGAATTAACAGAGCAAGAAATGGCGCAAATTTCTGCGCTTAATAGTAATCGCCGATTTAACGACCCTGGGCACTTTTGTGAAGCTGCCTTTAACCGTTTTCACCCAATTTACGATTAGGAACATACAATGTCAGCTACCGAAATTAACTACGCCTCAGTGCCAACTCAATTAACATTCGATGATTCGGTTTTTCCGTGCATTGTGGTTAATAACAATAACGCCAGCACCGTTGAAGAAGCGGTAGCTTTCATTCGCGCCAATAAAAGCGAACTGGCCAAAAAACTTCGCAGCTCAGGAGCTGTGTTGTTTCGTGGTTTTCCTGTAAATAGCGCCGAAACCTTTGATACGTTTTCAGCAGGTTTTGATTACGACAATTTTACTTATAAAGAGTCGCTTTCAAACGCGGTGCGTATTAATTTTACCGAGCGTGTATTTACAGCTAACGAAGCGCCAAAAGATGTAGAAATATACTTACACCACGAAATGGCTCAAACGCCTATTTCGCCAAGTAAGTTATTCTTTTTTTGTAAATCGGCCGCAGAAGAAGGTGGTGCAACACCTCTTTGCCGATCAGATAAGTTATTTAGCGCATTAAAAGAATACGACAGTAAACTTGCCCATGACTTTGAACACAAAGGCCTAAAGTACACCACCTATATGCCAGCCGCTGACGACGCAACATCAGGCCAAGGCCGAAGCTGGAAAAGTACACTAAGCGTTGAAACCAAAGACGAAGCACATAACAAATTAACCGAACTGGGTTACGAATGGGAATGGCTTGAAGACGGCTCACTAAAAGCCGTTACACCGGTACTTCCTGCTGTAGTAACTCTTGAAAACAACGTACAGGTTTTTTATAACCAACTGATTGCCGCTTACATGGGCTGGAAAGGCGTACGCGAAAACCCATCGGTTGCTATTACCTTTGGCGATGGCAGTGCCATTCCTAAAGCTGGACTTGATAAAATTGTTGAGCTTTCAAAAGTATTTACCTTTGATCTTGCATGGCAAGATGGCGATGTAGCCTTAGTTGATAACGAAATGGCTATGCATGGTCGCCGCCCTTTTACAGGCGAACGTAAACGCCAAGTGTTAGTAGCACTTACCGCAGCTAAAGCGTAATGCAGCGCTTAAGTAGTAAATTAAGCTGTAAAATATCACCTTTATGGCAAGGTGCCAGCATTGCTGCAATGACTGGCCTTGCCGCTTTATTTTTAAGTGAGCATTACGGCGCACCAGCCATGCTGTTTGCTTTGTTACTGGGTATGGCAGTCTCATTTTTATATCAAAGCGATAGCCCTTGCGCCAAAGGTATCGACTTTACCGGCACCACGGTTTTGCGCGTAGGTATAGTGCTGCTAGGCACACGCATAGCACTGGGAGATTTAGTAACACTAGGTTGGCAAACCGCACTTATGTTAGCGGGCGCTATATTTACTACTATTATTTTAGGCGTAGTACTTGCGCGCGCATTTGGCTTACAAAAACGCTTTGGTGCACTTACAGGCGGCTCAGTTGCTATTTGTGGAGCGTCTGCTGCGCTAGCTATCTCCTCTATTATGCCAAACAGCGAACATAAAGAGCGCGATACTTTACTTACGGTTATTGGCGTAACAGCCATGTCGACCCTTGCTATGATCCTCTACCCTATTGTGGTTAATTACCTTGAGTTTGACGCCCATAATGCAGGCGTATTTTTAGGCGGCACAATACACGACGTAGCGCAGGTAGTAGGTGCTGGTTATTCGGTATCACCTGAGACTGGCGATATAGCAACCCTAACTAAACTTGTACGTGTTGCTATGCTGCTACCCGTTGTACTTATTATGATGGTTATTATTAATCGCTCAAATAAAGAAAAACACGGAGAATTACCTAAAGTCCCTGGGTTTTTAATTGGCTTTGTCATACTCATGATAATAAATAGCTGCTTTTCTCTTCCTATAATAGTGCTTGAAACCGCTAACGAACTTTCGCAGTTCTTTTTAATTGCGGCTATTTCAGCCATTGGTATGAAAACTAATTTAGGAAAACTTACCGAAGTAGGTATAAAACCTATTATTTTAATTGTTGCTGAAACACTTTGGATTGCATTATTAATACTTGGATTTGTAATTTGGGGCTAATGAATCACGTTATTTAAGATATATATCAAAAAATTTAGTAGGTAATTAGGTCATGTTTTAACCAGTTAAAACCTGTATTTTACCCACTCTAAAACTGTGTACAAAAATAAGCGTAAAGCTTTGATTAAAATAAACTTAACTTTAATTTATAAGTTAAAAAGATCATCTCAATCATAACTAGTTAGTTAAAAAACAAACAAACAAATAAAGCACTTACTCTAAAATAAATTTACAATAGGGCTTGGTATATGACTTAATTTACTGTTATCCTGCTTGCCATCGGGTTGACAGAAAACCCTATTTATTTGTAAGTACCACGTTGTTTTAGTAATAATCCTTCGCGTTATCCTCAGTTAAATGTATGTTTTCTTCCTGTTAAATTGCCTAATTTAAGGCGCACTTTTATTAATTCTTAGGATACTATTATGTCTAATACTACAACTGGTACAGTTAAATTTTTCAACGAAGCAAAAGGTTTTGGTTTTATCGAGCAAGAATCTGGTCCTGATGTTTTCGCACATTTCAGCGCAATCTCTGGCGACGGTTTCAAAACTCTAGCTGAAGGCCAACGTGTACAGTTTACTGTTACTCAAGGTCAAAAAGGTCCACAAGCTGAAAACATCGTTAGCATCTAATTGCTTTCGTTAAAATGGGTTAGCAATAACCCATTTTGAATACTAGTTTGAAAGAAGTTTTGTTTTATTTGTTAGTACCGAGTTGTTTTAGTAATAA
>NZ_WTLB01000059.1 GCF_011378855.1 Pseudoalteromonas sp. Z1A8 | reverse complement strand
GTGTGTTTAGTTGCTATGAAGAAATAGTTGAACAGGTTTCGCAAGCGTGGAACAAATTCATTTCTGTTCCAGATACGGTTAAAGCATATGCTCTAGAGACTGGATCAAATTGACTTAATCTTTATGCAGATTGGTATTACTTACCCGAATTCACTAATTGTTTTATAGTCAGGTAGGCGGTTAAGGGTTGCTTTAATATGTATTGAGCGTTATTAATTTTTAATCCTAAGGTTAATTAAGGCCATATACTTTATATTAAGAAATCATCGACAAGACTTACTGAAAAGTGATTAGTGTACTCCTTCAACTAAAGTTTATTTTATATTCTCCTCGTTCTAACTAACCATCGATATACACCGATAAAAAACAATGCTGCAGACCCAAAACCACTTAGCAACCATATAAATTTTAGCATGTTTCCGCCAATACTGCCGTCATGCAGTGGGTGTATCCAGTTTTTAATTTTACTAGCCGTGCTTTGCTTATCTATGTTAAAAAGGCTCTCTAGTTCCCCTGTAGATGCATTAACTTCGATATAGCTATGCGGGAAGCGATACGAAGGATCGTTTCTAGTTTGATATCTAAATCTATAAATAGCATTTAAGTTTGATGGTGTTTCAATCCAAGCTAAACGTGCTTCGGGCAATGTTTTTTGAGCTATAAGTATTGCTTGCGATAAGGGAATGCTGGATTGTTTACTGGGTTGTATTTGCTTTATTGAGGGGGAGTTTATATCGCCAACTAGGGCACTTAATATAGGGTCAGTTTGTTTTGGTATGGCAAGTATAACACCTGTAACAGTGAGAACTAATAATGGCGCGCAGAAGCTTAATCCAATTAGTTTATGCCAGTCGTATAGCAAACCTATTTTAGAGCTACGAGACTTAAATTTTAGTGACTTTACCCACTGCCCAGACTTTGGAAGCCAAGCAAGGAATCCAGAAATAAGAAGAACTAATGAGGCTACACCTATATAGCCGACAACAAGTGTGCCTGTCGTTCCCGTTAGTAATGAAAAATGTAGGTTGTACATCCAAGTTACTAGATATTCCCCCCAGTAGTCTTTGCGTATTACTTCATTGCTATTACTAGATAGCCAAACCATTAAGGGAGCAAAACCTTGCTCTTTTGTTTCTATAGGATTGTAATAGCGTGCGGGTACAATTGAATTCATACCTGTATTTTCTAATCGCCATGGCCCAAGCTTGGCAGGGAAATTTTTCCTTAACGTACTGTATGCTTTATCCCAATTAGGTGATTTTGTATCGGCAGTAGTGTGATCAATTGGATTTAACAGTGAGTCTATTTGTGGGTAATAAACTAATACGGAGCCAGAAAGGCTAATAATAGTGAGTAATACGCCTACCGAGAGCCCTAAGTATAAATGTAACCGTCTTGAGGTTTTTCGCCATGAAAGCTTTGGTGTCATCAATTAAATAGCCGTAATGAGTAATGCTGATTTATTGGGCATTAGGAGGTGATCAATTACGCGGTATATTATATGGTTTTTTATATAAGTTGTGCGGCATTTTGTCGCACTTATTAAATTAGGTATTAAAAAGTAAAACGCCAGCTATGGGCTGGCGTTAAAATACAATATTAAAGTTTATTTAAGCTTTAGGTCCTGCATTTTTTATATCGTCTGATACGTCGTACTTAGCAAAGTTCTCAGTGAAGTCAGCGGCAAGCTTTGCTGCATATTCATTGTACTTAGCTTTATCTTCCCACGTATTAATAGGATTAAGTAAATTAGTATCTACACCTGGAACTGCTACCGGTACATCTAGGTTTAAAACATCAATGTGCTGAGTTTCAACACCCGCTAATTTACCAGATACGATTGCATCAATTACTGCACGAGTAGTTGGGATATCAAAACGTTTACCTGTGCCGTAAGGGCCGCCAGTCCAACCTGTATTCACAAGGTACACCTTAGCGCCAAACTCGCGTACACGCTTCATAAGAAGCTCAGCGTAAACACCAGCAGGGCGTGGGAAGAATGGCGCGCCAAAACATGTCGAAAATGTTGATTCAATATCGCTAGTTGAACCAATCTCAGTAGAACCAACTTTTGCTGTGTATCCACTTAAAAAGTGAAAAGCAGCAGCTTCTTCGCTAAGTATAGAAACGGGTGGTAATACACCGCTTACATCACAAGTTAAAAATACAACAGCCTTAGGTTCGCCTGCGCGGTTTTCTACTTTACGTTTTTCAACGTGTTCAAGTGGATATGCTGCACGGCTATTTTGAGTAAGGCTAGTATCGTTAAAATCTGGAACGCCTTTTTCATCTAACACTACATTTTCTAAAATAGTGCCAAAGCGAATAGCATTCCAAATTACAGGTTCATTATTTTGTGAAAGGTCGATACATTTAGCATAACAACCGCCTTCAATATTAAATACGCTGCCAGGTGCCCAACCGTGTTCATCATCGCCAATTAGAAAGCGAGTAGGGTCTGCTGAAAGTGTTGTTTTACCTGTACCAGATAAACCGAAGAATAATGCTGTATCGCCTGCTTCACCAACGTTAGCAGAACAGTGCATTGGTAATACACCTTTTGCTGGAAGCAGGAAGTTTTGTACAGAAAACATCGACTTTTTCATTTCACCGGCGTAACGCATACCTGCTAGTAATACTTTGCGCGCTGCAAAGTTAATAATAACGGTGCCATCACTGTTAGTGCCATCACGCTCTGGCTCACATACAAATGAAGGAACGTTCATTACTTGCCATTGTGGTAAGTTTGAAGCGTTATAGTTCTGCGGTTCAATAAACATGTTTTTGGCAAAAATATGGTGCCACGCTGTTTCTGTAGTTACTACTACAGGTAGGTAATGTTCAGGGTCTGCGCCAACTTCTAGGTGAGAGGTGAAGTGGTCATTACTTTGAACATGTGCTTCTACGCGAGCCCATAAAGCGTCAAATTTGTCTGCATCAAACGGGCGATTAACATTGCCCCATTGAATATCATCTTGAGTAGTCGCTTCTTGAACAATAAAACGATCTTTTGGTGAACGGCCAGTTCGTTTTCCTGTAATTGCAACAAAAGCACCATTTGCGGCTAAAGTACCTTCGCCACGGCGGATCGCATGCTCGACAAGTTCAGCTGCGGTTAAATCGACAAAACGTGTAGCGCCTGTAGTCATGTTTATACCTAACTATGTGTGAGAGTTTGAACGGATAGCTCTGGGGTTATCAGTGCCCTTAAACTGAAATTATAGTAACAGAAGGTTTTAAGATATTCGAGCCCGCAAAGGCCCTAAAAACACATATATTTAAGAAAAAACATGAATAATTTCAATGATACCGGTGTCATGAAATTAGCAGAAATGATGACACCGGTATCATCTTTTTATAATATAAAACCGCATATTTTGCGGCTTTAATTACTATATATAAGTGAAGCTGAATATTTAGTTGAAAATGCTTTTTATATCTTGTTCGTTAAAAAGATATTCTTTTAAACAATAGTGGCAGTTAATATTAACCGAGCCTTTTTCAGCTACATCGTTAAGGAGTTCTTGTTGTCCGATGTTAACAAGAGCCGTAATTGTTTTATCACGGCTACAACCACATTTGAATTTAATTGTTTGGGGCTCAAATACACGAGGGTTATCTTCGTGATATAAGCGTGTAAGCACAGTATTAGCATCAAGATGTAATAGTTCTTCATCTTTAATCGTGTTACTTAATGCTTCTAGATGTGCAAAGTCTTCAATTGATTTTTGTTTATCAACTGGAAGCACTTGTAAAAATAAGCCACATGCCTTTGCACTACCTTCAGTTGTATCGGTTGCAAACCAAAGGCGTGTTTTTAATTGCTCTGACTGCTCAAAGTAACTTTCAATACATTCACTAAGGGTATCGTGCTCTAGTGGCACTATACCCTGATAACGCTCACCTTTATTTGGCGTAATAGTAATCACCATATAGCCTTGACCAATGAGCTCTTTAACGGTTGTGCCCGTAATTTCACTTTGTAGACGAGCGATCCCGCGCATGTTTTGTTTGTCATCGCCATTTATAACTGCATACTTAACAGGGCCATCGCCTTGAAGCTGTACAGCAATTTCACCTTCAAATTTTAATGTGGCGGTTAGTAAGCAGGTCGCAACGAGTAACTCACCTAGCAATGCTTTAACAGGCTCTGGATAATTATGGTCGGCAATCATTTCATTATAAGCACTCTCGATTTGCACGAGTTCGCCACGAACATCTAGTTCGTTGAATAAATAACGGTGAAGTAAATCTTGTTGCATGAGCGGCTATACCTAACTTGATTTCATTTTTAAAAGTTCGCGTCTTTGCTTTTTATCCGGTTTTTTATCCGGATGAGGAGCAAAGAAGCTGTTATTTTTGCGTGCGATGCTGTTCTCTTCGCGTTTAGCGATACTGGCATCAGATTCTTGATACATGGTCTGTGCAATGGGGGCGCTTTGGCGTTTTTCAAGCACTGAAAGTATAGTTATCAGCTTTTCATCTACACCTTGGGCAAGTTTTACCTTTGCGCCAACTTCTACTATTTTACTCGCTTTCGAACGTTGACCATTATAATGTACTTTGCCGCCTTGCACCATTTCACGTGCAACGGCGCGGGTTTTATAAAATCGCGCAGCCCATAACCATTTATCTAATCGAACTTTTAACTCATCCGCATGGTCTGAGTTAGTATTAGCATTACTTTTTTTACTCATAAGGTGTTCCCCACGTTTTATAGCTTAAAATTTATCATGAAATCATCGTAGGATGAAGGTATTACAACAGCCGTTTGTTTTTTATACACAGATGTAAAGTTAATTTAATCTGTTTACAAAGTTTAATATTAGTGTGCTTGTTGAAAGAAAAATGAAAGGGTACTATGGGTACGCGCTAACGCAGTAAATTAAAATAAGAACACTATTTATGGAACAGCAAATCCAACAACTAAAACAATTTTTAACGCGGTTACCGCATGCTAAGTTAAGTGCGTTAGTAACACTGTTAGTTGTTGTTTATCTTGCATTTTTATTATCAAAACTTGTTTGGCTTTTGTGGCCGAAACCATCCGTATCTCTACTTACTCCTACTCATTATGCTAATCAGTCATCTGGTGCGAGTAATAACTCAGCACAGCATATTGTTGAGCAATTCTTATTTGGTAAAAAAACTGTAACAAACAACAATAATACTGCAAAGCAATCGCAGGTTATAAATAATGCGCCAGAAACGCGCTTAAGTATAAACTTAACCGGTATTGTAGCGGTTAATAACGATGATAAAGCAGGTATAGCAATTATTGAATCACAAGGTAAGCAAGTAAGCTATCTTGTTGAAGAAGTAGTATCGGGCACGCGAGCTAAAGTAGCACAGATACTGCCTGACCGTGTTATTTTGGGTGTTAATGGGGGTTTTGAAACATTAATGCTTGATGGGCTCGATTTTAGTAAAAAAGTATCTATGCCTGTACTCGCTGCACGTGATGAGGCTGAAATGGGTCCGCAAAAGTTAGAACCAAGTGAACTACAAATAGATGCCACTGCAGATCCAGAAGTTAAAGAAGCAATTATAGAAACACGTGAAGAGCTGCTCGAAGAACCGGGTAAATTATTTGACTACATACGTGTTTCACAAGCCATGAATGACGGTGAGCTAATTGGGTATCGCTTAAGTCCAGGTAAAGAGCCTGAACTGTTTAAGCAAATGGGATTAAAAAATAACGATTTGGCTATTTCTATAAATGGCTATCAATTAACAGATTTAAAACAGGCTATGTCAGCTATCAACGAGCTGCGTAATAGTACAGATGCCAATATCACTATAGAACGTGATGGTGAACAAATTGATGTGCAATTTAGTCTGCAATAATTTAGCTTTGGAGTTTTAATACAATGGTTCAGGTGCTACACCTCAAAAAAATTAAAAAAGGGTTAGCTAAGTACGCGGCACTTTTTTTGGCGGCAAGTATTTCTTTGTCTGTTTCTGCTGTTGAATATGCTGCTAACTTTAAAGGCACTGATATCAACGAGTTCATTAATATTGTTGGTAAAAACCTTAATAAAACAGTGATTATAGACCCTAACGTGCGCGGCAAAGTAAATGTTCGCAGTTATGAGTTAATGGACGAAGCGCTTTATTATCAGTTCTTTTTAAATGTATTAGAAGTTTATGGCTACTCAGCTGTTGAAATGGATAATGGCATTCTTAAAGTAGAGAAAAGTTCAGACGCTAAAAAATCAAATGTACCACTTATTACCGACGGTAATGAAGCTAGCGGCGACATGATGATTACACGTGTTGTGCGCGTTAAAAATGTAAGTGTACAAGAGCTTGGTCCTTTGGTTCGTCAGTTTAGCGACCAAAAAGATGGCGGCCATGTTGCTAACTTTAACGCGGCTAACGTAATGATGCTAACGGGTCATGCTGCATCAGTTAATCGCTTAGTTGAGATCATTCGCTCTGTTGATCAAGCGGGTGACAAGCGTGTAGACATCGTTAAGCTAAAATATGCGACGGCAGATGATGTTGTCTCTGTAGTAGACAATATTTATAAAGACAGCGGTAAAGGCAGTGTGCCTGAATTTTTAATTCCAAAAGTTGTGGCTGATGGCCGAACTAATAGCGTTATTGTAAGTGGTGAAGGCCAGGCACGTACACGTGCCATAGAGCTTATTAAGCGCTTAGATGGCGAATTAGAAAGCCAAGGTAATACCAAGGTGTTTTACCTAAATTACGCTAAAGCTGAAGATTTAGTCAAAGTATTGCAAGGTGTAAGTAAGTCACTTGTTGAAGATGCACAAGGCGGTACTACTAAAACTCGTAGCAGAAGCAATAATGAAAGCAGTATAGAGTCTCACCCAGACTCAAACTCATTAATTATCACCGCACAGCCAGACACAATGCGATCACTAGAGTCGGTAATTGAACGTCTTGATATTCGCCGAGCGCAAGTATTAGTTGAAGCCATTATTATTGAAGTTATGGAAGGCGATGGTGTTAATTTAGGCCTGCAGTGGATTTCTGAACAAGGCGGTATGTTGCAGTTTAATAATGGTACTACTGTTCCTGTAGGTTCATTAGCTGTTGCCGCTGAGCAAGCACAAGATACAACCGTAACTAAAAATATAATAGGAACTGAGTCAGGTACAGTGACGCCATTTACGGAAACAACAGAAGGTGACTATGGTCCATTAGCTTCCTTACTAAGCGGTATTAATGGTTTAGCGCTGGGCGTTGTTAAAAATGACTGGGGTGCAATTATTCAAGCAGTTGCTACCGACACAAATTCAAATATTTTGGCTACACCGTCTATTACTACAATGGATAACGAAGAAGCATCTATTTTAGTGGGTCAAGAAGTACCTATAATTACAGGCTCACAAACGGGTAGTAATAACGCTAACCCATTCCAAACGGTTGAGCGTCAAGAAGTCGGTATTAAACTAGTTGTTACACCACAGATAAATGATGGCTCTGCAGTACAGCTTACAATTGAGCAAGAAGTATCAAGTGTAAGTGGTGCCACTGCTGTTGATATTTCAGTAAATAAACGTTCAATTAAAACAACGGTAATGGCCGATGATGGCGGTATGGTTGTACTTGGCGGCTTAATAGATGAAGACGTACAAGAAAGTGTTTCTAAGGTGCCGTTATTAGGCGATATCCCTATTTTAGGTCACTTGTTTAGATCAACAAATACAACGCGCCGTAAGCGTAACCTTATTGTGTTTATTCGCCCAACCATTATTCGTGATGGTGTAAGCATGAATAAGTTAAGCTTTAATAAATATAACTTTATTCGTGGTGAGCAGTTTAAGCAAAAAGAAGATGGTATTGAATTAATGCCAATGACTGATACGCCTATTTTACCTGAGTGGAATGACGAATTAGTACTTCCTCCTACGTATGAAGAGTCTCTACGTAAACAAAATGCACAAGAGCGTAAAGATGACTAATGCGATTCAAGAGATAAACCAAGATGTGGTTCATCCTCAAACGCATAATCAGGATGAGCTACTAACCAGCGATGTGTTAGTTGAGTTACCGGCAAAGCGATTACCGTTTTCGTATGCAAGACGCGCTGGTGTGCTACTTGGTAAAAACAAAGATAACCGCATAGTCTACTACCGTGGTGAGCTAAATGCAGAAGTACTGTTAGAAGTGCGTCGTATCGCTGGCCATGGTTTTACACTTGAGCAGTTAGCTGATGATAAATTTGAGCTATTGCTTGAAGCGTCATACCAGCGTGATAGCTCTGAAACACAGCAAATGATGGAAGACATTGGTAACGAGGTCGATTTATTCTCTCTTGCTGATGAGCTCCCGCAAACTGAAGACTTACTGGCGGGCGACGATGACGCACCAATCATCAA
Organism: Pseudoalteromonas sp. Z1A8; assembly: GCF_011378855.1. Taxonomy (GTDB): domain Bacteria; phylum Pseudomonadota; class Gammaproteobacteria; order Enterobacterales; family Alteromonadaceae; genus Pseudoalteromonas. The sequence goes on along the minus strand of NZ_WTLB01000059.1, from coordinate 13,355 downwards.
GCTTATTAATGCCATGCTTAGCGAAGCGATTAAAGAAGGTGCGTCTGATATTCATATCGAAACCTTCGAGCAGGAACTTGTTATTCGCTTTAGGGTAGATGGTGTACTTAAAGAAGTATTAAAGCCCAATCGTAAACTCGCATCGTTACTTGTATCTCGTATTAAAGTAATGGCTAAGCTTGATATAGCCGAAAAACGTATCCCACAAGATGGTCGTATTAGTTTACGTATTGCCGGGCGTGCAGTTGATGTGCGTGTGTCTACAATGCCATCGAGCTTTGGTGAGCGTGTAGTACTGCGTTTACTTGATAAAAACAACGCGCGTTTAAACCTTGAAGATTTAGGTATGACCGCAGATAACCGTGCATTGTTTTCAGATTTAATTAGTAAACCCCACGGCATTATTTTAGTAACAGGGCCAACGGGCTCTGGTAAAAGTACCACTTTATACGCTGGTATGAGCCAAATTAACTCACGCGATCGCAATATTCTTACCGTTGAAGATCCTATTGAGTACGAAATTCCAGGTATTGGGCAAACACAAGTTAATGCAAAAGTTGATATGACATTTGCACGTGGTTTACGTGCAATATTACGCCAAGATCCTGATGTAGTAATGGTGGGTGAAATACGCGACCTTGAAACTGCGCAAATTGGTGTTCAAGCGTCACTTACCGGCCACCTTGTTATGTCTACTCTGCATACTAATACCGCATCGGGTGCAATTACACGTATGGAAGATATGGGTGTTGAACCATTCTTACTTTCATCGTCGTTACTCGGTGTGTTGTCGCAACGGCTAGTACGTACATTGTGTAATACCTGCAAAGAAGGTCACACGGCTGATGAGCATGAATGCCAGCTGTTAGGGGTTCCTTTTGAAAGCCAACCGACAATTTATCGAGCAGTAGGGTGCGAGGAGTGTAATTTTAATGGTTATCGTGGTCGTACGGGTATTCACGAGTTACTTGTAGTCGATGAAACAATACGCGAAATGATTCACAACGGTAAAGGCGAGCAAAGCGTAGAAAAATACATTCGTAAGCGCAGCCCAAGTATTCGCCAAGATGGGTGTAGCCGTGTACTTGTAGGTAAAACAACACTTGAAGAAGTATTGCGTGTTACCCGTGAGGAAGGTTAACTATGGCGGCGTTTGAATACCGTGCCTTAGATGGCCGAGGTAAAGAAAAAAAAGGCATTTTAGAAGCTGATACAGCTAAACAAATTCGCCAAACTTTACGTGATCAAAAACTTACGCCGCTTGAAGTTGTCCCTGCGGCGCAAAGTGATAAACAAGTCAAAGGTGAAAAAGCCCCTTTACTCGGTGGCTTTTTTAAACCGACAATTTCAACCTCAGACTTAGCACTAATTACAAGGCAATTAGCAACACTTATTCAATCGGCACTCCCTGTTGAAGGCGCTGTTATGGCGGTTGCTGAGCAATGCGAAAAGCCGCGTTTAAAGCGTATGCTTATGTCGGTACGCTCAAAAGTGGTTGAAGGTTACACACTTGCCGATGGTCTTAGTGAGTTTCCTCATGTTTTTGACGACTTATATCGTGCAATGGTAGCCGCAGGCGAAAAGTCGGGTCACCTTGACCAAGTACTTAATCGTTTAGCCGACTATACCGAGCAGCGCCAACATATGCGTAGCCAAATAACTCAGGCTATGGTTTACCCCATTATATTAGTGGTATTTGCAATTGGTATTGTGTCGGTATTACTGGGCACCGTAGTACCAAAAATATTAAAAACGTTTGAAAAAACGAAACAAGTACTTCCTTGGACAACCGAATGGGTTATGGCAGGCAGCCATTTTGTGCAAAATTATTGGTTTATTAGTTTAATAGCGATTACAGCTATAGCCATTGGTATTAAGCATGCACTTAAGCAGCCTAAAATACGTTTTTGGTGGGATGACCGAGTGCTACATATGCCAGGTATAGGTAAAGTGGCTCGTGGTATTAATACCGCACGTTTTGCACGTACTTTAAGTATTCTATCGTCAAGCTCGGTACCATTACTTGAAGGAATGCGTATCTCGGGCGGCGTATTAATTAACGAAAAAATTAAAAAAGCGGTTGCAGATGCATCCGACAGAGTGAGTGAGGGTGCAAGCTTAAGAGCTGCACTTCAGCAAACTAAGTTGTTTCCACCAATGATGCTGCATATGATAGCAAGTGGTGAAAAATCAGGTGAACTAGAGCAAATGTTAGAGCGTGCTGCAAATAACCAAGATCGCGAATTTGAGAGCATGGTTAATGTGTCGCTTAAACTACTAGAGCCTGCGATGATCGCCTCAATGGCGGTTATTGTATTATTTATAGTAATGGCAATATTGCAGCCAATAATGGCGATGAATAAAGCTGTTGGACTTTAAGTTAAAATAATTTTTAAATATATTAATGGTTTTACCTAAACCATTTTTACTTAATGTTTTTAGAATAATGAGGTAATTACGTGAATAAACAATCAGGTTTTTCTTTACTAGAAGTGATGGTGGTACTGGTTATCATCGGAATGATTATGTCAATTGTTGCACCTAACATTATGGGTCAGCAAGAAGAGGCTGCTATCGATAAAGCGCATCTAGATATTCAACAATTAGAAGATGCAATGAGCTTATACAAGCTTAAAAATAAGAGCTACCCAAGCACAGAGCAAGGTCTTGAAGCGCTAGTTACTCAAACAAGCATTGAACCGGTTCCAAAACGTTTCCCTGACGGTGGTTTTATTAATGAATTACCAGAAGATCCATGGGGTAATCTATATCAGCTAATTAGCCCAGGTGAAATTGGCAAGTTTGATATTTTTTCTATGGGCCCAGATGGTGAAGTAGGTACTGATGATGATATCGGTAACTGGGACGAAGAAAAGCAATAATGCTTAAGTACACTGTTTTGTATGAACATGTTAATGCTAGAGGCTTGCTATGAAAGCAAGCCTTAAGCAGCGCCATGCAAAAAGCAGCGGCTTTAGTTTAATAGAAATTTTAGTGGTATTAGTGATCATCGCTTTTGCCACCAAAATGGTGGTATACAGCTTAGAAGGCGGTGCTGAGGAAGAATTAGATACTCAAGCACTCAGGCTGCATACCACCATTAATATGGCATCAGAATTTGCCATTTTAAACCAAGTTGAATTGGGCTTATTAGTAGAGGACAACACGCTAGAGTATTTAGTTTTCGATGGTGAAAAGTGGATTACCTTTGACCGTGAAGATCTTTTTAAACCAATCGAGTTAGATGAAAGATTAAAACTCACTCTTAACTTAGAAGATTTAGCGTGGGCACAAGATAACCTCTTAGAGCAATCTAACTGGCGTGAGCTTATGAGTGGTGGCGATGAAGACAGCTTACTTGAGCTTAAAAAACTGAAAATTCCACAAGTACTTATTTTGTCATCAGGTGAGGTGAGTGCGTTTCAACTTATATTAGAGTTAAAAGATCAAAGCGAGCCTGTGTATTACATTGAAGGTGAATTTACAGCACCCATTAACTTTCGCCGAGAGCCAGAATAATGAAGCGCACTAAAGGGTTTACCTTATTAGAAGTGCTTGTCGCATTAAGTATTTGCGCCATGGCGGGTATAGCGGCAATGCAAGCAACAAGCGAGCATATACATCACTTAACCACTATTGAAGAGCAAACCTATGCATCGTGGGTCGCCGAAAACGTTATTATTGAACAACGTACTAAAGGTGAACAATGGCAAGGTAAAAATAACCTTAAAGGCAGTGAAGTAATGGGCGGTGTTGAATGGTTTTGGCAACAAGAAGTAACCGCTACCGCTGATAAGAGCTTTGTTAAGCTAACAATCAATGTTTTTACGGATGAAAAGTATGAGCATTCGGCATATGAATTATCAACGTATTTAAATAAAGGCAAAAAGTAAGTGAAGCAGCGCGGGTTTACATTACTTGAAGTTATGGTTGCACTGGGTATCTTAGCTTTTGTTATTATTGCTACTCATCAAATACTCGAGACGACAACAAGAGCAAAAGATGCCTCCGATGAAAAAATTGCAGAGTTAAATGGGTTGCAAACTACCTTTAGGTTAATGGATCAAGATTTTAGCCAAATGACCAAACGAGCTGTTCGTAATGAGTCTGGCGATGTTCAAGAACAATACTTACTCGCTGGTCGTTACGTTTTAGAAAGCCAATACGATGGTATCGCGTTTGTACGAGATGGTTGGATAAATCCAATAAACTTATTACCACGTTCAGAACTACAAGCTGTTGGTTACAGAGTGATAGACGATAACCTTGAGCGTGTTTACAGAGTATATGTTGATCAGCTTGATAATATGGAACCACGCGTTCAACGTGTACTGGAGAATATTGAAGAACTTAAGTTTGAGTTTTTAGATGGTAAAAACGAATGGCAAGAGCAATGGGAAATTAAAGCGCTTCCTAAAGCAGTTGCTGTTACGTTACAACAAATAAAAGCAGAGCCGATTCGTCGAGTATTTTTAGTACCAGGGCAGGGCAAGGTTGTTGCTCCACCAAGCACAACACAAGATACGAGCGTGAATAATGGTTAAGCAACAATCATCGCGCGGCGCAGCACTTGTTATTGTTTTATTTATTGTGGCGTTGGCTGCTATTTTGGCGGTAGAGATGAGCGCTAATTTAATGGTGCAAGTGCAAAAAAGTACTAATTTACAAGGTCATCAACAAGCTAAGTGGTATGCCTATGGTGCAGAAGAACTTGCTATTAAAGGGCTTATACAAAGTAAAAAAGATGATGCCGATAAGACAACGCTCGACCAAATATGGGCAACCCAAGGTGATGCTTCATATCCTGTTGATAACGGTACATTGAGTGGCAAAATTACTGACTTACAAGCATGTTTAAATTTAAATGCTTTAGCCATAGCACCAGATACAAACAGCGCGAGTAAAACAAACCCTGCGCACAAAGCACTATTTGCATTACTTGAAAATATTGATGACTTACCTGCTGATGAATCAGAAGAGACAATGGCAGATAGCGTATTCGATTGGCTTGACGAGGACAGCATAACGTATCGCTCAGGTGCAGAGGAAGACGAGTATTTATCACGAGATTTTCCGTACATGACAGCCAATAGTTTATTTGCATCAACATCGGAGCTACGTTTAGTTAAGGGCTTTAATCCATTAGTGATGGAAAAAGTACTGCCATATGTATGTGTAATACCCGGCAGTACGCTTTTATCTATAAATGTAAATACATTAGTACCAGAGCAAGCACTTATACTCAGTGCCTTAATAGAAAGTTTGAGCTTATCTGGTGCAGAAGCGGTGATAGGTGCCAGGCCGCAAACTGGCTTTGACACCATTGATGAATTTTTTGAACAGGTTAAGCAGCAAGGCGGCACTAATACTGACGCAGTAAAAAGTTTATTTAGTATTAAAAGCGAATATTTTAAATTACAAACGCAGGCAAATTTTGTCGACCTGCGTTTTTCGATGACCACATTACTGCACGCTAAAGACGGCGACGTAACGATACTGGCGCGAAAATTTGGAGGCGTACAGTGACAGAAATACTGTTGATCCGCACGGGTCAAACCGAGCAAGAATTACTTAATTGGTTAATTTACTCACCACAAGAACAAGAAATAATAGCCAGTGGCGAGTTACCAAATGCAGAGCATTTAAGTGAGTTAAGCGAAAAAGCACTTACCCGAGAAGTGGTCGTGTTATTACCAAGTGATCAAGTGCAATTAAAAACGGTTGCTTTGCCAACAAAATGGAATCGTAAGCTCGAGCAAGCACTGCCGTATATGCTCGAAGAAGATATAGCATGTGACGTAGATGAACTGTTTATAGCTGTAGCGCAGCCGACAATGCTTGGAGAGCAACATGCAATACGTGTAGCGATGACTGACCGTGAATGGTTTGAACAATGGCTCGCATTATTTACTGAGCATAATTTATCAGTATACAGAATATTACCCGATGCTTTGTTGTTACCAATAGCAGAGGAGGGCGCAGTAACTGCAATTGAGCTCAATAACCAATGGTTATTTAAGCAAGGAGAATGGCATATTAGTGCGGTTGAATCTAGTTGGTTAAATGGCTATTTAACAGCCATGGGTAATCCTGATATTAAACATTTTAGCCCAGCTAATCAGTTTCCTGAAAGCGTTAACTTACAAGCCCAAACGAGTGAGTACGACCTTCCTTTAGCATTATTTGCAAAGCAGCTAGATAGCGTTAAGTTCAACTTACGCCAAGGTATGTATCAGCTTAAAAAACAAAGCGCTTTATGGTGGGGTTACTGGAAAGGCGCCGCAATTATAGCAAGTGTTGCATTGGCCGCTACTATTACAATAAAAGCGATTGAGTTGCATCAACTTAATACACAAGTAGAAGTAGCTAAAGCTCAAGTAGTCGACAGATATCAAAAAGCATTTCCGGGAACTAAAGTTCGTCCTCATTTAATTAAAAGCCAAATTAGAGGCGCATTAGATAAAGTGCGAGGCTCAAGTGAGTCAGGCTTTTTAGACTTAACAACTAACTTGGTTGATGTATTTTCGCAAGTGAGCGAATTTACACCTGAAACACTTCGTTATGACAAGCGTCGCAATGAGTTACGTATTCGTGCACGCGCTAAAGACTTCCAAACCTTTGGTAAAGTAAAAATCATACTTGAAAAACAAGGTTTAACGGTTGAGCAAGGTTCTTTAAATAATGACGGTGATTATGTCGTTGGCGAAATTAAACTGCGAGGTGCAGTATGAAAAAGCAGTTAATGCAACAATGGCGTTCGCTTAAAGAGCAAGAACAGCAGTTAGTAATGGTTGCTGGTGGTGTGTTTATTATTTTTATTTTAGTAATGGGAATATTTAGACCATTAAATAATGCGATAGAAAAAGCACAGCAATCTCAAATAAAACAACAAGAGCTATTAGCTTGGGTTGACGAAAGTATTGTAAAACTAAAAGCCGCAGGCAACACGAGTGTGGCGAGTAATACAAACTTAAGCCAAGTTGTTAATTCTACACGTGGTCGCTATCAAATAAATATTAGTAAAATGCAGCCTAGTACGGGGTCACTTCGTTTAACGCTCGACTCTGTAGAGTTCAATCAATTAATAGAGTGGCTAGATGAGCTAGTAAATCAGCATGGTTTAAAAATCGAAAACTTAGATTTAAGCCGCGATGATAAATCAGGCTATGTGCGTGTAAGCCGTTTAGTATTAGAGAATTAATTAATGAAAAAAATAATAACGTTATCGGCTGTCTTTTTAATTAGTTTTATTGTGTTTTGTATTATTAAATTACCAGCAACTATTGCGCTTGATGTAGCAAAGCCATACTTACCAAAGCAGCTAGAAGTTGGCCAAACTGTAGGTACTGTTTGGCAAGGTCAAATGATGCAAGTTCGCTTTGATGGCGAGCAGTTAAATAATGTGCGCTGGGATATTGCTGGCTGGCAGTTATTTACAGGCAAGTTAAATGCGAATATAAAGTTTGGTAATGCACGAGAGCGCACTGATATTTCGGGATACGCAGATGTAAGCTATGGGCTTTTTAATAAAAAAGTTAAAGTAACTGACGCCTTAGTACGTTCAACAGTAGAGCGTGCAATGCAACGCGTACAACTACCCCTACCTGTAACCGCAAAGGGACGCGTAATTTTAGAGCTTAATGAATACAGCTCAGGCGCACCTTATTGTGATTCATTAAAAGGTGAAATAGCGAGCCCTAATATTGACGTACAAGGCTTAAATGGGTGGTTTAATATTGGTCCTCTGGCTGGCAAGTTAAGCTGTAAGTCGGGCGACGTGGCAATATTAATTGACCCAGATAATACGCTTGGCCTTGAAGCAGATGCTACACTTAAAGCTAATTTCGACTTTAGTGTGGCTGGGTATGTAAAACCAGATGCGAGCTTACCTAAAGATGTACATGATGCGGTTAAATTTTTAGGCCGACCAGATAGCCAAGGTCGTTATCCGCTCAACTTTTAATGTTTGAATATAAAGAGTTTTAATGCAAATACCCCAATTTACTGAGCTGCAAGCAAAGCAGCTCAGCACATTTTTAAATACCCAATCTAAAGCAATGACCCTTGAGCAAAGCCAAGGCTATTTATTTGGTGTTATTTGTTCGCCCACCCCATTAGATGTGCACGAGTGGCTTGAGCAGATATTACCAAGCACAGCCAATGATTTAGATGAAGAAATGCTTTTTTTGTTTATGGCGCTATACCATAAAATTAGTGAGCAAGTATTTGAAACAGGATACAAATTACCCGTTGAGTTTACTCTTGAGTTTTGTAAACCATGGAGCGAAGGCTTTTTAGTGGCTACTAAAGCATATGCAGAGCCACTTTTAAATGCACCTGAGTTAGATGCTGAATTTAAAGAAGCATTAGAGAGTGCATTAAGTACACTGAGCTTTTTTGCTCTTGATCAGCAAGCAATTACTCAGATTGCTCAGCAAAATAGTATGACTAAAGAAGCCTTATGCCAGTATCAATATGAATCAATGGGTGACTTTGCACTAGGCTTTGCGGAGCTCATAGAAGTTGTTGCCATTAACAGTGGTCTAATAACTGATGACAGCTGGGACGAATAGTTTTAGCTTAAGCGCTTAGATAATCTAAGCGCTTAGTTCTAATACAATATCAGTACAGCCTTGCTTACACTTTACCATACCTTTACCAGGCTCGCTGGTGGCTAAATCAAGTGTTAAAACTCCATTACATTTTTCACACTTTAACGTTTTGCCTTGTGCTAATTGTTTAAGCATGTTGCGCTGTTTATGAAATGAGTCGCTTGCTTTTTTATTTAAATTCGAAAAATCCATTACTTAGCTCGCTTTTGCTCTAGTGCGTCAGTCACTATTTTACACACCGTATTTAAACGTTCGTCATAAAAGTAAAGGTTTAAGTCACGTTCACGACAATAGCGTAAGTGAAATAACTGAACAGAGTCATCAGTTGTAAATGTTTTTTCTACGTACTCACCCTCAGATTCAGAAAGCTTTAACTGTGAGCTTATTCTATTTTTAGCCATATTGGCAGCAGGGCTTCTATTAACCTTACTCGCATCACTTAAAAAGCCAATGCCTTCACCTAATAACTTTTCTCGAGGTTCTTTTATAAGAGGGTGGTCGATAGTAAAAAAGGCAAGGATCACAACTACCAAAATAAGAAATTTTTTCATGGATACGTAAACCTTGATCTAAGTAGGGTTGAATTACCATGCAGTGTAATAAACTGCACTTTAAAAGCAAGTAGCTGGGATGAATAAATTATTAGCAATCTATGCCAGTAATTTTAACCAACATTGTTATAATGGTTAACAGCAGTCAGATATTTCTGAAATATCTGAAAGTATTCGAGATGGCAATTTATTAAAGTAAACTTGCTAACTTTAAGTATAGAGTACTTGAGTATTGCTGGGTTTTTATTTCCAAGCGGCGTTGAGGAACTTCGATGGACAAGCAAATTAAAGTAAAGAATATCCCTGTAGAGGTGAAAATCCAAAAATCGGATTTAAGCCGTCAAGATGATAGGTTCAATCCCCGAAATCGTATTTATGTGCGTGCTGTAAAAGGCCTACATCAATTACTTAGGCAGCGCATTGGCTTTTTAGGCCTACTTGCGTTTATGTTACTACCTTGGATTAATTTTAACGGCCAGCAAGCTGTGCTGTTTGATCTAATTGGTCAAAAATACAATATTTTTGGTTTAACGCTATGGCCTCAAGATTTCACCATATTAGCGTTTATCTTTATGCTGGCAGCATTTGCACTATTTTTAGTGACCACCTTTTATGGGCGGGTGTGGTGTGGCTATACCTGCCCGCAAACTGTATGGACCTTTATTTTTATTTGGTTCGAAGAAAAGTTTGAAGGCACGGCTAATCAGCGTAAAAAGCTCGATCAACGCCCTATGAACTTTGATAAGCTTTGGCGAAAAACAGCAAAGCATACTAGTTGGGTATTGTTTTCGTTGTATACGGCTATTTCTTTTGTGGGTTACTTTACGCCTATAAGAGAATTACTTCCTGATTTTGTCACTTTTAATGTAGGTGGTTATGCACTAGTAAGCATTATATTCTTTGCAGCATGTACCTATGGCAACGCAGGTTGGATGCGAGAAATTATGTGTTTACATATTTGTCCTTACTCACGTTTTCAATCAGCTATGTTTGATAAAGACACATACACAGTAACGTACGATGAAAGCCGTGGTGAAAGCCGTGGTCCGCGCTCACGTAAAGTAGACCATAAAGATTTAGAGCTGGGCGATTGTATAGACTGTAATTTGTGTGTTCAAGTATGCCCAACCGGTATTGATATTAGAAACGGGCTACAAGCTGAGTGTATTAACTGTGGTGCATGTATTGATGCATGTGATGGCGTAATGGACAAAATGGAATACCCGCGTGGACTTATTTCATATACGACTGAGCGAAACCTCGAAACGCCAGAAAATAAAACGAATCCACTACGAGCTAAAATCATCGGTTACACGGTCATACTTGTTGTGCTTACTGGAGCGCTTGTCGCTAATATAGCACTGCGTAAAACAATGGACTTTGATATTATTCGTGATCGAAACCAATTATATCGTGTCGATTTTGATGGTTTGGTAGAGAACACGTATACGTTAAAGGTAATTAATAAAGCGCAGTACGAGCAAACCTTTAATATTAAAGTGCAAGGTTTAGATAACTTTAAGTATATAGGGAAGCAATCATTTACTGTGCAAGCAGGTGAGTCTCATAATGTACCATTGTCACTTGTAATGGACCCTTATGATTTAAAAGCGCCAATGACAGAGTTTAACTTTGTGCTTTCGCCGGTTAGTGAGCCAGATGAAACAATATCGCAGCCAAGTAACTTTTTTAAAGCGCGGTAATAACAATCTGCCTTTATGGTAGGCTGGTATAGCAATTAACAAAAGCGGGTATATAACCCGCTTTTATTTTATATAAGAAGAGTATGAGTAAATTTAGTTTTATTGATTTAACACCCGACCTAATACTCGATGCAATAGAAAGCGTAGGTGTGTACGCCGAGTCAGGTTTATTGGCGCTCAATAGCTATGAAAACAGAGTGTACCAATTTAAAGCCGATGATGGTCTGCGTTACGTAGTGAAGTTTTATCGACCAGAGCGTTGGAGTAGGGAGCAAATTCAAGAAGAACATGATTTTGCATTTGAACTAGCAGAAGCAGAAGTGCCTGTTGTAGCCCCTATTTTATATAATGGGCAAAGCTTGTTTGAACACGAAGGTTATTTGTTTGTGTTGTTTCCAAGTGTCGGCGGGCGTTTATTTGAGGTAGATAATTTAGATCAGCTTGATGTAATGGGGCGTTTAATTGGCCGTATGCACCAAGTCGCTAAAACAAAACCTTTTACTTACAGACCAACAGTTACCTGCGATGAGTATTTGCATACAGCCAAAGTTCATCTACAAAAAAGTAACTTAGTGCCGATGGGAATAAATACTGCTTTTTATACTATTTTAGATTTAGTGATAGAGCAGGCGCAAAAACAGTATAAAGATGTGCAAAGTATTCGCTTACATGGTGACTGCCACGTTGGTAATATTTTGTGGGCAGGCGATGCACTGATGTTTGTTGATTTAGATGATAGCCGCCAAGGGCCTGCAATACAAGATTTATGGATGATGCTCAGTGGCGATAGAGCGACGCAACTGTTACAGTTAGACACCCTTGTGAATGCGTATGAAGAGTTTTGTGATTTTGATCACTCTCAACTCAAATTAATTGAACCGCTGCGAGCGATGCGTATTATCCATTACATGGGATGGGTAGCTAAACGATGGAGTGATCCTGCCTTTGTGCGGAACTTTACATGGTTTGCTGATGACAAATACTGGGAGCAACAAATTTTAGCACTGAAGGAGCAACTTGCAGCACTGCAAGAAGCACCGTTAAAATTATTGCCGTAATATTTTATTTAAAGACAAGTACAACGAGATACCAATGCTTAAAAAATTAAAACTGAGTTTATTACTTTTATGTTTACCATTTGCAGCATTTGCTGCGCAGTTTGAAGTTGATAATCAATACACCGTTATTGATGTGGATAAAAGTGCATCACCGCAAGTAACTGAATTTTTCTCATATTATTGCCCGCATTGTTTTAAGTTTGAACCAGTAGCTAAAGCAATTGAACAAGGTCTGCCAGAAGGCGCTAAGTTTATTAAAAACCACGTTAACTTTTTAGGTGGTGTGTCGCCGCAAGCTCAAAGTAACTTAAGCTTTGCTTATTTAATTGCTAAACAGCATGGTCAGGCGCAGAGCATTAGCGATCAAATTTTTAAAAGTATTCATGTCCAACGTGCACCTTTAACTGAAATGAAAGACGTTAAAAAACTACTTGAAGTAAATGGTATTGATAGCGCAACGTTCGATCAAGACATGGCAAGCATGCCAGTAATTGCTGCTGAGCAAGCATTACAAGATAATCAAAACAAATATTCAAAATTAGGTGCCTTAACGGGCGTTCCTACTTTTATTGTTAACGACAAATATAAAATAAACCTCAACACCATCAAAAATCAAAAAGAACTTGATGAGTTAGTTGCGTTTTTATTAGCACTATAAATTTCGGAGCATAATAATGATTAAATTAGTTAAAGCAGGTTTGCTTGCAGTACTACTTCCTATGGCGGCAACAAGCTTTGCAGCAACGTATGAAGAAGGCGTGCATTACGACGTTGTTTCTGAGCGCGCAACTAAAAAGCCAGAAATTAAAGAGTTTTTCTCATTTTACTGCCCTGCATGTAACAACATGGAAGCAGTAATTGGTGAGTTTAAGCCTAAGCTTGATAAAAACGTTAAATTTAAAAAGAGCCATGTTGATTTCGTAGGTGTACGCGACCCAGAAAATCAACAGATGATGAGCCAGGCACTTGCTACTGCAGAAGTGCTTCCACAAAAAGATCAGATTATTTCTGCAATCTTTAACCACATTCATACCAAACGCGCTAAATTTAATGAGCTTGCAGATGTAAAAGACATATTTGTAGCACAGGGCGTTGATGGCGATAAGTTTGATAAACTTTTCAAAAGCTTCTCGGTACGTACGCTAAGCTCTAAAATGAAACGTGATCAGGACTACTTTAAAGAAAAAGGCGCACTACGTGGCGTACCTACCTTTATTGTAAATGGTAAGTATAAATTAAACCTAGGCCGTGAGTCGGGTATTACTGAACCAGAAGATATTAGCAAACTGATTAATTACTTAGCTAGCAAATAAATTTAGCTAAAACTAAAAAAAGCTCCTATAAGGAGCTAATGCCGATCATTTAAGAAATAGTTAATAGCACTTGAACGATCTTCTAGGTATGTAAGAATCCGAATTCTTTTGTAGAATT
>NZ_WTLB01000058.1 GCF_011378855.1 Pseudoalteromonas sp. Z1A8 | reverse complement strand
ACGGCCCAAAAGTAGGACCGTTCGAATTTCAAAAACTCGGTACACCATTAAGTCAAAACATGCTTAACTGAATGGTGTTAACCTTAGCGTGACTTTTATTTTAATAAACAGATTAAAGCTGCCACTTAATTACTAAGAAAGTAGTGCTATATCGCCTTGCTTAATACACTTAGCTGCGCCGCCTACAACATCGCTGTTATTTAACTCATTAATTAACACTTCGCCTTGAGCTTGTTGTTCATCATTAAGCGGTAAATACGGTAATCTAAATACTGGGTTTACAGCACCTGTCATCATCATGGCGGTATTAATAGCAATCGGGTTTGGCTCACAGAACAACCAGTTCATCAATGGTTGTAATGATGCATTTAGCTCGTTATTTGGCGTATCCATCAACTGACGGAACAAACCAGGTATAAGGTTAGAAGTAACCGAAATAACACCGTGCGCTTTATGTATGTGGCGCGCATCGTGACTTTCGTCATCGTTACCCGACCAACATGCAATACCTTGTTGTTCATAATGGGCAATACGTTCATTGCCGCCACACTCTTTAACACCAATAAAATGCTCATGCTTTGCCAGTGGCTCAATAATATCAGGTGTTAGGTCTTGACCTGTTCGCCCTGCAACGTTGTAAATAAAGGCAGGTCCAATATCTAACACACGCTTAAAGTGCTCTTTAACACCCGCGATTGACGTACGTCCGTAGTACGGATTAATTTGCAGTGCTGCATCCATACCGCTGGCAAAGCCATACTTAGTTGCTTTAATAGCTTCACGGGTATTGTTACTACCAGTATTACCAACAATAACTAGTTTGTCGCCATACTTATTTGCACTGTGCGCTATAAGCATTAAATGCTCTTCCCAGTTCATTAACTGGCCTTCGCCTGTTGTGCCACCGACTACAATACCATCAACGCCCGCTGCAATTTGTATTTCTACGAGTTCATCGTACTTTGCTAGGTCTATTTCACCGTTTGCTAAGTATGGCGTTTTGATAGCTGTAATAAGGCTTGCTTGTTTAATTTTCTCTAGGGTGCGCATAAAAAATCATTATTTATAAAACTTGCGCTATTTGTAACATAATTGCCGATACTTTTGGAGGTGTAGCGCACATTTAATTATAAAATCGCTTGTGTTATTAAGTTTGGTAATACAAAATGAATAACTGTATATATAAACAGTATTTTATTTTTAACGATACCAGAGGCTTTATGCGTTTATCTGACTACTTAGCAACTCATTTTTATAACACCGATGAACTGTGCCAAGCATTAAATATAGATGCAGATACACTTTTAGCTTGGCAAGAGCGAAGTGTTTTCCCCAAACCAAGCTACTGTATTAAAAGCCAACTTAGCTGCAGCTCATATTCAGGCTTATATGAATGTGAAGAGTATGACGACTACTACCCGCGCGGCTGTGTTAATTGGGGGCAAGGTCTTTTAAAACAAAAAATAGAATCATCAAGCCACGCTTTTAATTATTTTGCACAGCAATATACTGCAAGCCTAACTAAACTCGCTCAGCAAGGATTTACGTTTAACGAAGAGTTATTTGGCTGCGAAATAGACGAGCACCTACAACAAGTTTGGCAACAGTTTTTATGCAGTAAGTACGGCGTACTTACTCAAAATGGATTAATAGACGAAATAGTCTCGGTAGATATTGGCAGGTTATTAGTTGACGACATTACAGAGTTGCGCAGCAAAGCGAGTTTAAACCAAGACGAAAGAGCGCTACTACACCCAGCCATGAAGCTTTTAAACAAAGCACTAGGACACGGCGCTGACCATGAAAAACAACAAACATTGCGCACCCGTTACATAGATGCGCTTATTTTAAAGTACGATTTGTCTATCAAATAACGTTTAAATTTACTTTGATAAAAACGTAGTGCTAAATGACCCCAAGTCTTCGTAACTAATCGTGGTTAACTGATCGGTATTAAGCTCAACAACACCACAGTAAGAGCCCGTTATAAACACTTGCCCTGCTTCTAAGTTGATTCCTTTGGCTGATAAGTAATTAACCGCCCAATAAAGTGGAAGTTGCGCAAGTTCTGCAGGGTGAATACCCGCCAAGCTTAACTCAGCTTCAGTTTGCTTAACGTTAATGTTTACACTACTTGCGTTATACGCTTTGGCTTTATCTATTTTTGGGCCTAAATACACGCCTTGATTAGATAAACCATCGGCCTGCTTTTCAATGTGAGTGCTTGGAGTGTCTTCATCAAACCTTTTTTGAATAAGCTCAAGTGCTAAGTGGGCGCTGGCAAATGCAGTATCCACGTCTTCATTTGTATAGGTTTTATTACTTGGTAAATCGCTTTGCAAAATAAATGCAATTTCTGGTTCTATCAGCGCTTTATCTTTTGTTGTATACAGTGGGCAATTTTCAGCTTGTTTTATAGGTGCATGTAAAAGAGGTGCTAATATAATTGAGCCATCATCTAAAGGCAGCATACACTTCCAGCCATATACAGTTTGATCATTTAAATAAATCATCAACTTTTGTACTTCTATTGCATCGTCAGTCGAGTCTAATACCAACTCTTTAGGAAAGTTTGAACGTGCTGGGTTTTCTTCTCTTTGTGCCATTAAGTGAGTAGCAATTAGTTTTAGCTGTATTGAGTTGTTCACATAAATCTCTTTAAAATACGTTACTGGTTAAGCAGTAAATAGGAAGGATTGCATTATTAATGTGCTAGTTTAGGCATTAGAACATAATGTTAAATGCCTATAATTAAAATTGTATTTAAAACAAAGCGTGGTAATTATTTAAGTATCAATAGATTTAAGCGATCGTAAAAACATCCCTAAGCCGCCAAACGCTAAAATTATAATAACAATCAAATCAAACGACGTCATAGTCCGCATGCTAAATCGAACACTCGATATAACGCCAAATATTAGTGCGGTTAACGATCCTAGCGATAGCACCCAGCCTAAAATGTTTTTAGAATTATAAAAAATCAGACCCACACCAAAAATAAACGGGATCATAACCATGCCGCCTGTAACGCCAAAGCCACCTAAAGCATTAACACTATAAATACGAGAACTTAGTCCAAAATTAGAGGTTACCGAAATTGCGTTTAGCAGCATATAAAAGCCGCCGCACATCATAATCAAACCGATAAAAAAATGCCCAATACCACCAGAGCTTCCACCCGCACCTTTCATTATTAATTATTCCTTTTATATTTTTAAATTAATCATTTTAAATGGTAATTGCTCGACTATTAACATTTACCGCTGTAAACGTAATCAATCAGTGCAAGCGCGAAAAATTTATCGCGTAATTACATGCCAAATAACATAAAACCAAGATAAAAAACCATGCAAGATTGCCCATAACACAGACTCGTTAGCACTCCATGAAATGGCAATTGCTAGGGCTGTACCAAAAGAGACTCCATATTTTACTATTTCATTTCTTGAGTTTCTCATTAATTATATTCCTCGATTCTAACTTATTAGCTGCTTGATTTATTTACTAAAACTGAAAACTCTTTACCATCAATATTTATGCTTGCTTCTTTGCCCAGCTCAACGACTAAAGAAGGTGCCATATGTTTTTCACCTAATTTCAGGTCGGTTGCTAAGCTTACGGTCGAGTCATCAATTGGCGTTAGTGTAAGGGCAAAGCTATAGGAATTATCAACTGAAACTGATGCCTCTTCGTTTGAATTTACTACTAAAGTAGGTGAGCCAATTAGGTTTTTATTATCATAAAATTTAGCGTTCACTACAAAACTATCATTAGCTTGTGCAAATGAGACAAAGCCTAAAAACGCTACTATTGCCATTAATTTTTTCATTAGTATCTCCATATAAATTGATACAGCTTAAAGCTATTAAGGCTTTATTGGCTGTGATTTTTCAGCTAGCAATTTTCTAGTGATTGATGTTACATCGTTCACTATACTTTCCATGCGCTAAGGCACTTAACAGTGCCTGTTAGTGTTTCTATATTTACACCAGAGAACTTTAATGTAAACAATAAATTAAATAAGCCATCTATTAGAGTAATTTGTGATACAAATAACGACTTTTAATAATTTTATGGAGCATTTTAGATTTCGCCACACTGCGAATTAACAAGAAAGAGTCCTATTAGGTTTCATTGATATATTGGGGAAATTAAGTATTTAGGTCGGCTGGGCTGAGGATAAAAGGTGATGTAAGTTAACAGCACCTGTTTGAGTATTTACTTGGTTATATGTAATTTAGCTAGGTGGTATAAAAACGCTTAACCAATTGATCTATATACATCAATACTACTATTGGTTAAAAGCCCAGTAACCTGCGTACCAAACGCTTTAAAGTGTGGCTCGTTTTTATGCGCTTCAAAGTGCTCATCAGACGCCCATTGTTCGCTAACTACATAGTCAGTATGCTCAGCATCACTTTTTACCGATAATTCATAACGTAAGCACCCTACTTCTTGGCGCGATGACTTTTGTAAGTTTTCAAGTGCTGTAAGCATTACATCTGCATCAACATTTTTGCACGATAGTGCAGCTATAACCGTTAACATGTGTATTCCTTATAAAAGTTAAGGTGTAGATAATCTACACCTTAAAATATTTAATTTAACTTTGCGTTTGAGGTAAGTTTACTGATCCCACTGCGGCGCAAAGTCTGGTGTTGCTTGTCGGTCGCCACAATCTAAGCCATCAATGCGGGCTATGTCTTCATCATCTAATTTAACATGGTCGTTAAAGTTATCTTCCAAGTTTTTACGCTTAGTTGATGATGGAATTGTCGTCATGCCATTGGCGTTAACCCATGCTAAAACAACTTGTGCCGGGCTTGCATCATGCTTTTTAGCAATATCGATAATGGTTTGATCTTTAAGCACCTTACCTACAACAAATGGCATATATGCTGTTACATGAATGTCGTGCTGGGCACAAAAAGCACGCAATTTAGTGTTAGTTAAGTACGGGTGTACCTCAACCTGATTGGTAAATATTTCACGTGAGTCAAGCGTTTGCATTGCTTCATTTAAGTTTGCAATAGTGAAATTAGAAACACCAATGTGCTTAGTTAAACCAAGCTGCTTTGCTTTTAATAATTCAGTAAGGTATTCACTCATTGGCTCGTCGTTAGCAGGCGATGGCCAATGAATTAGCAGTAAGTCGACCGAATCAACTTGTAGCTTTTCAAGTGACTTTTTAACGCTTGGAATAAAATCGCTTTTATTTAATTTGTTATTCCACACTTTGGTAGTTAAGAATATTTCACTGCGCGGAATATTGCTGTCTTTTATAGCTTGACCTACTTGCTCTTCGTTGCCATAAATTTGTGCGGTATCAATATGGCGAAACCCAACTTCGAGTGCCATTTTTACTGAGTTATAGGCAGTGTCGCCCTCTAAGCGGAATGTTCCCATACCGAGTTCTGGCATTTCTATTACACGTTGTGTCATGGTTTATCCTTATAAAATAATCGGTTTTGAAATACAAACTTCACTGAAGCTTTACGAAATACACCTTTTACTTATTATTACGACTTTCACTTAAAAATCTATGACCTCATAACAGGTATGAGGTCATTAATTTTAGTTTCAACCTTAACAGAGGATAGTTTACGCTTGCTGAATTTCACGTTTATCAAGCATACCGCTGTAGCGTGTAACACCGAGTGCTAAAACAGAGATAACAGCGCCTATCCATGCTGTATCTTGCAGGGTCATATTCTCTACTACGCTACCGCCAATAATTGAGCCAAGTGCAATACCAATATTAAATGCGGCTATGTTTAAACCTGATGCAACATCTACTGCATTTGGCGTGTGCTTTTGCGCTTGCTTTACTACATAAAGTTGCAAGCCCGGTACATTACCAAAAGCAAATGCGCCCCAGACTAAAATAGTAAGTACAGCGGCAATTTTTGATTCCATCGTAAAGGTAAATATCAGTAAAATAATACTCAAAGCGCTAAATATAATACTTAGTGCGCTAATTGGGCCGCGTTTGTCAGCTAACTTTCCACCCCAAATATTACCTATCGCTACCGATACACCGTAAACAAGCATTATTAAAGCAATAGCCGAAGGCGCAAAACCTGTTTGTTGCTCTAAAATAGGTGCTAAATAAGTAAACGCTGTAAACGTGCCGCCGTAGCCTAATATAGTCATTAAATATACGAGTAATAAACGTGGTTTTACAATTACTTGTAGTTGCTCTTTAAACGTTGCTGGTATTGATTGTTTTAAGTTTTTTGGTACTAAAATAGAGCTGCCAATTAATGCAATTAAGCCTAATACCGACACAACTAAAAACGTAGCACGCCAACCAAAGTGCTGGCCAATCCATGTACCTAATGGCACACCAGTTACTAATGCCACAGTAAGCCCGGTAAACATAATCGCAATTGCACTGGCTTCTTTATCTTTACTTACTAAGCTTGTGGCAATCATCGATCCAATTGAGAAAAACACACCATGGGCAAGCCCCGTTAAAATACGCGCAAGTATTAATGTTTCGTAACTTGGCGCTTGCAAAGCAAGTAAGTTGCCCAGTACAAACAAACCCATTAAGCTTATTAATACCACTTTACGATTCCAACGACCTGTTAAAGCTGTTAGCACCGGCGCACCAATAGCAACGCCAACCGCATATAAACTTACAAGCAAACCCGCTGAAGGTAGGCTTACGCCCAAGTCGTTTGCAATGGTGGGTACTAATCCCACTATTACAAACTCAGTTGTTCCTATTGCAAATGCGCTTAAGGTAAGCGCCCACAAAGCCAATGGCATAGTTATATCCTCATTAATATATGAAGAATGTAGTTTGGCTAAAATATCATTTGCAAAAAACATCATTAGTGACAAAATACTTTTGTTAATAATGCAAAGATGATGTTGGTATACTTATGGCTGTTCATTCAAAAACTGAAGATTTAGAAACGTTTATAACGGTAGTAGATTGCGGAAGCTTTTCGGGTGCGGCTAATTTGCTCGATCAACAGGTGGCTAAAGTGTCGCGAGCTGTATCACGCCTTGAAAATACATTGCAATGCACTTTGCTAAACAGAACAACACGCCGATTAGAACTTACCGAAGAGGGTCATACTTTTATAAAATATGCGCGCGAGGGGTTAAATACGCTTTATACCGGTGAAGAAGCCATAAAGCTTTTAAAACAAGCGCCAAGTGGTAAGCTGCGAATAGATGCTGCAAGCCCTTTTGTATTACACCAACTTACGCCTTTAATTGGCGAATTTGCTAAGCAATACCCTCACATAACGCTTGATATAACCTCGCACGACAGCATTATTGATTTACTTGAACATAAAACCGATTTAGCCATACGCATTGGCGATTTAAAAGACTCAAACTTACATGCTCGTAAACTCGGCAGCAGTCAGTTACGTATTGTAGCCAGCCCAGAGTATATAAAAAACAACACAGCAATTGCGCAAATTGATGATTTACAAAATCATAAGTTAATTGGTTTTAGTGACTCCCCTAAATTAAATACCTGGCCATTAGTAAAACCCGCTTTATTCACGTTTTCACTTAGCGCAAGCAGCGGCGAAACAGTGCGCCAACTATGTATTGCAAACCAAGGCGTTGCGCTACTTTCTCACTTTATGATTGGCAATGACCTAAAAACAGGTAAATTAGTTGAAGTGTTACCCAATGCAATTAGCTCGCCAAATAACCGAGAAATTATACAAGCCGTTTATTATAAAAACAGTGCGGTATCGTCTCGAATTGTGGCTTTTTTAGATTTTATAAAGCCTAGGCTTAGTTTATAAATTCTGGGTATTAATATGCTTATCAAATATTTCAAATGATTTTTTGACGCTTTTTAATAATAAAAAAGTATAAATAACAAAAGTAGTAATTAAAGGTATTAATCAAAATGGATTCTTTAACGCAGGTAGCATTAGGCAGTGCTGTAGGTTATGCGGTATTAGGCAACAAAGTAGGCCGAAAAGCCGTTTTGTGGGGCGCTATTTTGGGCACACTCCCTGATTTAGATGTATTTTTGCCTTATGGCGGCTCTGTAGAAGCATTTACTTATCACCGTGGCTTTAGCCATTCGTTATTAATACATTTATTAATTAGCCCACTCATTGTATGGCTAATATTAAAAGTACACGCGGGAATGCAAACTTATAAAGTGCGCTGGTTTTGGCTAGTATTTTTAAGTTTATCTACACATGCCTTATTAGACAGCCTAACGGTATACGGTACACAATTACTCTGGCCTTTTACTGAGTACCCCTTTGCGGTTTCTAGTGTGTTTATTATTGATCCCGCTTACACGCTTCCTTTATTAATTGGCGTAATATGTACGCTAATACCCAAAATAAAAGCAGCAACGGCTTATCGTATAAATACAGCAGCCTTAGTTTTAAGTAGCCTATATTTATTCTGTGCTTTAATTTTAAAAGTAAATATTGATAACAAGGTAAAAACGGCCCTCAATAACAGGCAAATACCAGTAAATGCTTATGTTAGTACGCCTGCACCGCTAACTACTTTGCTATGGCGTATTGTTGTTATGTCTGACGGGCAATACTATGAGGGTTATGCATCAGTATTTGACGCGCCCAACGATGTTACTTTAACGGCTTATCAAACGACGCCTTCATTGTTAAATAATATTAGCGATGAATGGGCTATAAAACGCTTGCAGTGGTTTACTAAAGGGTTTTATTCGGTGCGCCAACAGCAAAGTAATGTTGTTCTTTCTGATTTACGTATGGGTATGGAATGCAACTATGTGTTTAATTTTGTAGTGGGTCAAAAAAATGGTTCAGAAGTAAACCTTGGTAACTTTGAAAAAATAAGTCAAAGGCCAAAATTAAACAATCTTCATAAAATATGGAACAGAGTTTGGCAACCAAATGTTTCTTTAGCATCACCCGCTGCAAAAAATGACTGCAATAGCGAATAAATGCATATTATAAGATTTGTACTAACTTGAGTTATATAAGTGAAGTTCAAGCGGCAGTAAAACTACATAGTTGTGTAATTAAAGTTACTGCTGCTTTTTTTGCTGATACATTGCAACATCAGCGTCTTGAATCATATCCTCAACCGATTTACCTGTATCGTGTTTAAAGTGTGTTACTCCTACACTGTAATCAATTTTATAAGGTTTATTTAAAGTGTCATTAGCATGCTCAATTGCATCAGCGAACCGTTGCAATACGATCCCTGCTTTTGTTTCATCTGAGTCGCTTAACATCGCTACAAACTCATCCCCCCCAAGTCGGCCTATTACTTCACAATCTCGAAATGAACTAAGCATAATTTGTGCAAATTTATTTAATACAAAATCGCCTTCGTGGTGTCCATAAATATCATTAATTTGTTTAAATTTATTGAGATCAAACAATATAAACGACATTGATACTTTATTTCGTCTACATAAATTTAATGTATGCTCGGCAAGACTTAAAAAGCCACGTCGATTAGAGATTCTTGTTAACTCATCAATTGTGGCAAGTTGAATTGATTGAATTTCTTGCTCGACTAACGTGCCTAAATCTCTTAGTAATTGTTTTTCTTCATCATTGAGTTGTCTAGGTTTACTATCAGCAAGGCACAAAGTACCTATAATGACTCCTTCCCGTAATTTTAAAGGAAAGCCTGCATAAAAGCGTACTTTAGGATCGCCTGTAACAAAGGGGTTATCAAAAAACCTTTCGTCCTTTGCTGTATCTGGGATTATTAATAACTCGTCTTGATTTATGGTGTGGCCACAAAATGAGGTTTCGCGAGGAAGCTCAGGCGCATCAAGCCCCTGCCTTGATTTAAACCACTGGCGGTCTTCGTCAATCAAGGTAACCAATGAAATAGAAACATTAAACATACGCTTGGCAATACGAGTAACACGATCAAAACGCTCTTCATGCGACGTATCTAGAATTTTTAATGCTCTAAGCGCGTGTAATCGCTCGGCTTCGTTACTTGGGATCTTAGGTTTAATCATTAAAGCTCTGTTAATTTTAGATGTTTTATAAATTATGAGATGGGAGCGAATATTTTCGAGTATATAACCCGATAAACTTTTTTAAACTTTAAACAGTCTGCCTATTAAAACTAGAACATTACCTTAAAATAGCAATAAATACTTATGAATATCAGTAAGTCGTACCTAAATAAAGATAAGATAAATCCGCAAAAAATTATGATGAAAACAGGTGGGATCAGTGGTTGATTCGACGTAGCTACTCTTTAATACAAAAAGTAGTAGTGGCTATTTAGTTTTATTTAAATAACCACTGGATTTGGCATACATACAAAAAAAGCACTTTAATTTTGGTGCTCATATTGTCCACGGTAAACTTCAAATACTTTTAAAACAGTATGTTGCTCTTTAGTTAGGTTATCAAACCAATCATCGAACAGCTCATCGTCTTCCTGTTCACTAAGTGCCATATACCGCGCTAATAATTCTACAATATCGTTATGGTTGCAGGTTAAAGGGTTTAATTGCTGCGCCAAGGTACTGTGGTCGCGCTCTCTTAGGGTTTCCATTACCCCTTGATCAATTTGTTCTTGTTGTTGTGTTGCGTCGCTCATACATAACCTCTGTAATAACTTTATAACCGTATTTGTTAACGTTTTTAACTCTTAAATATAGTTATAACAGCCTAAACGGCAATAGCCAGCATTTTTAATTTAAGTGCTTATTTTTTGATTTATTTGCACAAATAGCCAGCAATTACGGCCTTTTTGAGGAACATTTAAATAATTTGCAATGAGGAAATAAATACGTTAAATTTAAATGATACATTATCACATACCATTTATTGAGACGTATTATGAAACCAAATATTCATCCTGACTACTACGTGGTTGCTTTTCACGATACCGCTGCCGATTCTTACTTTATTATTGGCTCAACCATTAAAACCGATCGTACAATCGAGATAGATGGTAATACATACCCATACATACCTGTTGATGTTTCAAGTGACTCGCATCCATTTTACACCGGTAAGCAAAAAACGGTTGCTACAGACGGTCGCGTTGCACAATTTAACCGCCGCTTTAAAAGCCTGTCTACGGCTAAAAAAGGCGATTAGTAAAAGCTTTAATAATAACTCACTTAGTTAAGTTATCTATTTTGAAGTAATTAACCGTGTCGATAGTAAGGAAAATTACGTTATTTATTTACTTTTAATCAGAAATTTTTAACGCTTTTAATGTCAGATCTCACCATTAAAATTGATCATCTGTCATTACGGATAGGTATAAGCGGACTTAAAAATATAAGGCTTAACATTTTAAGTAATGCAGAATATAAAGAAAAAATAGCAGAATTGTTGTAGTGATACCGCCGGGCTTTTAATGTTACTCGGCGGTATTTTTAAGCTTTATAAGCAGGTGGTTATTTAACAACTACCGAGAACTCAGGTACTGCCTGAATCACTTTTTTAACGGTACAGGTATTTACAGCTGCAATAAGCGCCTTTTTATACTTATCAGGGAAGCCATCTGGTAAGTTAATCTCTATTGAAAATAACTTTTTACCGTTGTCATCTACATTTTCGTTATTTTGTGTGAGCGTCATACCTTCAGTGGAAATATCGCGTTGCTCACAAAATTTACGTGCATAAAAACCTGCACATAAAACCATACTTACTAAAAAGTAATCAAACGGTTCAGGGAATTCAGCCCCGCCACCAGCATTTATACTTTGATCGCTTATTACTTCTAGGTCGCCAAATTTAGCGCTTTGCTTTTGGCCTTCTAACATTGAAACTGAAATTTCCATTGTGTTTCCTTATATTTATTGCTGCAGATACCTTTAACGCAATTAATTAAAAGTAACTCCTAAAGATACATAGTGTTTAGGTTTACGAACCGAATAGTAATTCAAAGAATCCTGGAGGCTCATGTAACTCATGATATTTTTTACGTAAATTATCTATATTTTTCAGTGGTTCTTTTGCCGCACTTAGCCCCTGCTCGTTAGCTGCTTTTTTTGCAAGTTCAGCTTGAGTAATCACTTTATCAAGGCCTTGTAATGATTGTTCAGCTTTTTTGTAAAACTTAGCCGTTTTACTTACTTTTACCAGCTTAATAAATTCATCGATTGCGGTATTAAATTCGTCAATCTGTGTAGCCTGCACTGCTTGTTTGTATGCAAGGCCGGTGTTTTTCATATTTATTTCAAGATCGACTGGCTGCTGGGCTAAAGCCAACGAGCTAAATAGTAACGTAATAGCTAAATAAAAATACTTCATGAAAAACCCTATAAATAAAAGAGGGCTAATTATATCAATTATAGTGATGAAAGTAACTCTACAGAAAGAATATGCTATTAACTGGTGTAAAGGGGCTTTACAGTAAACAACCACAGAATTTAGGCAATAAAAAAGTCTGCATTTGCAGACTTTTTAAAGAGTTAGCATTTATTTAATATTACTCAGCCACACACTTTGATACGGCTCAAGTTCTATTGTTAATTGGCTTTCTTCAATCGTTTTATCTGCCACCAAATCAAACCACTTTTGAGTATTAATCAAATTTAGGTCGGCCAATGTGAGTGTTTGTGGTTTATCGCTAATGTTATAAACACAAAATATGCTTTGGCGACGGTCAATGCTTTGCCTCCAAAAGCCAAATAACCCACCTGCTAAATGCAGCGTAAACTGTGTAGCATTTGGGTGAAAGGCACTTTGCTTTTTACGTACTGCCAATAAGCTTTTTATGCCGTTGAACACTTTATGATGATGGCTATACTTTTCGCCAATGGCCGCTAATAGCTTTGACTCTTGCCAGCGATGGCGGTTTATAGCGCGGTTATGCTGTGAATTTTCAAATCGCTCGTAATCGTTAGTTGTACCTAATAAACTGTGAATATAAAGCCCTGGTATGCCTTCAAGTGCAAACATAATGGCGTGAGCACACATAAACCGCTCAAGGCCAAACTTATCTGGGCCATTGTGCGTCCCTTGGAGTGCATCAAATAAAGCAATATTTAGCTCGTACGGTGTATGTGTGCCATCGTTACTTGTACGCATTGATACACGACCACCAAACTGCATGGTTGTACTTACTAGTGACGCCACTTCGCTGGGTTGTAGTAAACCTTCAATGGGTCTGAGCCCTATTCCATCGTGCGAGGCTATAAAGTTAAAGTATGCAGTACCATTTTGCGCAGGCGGCATGCTCATCATCCAATGTTTAATTGCTGTGCTATCGCCGCTAAGTAATGTGTGTAGCAACAATGGCGGTAAGGCAAAGTTATAAATACTGTGCGCTTCGTTAGCATTACCAAAGTACGATAGGTTTTCTTGGTTTGGAATATTGGTTTCGGTAATTATAACTACGCTGGGCTCTGCGTGCTCAATAAGTGTTCGCATTAGCCTTACGGCTTCATGTGTTTGCGGCAAATTTATGCAACTGGTATTAAGCTGCTTCCACAAAAATGCGACCGCATCGAGTCTAAACAAACGCACGCCATTGTCTAAATAATGCCTAATTATTCCCACAAACTCTTTAAGTACCTCGGGGTTTGCAAAATCAAAATCAACCTGATCGTGACTAAACGTACACCACACGTGCTTTTCGCCGCTTGGCGTAGTTACAGTATTTAATAACGATGAGGTTCGCGGGCGTACAACTTGGCTTAAATCATCCGTTAAGCTCGCCGTTTTGAAGTAGTCTTTACCCGGGTGTAAATCGTTTAAAAAGTTCTCAAACCATACGCTTCTGCTTGAGCAATGGTTAATAACTAAATCTGCCATTAGCTTTACGTCTTTAGCGATATTTTGAATATCTCCCCAATCACCTAACGACTCATTCACTTGCACGTAGTTCATTACCGCAAAGCCTTCGTCTGAGCTGTACGGGTAAAATGGCAATATATGCAGGGCATTTAGCTGCATATCGCACTGCTCTTTTATAAAGCGGTGCAACGTTTTAAGCGGTGCTTCTATTGGGCTTGATACAGCAAACTCACTATTGTCGTGTTTAATAATAGAGTCGCCATAAGCAATCAATACTATATCTTGCTCATCCCATCTGTTTGTATGGGGGGTCGGGTCGCGCAGTGCATTGCTACCTAATATAATTTTAATAAGTTGCTGAGCAAGCTCAGTAACCGATAAAGGCAGCTCAACTCCCTCATAAATAATATGAAGATGTTGCTCTACTCGTTGTAAAAATAATTCGCTAACTGAAATCACATGCGCCCCTAATATTTATTGTTTAGACTTATAGGCTAGTTAACCTGCGTACAGGTTAACTATATTCTTCGTTATCTAGCTCTACGGCTTCTTTTAAGCGCTCAAGTACGTCTGGCATTGCTGATACAACACGGTTCCAACTTGGCACAAATGGCGCTTCCATTGGGTTTTCTAAAAAGTGTTGGCCTGCTTCCATAATATTTTGTGCAAACATTTCTACTGCTTTTTCTTCTTGGTGAACATCAAGCGTTAAGCCGTTCATAAGCGCATCGTTATGATACGTTTCTATAAAATCTAGACCGATACGGTAGTACGTTGCTTTTAGTGAGCGAATTGTTTCGCTGGTAAAAGTGACACCTTGAGTTGCCAGCTTTCTAAACAATGCCTTAGTAATATCAATCGACATTTTAGACAAACCTGCACTTTGGTCATCAAGTGAAAGTTCTTGGTGCTTATGATCGTAATTATCGGCAATATCTACCTGGCACAAGCGGTTATGTGAATAGTTACGATACATTTCACTCAGTACGCCTATTTCAAGGCCCCAATCACTTGGAATGCGAATATCGTTTAATACATCGCGTCTAAACGAAAACTCACCAGCTAATGGGTATCTAAAAGAGTCCATATATTCAAGGTAGTCTGTATTGCCTAAAATTGTTTTAAACGAGCGAAGCAGTGGCGTTACTAATAAGCGCGATACACGGCCATTAATTTTGCCATTAGCAGTACGCGGGTAAAACCCTTTACAAAATTCATAGTTAAAACGTGGATGCGCAACAGGGTAAATTAACCGCGCTAGTAAGCTTCTGTCGTAGGTTAAAATATCGCAATCATGCAGCGCAATAGACTCTACTTCCGCTGTTGCTAATTTATAGCCCATGCAGTACCACACATTACGGCCTTTACCAAGCTCACGCGGTGCAACACCTAGCTCTTGTAATTCTTTATCGAGTGCTTGTAAGCGTGGGCCGTCATTCCATAATACTTTGTGGTTTTGGTTTAACTCTTTAAAAAAGCCAAGTGCATGGCGGTACTGTGCTTCGTCGGCTCTATCTAGCCCAATAGTAATTTGTGATAAATACGGTACTTCGCGTAATTCACTTACTATATTTTGAAGCGCAGGGCCTTCTAATTCACTAAATAACGAAGGGAGTATTAATCCCATTGGACGCTGCTTACTAAAAGTAAGTAGCTCTTTTTCTAGGTCTTCTATTGGTCTGTCGGCAATGTTATGTAATGTTGTAATAATGCCATTTTGATAAAAATCAGCCATGAGATGTTTGCTCCTCAGAAATACTTAAAATACTGCTAATGCACGGCAACGATGTTATTTCTTCAATCCAGCCCAGCGGTGCCGGTGATTGAGAGTATCGTGCTTTGTTGTGCGACAATTTAACCGGCTTTTTACTCGCCGGATTGGCAATAATAATGGCGATATTTGCGTGCTCTAACATTTGCTTATCGTTATCGCTATCACCCAGTGCTATAACCGTGAGAGGCTTTCTGAAATGATGGGTAAACTGTTTAACTAACCACTGCTGTGCAGCGCTTTTATCGGTATTTTTGGCAATATGAATGAAGCGTCCGCCAATTTTTATATCGTAGCCGAGTGCTTCAACATCGTTTACAAAGGCTGTGAGTAATTCGTCGTTGCCATACCAATAAAGAGGGTCTGAATAATCGCGAGTTTGTGCGCGTCTTGCTTGTGCATCGCTAAGACCGGTAAGCTCTGATATTTGCTCACTCGATAAGTCACTAAACAATTTGTAATGCGCTTTGTAATCCGCCTTTAAAGTATTTAAGTCCTTTAATAAACTCGATAACGGCTTTGCCATTGCATAACACCAGTACGCGCCTACTTTTTTACAACCAATTGGCTTTAATTCAAAATAGTCTTCTGGAATAAATACCGCGGCACCGTTTTCGACAATAAAAGGCTGTTGAATATTTAAATCGTTTTTAAGCTCGATAACTTCGCAAAAAGTTTTGCTGGTATTAAACACCACAGGAATATGCGCATTTTGTAGCTGCAGTAATAACTCACTGATATTATTTGTATTGTAATCAGCGTGATCGAGTAATGTGCCGTCCAAATCTGTAAAAATAATAGGTTGAAGGGTGTCGTCACTTGTTAGGTGCATACCGCTAATATCGCGGTTGCTATCAAGTTCAATTAACGCATTTGCTTTAGCGCTCAGTGTGTTTAAGTTCTCACGCGTAATGCGCTCAAAATGAGAAATAAAATACACCAATTGCTCGTTAGTCATGGTGCCTGAGCCTTCACCTTTTTTGGCTATTAGCTTTTGTTCTTGCTCTTGTCGCCATGTAAAAACATCACTAAAACTCGGTGCTTTTAGCATAACGGTATAATCAATTAGGTTAAAAACGGCTTTATATTCGTTTGCTAAACAGCTATTTACACAGCGGCGCCAAACGCCTTCTTTATCAAACTGTTGCTCTAACTCGTTAAGCGGCTCACTCAATGAAAACAGCGGTTGTGGCTCACTGCCCACGCACCACCCTTCTAAAATAACAATATCAACTGGCTTTTCATTTGTTAGCCAATCATTTGCTGGTACGCAGTCGTCTTCGTGTTTATTAAACCGTGGAAGCGGTACGTTTACCTCTCCTGCCAGTAAGTTAGTTATTGTGCTATTCATTAATGCTACGTCGTGAGTGCCCGGTACTCCGCGAGTAGTAAAAAGAGGATGTACATCTTTGGCAAGCTCAGTACGTGCTTGTTTTGCTAAATAAAAGTCATCAATCGACAATGCAACACTGTTAAGCGGTGTGTTTTTAGAAAACCAGGTAACTAAAAAGTCGGCGAGTGTTGTTTTTCCTGAGCCTTGGCATCCATTTATGGCAACAAAAATAGGAGTATTTGTTTTTTTAGATTCGAGGATGTCATGCGCGAGCGGAACAAAATATTGCTCACTCAAATATTGATACTTTAAAGGCAGTTGGTGTTTTGCTAAAAACGGGGTTATATCCACAATATTGGCCTCTGACATAGTTACTCCTTTGCATACAATGCGTCTGGGAGTTAAATGCAGGTACTAGACCATTATTATTTTTATATATTTATTAATAGGTTAAAAAAATAGCGCATTATAAATGCGCTATTATGGTGCAATCTATTTAGCTAATGTGCAAAATTAAACTTTTTCAGGCTCTGCTTTTGGTAATACTAAGTTAAGTACTATTCCTAAAATAGCGCAAAGGCTTACGCCCTCTAAACTAAATTGGCTGCCACCAATATGCATACCGCCAATACCGCATACTAAAATAAGTGCAACAATACTTAAGTTACGTGGTGCTGTTAAATCATCGCCCGACTTAACCAGTGTATTTAAACCCACTACAGCAATAGAGCCAAAAAGTAGAATCATAATGCCGCCCATTACTGGCACAGGAATAGTTTGCAAGCCAGATCCCATTTTAGCTACAAACGCTAAAATAATGGCAATAACAGCTGTCCACATCATTACTTTAGGATTGAAGTTTTTGGTAAGCATAACTGCCCCCGTTACTTCTGAGTAAGTAGTGTTAGGCGGGCCG
Organism: Pseudoalteromonas sp. Z1A8; assembly: GCF_011378855.1. Lineage (GTDB taxonomy): Bacteria > Pseudomonadota > Gammaproteobacteria > Enterobacterales > Alteromonadaceae > Pseudoalteromonas. Next base: position 4,159 of record NZ_WTLB01000058.1, on the reverse strand, counting down.
CCAAATAATGATGCCGCAGAAGTCGCAAGGCCATCACCAAACAAAGTACGGTGAAGCCCAGGCTTTTTCAAAAAGTCTTTATTGGTTACTTGGCTAATAGCCATCATATCGCCAATATGCTCAATTGCAGGTGCTATTGCTACAGGTACCATAAACAAAATAGCCTGCCATTTAAACTCAGGCCAAGTAAAGTTTGGTACAGCAAACCACTGTGCGTTAGTCACTGCGTCAAATTGCACAACGCCCATACCAAGCGATAAACAATAACCCGCTACAACCCCTGCTAATATAGGTATAAGCTTAAATACGCCTTTTCCCCATACTGCAAAAATAAGCGTAACCACTAACGAGAACAACGAAATGTAAATAGCGCTGGTGTAATCAATAATTTGAATACTGCCGTCGCCACTTTTACCCATCGCCATATTTACAGCAACAGGTGCAAGCGCTAAACCAATAACCATAATTACAGGGCCTACAACCACAGGCGGTAAAATTTTATGAAGCGTTGCAACGCCTTTAAATTTTACTAATAAGCTTAAAAGCATATAAGCAAAACCCGCGACCATTAAGCCTCCCATGGTGGCCGGCACGCCCCACATTTGCACAGCGGCAATAATAGGTGCAATAAAGGCAAATGATGAAGCTAAAAATATAGGCACTTGGCCTTTAGTCACTACCTGAAACAGCAAAGTACCCATGCCTGCGGTAAAAAGCGCAACATTAGGATCTAAGCCCGTTAAAAGCGGCACTAATACCAGCGCACCAAATGCTACAAACAGCATTTGCGCGCCCGTTAAAATAGTTTTTATTGAAAAGGTGTCATTATTTTGCACTTAAGACTCCTAAACAGTACCGAATATTTTGTCGCCCGCATCGCCTAAACCAGGGATAATATAGCCCTTTTCGTTTAAGTGGCTATCTACTGAGGCTGTAAATATTTCTACGTCGGGATGTGCTGTAAGTGTTCTTTCAACACCTTCTGGTGCTGCAACTAGTACAATTACTTTGATTTCTTTACAGCCTGCTTTTTTAAGCATATCGATTGTGGCAATCATTGAGCCACCCGTTGCAAGCATAGGGTCAATAACTAAGCTTAAGCGCTCATCAATATTACCTACTAACTTTTCAAAATATGGTACTGGCTCTAGTGTTTCTTCGTTACGTTCAAGACCAACAACACTTACTTTAGCCGCTGGTAATAACTGCATTACACCGTCCATCATGCCAAGACCAGCACGCAAAATAGGCACTACGGTAATTTTTTTACCTTTAATATGCTCTACTTTTAATTTATTGCCATCCCAGCCTGTAATTTCGTTATCTTCTAACTGTAGGTTTTTTGTTGCTTCGTAGGTTAATAAAGTACCTACTTCAGAACACAATTCACGAAAGCTTTTAGTGCTAATACCATGCGCGCGCATTAGGCCTAATTTATGTTGAACAAGAGGGTGAGAAATAACGTGAATAGCCATGATGTAAACCTAGTGATAGAAGAATTTGCGGTATTTTATATTAAAAAAGGTCATTTGACCTGTAGTTTTAACGAGATTTTCATACATCGTGCCAAAATGTATTGTTTTGCTTGATATTTATGCAAGCCATCAACCCTTTGTGTTTATTAAATGTTACTCGCTAACCAGCTGTTTACTTGCTGTTGCATATAACTATTTATTTTTTGATGCTCAGGGCTCCAGCCAGCTAAAAATCGATAAAAGTCAGCCCATGCAGCAGGCCATAAAGCGAACCAATCGTTAGCTATTTTATCGGCAGGTGCTGTAGGGTGATAAGTAGTAATAGCATTCTTTAAATTATCAAAATAATACGCAAGATACTCATCAGCGCTTACGTGTAATTGTGCATCACTTAAGTAACTGGTCATAAAATACATTACATCAATTATTCCGCAACCTGCACCTATATACTGAAAATCATAACCGAGTATTTTACCACTCTCATTTGCTGCAAAGTTAGCAAGTTTTGCATCGCCATGAATCAGCGTTTTATAGGCACAACTTTGTAGCTGCTCATCTATTTTATGTGCAGCATTTTTAATATCGGACTTTTTATCAAGGTTATCTTTTAGTTTATTAAACTCATCTGGGCGCGTGCTTAAATGCCAGTAATTGCCTTGCTGCCATAACCCTTCAGCGGGTTTACTTAAGTTAAACGCATGAAAGTGTGCAAGCCACTTTAATATAGCTTTAACATGTTGTGGCCCCGCTTGAGTAAATCCATGTTTGGTGAAATCTTTAAACACCAGCGCATATTCATCGCCTTTATTAATTGCGCTTATACATTCAATACTTTGCGCATGTGCTGGTAAATGCTGGCTATAAAGCTTATAAAAAGTGTATTCAACGCTATAGGAATACTGCTTTCTTTCAAGCGCAAATTCGCTTTGCTTAATTTTAGGGTGGTGTATATAGCTGGGTATTTTAATAGCTTTAACAACACAGGCTTTATCATCAAGCTGGCACTGCACAATACTGCCACAGCCACTCCAAAGTGATGTTAGCGTATCGCCAATTTCAATGTGCTTAAAATGAGGTTGTAATAAAGGAATGTAAAATGCCATGGTAAAAATAACTATCCGTTTGTTTTGCTTTGCTTAAATTAGACCCACTCTTTACGAGCTATGAGTCTAAATTGCACGTATGAAAATGGCTACATAATTGCAGTTTTAATTTTTACTGAGTAGTTTAAGTTTTATGCCAGTAGCTTTTCGCAGTTACTGACAGCTAAACTAGACTGACAGCTAAACTAGACAGCCACTCTAATTGAACAAACAAAATGTTGCCATTAAATTTAATTTGTAGGTTAATAATATATCTTTTATCGACAGGTTATTTTCATTTCATCCATCAAATAAGTCACTAGCGCTCTTAATCTAAATTGCACGCATGAAAATGACTGCATGGTGCAGTTGTGATTTATTACTGAATAGTTTTATTGAGTAGTTTACGTTTTATGCCAGTAGCTTTTCGCAGTTACTGATATTCGCTCGCCGCTTTCGCTTTAAGTTTTCACAATAACCTTCTTGTGAGGCTGGCCTGCCCACTGCACCATGAAATACGCGCGTAAATTGGGTTGTAAGCTTTAACCAGTTTTCTGGAGATATATTCACCCTTTCTAGTAAAGGCAAGTGTGTACTCTCAATATACCCTCGCTTGTCTTCTCGTATACAACGTCCTGTCAATTCAACAAGTTCAAGGTACGATTTAAGCTCAAACGGGAGTCCTTTTGGCATTATTTGACGTGACACGCCTGCAAAGCGAAGTAGTTGTTTTGGTTGTTTGCTATCCTTTGCGCATGTTAAACGCTTTTGTACGCTGGTATGATCTGACTCTTCTGGTGTGTTAGCCATTTTAGCTCTAATGGGATTTAAATCGACATAGGCCATGCAAGCTGCAAGTGCGGCTTCATCAAGAAGTGCTTGCGATTTGAATCTGCCTTCCCAGAATCTACCCGTGCAGTTATCTTCTTTATTTGCTCTGCGCGCAATGTCTTCATTTAATAACCGCATAAACCAGCTGATACTTGCTAAGCGCTCGCGGTATTGCTTAACCGTTTGATTGAAAAAGATGAGTTCAACTTTACTTAGCTTTTCACCTTGTACATATTTTTGCGTTAACAATGTGCCTTTGCAGAGTTTATGCCAGCGAATAATAATCGCTTTATCATTCAGCCTATTTGCTTTCTTATCATCAACATACAGTACTAAATGGGTATGATTACTCATAACGGCATAAGCACATACATCAATACAAAATACCTTGGCTAATTCAAGCAGTTTGTCTTCAACCCAGCCTCTACGATGCTCGTAAGACTTACCTGTAAAACGGTCTTCGCCACATAAAAATGCACGGCGTACACAACGTGAAATACAGTGGTAGTATTTTGTATCAACCAAACTTACTTGACGCTTTCTTGCGATTGCCATAAGACACCCTGCTTGTTTTTTGCACTAAATAAAGGCTAGTCTTTAACTTCGAAAAGCGCAAAATTTAGAGTGGGTGTCTTGTTTATTTCTTTTCATGCCTGTAAAACGGTCTTCGCCACATAAAAATGCACGCCGTACACAACGTGAAATACAGTGGTAGTACTTTGTATCAACCAAACTTACTTGACGCTTTCTTGCGATAGCCATAAGACACCC
>NZ_WTLB01000057.1 GCF_011378855.1 Pseudoalteromonas sp. Z1A8 | reverse complement strand
ATTAAATACTAGACGCAAAGGCAAGCTCACTGACTTCGATGTGATAAATGATAGCTAATCATTTATCAATGAGAGATACAAGGTTGGGTAGAGTGAAGCGAAACCCAACATGTGTGGCGAATAAAACTATTTTGGTGGTTATTAAATACGTTGGGTTTCGTAAAACTCAACCCAACCTACGCCAGAAACAAGTTTTATAAGTATGCAACAATATCGTGGATAAGTTTGACTTAAACTTGCCTTGATTATAATTAACAAAACTAATCTATACTCTTATTTATCTGTTTATTTTATAGGTAAAAATATGCGTTATAAACGTATGTTAGAGGCGGGCGCATGTTACTTTTTTACGGTAAATTTAGAAGATAGGACACAAAAGCTTCTTGTTGAAAATATAGAGTTATTGCGTCGTGTATATTTAAGAGTTGTAAAAAAGCATCCCGTTAAGACAATTGCGATAGTTATCATGCCCGATCACCTCCATGCTATTTGGCAATTACCTGAGGGCGACAGTAATTATGCAATGCGTTGGCGGTTGATAAAATCTGGGTTTTCTCGAGGATTACCACCAACTGAGTTTTGTAATATTAGCCGAATAGCTAAAGGTGAGCGTGGAATTTGGCAGCGGCGTTATTGGGAGCATAAAATTAGAGATGAAGGGGATTTAAATAACCATATCAATTATATTCACTATAATCCCGTGAAGCACAAATATGTTTCTAAAGTCAGTGATTGGTCTTTTTCGAGTTTTCATCGATATGTCAATAATTCAAAATTACTGAGTAACTGGGAGTGCGACAATAACTTAAACGATATATGTGATGAGTAAAGTTATTTTGGTGATTATACAATATGTTGGGTTTCGTAAGACTCAACCCAACCTACGTGAGTTCAAATTCCTTTCTTCACCACATATCTATACGGTGCTTCTTCTGCATCTTTAGCCACCAGCGTGTGATCCATAAACGTACAAAAACTCGGAATATCGCGGGTGGTTGACGGGTCATCAGCGGTTATTAATAACGTTTCACCATCACTCATTTTACGAATTGCAGCGCGCACCATCATTACTGGTTCTGGACAGCGTAGGCCAATGGCATCTAATTGGTGATCGGGGTTATCAAAGCTCATAATAAATTGGCCTGTTTAATTAAAGTGATTACTGCGTCAGTGAGTGCTTAGGTATAGCAATTAATAAGTTCGGAAGTTTAACGCAATTTTAAGTGTAATTTAACTATTTTACTTAGATCTAGATCAGCATTTTATTTAACGCTTTTAGCAGCTTCAAAATGCTTTATTAAATAATACGCCCGATCACATAATTACGCAGTTACATGCTTGTTTGATAAAGGGTCGTTTTTATAAATTGAAGCTAATAAAAAAGGCGAACTGAATAAAATCAGTCCGCCTTTTTAATCACCAAGATGGTTTACATGTTCAAGCTAATTAGTCTTGAACACGTTCAAATACAGTTGCAATGCCTTGGCCTAAACCAATACACATAGTTGCTAAACCGTATCGTACATTTTTGTCTTCCATTAAGTGAATAAGCGATGTGCTAATACGCGAACCCGAACAACCCAGAGGGTGACCAAGTGCGATTGCGCCGCCATTTAAATTCACTTTTTCGTCAACAACATCCATTAACCCTAAATCTTTCATTACAGGTAATGATTGAGCTGCAAAGGCTTCGTTAAGCTCTACTACGCCTAAGTCATCAATTGTAATACCGGCTTGTGCAAGTGCTTTTTTACTTGCTGGTACTGGGCCGTAACCCATAATTGATGGATCGCAACCCGCGACTGCCATTGCTTTAATGCGCGCACGAATTGGCAAGCCAAGTTCTTTTGCTTTTTCTTCGCTCATTACTAACATTGCAGATGCGCCGTCAGAAAGTGCAGAAGACGTACCGGCTGTTACCGTACCCGATGCAGGATTAAATACAGGGCGAAGCTTTGATAGGCCTTCTACTGTTGTTTCTGGGCGAATTACTTCGTCGTCTTCAACTAATATAAGCGAACCGTCTGCTGCGTGACCTTCCATTGCTAAAATTTCGCGACGGAAACGGCCTTCAACAGTTGCAGCTTGTGCACGTTGATGTGAGCGATAAGCGAATTCATCTTGTTGCTCACGGCTAATGCCATGAAGCGTTGCAAGGTATTCTGCTGTTAAACCCATTGAGCCCGATGCTTGTGCAATCGTTGTTGCTAAGCCTGGGTGAAAGTCGTTGCCGTGAGTCATAGGTACGTGACCCATGTGCTCAACACCACCAATTAGGTAAGTGTCGCCAGCGCCGGTCATTATTGCGCGCGCTGCGTCATGCAATGCTTGCATTGACGAGCCACATAAACGGTTAACCGTTACAGCAGGTACGCTGTGTGGAATACCGGCAAGTAATGCTGCGTTACGTGCTACGTTAAAGCCTTGCTCTAATGTTTGTTGTACACAACCCCAATAAATATCGTCAATTGATGCTGGATCAACTGCTGGGTTGCGATCAAGTAAGCCTTTCATTAAATGTGCGCTTAAGTCTTCAGCACGTTTATGTTTGAATACACCACTTTTAGAGCGACCCATTGGTGTGCGGATACAATCTACAATTACTGGATTATTCATGATATTAACCTTCCACCTTATAGAAAACACGACCTTCTTCGGCCCACTTGCGAGTTTGCTCAGATACTTGGTAAATCGCACCTAGGTGAGCGTATTTGTCTGCTGCTGCAACAAAGTTAGCTAAACCAGTTTGATCTAAGTAACGGAACGCGCCGCCTCTAAATGGAGGGAAACCAACACCATAAACTAATGCCATATCTGCTTCTTGCGGAGAGGCAACAATGCCTTCTTGCAAACAAAGTAGCACTTCGTTAATCATTGGAATCATACAACGGTCGATGATTTCTTGTTTATCAAATTCTTTTGGTGCGTCTGTAATTGGGCTTAATAGCTCAACTGCTGTCTCGTCATGAGACTTTTTAAGACGACCGCGACGATCTGTTTCGTATTTGTAAAAACCGGCTTTGTTCTTTTGACCAAAACGTTTTTCGTTGGCAAAAATAGTTACAGGGTCTTTATCAGCACGAGCCATACGCTCAGGGAAACCGTCAGCCATTACGCCAGTACAATGGAACGCTGTATCAATACCTACAACATCAAGTAAGTAAGCCGGACCCATAGGCCAGCCAAATACGTTTTCCATTACTTTATCTACTTTTGCAAAGTTAGCGCCTTCAACCACTAATTTGCTAAAACCTGCAAAGTAAGGGAATAAAACACGGTTTACAAAAAAGCCTGGGCAATCGTTAACAACAATTGGTGATTTACCTAATTTAAGCGCGTAATCAACTACTGCATTAATTGTTTTATCTGAGGTTTTTGCACCACGGATAATTTCTACTAATGGCATTTTTGGCACTGGATTAAAGAAGTGCATACCACAGAAGTTTTCTGGCTTATCTAGCGCTTCTGCTAGTAAATCAATACAAATAGTCGATGTGTTTGAAGTAAGTACAGTGCCTTCTGGCATGTTCTTTTCAAGATCAGCGAGTACTGCTTGCTTAACTTTAGGGTTTTCTACAACGGCTTCAACAATAATGTTGGCGCTTTGTAGGTCTGAATCGTTAAGTGTTGGTTTGATTTTGCTAAGAGTTGCCAACATTTTTTCCATTGGCATGTGGCCACGCTTAACTTTTGCACCTAATAACTTAGACGCTTCACCCATACCTAAATCAAGCGCATCTTGTTGGATGTCTTTCATTATAATAGGTGTGCCTTTATAAGCAGACTGGTATGCAATACCGCCGCCCATAATACCTGCACCTAGTACAGCTGCTTGTTTAATTTCTACATCGCTGTGCTTAGCAAATTTACGTGCTTTACCTTTAATGTATTGGTCAGCTAGGAATATACCTGTTTGAGCTGCTGCTTCTGGTGTACGTGCTAATTTAGCAAAGTTGGCATTTTCGATTGCCATTGCTTCATCGCGAGTACAGTTTGCCGCTGCTTTAATAGTACGTACAGCCATAACCGGTGCAGGATAGTGGCCTTTGGTTTTACCCATTACCATACCTTCTGCCATTGCAAAGCTCATGCCTTGCTCAACACGGTTTAATTTAAGTGGCTGTAGTTTTACGTTACGTTTTGCTTGCCAATCTAGCTTGCCAGCAATCGCAAGTTCAAGCGTTGATACACTTGACTCTACAAGTTTGTCAGTACTAACTACCGCGTCAAACGCACCTACTTTAAGGGCATCTGCTGCGCGATTTTCTGCGCCAGAGGTAATCCACATCATTGCGTTATCGGCGCCAATGATACGTGGTAAGCGCACTGTGCCACCGAACCCTGGCATTATGCCAAGCTTAACTTCTGGTAGGCCCATTTTAGCTGTTTCGCTTGCTATACGATAATCGGTAGCAAGTGCCCACTCACAACCACCGCCAAGTGCCATACCGTTTATAGCGGTTAGGGTTGGGAATGGTAAATCTTCGATTGCATCAAAAACGTCTGTTGCGTTTTTGATCCACGTTACTAGTTCTGCTTCTGGTTTAGTAAACGTTGGTAAAAATTCGAAGATATCGGCACCAATAATAAAGTGCTCTTTATCACTGGTAAAAATCATGCCTTTGATATCAGTATTAGCGGCTAATTCTTTTAATGCTGCCGCGCAATCTGAAAGAGTTTTTTGAGATAATGTGTTTACAGAACCTGCAACACAAAACTTAAACTCGGCGATGCTTTCCTTTAGGAAGCTAACTTCAAAGGAATCGCTTTTATATAACATTATTATTCTCCCTAGTTGACGAACTAAGACTGGTACGATGAGTTTGCATTTCAATCAGTGTGCTTGCTTTAAATTAAAAATGCAACGAAAAATTTAACTCGGTTACAATCGACTGGTTAAAATATAGCTGGTTTGGTGCTAAGGTGGTTGAAAAGTTTTTATTCACTACTTTAATTTTTTATTAAAGGACATTATGAAAAAATATTTATTAAGTGTTGTGGCAGCTGCATTCATTTTCCCTCTTTATTCTGCCGAGGCAAGTATCGATAACGAGGCATTTTTAGATGCCGAAAAAAAAGTAAGGTACGGAAGCTACCAAGACTTTAAAGAAGCGGTTAGTGGCTTAAATCATCCGTTGAAACCTTACGTTGAAAAAACATATTGGCAGCGCCATCCAAATATTAAGTATCAAGCAGAGATAGAAGACTATTTAAACATATATCAACATACTCCGCTTGAGTGGCCGGTACGTAAAGCATGGTTAGAGTATTTAAAAAAGAAAAATAAAAAAGCAGCTTATATTCGTAATTACCGTGAAACGTCTAATACTGGGCTTACCTGTACTTATTTAGATTTTCAGCTTGATTTGGGCGCACCTGAAAAAGCAATATTTAATCAGGTAACCGACCTATGGGCTGTGGGTAAGTCGCAGCCAAATGAGTGCGATAGTTTATTTTCACAGTGGCGTAAAAAAGGCTACATGAAAGAAGAAACCGTTTGGAAGCGCGTTACACTTGCCGCAGATGGCGGTACACAAAGCTTACTACCTTATTTAAAAACGCTGTTACCTAAAAATGAAAGCTACTTAGCAGATTTATATTTAAAAGTACGTAAAGATCCAAGCGCTGCAGCTGGATTATATAGATATAAAAATAAGTCAGCTAAAGAAGGCCAAATAGCACTTTATGGTGTTAAGCGTTTAATATGGCGCGATAAAGAGCTTGCTTTGAAGGCGTGGGAAAAGTTAGAAAAAATATTTAAGTACAGTGATGAGGAAAAAGCGGGTGTGTATTACACTTTTGCATTGTCGCTTGCTTCAAGCGGGCATAAACAAGCGAGCTTTTGGCTAAATAAAGTGCCAAAAGAGCGACTAGACAGCAAGCTTATTCAGTGGCAATTGGGCAATATGCTTAAAATCCAAGATTGGGAAGGGATCGCTGCATTTTTTACAGGTAAAGAAAACTTAAGCCTTGGCCAACAATATTGGTTAGCTTACAGTTATGCAAAACGTGGTGAGCAACAAAAAGCCGACGACATTTGGAAAAAAGTTGCAGCTAATCGTGATTATTACGGTTTTTTAGCCGCAGCGCGTTTGGGTTTGCCCGTTGATTTAAACAATCAACCCTTAGCGGTTGATAAGGTACTTGTAGATAAAGTAAGTAATGCACCGGGTTATAAGCGTGCAAAAGCACTTTACGATATTGAGCGCTTTACGTCGGCGCGCCGTGAGTGGAATTATTTAACGGATACGTCTAGCGACGAAGAAAAACTAGCTGCATCACAGTTATCTACCGATTTAGGTTGGCACGACAGCACTATTTTTACTTTAGCAAAAATTAAAGCGTGGGATAACGTAGAGCAACGCTTTCCGTTTGCATTTCAAGATGTATTTGAACGTTATAGTAAACGTAGCAAAATAGATGTTGCCTGGAGTATTGCTATTGCAAGGCGTGAAAGCTCTTTTGCACCTGATGCTCGCTCGCATGCTAATGCGCGTGGTTTAATGCAGTTATTACCAAGTACGGCTGAGTACGTAAATAAGGGCAGTGTATCGAGCAATCGCTTGTATCAACCTAAAACAAATATTAGGTTGGGTACGAGTTACCTACAGTACTTGAAAAAGAAAAACCACGGTAACGAAGTGCTGGCTACGGCGTCTTATAATGCGGGTTATCATCGTATAAAGCGTTGGTTACCTGATGAGGCTATTCCGGCTGAGTTATGGGTAGAGCTTATTCCGTATCGCGAAACCCGTGATTACGTAAAAAATGTATTTGCGTATAGACAGGTTTACCATACTAGAATGGGTCGAGAGGGTAATGTACTTGCACCGCTACTGGAAATGAAAATGGGCGGTTAGTAAACATAAGTTTAAAGTAGAGGGGATATCTAATGCGTTTAGATATCCCCTTTTTTGAGCGCTGAGGGGATAAGTGGTAGACTCAGAGCAAGTTAAATTTAACAGATGGATTAACAATGGATAAATTAGCCGTTTTATACGCCGAACATATTGCAACACTGCAACAGCGTACTCGTACTATTTGTAGCAGCGAAGGGTTAGAAGGATTAGTCATTCATTCAGGCCAAGCTAAGCGCCAGTTTTTAGATGATATGTATTATCCATTTAAAGTTAATCCACAGTTTAAAGCGTGGTTACCTGTTATCGATAACCCACATTGCTGGATTGTGGTAAATGGCAGCGACAAACCAAAACTAATATTTTATCGCCCGGTAGATTTTTGGCATAAAGTGCCAGACGAACCTCGTGATTTTTGGGCTGAGTACTTTGATATAGAGCTATTACTACAGCCTGATCAAGTTGAAAAGTTATTACCATACGATAAAGCTAAATACGCTTACATGGGTGAATACATTGAAGTAGCGCAAGCACTTGGTTTTAGTATTATGAACCCAGAGCCTGTACTTAACTATTTTCATTACCACCGCGCTTATAAAACGCAGTACGAGCTTGAATGTTTACGCAACGCTAACCGCATTGCAGTAGATGGGCATAAAGCTGCGCGCGATACATTTTTTAATGGCGGCAGTGAGTTCGATATTCAACAAGCGTACTTAATGGCTACACGTCAAAGCGAAAATGAAATGCCGTACGGCAACATTGTTGCGCTTAACGAAAACTGCGCTATTTTGCATTACACGCATTTTGATCCAAAAGCGCCACACACGCATAACTCATTTTTAATTGACGCCGGTGCAAACTTTAATGGTTACGCTGCTGATATTACCCGAACTTATGATTTTAAAAAGCAGGGTGAGTTTGCTGAGCTTGTGCAAGCTATGACGGTTCAACAAATTGAATTAGGTAAAGGTTTAAAGCCGGGTATGCTTTATGGTGATTTACACGTTGAATGCCATAACCGTATAGCACAAATTCTAAGTGATTTTAAAATTGTTAATTTACCAGCGACAGAAATTGTTGAGCGTAAAATTACCTCTACTTTCTTCCCGCATGGTCTAGGGCATCACCTTGGTTTACAAGTGCATGATATGGGCGGCTTTATGAGTGACGAAAAAGGCACTCATCAGCCATCGCCAGAAGGGCATTCGTTCTTGCGTTGTACTCGTCGAATAGAGAAAAACCAAGTGTTTACTATTGAACCGGGTTTATACTTCATTGATTCACTGCTTGGTGATTTAGCGCAAACCGATAATAAGCAGTTTATTAATTGGGAAAAGGTTGAGTCATTTAAACCATTTGGCGGTATTCGTATTGAAGATAACATTATTGTTCACGAAGATAGCTTAGAAAATATGACACGAGATTTAGCGCTCGATTAATTCTAGTTAACACTAATTAGTTTATACACGTTAAAATACGTACATTATTTAAAGGGGCCTTTTGGCCCCCTTTTTACAAGTTTAAAATATGTCTGAATATAAATATCCCGCTGCTGACGTTTTTCATCAAGAAGAAATTAAAAAAAGTACGTTTATAGTTCACATTGCACATACCCCCGATTTAAATTCAGCTAAAGCATTTATTAAAAGCATTGAAGAAAAGTATAGCGATGCGCGTCATAACTGCTGGGCACATGTGGCAGGTAACCCCGGGGGAAGCCATGTTTATGGTTTTTCGGATGATGGTGAACCAAATGGCACGGCAGGAAAGCCTATGTTAAATGTGCTGGTGGGTTCGGGCCTTGGCGAAATAACAGCTGTAGTTACACGTTACTTTGGCGGAATAAAATTAGGCACGGGCGGATTAGTACGAGCTTATGGTGGCTCATTAAATAATGCATTAGTAAAATTGCAAACGGTACTTAAAGTTCCCAGTGTTGAAATTACTGGGAGTAGTGAATACAGCATGCAAGGTGCTATTGAGCAGTCATTAAAAACAAAGTATCAAGTGCTTAATATTGATAAGCAATTTACTGCTAATATTGAATGGGTGATTACAATAGATAGCCGCGAAGCTCAGCAAGCAATCAAAGATATTTTTGATTTAAGTCACGGCGCAGTTGAGTTAACTATTAAAGAGTAATAACCTACACAAATTGCATGTAATGCATACTGACCCTATTTAATTTGGCTGATACTACTCAGCCTGAATTTACTAATAATAAAAGCGACAAGCTAAATGCAATTTCGTACCATCATAAAAATTCTTGGCCAACTTGTTGCGCTGTTTAGTATTACCATGGTGCCTCCGGCACTGGTGTCTTTAATATATAAAGACGGTGGTGGTGTTCCTTTTGTTTTAGCATTTATCTTTAGTGTTGTTATTGGCATGATGGCTTATTACCCAAACCGCCATGAAAACGGTGACTTAAAAGCACGTGAAGGCTTTTTAATTGTTGTTTTGTTTTGGCTGGTACTTGGGGCGTTTGCGTCCTTGCCGCTTATATTTTTACAAGAACCTAATTTATCGCTCGCCGATGCGGTGTTTGAAGCATTCTCTGGCTTAACAACCACCGGCGCTACAGTACTTACCGGTATTGAGTACTTACCTAAGTCGGTGTTATTTTATCGCCAGCAACTCCAGTGGTTTGGCGGTATGGGTATAATCGTACTCGCTGTCGCTATACTACCTATGCTTGGTGTTGGTGGTATGCAGTTATATCGTGCTGAAATACCAGGGCCTGTAAAAGACTCCAAAATGACCCCGCGAATTGCCGATACAGCAAAGCATCTTTGGTATATTTATGTGTCGCTTACTATTGCTTGTATGCTGGCTTATTGGGCTGCAGGAATGGAGTGGTTTGATGCTATATGTCATGCATTCTCAACGGTGGCTATTGGTGGTTTCTCTACTTACGATGCCTCTATGGGGCACTTTGATAGCCCTGTAATTAACTTTATTTGTGTGTTCTTTTTAATTATAGCCGCCGTTAACTTCTCCCTGCATTACGCCGCTGTGGCGAGCCGAAACGTACAAGTTTATATTCGAGACCCTGAGTTTAAGGTGTTTTTGTGTATTCAATTAGCGCTGGTGGTTATTTGTTTTACCGTACTTTCCTCTAATGAAATATTTGCTAATGGCGATGAAACCCTCGATCAGGCGTTATTTCAAGCTGTTTCTATGAGTACAACGGCAGGCTTTGCTACTGATAACTTTTCAACTTGGCCTTTGTTTTTACCTATTTTACTTATATTTTCGAGCTTTATTGGTGGCTGTGCAGGCTCTACCGGTGGTGGTATGAAAGTAGTGCGCGTATTCCTACTTTATTTGCAGGGTGTGCGTGAGCTTAATCGTTTGGTGCACCCGCGGGCTATATATTCAATCAAGCTGGGTAGAAAGGCGCTGCCAGATAAAGTAGTAGAAGCTGTGTGGGGATTTTTCTCTGCTTATGCGTTGGTGTTTATTATTATAATGTTAGCGCTTATGGGCACGGGTATGGATAATATAACGGCGTTCTCAGCCACTGCTGCTTGTTTAAATAACTTAGGCCCAGGCTTGGGTGATGTAGCCTCGCATTACGGCGCTATAACCGATGGCGCTAAATGGTTACTGACCATTGCAATGGTGTTTGGGCGCCTAGAAATATTTACCTTATTAGTGCTATTTACGCCTACATTTTGGCGTGGTTAAACGAGCCATTTAAATTTTAAAATATAAGTTAGTGGGAAAGGGATATGCCAACTTCAAATCTAGACAAATTACATCAACTAACTACAAGTGGTTTGGTCGATTTAGAAATATTAACCCCAACCGACAGTAAACGTGTAAAAACCGAGTTTGTTGGTTTGCTTGAAAATAAATTTATTATTTTAAATTATCCAAATTCTAGACGTTTACCTGCTAGTAGTGACTATTTACGTGATGGTGTAATGGTTGTTGTTAGGGCATTAATTGAAGGTGGCGGCGGGCAAGTTATAGCGTTTCGCCAACAAATAATGTCGGTTGCGTCTCACCCGGCTAAGCTTATATTTATTAACTATCCTAAGCAGGTGCAGTTATTTGCACTGCGCTCGCAAACGCGTATACCTACCTTATTACCTGCAAAGCTAAAGCTAAGTGACGACAGAATACTTGAAGGCCTCATTAAAGATATTTCGCTAACCGGAGTAATGTTTGATATTAGAGGTGTTCAGCAAGATGAAAATATTAAAGATATGCAATGCACAGTAATACTCAATAGCAGTGATAAAAGTTTTGAAGGCGAAATTTGCAGTGTTAAGGAACATGTCGCAGGCGTGCGTTGTGGAATTAAGTTACTAGCAAGCGAGGATGAAATGAAAACCTTTATGAAAGAGCATTTTATAGACCCTTCAGCGCTCGAACCCACCGTTGAATAAATAGCTTTTCGCTTATTTGCAACAAAAGGGTATTTTACGTCAGTATTTATAAAATACTTTTTATTATTTTTATTATTAATAATTATTATTTAAATAAAACAATGCATTACGTATTATTTATTGTAATTTTTTTTGTGTTATTAAATCTACCTCGTTAAAATTCATCTGAATTATTCTATAAATCCCCTTCTTTAATTTGCATACATTTAAAAATGTATCTTTTTATCTAAACATAACTATATGTTTTTAATGGTTTTAATATATCCACTTTGAAGTGCGTTGCTAAAAGGCAACAGTAATTACTTTAAAAATCCCTTCTTTTTATGAGTTTTACATTTAACTATATGAAATTTAATAGCTTTTAAATGTTGGCATCTAAGTTGTAATAGTCTGGGTGTACTGAACGAAATCGTGATTCAAAGTGAAATACTTAATCGCACACATAAATTTGAAGGATACATATTATGAAAAGCATTAATAAAACTTTAGCACTTATCGCTATTGCATCTTCTTCAGCCGCTTTTGCTGCAACAGACTTTGACACACTTGATGTGGATGGCAGTGGCACAATTAGCCAAGCAGAAGCATCAGTAGACGCAAAATTAATGAGCATGTTCTCTTAACTTGATACAGACCAAGACGGCGAACTATCTAAAGAAGAGTTTTCACAAGCATAAGCTTAAAACTCTGGGGCGCTACTAAGAGCCCACATTACTCAAAAAATTGAAGGATACACGTTATGAAAACATTAAATAAAGCATTAGCACTTGTGGCACTAGCATCTTCTTCAGCCGCGTTTGCAGCAACAGATTTCGATACATTAGATGTAGATGGCAATGGCGCAATTAGCCAAGCAGAAGCATCAGTAGATGCAAAATTAATGAGTATGTTCTCAGAACTTGATACTGACCAAAATGGTGAGTTATCAAAAGAAGAATTTTCAGAAGCTTAATTAAAAAGTATTTATCCTGAGTTGCCAAAGACACCTAAGTAGGCAAGGGAGCTTACGAAAGAGGATAACAAGGAAGTGAAAAATTACGTTTTAAGTTAAACGAAGCAATTTTTTTGATAGAACATTGAAGGATTAAGTTATGAAACATTTAAATAAAGCATTAGCACTTATAGTACTAGCATCTTCTTCCGCTGCATTTGCAGCATCAGATTTTGACAGCCTTGATATCGATGGTAGCGGCACAATTAGCCCAAGCGAAGCGGCAGTCGATACAGATTTAATGGCTGAATTTATTGAGCTAGATACCGACGGTAGCGGCGAGCTTTCTAAAGAAGAATTCGCTAATTACTAATTAATCTTTTCAGATTAAACATTTTTCACAGTCAGGGATCTTTGAAAAGGACTTCCCATATTACTAGGAATATTATTATGAAAACATTAAATACAACACTTGCAGTTATCGTTTTAGCATCTTCATCAGCAGCATACGCAGCAGTAGACTTTTCCTCTTTTGATGCAGATGGCGACGGCGCGATTTCAATGGAAGAAGCGAAGGTTAATCCTCAGCTTGTAAAGATTTTTGATGATTTAGATACTGATGGTAATGGTGAGATCTCTAAAGAAGAGTTTTCAAAAGTACAGTAATCAATATTTAAGCATACTCCACTAAAGCCGCCTTAGTCAGCGGCTTTTTTGTGTATGAAATTAACTAATTAGAGTAACTAGTTAAAGGAATATAGCACTTACTTGGAATAGTTTTTCTACAACGGTAATGTGTTTTTTGTCGATTAAAAACATGATGACATGATCGCCCGACATAATAATTGTATCATCGTGAGCTATCAACACATCGTCATTACGTACTATTGCCCCAATGGTTGTACCTGCAGGAAGTTTTATGTCGGCAATCGCGCGCCCAACAACTTTAGATGTGTTTTCATCACCATGAGCAACCGCTTCAATGGCTTCTGCTGCGCCTTTACGCAGTGAATACACGTTAACAATATCACCACGGCGTACGTGCGTTAATAACGCTGATATAGTTGCTTGTTGTGGCGATATGGCAATATCTATTTCGCCGCCTTGTACCAAATCAACGTAAGCTCCACGTTGAATAAGTACCATGGTTTTTTGTGCGCCCATACGTTTTGCAAGCATGGCCGACATAATGTTTGCTTCATCGTCGTTGGTTACGGCAATAAATACATCGACTTGTTCAATATGCTCTTCTGAGAGCAGTTCTTGATCAGATGCGTCACCACAAAAAACGACCGTGTTATCGAGCATTTCTGAGAGTTGCTCGGCACGTTCTTTACTGCGTTCAATTAGTTTAACGGTGTGATTTTTTTCAAGTGAGCGGGCAAGGCCTGCTCCAATGTTACCGCCACCAGCTATCATAATTTTTTTGTACGAACGCTCAAGTTTTTGTAGCTCGTTCATTACTGCGCGTATATGTTTTGTAGCGGCAATAAAGAATACTTCGTCATCGGCTTCAATAACGGTGGTACCCAGTGGTTTTATTGCTTTACCTTGACGATAAATAGCAGCAACACGAGTCTCTACATTAGGAATATGTTCTTTAAGTGCAGATAACGCATAACCTACTAATAAACCCCCATAGTAAGCTTTTACGGCTACTAACGAGAGCATGCCATCAGCAAACTGCAATACTTGCAGAGCACCAGGGTAGTCAATTAGACGGCGAATATACTTAGTGACCAGTGCTTCGGGAGCAATGTAATGGTCGATAGGTAAATCATCGTTTTGAAATAGTTTTTCACGGTATTTTAAATATTGCTCCGAGCGAATACGGGCAATTTTAGTGGGCGTTTTAAAAATACTGTACGCCACTTGGCATGCAACCATGTTCACTTCATCTGAACTGGTTACCGCTATAATCATATCGGCATCTTCAGCGCCTGCACGGCGTAATACATCAGGATGCGCACTGTGGCCCATAACCCCTTGTAAGTCGTACTTATCTTGAAGTTCACGTAATCGGTTACCGTCTATATCAACAACGGTAATTTCGTTTTGTTCGCCAACTAAGTTTTCAGCAAGCGTAGCACCAACTTGCCCGGCACCGAGTATAATTATTTTCATTATTTACCCGTGGTATTGATCATAATTTAATTAAAAAAATAGCCATTTAATGTTTCATAAATGGCTAACTATTTAGTGTACGGCTATTAGGCTTTTTTAACTAGCTTAGCGTAATAAAATCCATCACTTTCACCGGGCAGTAACTGCAAACCAGGAGTTGTTACGGTATCATTTTCGTGTAGAGGTATATGTTCTACATCATCGTTATTAGCTAAAAACTTAGCAACTTGCTGTTGGTTTTCTTGTGGAAGAACCGAACACGTAGCATATACCAATGTGCCACCTGGTTTTAACAGTGGCCAAATGCTATCAAGAATATCGTTTTGTAACTTAGATAAGTCTTCGATATCTGATGCGCGACGTAACCATTTTATATCAGGGTGACGGCGAATTACGCCAGTGGCTGAACAAGGCACATCAAGCAAAATACGATCAAATAATTTTTCGTCCCACCAAGTATGTGGTTGTGAGGCATCGCCACATTGAAGGTCTGCACCTAAGCCAATACGCGTTAAGTTTTGTTTAACGCGTTCAAGGCGAGTTGAGTCGCTATCAAGTGCAAGTACATCAGCATCAGCAAGCTCTAATATATGACACGTTTTTCCGCCAGGTGCTGCACAGGCATCTAAAATATAGTCATCTGCTTTAGGTTCTAAAAAGCGGGCTGCCAACTGTGCTGCAGCATCTTGTACTGAACATGCACCTGTATCAAACTCAGGCAACGAAAATACATCACGTGGTTTGGCAAGCTTAATCCCATCAATAAAGTCAGGGTTTAAGGTGTGTTCAATATCATTAGCGCTAAGCATGTCGCTGTACTCTTGCGTGCTAAATTGTGCTTGATTTACACGAAGCCACATTGGTGCTTGTTGCTGGTTTTCTTCAAGTAGTGCTTCCCAGCTATCTGGGTAGGCTGTTTGCACCTGTTTAATAAACCAATTTGGATGGTTGTATAAACATACCGGAATAAGCTTCGCTTTTTCTTCAAGCTCTGCTTGTTGGCGCTGAAAACTACGTAAAATGGCGTTTATTAGCCCTTTTAATCCTAAAGCGCGCAGTTGAGCCAGTGCGTTTACAGTTTCTGAAATGGCAGCATGTGGTGGTACGCGCATATGCTGTAACTGATAAATACCTACATATAATAAAAACTGAAATATTCTACGTTTACCTTTTAATGGCTGCTCTACTAAGTGTTGGCAGTAATTTTCAAGGCTAGGTAAGTAGCGTAAAACGCCGTAACAAATTTGCTGTAGCAGCGCTTTATCTTTAGGCGGCAAGCCTTGGCTTGCAAATGGAAGTTCTTGATTAAGCGATGCGCCTTTATCAACTACGTTATATAAAGTTTCAGCGGCAAGCGCTCGTACGTTTGGAACATTACTCATTGTTTTCGCCTAATATTGTGCCAGGAGTAACCCAGTCACTACGACCATTTAAAAAGTCGTTAATTGCCATTGGTTTTTTACCTTGCGGTTGTAATTGCGTAATACATAAAGCATGTTTGCCACATGCTACTACTACACCATTTTTGTCGCTTGATAAAATTTGCCCAGGATCACCTAATTGCTGCACAACCTGCGCTTGATAAATCTTTACTGTTTGCCCACCCATTTGGGTAAAGCACACTGGCCATGGATTAAAAGAGCGAATGTTTCGCTCAATTTGCAGCGCACTCATTGACCAGTCGATATTAGCTTCCTCTTTAGAAAGCTTTTTAGCGTAGTTAGCAAGTTCATCATTTTGAGGCTCAGGCGTGATCTCGCCATTTGCTAATTTATTAATGGTTTCAATCAACGCGTCTGGGCCTAGCTCAGCAAGTTTTGTATATAAACTTTCGCTTGTTTCGGTGGCGCTAATAGGGCAGCGGCTTATATGTAGCATATCGCCGGTATCTAGCCCTTCATCCATTTGCATTATTGTTACGCCAGTTTGCTCATCGCCAGCCCAAATTGCGCGTTGAATAGGTGCAGCACCGCGCCAGCGCGGTAATATAGAACCATGCACATTTAAGCAACCTAACCGTGGGGCTTCTAATATAGCTTTAGGTAAAATTAAGCCATATGCTACAACAATCATAATGTCGGCGTTTAAGCTTGTTAGCTCAGCTAGTGCTTCATCATTTTTTAATGATTGAGGCTGAAAAACCGGTAAGTCGTGCTCAAGCGCTAGCGCTTTAACTTCACTGGCTTTTAATTTTTTACCACGACCCGCAGGGCGGTCTGGCTGGCTATATACACCCACTATTTGGTGTTCGCTTTGAATCAGCGCTTGTAAATGACGTGCGGCAAAGTCCGGCGTACCGGCAAATATAATGCGTAATGGTTGAGTCACTGAGTTTTCCTAAGGTGCTTATTACTGTTCTGCAAACTTGGCTTCTTTTTCAAGCTTTTTACGAATACGTTGGCGCTTTAATGGAGATAAGTAATCAATGAACAGCTTACCTTGAAGGTGATCTAATTCGTGTTGAATACAAATAGCCAGTAATTCATCTGCATCTAGTACAAATTCTTCACCGTTTTCGTTAAGTGCAGCGACTGTTACTGTTTCTGCGCGGTCTACTTTTGCGTACGAGTTAGGTACTGATAAACAGCCTTCTTCGCTAACGGTAGAGCCGTCTTTTTTGATAATTTGTGGGTTAATTAATACCAGTGGCTCATCGCGCTCTTCTGATACATCAATAACAACTATTCGTTGATGAATATCTACTTGCGTGGCTGCAAGCCCAATGCCATTTTCATCGTACATTGTCTCTAGCATGTCTTTTACAATTTGACGTACTGTGTCGTCAACTTGTGCAACATCTTTTGCTATAGTACGTAAACGCTCATCTGGAAATCTTAAAACTTCTAACCTAGCCATAGTTACCTTTTTCACTTGTGCTTAATTTAGGGTATTGTATGCTCTTATTTTAGCCATTCGCGTTCACCTTTAACAGGTTTTGGGCAATAATAATGAAAAAACAATACAAGGAAGCTCAATGAAATCTCCATTACTTGCAATCATGCTTACGTTAAGCGCTGCGTTTCCCGCAGTAGCTGATGTACTTAAAATAAAAAAAGATGCTCCAAAACAGTATGTTGTAAAAAAAGGCGATACGCTTTGGGATATTTCTGGCATCTATTTAGATGAGCCTTGGCTCTGGCCTGAACTTTGGCAAATGAATCCACAAATTGACAACCCACACCTAATTTATCCCGGTGATGCATTGGCGCTTATATACGATGCCGATGGAAACCCACGTTTAGTCATCAATAAAGGCTATAGAAAATTATCTCCTCAGGGGCGTATTACACCAAAAGGGCGTAATGCTATTACTACCTTGCCGCTTGAAATGATTAAACCTTATATCAGTTACGAGCAAGCAATGAACAGTGACGATATTAAAGGTAAGCCTTATATTTTAGGTGCTAACGAAAATACTAAAACACAAACGTTAGGCCACATTTTATATGCTAAAGGCGACTTACAAGTTCATAAAGCGTATGCCATTTACCATAAGGGTGACCCTTACACAGATCTAACCGGTGAAATATTAGCAACACGTGCTTCTTTTGTGGGTATAGCACGTGCCTTTAGATCGGGTGATGAACACAATGGTGTACCTTCGTCGTTACGCGTTGAATCGGTGAAACGAGAAATTCAACAAGGTGATTTTTTAATACCAGCAATGGAAGGTCAAATGCTTCCAGCGTACTTTAATATACACCGTCCCTCTGAGCCTGTAACAGGTAATATTATTGCTTCGCCACGCCACGTTAGAGAATTCAGCACAATGGATGTTGTGGTGCTAAACTTAGGCAGTGAACAAAATATAGAAGAAGGTCATGTATTAGATCTAGAACGTCAATCGCCAACGGTTATTGATGGCCCTCGTGGCCCTCGTTACCCAGAAGATTCTAGTAAATACGAGAAGCTTTTATCTGATGCAAGCCAATTATTTGGTGGTGAGTCTGACGAAGAAAATACAACGTGGACTATGCCTAAAGAAAAAGTTGGCGAGCTAATTGTCTTTAAAGTGTATGACAAAGTAAGTTATGCATTAATAACTAAAAACCAGCACCCAATTCGCATTGGAGATATTGCAGT
This sequence comes from Pseudoalteromonas sp. Z1A8, assembly GCF_011378855.1. Taxonomy (GTDB): domain Bacteria; phylum Pseudomonadota; class Gammaproteobacteria; order Enterobacterales; family Alteromonadaceae; genus Pseudoalteromonas. The sequence continues at coordinate 3,952 of NZ_WTLB01000057.1, read as the reverse complement.
TATTCATTAAGAAGTAGCGAGTCGGTGCTCTAGGAGAGAGCATGGATCAGTCATCTGGCAAGCTAGCCCACTGGCTTGCCTTTTATATGTGTAAAGGGTTGGGTATCAAAACCCTTTTAGCACTATCTACAAACTATTCCCTTGGGTCGTTATTCGACTTACCCCATGACAAGCTTTTACAGCTTGGATTAACTGCTAATCAAGCGAGTAATTTACTCAACACTAATTGGCAGCAAGTAAATCATTATGAGCAATTAATTGCGCAGCAGGGCATTACCGTAGTCTGTATTTTTGATGCGCTCTATCCTGAGGATCTTCGACAGATTGCCAGCGCGCCTTTATTACTATTTTGTAGAGGTGATGTCTCGTTATTATCTACGCCGCAAATTGCAATAGTAGGAAGTCGTAATGCGACACCCACCGGACTTGAAATAGCATCAGAATTTGCATACGAGTTAACTTTGGCTGGTATTACAGTTACCTCAGGTATGGCAAGAGGGATAGATGGTGCTGCGCACAAAGGCTCTCTTGCTGGTACGGGTAAAACCATTGCTGTGCTAGGTACTGGGGTTGATATTTACTATCCAAAACGCCATAAACTATTAACGGACCAAGTATTAGAAAGCGGCCTGCTGGTGAGTGAGTTTTTACCCGGAACAGCTGCTAATGCACATAATTTTCCGCGTCGTAATCGTATTATTTCTGGGTTATCGTTGGGAGTGCTTATTGTTGAGGCTGAAATTAAAAGCGGTTCGTTAATAACAGTACGCTATGCGCTTGAGCAAAATAAAGAGGTGTTTGCAGTACCAGGTTCTATTAAAAACCCGTTAGCGCAGGCAAGTCACTTTTTAATAAAGCAAGGCGCTAAGCTAGTAGAAAACGTAGCCGACATTCTTGATGAGGTGAGTTTTACTTACGACAGTAACTTAGGTAATAAAGAGCAACCGATTCAAGCCAATTCTCAATGTGAGGTTTTAAATAGTATTGGTTTTGAAGTAACCAGCGTAGACGACATTGTACGTCGTGCTCAGTGGCCAATAGACAAAGTACTCGCTAGATTGCTCGATTTAGAATTAGACGATCAGATTGAGCGCGTGCTAGATGGTTATATTAAGTTAAGCGCAGGAAGGTAATATGTTTGATATTCTTTTATATCTTTTTGAAAATTACATTCATAGCGAAGCGGATATATTTGCCGAGCAAAATGAGTTAACAGATGAGTTATTACGCGCGGGTTTTAATAAGCCTGAGATATTTAAAGCGCTTGATTGGTTAGAGCAACTGGCCGACTTACAACACAGTGACGAATCTCCTTATTTAATAGCTAACCCTAAAGATGCAGTGCGTATATTTACCGATAGCGAGTGCCAAAGGCTCAGTGTTGAGTGTCGTGGCTTTTTAATGTTTATTGAGCAAATAGGCGTTATTAACAATGTGACTCGTGAAATGGTAATGGACTGTTTAGCTTCACTCGATAAACCAACCATAAGCCTAGAAGATTTAAAATGGATTGTACTTATGATTTTGTTTAATGTTCCTGGCTCTGAAGAGGCATATGAGCAAATGGAAGATTTGATTTTTGATGAACCCAGCGAACTTCTTCATTAGAGATAATTATCTTAATTGTACTCAAATTACTTAAACGGATAAGCACAGCATTGCTTGTATCTTTAAGTGGTTTGGGTATATTAGGCGAAAATTCACCAACCTATTAGGATCACCATGAGTAAAATCGACCATTCGCTTTTCTCGGCGAACAAGCACGCCCTCGAAAAAGAATACGAGATATGCCCACAGTGTGGTTCAGAGTTAGTGATCCGCAATAGTAAATCAGGCCCTTTTTTAGGATGCGCAAGTTATCCTAAATGCGACTTTATTAGACCGTTGGCACATCACGATAGTAATGAAATCAAAATATTAGAAGATTCAGCATGTCCTGAGTGTAGCAAACCGCTGGTGGTTAAAAATGGTCGCTACGGTATGTTTATTGGGTGTACGGGTTATCCAGAGTGTCATTACATTGCTAACGAAAATGAAGAAAAACAAAGCGAAGACACTTTACCTAGTTGCCCAAAATGTAAAAAAGGTCATTTAGTCGCGCGTAGTAATAAGTTTGGTAAAGTATTTTACTCTTGTGATTGCTACCCAAGTTGTAAATACACACTTAATAACAAACCGGTCGAACACCCTTGCCCACAATGTAATTGGCCAATCGTCATAGAAAGAAATATGGCAAACGGTACATTATTGCAATGCCCACAAAAAAGTTGCATGCATAAGCTCGCCCCAACTGAATAACGTTTAATTATATCTGGAGACTACTTTGTCAGACCTTTCAAATACGCCCACTGCAATAATATGCTTAACGCAAGGCGAAGTTATTTTATACCCAACAGAAGCTGTATATGGTTTAGGTTGTGATCCAGATAATCAACAAGCCGTTGAAGCACTATTAGCTATTAAGCAGCGCCCGGTTGAAAAAGGGCTTATTTTAATTGCTGATAATTACGGGCAGTTATTAAAATACGTAGACGATGCAAAAATACCAATGGATAAACGCGCTGATATTTTTTCCAGTTGGCCTGCTGCAATTACATGGGTTATGCCTGCTTCTAAAAATACGCCTAAATGGTTAACTGGGCAGTTTGATACCATTGCAGTAAGGGTAACAAACCATCCAACAGTAAAACGTTTATGCCAAGAGTTTGGTAAGCCGCTAGTATCAACCAGTGCAAACTTAACAGGGCAAGAAACTGTTATTAGTATTGAGCAAGCTAAAGCGCAATTTGCAGAGCAAGTTGGTTTTTACGTTGACGAACCGTTAGGTGGTAATACTCAGCCAAGCACAATAAAAGACGCCATGACTGGCAAAATATTTAGAGGTTAATATGCAAAGCGAATTATTAGATCAAGTAAAAGCATACTTTATGGCTTTGCAAGACACCATTTGCCAAGGTTTAGAGACCGCAGATGGCAGCGCTAAATTTATAGAAGATAACTGGCAGCGAGCCGAAGGCGGTGGTGGTCGTACGCGTGTAACTACAAATGGTACTGTAATAGAGCAAGGTGGAGTTAATTACTCTCATGTATTTGGCGCTTCAATGCCAGGCTCTGCAACAGCACATAGACCAGAGCTTGCAGGGCGAAGCTTTCATGCATGTGGTGTGTCGTTAGTTATCCATCCAAAAAACCCTCATGTACCAACAAGTCATGCCAATGTGCGCTTTTTTATAGCCGAAAAAGAAGGCGAAGAGCCAATATGGTGGTTTGGTGGCGGGTTTGATCTCACTCCTTTCTATCCAGTATTAGAAGACGTACAGCATTGGCATCAAGTTGCTCATGATATTTGCGCACCATTTGGCAGCGAAGTTTATCCAAAATATAAAACCTGGTGCGACGAGTACTTTTATTTAAAGCACAGAGATGAGACGCGCGGAGTAGGCGGTTTATTTTTTGACGATTTAAACGAACTGGGCTTTGAAAAGAGCTTTGCGTTTATGCAATCGGTGGGTAATGGCTTTTTAGATGCTTACTTACCAATTATAGAACGTCGCAAAAATGATGAATACACAGAGCAACAACGTGATTTTCAGCTTTATCGTCGCGGACGTTATGTAGAGTTTAATTTAGTATGGGATAGAGGCACTTTATTTGGATTACAAAGTGGCGGGCGCACAGAGTCTATATTAATGTCTATGCCACCACTTGCACGCTGGGAATATAATTATAAACCAGAGCCAAGTAGCCCAGAAGCTACCCTATATCAGTATTACTTACGCCCGCAAGAGTGGTTAACTAGTCAGCCAAGTGAGCTGATAGCCAGAGAATGGCAATTATAATAATTACACAGTAATCAAAAAGGCGCTAATTAGCTGTCTCTTATACACAAATCCCTGCTAAGAAATTAGCGGGGATTTTTTTGAACTAAATCTCAATGTCATGATCAGATCTT
>NZ_WTLB01000056.1 GCF_011378855.1 Pseudoalteromonas sp. Z1A8 | reverse complement strand
GAAGATCTGATCATGACATTGAGATTTAGTTCAAAAAAATCCCCGCTAATTTCTTAGCAGGGATTTGTGTATAAGAGACAGCTCATTGGTGCGGGCACAATAATAAATACCACTCTTGCCCAGAAAGCAATTGATGCGGGTGCACAGTTTATTGTAACGCCAAATACCAACAAATCAGTTGTCGAACTTGCCCACCAGCATGGTTTACCAGTATTAATGGGCGCACTAACCCCTACCGATGTAGCAAATGCAATTGAATATAACGCAGATATTATTAAAGTATTTCCTGCCGGCAGTATGGGCGTTGGTTACTTTAAAGCATTAACAGGCCCATTTTCAGAGGCGCAACTAATGCCTGTTGGTGGTGTGAATTTAGATAATTTATCACAATGGTTTGAAGCAGGCGCTTGTGGCGCTGCAGTCAGTGGCGATTTTTGTAAGGTATTAAATACTGAACAAGAACGTAGTGATCTCACTAAGCTTGTAAAAAATTATATAAGTAAACTGCCTAAATAGGCAGTTTACTTTATTTATAAAATAGTTAAATATACGCTCATAAATTTGATTGGTCGCTCTAAAAATTAATTATTACCTAATTCAATTTTTTTAATACGCGATCTTTTCTTGGTAGGTAATAGTTATCGTAATCAAGTGACACTAAAACGCGCTCTGCTTTTCCTAATAACTCATCACGCGGAATTAAACCTATTACACGCGAGTCAGCGCTATTGTCGCGGTTATCGCCCATTGCTAAATAATAATCATCAGGAATTGTAATTGCATCAAATCCCGATAAACGTGAAGGAATATTTGCCACTCTTATCGAATGCTCTAATCCGTTTAAATCTTCAATTTTATCAAGCGAGTCTATGTTGCTTCGCTGATCTGCATAATTAAGTTTTTTACCATTAATAATGAGCTCGTTGTTTTCAAGCGCGACGGTATCTCCTGGTACGCCTATTACACGTTTAATTAAACGGTTATCGGCAGCTTGTGAGTCAAAAACGATAATATCACCGGTTTGTGGGTCCGCTAGTTTAAGTAGTTTTATATGCGTAAATGGGACTCGAATATCGTAAGCCATTTTATCCGTAAGTATTCTGTCGCCTTCTTGAATGGTTGGCTTCATTGAACCTGTTGGCACTTCGTACCAATCGGCAACAGCGCTTCTAAATACGCTCATCAGTGCAATAAATACGATAAGAGAGCGGTTATTTTTCCAAAACTTATAAAGCGGTTTCATATTATTTCCCTGCGTTAATTAAGTATTATTATGACTAACTAAATACTGAGCAAGTTCAATGTAGAGTGTAACAAAAAGTGTGAGGTTTACGGCGGGTATAGCAAGGTAGTTGCTTACCTTGCTATATGATCAATCTGAAAATTAGATTATCAATTACTGTTGATTTAGTTTTTCTTTTGCTTCTTTTACTTTTTCAAAATCCAAACCAAGTTCGTCAGTCGCTTCTTTGATCAGATGCGGTTGCGTCATCACGACTGCCATAAGTTGCTGTAGCTTTTCTGGCGGAATACCAAGCTCTTGAACAAGCGCCATTGCCATCATTGGGTTTTGAGTAAACGCTTCAAACAATGCTTTTACTTTTTCATCGCTTACATTGTGCTCTTTAAGTATTGCTAGTATTGGGTTCATTTTTAACCTTGTGTGTTTTGTACGTATTTTATATTTACTAAATTATATTAGCTGAGCCATGCATTAACAACGTCAACACACGTCCCAGTGTTACATCTCATGGTTATTCTACAAGTAAAACCACTTTTCCTGCATTTTCATTACGCTCTAAAATAGCGTGAGCTTCGCTTGCTTCGCCCCATGGCAATGTTTTATACAGGTTAAAGTCGTACTTTTTAGTAGCAATATCATTGTAAAAACGCGCTACAAAGTCGTCGCGCACCTGGCGTTTAAACTCAATACTACGATTTCTAAGCGTTGATGCATGAAACGAAATACGTTTGCGTAAAAGCGCGGCAAAATCAACCTCAGCAAAACGTCCATCTAAAAATGCAAGCATCACAATTTGGCAATCCATCGCTGCAATAGCAGCATTTTTATTTAAGTAACTGCCCGAAACAGGATCTACAATTGCATTTGCTGTTAACTCATTTGCTTTCATGTATTCTACAAAGTCGGTAGTTTTGTAGTTAATTGCATGATCAGCACCGAGTTCTTTTGCGTGTTGGCATTTGTCATCCGTACCTGCGGTAATAACCACGGTAGCACCTGCGCTTTTAGCCATTTGAATTGCTGCACCGCCTACGCCACTCGCACCTGCATGAATAAGTGCTGTTTGTCCTTTTTGCAATTTACCAAGCTCAAATAACGCGCCAAATGCTGTTAGGTACACTTCGCTTATTGCTGCGCCTTCAGCCATTGTTACATCATCGGGTAATTCCATAAGCTGCTTTGCATCAACGGCTACATATTCACTATAAGCGCCGCCTGAGCACAAAGCAAAAACACGTTTATTAAGCCAAACTCTATCAACTTTACCGCCAATATCACTAACTACACCAGCGCATTCTAAACCTAAAATTGGGCTATCTCCCGCAGGAGCCGGGTATTTTCCTTGACGCTGCATGCTATCTGCACGGTTTACACCTATGGCTTTTACTTTTACGAGTACTTCATGGCTCTTTAAAACCGGTTTTTCGGTTTCACTGAATGCAAGATTGCCATCTTCATGAGAAATATATTTCATTGTCGCTCCAAGTTTAAAAACAGTAATAACATATAGATGGGGATGAACACAGATTCAAACAACCTCAAAATCGCCAACTTTGTTTATAAGGATAAACATCGGGTAGATAACCATTATATATTTGTTGCTGACAGCATTGCCAAAATGTCGCTAAAAACAAATGACTGTGCTCGTTATTAAAATAGTTAAACGCAAGTTCGTTAGCACTAAAAAACACCTTAAATTGGCTCGGAAATATATCATTTTCGGCTATATCAAAATACGAGTGACTACTTAGCTCTTCAAGTGCATTTTGGGTTTGTGGCACCTCTCTAAAGTTGCAATCGGTCAGTGGGCAAATTTCGTCAAAGTCGTAAAATACCACTCGCCCCCATCGAGTTACGCCAAAATTTTTCATTAGCATGTCGCCCGGAAATATATTAGCGCCGGCTAACTCTTTAATTGCTTTACCATAATCATGCATCACTCGTTCTAAGGTTTTGTTATCGCATTGGTTAATATATAAATTAAGCGGGGTCATTTTACGCTCAACGTAAACGTGCTTTAAAATAAGTGCCTTGCCCGATATAACCATACTGCTACCAATTTGGCTTTTCATCTGCTCAAGCAGCTCGTCGCTAAAACGGCTTAAATCAAACGCTAAATATCTAAATTCGTGCGTATCTACCAAACGACCAACTCTATCGGCTTGTTTTACAAAGTTATACTTTTCTTTCACCTGTGCTTTAGTGGCTGTTTTTGGTGCGCTAAATTTGTCTTTTATTACTTTATATACGTAATCTAGCCCTTCAATAGTAAAGACCAGCATTACCATACCCGGCGTCCCTGGTGCTGTAACATATTTAAAGTTGGCTGGACTATTTTTAGTCGTATCAACCTTGTGCCGATAAAACTCAGTTTTGGCGTGCTTTATGAAACCAATCGCGTTAAATAATTCAAAGCGTTGTTTGTGCGGCATTAGCACGCTTAAGTAATCTACATAACGAGCAGGCTGGTCGGTATCAACCATAAAATACGTGCGCGCAAAACCAAATAATAAACTTAATTGGTCGGCGCCCATCATTACAGCATCAAGCTTTAGCCCCTCATCAGTATTTAAAATAGCGATAGCAAAGGGCATATTGTCGCCATTTTTAGCAATGCAGCGCCCTATTAAATAACAGGCTTTGTTTCTAAAAAATAATGAGTTGGCGTATTCAATATACCCGTCGTTTAAATTTATAAGTTCGTACACCTGTTTGCATTGCTGTTTAGCACCTTGCATTAATGTACTTTGTAACGTGGCTACATCGCTCGCTAACTGACTAAATGGCACTCTAAATACTTGATTAGTAATAAGCGTTTTAACGGCGTTATTAAACCCGTTTTGTAGCGATATCCTGCTCACTAAGCTTTCATAAGAGCGTGGCTCACTGCGATACTTTGCTTTTAATACAAACAAATGCACAGTACGAATTTTTTTATCATCCCAAATTGCGCCAAACGTTGAGTTAAAAAAGGTATGCGCAATAGGTTTATTTTCGTGATTTTGTACCATATCGCCGTAAATATTTTTAGCTAATTGCCACGTTTGCGGACAAGTAAGTTCAGCGTAAGCAATAACTCGCACTGCTTCACTTACATTTTTCACTTCGCGCTCATACACTTGTAAACGCTCACGCATAGCGCTTTGTACATCATGGTATTTTTGTTGTTCAAAACGGCTTTGTGCACCCAATGTAATATTTAAAAATTGCGAAAACATCGCCTCAAATCCAGCAAAAATAGATCGTGCAAGCTTACTGGCTACAACGTGTTGTAGCGCATTATTAGATTGATTTGTTAGCCTATTTTGCATAAATACAGCACTTATATTGATGCCAGTTATGGCGGTTATTTTTTATTAATTGTTTACACCTTAGCAAGCAGGCTTTAATTTAGATAATTAATAAAGCATATAAATAAAATTGATCATATGAATATACGTAATGTCGATCTCAACTTATTAGTGTACTTAAACGTGCTCATTGATGAAAAAAGTGTGTCGAAAGCGGCTAACAAGCTCGCGCTTACGCAACCTGCTATGAGTAACGCATTAAAGCGTTTGCGCGATTTATTTGACGATCCGCTACTTGTGCGTGCCGCAGGATCAATGACGCCAACAGCTAAAGCACTTGCATTAAAGCCTGAGGTTGAGGCGCTATTAAAAATGGCCGAAGCTATTACGCAGCCTAGTGAGCAATTTAACCCTGCAACGGCTGAAGTTACGTTTAGAATAATGGCAAACGACTACATAGAGTCAACCTTAATAGCCCCTTTTATAACCGCGCAGCTAAGTAAAAACCCCGGTATTAATTTTGATGTATTAAGCCCAAGCGACGTAAACCTGCAAGACATGGAAAAAGGCACTATAGATTTAGCCATAAACCGCTTTAATGGCCTACCACGCTCGTTTCATCAAGCCAGTGTTTGGCGCGATAACTACTGTTGTTTAACGCATCCTAAAAATACATTTTTACAACGTTCAGGGTTAGACGACTACTTAAAAAAAGAACATATTTGGGTAAACCGTGCAGGTTGGGGGCCAGAGGCTGCTGTTACTAATAAATCGGGAAAGCAAAAATTAGGCTGGGTAGACGAAGCGCTTTGGCAACTCGAACAAACCCGTAAAATACGTGTTTTTACTCGCCACTACATGGTTGCAAGCCTGCTTTGCCAATCAGAGGAACTTATTGCCACCCTACCGCGCAGGCAAGCTAAGTTATTAACTTCTCATACTGATTTAGTAATCAGCCCGGTGCCATTTCAAATAGTGCCTATTGAGGTGAAAATGATATGGAGCCCACTGCTGCACCATGCCCCTGCGCACCAATGGTTAAGACGTGAGTTATTAGCATTTGCTAAAACAATTGCGGACAGATAAATTAAATGCTGAAATGTTGTGTTATGTATTTCACATATACTCGGTTTTATACAATAGCTGCAAATGGAGAATAAATGGATAGTGCATCAATAATTGCGTGGAGTGTTTTGTTTGGCGGCATAGGTATTGGCTACCTTACTTACGGACGAAGAAAAAAAGCCGTAGTGCCATTTTGTATTGGTTTGTCGTTATTAGTGTTTCCGTACTTTATGACCAGTGTAAGTATGCTGCTTATTGTAGGCGCTATTTTAGTGGCAATTCCCTACTTTATTAAAATTTAACATTGCTAATTTTATTGCCATTGTTACGACTAAATAAAATACACTCGAAAAATAAAAAAGCGCCATGGTATTCAACTTTGGGAAAATACCGTGGCGCTTTTGGAAATCGTCGATATAGGAATCTACCTACAGTGTATTATTAGCAAGCTTAGTACCAACTTCACTAAAAAATTAAAATCTAATAAAAACAATTAACTAAGAATCCTTCTTTATTCCTCAACTCCTCCCTTTGTTCCAGTTTTGTGCACACTCTCACGACTTTGCACCAAATTAATTGGCATTATTTAAGGTTGTTTTCTGCGTTTTATTAGCTATTAAATTTACTATTGATAAAATCAATATCAGTTATTGAAAACAACAATTTCATTAATAATACACTTAGCGCTAGAGTGAAGTTAAGCCAACAAACTAAGAGTAATTATTATGCCAACGACAGCAACTTTCACACGACAAGACGGATTATTCATCGATGCTAACTTGCATCAGTTCATTGAAGAGCAGTTATGCACTAAAGCTAACACCACTGAAACTTACCAAGCATTAGCTACTTTAGTTGATGAGTTTGGTTGTAAATGCCGTAAAACAAAACATCAACCAGATGATGTATTAGAAGTTGATACATTATTAAACGCATACCAACTTAAAAACCACCCGCTTTGCCATGTTGATGCACAAACTACAGAAGCCGTTTTAGACGAATATTGCTGCCAGGTTCCTGCAATTATTGTTGTAGCTTTAATGGATACGCTTAGTGGTACGCAGTGCGATGAACCTGAAGCACATGAGATTTACCATCGTGCAGCGCAGTTAACTAACCGCTCTTGTATGCACAGAGTAAAAACAGCCTCAGCAGCTTAATAATGGATGTATTTAAAAGTGATCGATAACCTTCTTTGCAAAGCCAGTACAAGTTAAGGTTATCGAGTTATGAATACTTGAGTTATTTGTGTGCTCTTGTGCTAAATCAAAGGTTACTTCACCGCTTTTAAATGTTTGCTCTAAGGCATTTTCTATGAGTAATGCAGCCTCTTCCCACCCCATAAATTTAAGCATTAATACTGCACTTAAAATACTGCTACTTGGGTTTGCTTTGTTTTGCCCTGCTATACGCTCAAACGTGCCATGTGTGGGCTCAAAAAATGCGACATCGTTATTTAAATTTGCAGCAGGCATTATGCCAACACCACCAACCTGCGCGCTGAGCATATCAGCTAAAAAGTCGCCGTTTTGGTTAGTAGTTACCACTACATCAAATTGCTCTGGGTGCATTAAACATTGCTGCAGCATGTTATCGGCTATGACTTCTTTAATAATTAAGGGCGCTTGATGTGCTCGCTCTATTTGCAGCCAACGCCCATTTTCATGTGCAGTGGCATTAAACTCGTTTTGAGCAAGTGCAAACCCCCAACGCTTAAATGCTCCATCGGTAAATTTAAGTACATTACCTTTGTGTACTAGCGTTAGAGATTCACTATCGTTCTTAAGTGCATAGTTAATGGCATAACGCACTAATCGCTCAGAGCCTTCTTTAGATATATTTTTAATACCAATTCCGCACTCTTGTGAAAACCTTAAGCGGGTTACCCCCATTTCCTCACATAAAAAGTCGAGCATTTTTTCGCTTTCTACACTGCCTGCTTGCCACTCAATACCTGAGTACACGTCTTCGCTGCTATCACGAAGTACTGTTATGTTTGTTAAAAATGGATTTTTTAAAGGAGAAGGGAGCGCACTAAAACCTTTTATGGTGCGCATATTTACAAACAAATCCATTTCTTGCCTGAGTGCTACATTAAGCGATCTAAAACCACCACCCAGTGGTGTGGTTAACGGCCCTTTTATGGCAATTTTACAGGCACGTACCGCGTTAATTGTTTCTTGTGGAAACCAGTCACCGTCATACAGCTTTGCCGCCTGCTCGCCATTATAAACCTGCATCCAATGAATTTTCCTATCCTTTTTATAGCAGTGAGTAATGGCGCTATCAACAACATGGCGCATTACCGGCATAACATCTAGCCCCACGCCATCGCCATCAATAAAGGCAATGATAGGTTCTAACGGTATTTGCCAATGTCCTTGTGCATTAATAGTGATATTTTGGCCGTGCTCAGGAACTTGAATATGCTGATACGTCATGGCTAAAACCTAACTTAAAATAACGATTAATTGATTAAACCATGCTTAGCTAGGAGTGTCTGTATTTGTACTTTTATAGTTACTATCATTTTAAAAAATAAAGAATTAGGCGTGATTATTTATCCATTTAGTTGGTCTTGTATATTAGAATTTTCGTACCAGTTATTAATTACAGCGGAGCACTTTAATGAGATTCTTTTTTGTACTGCTACTATCAATCAGCTCTTTTAACGCGTTAGCCGTTGAAGTGGTAATACATAACCTTAACTCACTCTCAAGTAATGCTCAAAAAACAGTGTCTACATGGGTTAATCAAAGTGTTGAAAAAACACAAAATACACTGGGGCCTTTAAAACAAACCACATTGCCTATTTATTTAAAACCACAATACGTTGCTTTTGAGCCTGTACCTTGGGCTACAGTTAAGCGCAATAACCCCGATGGGCTTGAGCTACATATAGATCGCTACGCCAGTTTAAATGCATTCACTAAAGATTGGACGCTATACCATGAACTTTCGCATTTATACTTACCGCTGCTTCCTTACTCTGGCTTTTGGCTAAGTGAAGGTTTTGCCAGTTATATGCAAAACGTAATAATGCGTGACAGCGGTATAATTACCCAGCCACAGTTTGTACAACGTTTAAATGCAGGATTTGACCGTGCCCGCCTGCAAACTAAAACTAAAACACAGCCACTTAATGAGCTCTCTGCTGATATGTGGAAACAACGCGCCCAACAACGTATTTATTGGACTGGTGCAGCTTTTTTTGCACAGGCTGATTTAGAGCTACAAAAACAAGGGTTATCGGTCTCGGGTATAATAAAACAGTATCAAGTATGCTGTAGACCCGCTCGCTCAAATGCTAAAACATTTATAAAAGAGTTAGATAAGCTATCCGGTAGTAGCGTTTTTACAACACTCTATGCAAAATATAATACTCGTACTGACTTTCCTGATATTAATAAAGAGCAGTTAAACACGCTTTAAAAGCGGCTCTGTTTTATATAGTTACTATATTCAACCAGCCCTTGCGCATTAAAATTGGTTGAGTACTCGTTCATAAAACCATGCAAAAAATTGGTTTTATAGCACTTAACATCCGCTTTGGTGCTTAAAGCTTTAATAACTTCATCAACATTAAAGTGACTCTCACTTGCTGGAAATATGAACTCACAGGGTACTTTTGCGCTTAAATTTAAATTATGTCTAATTTGCGACGGATAAAAGCCAATTAATTTTTTAAGGTGTGTATTGCCTGTTAATAACTGCGCCCGCCATGCCGCACTTGCTCCCGCGCTAAACGCAATACAGATAGTTGGTACGGTTAGGTTCTCAAAGCATTTTTGAACTTTAGCAGTGTACTCATCATGACCGCACTGCTGCATAAAGTTATCGTAACTATTTTGTTTATTTTCAATAGGTTGATAGTTACCACTGTAGGGGTCAATAATAGCCATATTTGCGCTAATTACTTCTGACAACCTCATTAAAGTGGGTGTTACACCATAAATATCACTCACTATTAGGTAATTCATACTTATCCTTTGGTAACTAAAAATGGGCTTTGTAAGCGGTTGATAAGATTTATTATAAATATTTTTACAAAAATAGCTTGCACACAATATATATATAAGTTACCTTCCCTCTCTGGTTTAAAGAAACCGCCGCGGTTAACCATTTACCCTGATCCAGTAAGCCCCGCAAAACGTATATTTGAAAGCTAAGTTATTGTACGGCGAGAACCCCTTGAATAATACCGAGATGATTTTTTACTATCATCGCAAAAGTGTCATAAAGATCGTCAACACTGTAATGAAGCTAAACACAACATCGTTTATTTATTGACTGCAATTTGCTATAAAATTATAGCGCAGAATAAATAACAAGAATAAAGTGAGTTTTATTATGTCTTATAAATATAATGGGTCTATGATCCAAATCGCACATCCAGTGCAATCAATTTCAGTAAACAAACATCGTGTAATCTTCAGTGATACACAAGGTTTAAAAAATGCATTGTTTCAAAAAGCGAGTGATGCACGCCAGTTTGTTAAGTGGCTAAAAGCTAACTAAGCAACACATAACTTTAATTGCCTTTTTATTATTGCAATTATTGATAAGATATTATGCCAGCCTCGTTGCTGGCATTTTACTTTTTAGCTCTTTATTGGTTACAATAGTTTTACAATAATAATTACTGGCAGCTGTTGTAATGCTCCGTATATTTTTAACTTTCTTACTATTTTTCAGTTTGAGCTCAATCAGTAATGCAAGAACTATTACTTGGTTAGCGCACGACTTTGCACCCTACTATATTTTAAATGGTCAGTACCAATATCAAGGCCGTGACGAAAGCATAATTGCACTTCTTGAAAAACAACTCCCCACTATTACATTTAAACGAATGATCATTCCCTCAGGTAAAGTAATTCAAGAGCTTTCGAATAATTCGCATAATGTGTGTGCATTATCGCTTTACAAAAACGATGACAGAAAAGAGCACATTTATTTTACAGACGAAAGCTCAACAACAGGCCTTTCGCCTTCTATTGCGCTGCATAAACGACTAGCTGACGCGCTAAATATTGAGGATTCAAGTGAAGTATCGCTACTTGATTTATTACAAGATAGAAAACTAACGCTTGGAGTCTCTATGAGCCGCTCTTATGGGCAAGAGATAGACTCCTTGATAAACAGTACACCCAATATCAATTTGGTAATAAGACCCACCCGCGATAGCTTAGCGAGCCTTACATATATGCTTAACTTAAAACGGATTGATATTTTACTGGGTTACCCGAGTGAGCATTATTATTTAGCTAAATCAATGCACTTTGAAGAGAACTTAACGCAGCGTCCATTAACCGAATCACCTGCGTTAAGTTATGGTTTTATTGGCTGTACTAAAAACGAGCAAGGCGCAGAAAACATTGCTACTCTTAATAAGCAGCTTAAAGTTATTAAAAAAACGCAGGCTTATAATGATTTACTTATGCGTTGGTTACCTGAACATTTAAGGCCTTTATTAAAGTCGCGCATAAATAGCACAAAATAAACAGACTAAAGTTGCTTGATTTAAGTTTCTATAAAGCAAAAAAAAACGCCACAGTAAGTGGCGTTTTTATATTTAATAATGCTATTACTGACGAATGCCTTCTATTGATAAAATAATATCAACATGAGTAGAAGCAGGTCCTAAGTTGTAATCAATACCGTAGTCGCTAAGTTTAAGGCTGGTTTCGCCTTCAAAACCTACGCGGTAACCGCCCCATGGATCTTTACCTTCGCCCACTTTATCTATTTCAAAGGTAATAGTGTTGGTTACGCCATGCAGCGTAAATTCACCGGTTACGTCGGCCTCTTCACCGTCTTCATCAAACTTAATACTTGTACTTTTAAATGTCGCTTTTGGGTATTTATCTACATTTAAAAAATCTTTACCATGTAAGTGCTTATCACGCTCTGCATGGTTAGAGTCAAGGCTAGTGGTATCAATATTTACCATGATTTTTGACGAATCAGGATTTTTAGCATCATAACTAAATTTGCCGTCAAAAGTATTAAAACGACCATATAACCAGCTGTAACCTAAGTGTTTAATTTTAAAGTTAACAGATGCGTGCCCGCCTTTTGTATCAATTACATAATCAGCTGCATTAGCGGCTGTTGCCGATAACATCATTGCAGCCGAAACGGCTGTGCTTACTAATAATTTTTTCATTTTAATCATCCTTTAATGGTTTGATCATTCTTATTAAGGTTTTATCTTTATCGATAAAGTGATGTTTTAACGCCCCTAGTGCATGCAATACTGCAAACCCGATTAATGTGCACGCGCCATAATAATGTACTTTCCCTGCAATATCGGCTTGGTCATCAAAAGCAAAATCAAGCGCTGATACGTTAAATAAGGTAAACACTTCTATTGGTCGCCCGTCTGCGGTTGATATTAAATACCCTGCAACAACAATAACGGCCAAAATAATATACATAGCAATATGCGCAGTATGCGCTAATTGGTTCATGCCTTTACTTTCACCTAATGGTTTAGGTTGTGTAGATAAAGCACGCCATAAAATTCTAAATAAAAATACGGCCACAAGCGAAATACCAATGCTTTTATGTAAATCGAGCGAGCCTTTATACCAGCTATCGTAATAAGTAAGCTCAACCATATATAAACCTAAACCAAACAGGCCAAAAATAGTTAGCGCCATGAGCCAATGTAAAATAATGGCGACAAGTCCGTAAGATGAAGGTGTATTTTTAAACATGTGTAACGTCCTATAATGCAATGACGTTACAATATAGTGCAAAGAGGTAAATGAAAATAACATTTACAAACACTTTACGTGCGTACACGCACAGAACTTTGATATTTAAAGTCAGTTTTGCAAATAATACCAATCTGCTTGTATATAGGGTCTATTTAACGTTAAGAAAATTACGCTAGAACTAGGCAGAAATTTTTGTATCTAGTTGCTCTAAATAAAAAATTTTTAACGACGTAATAGTGCAATTTAATTCGTTAAATTGCTCAAATATTCATGCAGGTTGGTATGAGATTAAACAGATAATTTTATAGAGTGGATTGCTCACTTAAGCTGACATAAATTAAGCTCTCAGAATTTACTTGCAAGCAGGTTACAAGCCCTTCTTTAATAAGCTCTAGCATAGCAATAAAGCTCACGACTACACCACTTCGTCCTTCGCTTGGCGTAAACAGTTTATTAAATACTACTGCGGTTTTTGCCTGCGATAATTGCTGTAATATTTGGCTCATACGCTCTCGGGTCGAGAGTACTTCTGCAGTAATTTGATGATGCTCAAACGTTTTTGCGCGCGCCATTACATCACTCAGCGCCAGCATTAAGTCTTTAAGTTCAAGTTCAGGGAGGTTTTGACTTATGTCTTCACTTATTGGCATAGCGGCATGCGCTATAAAAATATCGCGACCAACACGAGGGATATCGTCGAGGTTTTCGGCGGCCTTTTTAAATAGCTCATACTCTTGCAGGCGTTTAATAAGCTCAGCACGAGGATCTTCTTCCTCTTCAAGCTCTTCATGTACTGGCAATAATAAGCGCGACTTAATTTGCGCAAGTAACGCAGCCATTACTAAATATTCACCCGCAAGTTCGAGTTGAAACTCGGTCATCATTTCAACGTAACTTACGTACTGCTCTGTAATACTAAAAATAGAAAGCTCAAGCACATCAAGCTTATGCTTTTTAATTAAATACAGCAGTAAATCGAGCGGGCCTTCAAAGGTTTCTAATATTATTTCGAGCGCATCTGGTGGAATGTATAAATCTTCGGGTTTATCTACAACCGCTTTACCATGCAAAAAAGCCAGTGGCAGCTTTTGCTGCACTGGCTTTTCACTACTTTTTGTATCAGCAGTACTTTCGCTCACTTGTTATTACTCAAACGGGCTTGTATCGCCACAGCCAACACGTAAAATTTTAATTTCATCTTCTGATAAATCAATTACTGTGGTTGCTTGCTCGGCTAAGTAGCCACCGTGAATAATTAAATCAACGTGTTTGTCTAGTCGCTCTAATATTTCATCAGGATCTGATTCTGTAAATTGCTGACCCGGTAAAATTAACGAACATGACATGAGCGGCTCGCCAAGTTCAGCAAGTAATGCGCACGCTATTGGATGCTCAATTACACGCATACCAATCGTTTTTTTCTTGTCGTTTAATAAACGTTTAGGAACCTCTTTTGTGCCTTTAAAAATAAAGGTATAAGGCCCTGGTGTATTATTTTTAATAAGTCTAAATAGCTGGTTATCTACACGTGCATAAGTAGCAAGCTCAGATAAGTCACGACAAACTAGCGTAAAATTATCATTTTTTTCAATACCGCGAATGCGCTCTATGCGCTCTTTGGCTTGCTTATTACCAATGTTACAGCCGATGGCGTAGCCCGAATCTGTAGGGTAAACAACAACGCCGCCCTGCTTAATAATATCAACAGCTTGACTGATCAGTCTTGGTTGCGGGTTATCTGGATGAATGTGAAATAATTGACTCATAATAATGCCCCTTCTTGTCCTTCCCAAGCTTGCCAAACACCTTGGCAATCTTTAGGTAGGTATAAGTTTTTGCCAAGCTCTAAATAGCTTGTCGGAAAATGAAAATCAGACCCTTGCGAGCAAAGTAGTTCGTACTCACGGCTGAGTTCACCTAAAAATTGACGTTCGCTTGGCGCCTGTTGAGGTTGTGCAACTTCCATTGCGTCCCCTCCTACACTTTTAAATTCTACTAATAATTTGCGTAGCCACTTGTTTGACATTTGATAGCTACTTGGATGCGCAAGTACAGCAACACCACCAGCGGCATGTATGGCCTCAATAGCGGTTTGCATGGTGCACCAGCAACTTGGTACGTAGCCTGTTTTGCCACGCCCTAAGTACTTTTTAAAAACACCCGGGAAATTTTTAGCAACGCCGCGCTCTATTAGTGCGCGTGCAAAATGTGCACGTGTAATTTGCGCGTCTTTTGCCAGCTCTTTAGCTTGTTCGTATATGCCATCAAAACCATTTTTTGCAAGGCGAACACCAATTTCTAGTGCACGCTCTTCTCGCTTTTGCTGCTGTGCCGATAATAAAGAGGTGAGGTCAATATTATCAATATCAATATTTAAACCCACAATATGAATTTCAAAGCTCTCCCATTTGGTAGACACTTCGGTACCCGTTATTAATGAAAGCGGTAAGTTTTCAGCTTTAATAAATTGCTGCGCAGGCTTAATTGCCGCCACAGTGTCATGATCGGTAATAGCAAACACATCAATATTTTTATCAACAGCGCGATGCAATAATTCTTCAACCGTTAAACGCCCGTCTGAATGTGTGGTATGGCTATGTAAATCATATTTTATCAAAAGAAAACTGCTTAAAATTAAGGGTTAGTGGTGTTTATGTAAGTATAACAACTTTTTTGACTAAATTGTTTTAAATAAACACTTGACACAAAAGCATAAGATACGTTTTACTGTAGCCACTTTCAGACACATTAAGAATTAACAATAATGATCAATTCAAACTTAAACACTATTTGGTGGTGGCACTCGTAATTATCGGGTGATGAATTGTCGTGTCTAACAAAAATTCAAAACCCGCAACTATGCGGGTTTTTTTATAACTAAATTTTACGAAACGTATACGTTAAAAATATTTAATAAATTTTGAGGCAGAAAAACATGAATAGCGGTCTTACTCTTACACATCGTTGGTGGTGGCGCCTGATATAGCGGGACGGTAATGATCTGTTTGTAATTTAGATATCGTTATTCAAACCCCGCATTGCACAGCATTGCGGGGTTTAATTTTTTGAGGGAATGAGGTTTGATTTTTAGTCATATAACTACCACACCAGGCGAAGTAACAAGCATTACGCAAGTACGCGACTATATTAGTAGCCCGCTTGCATTATATGCGGCACTTGATAAGCCTAACTCACTACTGCTTGAATCGGCTGAGATTGATTCTAAAGACAGTGTAAAAAGTTTAATTTTAGTCGATTGTGCCCTGCGCATTGTATGCCAAGGTAAAACGGTAACCGTTACTGCAAAGTCAAATAACGGGCAACAATTACTTAGCTACTTACACGCTAATGTTAAAAGCTGTACAGCCACGCTAAACGATACAACATTAACGCTTGAGTACTTAAGCGCTAATAATGATATTGACGAAGCGAGCAAGCTGGTTGCCGATAATGCATTTAGCGCATTACGTACTTGTATTAACAGTATTAAAAGTACTACTAACAATCCTTTCTCGGTGTTTTTAGGCGGTGTATTTGCCTACGACATGGTGGCAAATTTTGAACAGTTAAGTGACGTGCCAGACGGCGAAAACACCTGCCCAGATTACGTATTTTATTTAGCCGAAACCTTAGTGGTTATTGATCATCAAAAACAAACAACTGAGCTTATTGGTAATGTATTTAACGGGCCAGACGTACATGCAAACTGCTTTGAAGTTGGTAAAGAGCTTGAACGCTTAAATACACTATGTGATAACGCTGCTGAATTTAGTGCCGATATGCAAAGCGGCGAGTGTGACGTAAGCGTTGATATAAATGACGAAACGTACTGTGAGCAAGTAGTAAAGCTTAAAAAGAATATTGTTGATGGCGATATTTTTCAGGTAGTGCCGTCGCGTACCTTCTCTTTGCCTTGCCCTGACGCTTTACATGCGTATAGCCAACTTAAAAAACAAAATCCAAGCCCGTATATGTTTTATATGCGCGATGAAGACTTTGCATTATTTGGCGCATCTCCCGAGTCAGCACTTAAATATACGGTGCAATCTCAGCAAGTAGAGGTATATCCAATAGCGGGTACTCGTCCGCGTGGTAAATTTGCTAATGGGCAAATAAACCCAGACCTAGACAGCCGTATTGAGCTTGAACTAAGAAACGATCAAAAAGAGCGCGCCGAGCATTTAATGCTGGTTGATTTAGCCCGTAACGATGTAGCCCGTATTAGTGTTGCAGGTACTCGTTTTGCAAAAGAACTATTAAAAGTAGACCGCTATTCGCAAGTAATGCATTTAGTGTCACGCGTAGTAGGTACTTTAAAACCAGAGCTTGACGCTCTGCATGCTTATCAAGCGTGTATGAACATGGGCACACTTGTTGGTGCACCAAAAGTGCGTGCTGCTGAGCTGGTACGTCAAACAGAAGGCAAGCGCCGTGGCAGCTACGGTGGTGCTGTAGGTTACTTAACGGGCGATGGCACGATGGATAGCTGTATTGTTATTCGCTCTGCTTTTGTTAAAAATAATATAGCTTATGTACAGGCTGGTGCCGGTGTGGTGTTTGACTCAGATCCTATTTCTGAAGCAAACGAAACCCGCGCTAAAGCACAAGCGGTTATTACCGCCATTAAATCTACTTACAAGGCGGTATAGAATGAGTGAAGCTAATCCTATTAAAATCTATTTTTTAGATAACTTTGACTCATTTACATATAACCTTGTTGATGAGCTTACGATGCTTGGCTGCGAACTGGTTGTTTACAGAAACAACATTAGCGCTGAGGTTATTTTTAACAAAATGCGCCAAGAACAAGGTCAAGTACTATTAGTACTTTCGCCAGGTCCTGGCACGCCAAGCGATGCAGGCTGTTTGATGGAGCTTATTGAGCTCTCTAAAGGGCACTTCCCTATGCTGGGTATTTGTTTGGGTCAACAAGCGTTAACCCAAAGCTATGGTGGAGTAATCGGTCATGCCGGTGAAACCGTACATGGTAAGTCTTCAATTATTAATTTAGGCGAGCACCCTGTATTTGATGGTATGGGAGATACAATGCCTGTTGCACGTTATCATTCATTAATGGCAACAAAAGTGCCTGACAATATTGAGGTAATTGCCCAATATGAAGATATACCTATGGCTATTTATCATCATGATGACAACGCATTGGGTTACCAGTTTCATCCAGAATCAATACTAACGCCGAACGGCGCAATGCTACTTCAGCAAAGCGTCGCTTACCTAACACGCGCTAAATAAAAGAGGACATTATGAGTACACAACCAGAAAAGCCCATCAATGTTCAACACGCTATTGAGCAACTAATTACTGGGCAATCATTAAGCTACGCCGACTCTAAAGCACTGTTTGATGAAATAATGCAAGGCAACATGAGTGAAATTGAGCTAACTGCCCTACTTATAAGCCTTAAAATTAAAGGCGAAGTAAGCGACGAAATTGCAGGCGCTGCGGCCTCTATGCGTGAAAACGCCGTTGCCTTTAATACAACTAGCGCGCAACTCGCCGATAGCTGTGGCACCGGTGGCGATGGTTCAAACACCATTAATATAAGCACAACAGCCGCTATTGTTGCCGCAGCTGCTGGTATTAACATGGTAAAACATGGTAATCGCAGTGTATCGAGTAATTCAGGCTCAGCCGACTTACTAAAAGCCCTGGGCATTAATATAGATATGAGCCCAGAACAAGCAGCAAAGTGCCTAGAGCAAACTAACTTTACCTTTTTGTTTGCACCGCATTATCACAGCGGTGTACGCCATGCGATGGGCGTACGTACAGCGCTTAAAACACGTACTATTTTTAATATTTTAGGCCCGCTTGCTAACCCAGCTGCACCTGACGTGCAATTGTTAGGCGTGTATAACGAGGCGTTATGTATGCCAATGGCGCAAACACTTAAAACATTGGGCACAAAGCGCGCTATGATCGTCCACGGCTCGGGGACTGACGAAATTGCCCTACACGGCCCAACAACGGTAGTTGAGCTTAACAATGGTGAAATTACACAGTACACACTTAACCCTAGCGACTTTGACCTTGCAAACTATTCACTTGAACAGCTCGCTGGTGAAGGTCCACAATACAACGCAAATGCAAGCCTCGCTATTTTACAGGGTAAAGGCACAGAAGCTCACAATGCCGCCATTGTGGTTAACGTAGCTGCATTGTTATACCTAACAGGTAAAGCGCAATCTTTAAAAGAAGGTGCGCAGCAAGTAAATACATTATTAAGTTCAGGCAAGGCCATGAACACATTAAATGCAATTATTGAGGTAAGTCATGGCTAACGTATTAGACAAAATTGTTGCTGATAAAAAATTAGAACTGATTGAGCGTAAAGCCGCGCGTCCGCTTGAAAGCTTTAAACACCTTGCAGTGCCTACCAGCCGTAGCTTTTATAAAGCACTTGCAGCGCCTGGCACACAGTTTATTTTAGAGTGTAAAAAAGCATCTCCATCAAAAGGGCTTATTCGTGAGCCATTTGATTTAACCGAAATCACCTCGGTTTATAAAAAATACGCCACCTGCATGAGCGTACTAACTGATGCTAAATATTTTCAAGGCAGCTTTGACTACCTCGAATTTGTACGCAGCCAAGTAGAACAACCGCTTATCTGTAAAGACTTTTTTATAGACGAATACCAAGTGTACATGGCACGAATTTATGGCGGCGATGCTATATTACTTATGCTTTCGGTACTTGATGACGAAAGTTATAAAGCTCTACATGCGGTTGCCGATTCTCTGAATATGTCGGTATTAACCGAAGTAAGTAATGAAGAAGAAGTACACCGCGCACTTGCGCTTAATGCACAAATTATTGGTATTAATAACCGCGATTTGCGCGATTTAAGCACCGATTTAGCCACTACCGAAAAGCTACGCAAACTTATACCTGTGGATAAAGTGGTTATTTCGGAATCGGGTATTTACACCCATCAAGACGTAAAACGTTTAGCTCCATTATGTGATGGCTTTTTAATTGGCAGCTCACTTATGAGCGAGCGCGATTTAGAGCAAGCATGTCGCCGTGTTATTTTAGGCGACAATAAAGTATGTGGTTTAACACGTAGCCAAGATGCACAAGCCGCTTATAAAAATGGTGCTGTTTACGGTGGTTTAATTTTTCACCCTAAATCGCCGCGTTATGTTGATTTAGATTGCGCAAGAGAGCTTAGCCAAAGTGCTCCGCTTAATTTTGTAGGTGTATTTGTCGATGCTCCCATTGAGCAAGTTGCTCAATACGCAAGTGTGTTAAAATTGGCGGCAGTTCAATTACATGGACAAGAAAGTGACGATTACATTGCTGAGCTGCGTACACAACTTCCAACTGATTGCGAAATTTGGAAAGCCCAAGCTATTAAAGATGCTTTACCAACGCCTGTAAAAGGCGTTGACCGTCATCTTTACGATACGCACAGCGACACCCAAGCTGGCGGTACAGGTATAGCATTTGATTGGTCGGTGCTTAGTGATGCAACTACACCATTTATGCTCGCTGGAGGCTTAAATCCAGACAATATTAAAGATGCGCTTTTAAAAGGTGCATTAGGCCTTGACTTAAACTCAGGCGTTGAAGAGTCTGCGGGTAAAAAGTGCCCTAACAAATTACATAATGCTTTTACAAGCATCAGAAATTATTGAGGTTAAAATGCAAAATCCAGCTTATTTTGGCGAGTTTGGCGGTATGTTTGTACCCGAGTTACTTGTCCCTGCGCTTAAGCAGTTAGAAAACGAATTTAACAAAGCACAAAAAGATCCTGAGTTTCAGGCTGAGCTAAGTAAATTATTAAACGAATATGCGGGTCGTCCTACCCCACTTACTTTAACGCGCAATTTAGTTAAAAATCCAAAAGTAAAACTGTACCTAAAGCGTGAAGATTTACTGCATGGTGGCGCACATAAAACAAACCAAGTACTTGGTCAGGCGCTACTTACTAAGCGTATGGGTAAAAAACAAGTAATTGCTGAAACTGGCGCGGGTCAACATGGTGTTGCAACTGCACTTGCATGTGCACTACTAGGTTTAAAGTGTCGTATTTACATGGGCGCGAAAGACGTTGAACGTCAGCAACCTAACGTATTTAGAATGAAACTAATGGGCGCAGAAGTTATACCGGTAACAGCAGGTTCTGGCACATTAAAAGATGCCGTAAACGAGGCGCTGCGTGACTGGTCAGCAAACTATCAAGACGCGCATTACTTACTAGGTACTGCTGCGGGTCCTCACCCATTCCCAACAATTGTACGCGAGTATCAAAAAATTATTGGTGAAGAAGCTAAACAACAAATACTTAAAGCCGAAGGTCGTTTACCTGACGCTGTTATTGCCTGTGTTGGTGGTGGTTCAAACGCAATTGGTATGTTTACAGATTTTATTGACGAGCCAAGCGTTAAATTAATTGGTGTTGAGCCTGCAGGTAAAGGCCTTGATACAAATGAGCACGGTGCAACAATTTGTAAAGGTACTAAAGGCATTTTACACGGTACTTATACGTATATTATGCAAAATGACGACGGTCAAATTGAAGAGTCTTACTCGGTATCGGCAGGTCTTGATTACCCTGCAGTGGGTCCTCAGCATGCATTTTTACACGAAACCGGTCGTGCTCAATACGTTGGTATTACAGATACCGAGGCGCTTGATGCATTTCAATCGCTTGCTAAAAACGAAGGTATTATTCCGGCGCTTGAATCAAGCCATGCGTTAGCTTACGCTCTTAAGTACGCAGAAGAGCAAACCGAAGAAAGCATTTTAATAATTAACCTAAGTGGTCGTGGCGATAAAGACTTAACACACGTTCACAACGTACTATCTGAAAGAGGTCAGCTATGAGCCAAGTAAAAACGGATCGTTACGGCAAAATGTTTGCAGCACTTAACGAGCAAAAACAAGGTGCATTTGTACCATTTGTAACAATTGGCGACCCAGGTAAAGAGCAAAGCATAGAAATTATTAAAAGCCTAATTGATGGGGGCGCTGATGCACTTGAACTTGGCATTCCTTTCTCAGATCCGATTGCTGATGGTCCTGTAATTCAAAAAGCGAATATTCGCGCTCTTGATGTACATATTAATACGCAAGATTGCTTTGATATTATTAAAGAAATACGTGAGTATAATGCCGATATTCCAATTGGTTTATTACTGTATTCAAACCTTGTGTTTAAGCGCGGTATTGAAGCATTTTATAAAGATGCAAAAGCCGTAGGCGTAGACTCTATTTTAGTTGCCGATGTGCCTCTGCATGAATCTAAAATGTTTAGAAAGTCAGCTATGGATAACGGTGTAGACCCAATATTCATCGCAACACCGAATGCAGATGACGACACACTTCGCCAGTGTGCCTCTTACGGCCGTGGTTACACGTATTTATTATCGCGCGCAGGTGTTACCGGCACCGATACTAAAGCACAAATGCCTGCAGGCAACATTGTTACTAAGTTAAAAGAATACCATGCAGCCCCTGCTCTTTTAGGGTTTGGTATTTCAACGCCAGATGATGTAAAAGCGGCTCTTAATGCGGGTGCAGCCGGTGCTATTTCAGGCTCTGCTGTGGTTAAAATCATTGAAGCTAACCTTAATGATTTACCGGCAATGACCGCTCAGTTAAAAGCATTTGTAGCTAATATGAAAGCAGCCACATCGCTTTAAAGTAACTAAAATACTGCGTGTTTTTATACGCATTAAAAAAGGGCATTTAAAATGCCCTTTTTTGTTTTTTCAAAATCAAACGCTTTATCAATATCCAAACATTTTAAAAAGCAACTTAGTGAGCTTGGTGCTTACCCTCTAAAATCTCTTCAATAAATTTAGCATTAAATGCTTCTAAATCGGCTGGGCTTCGGCTTGTTACTAAGCCTTTATCTACACATACTTCTTGGTCAACCCAATTAGCGCCTGCATTAATTAAATCGCTTTTAATACTTGGAAAAGAGGTAATGGTACGGTCGCGCAGTTTATTAATTTCGGCTAATAACCACGGCGCATGGCAAATAGCAGCAACGGGTTTGTTTTTTTCTGCGCTAAAAAAGCCATCAATAAATGCTTTTGCATCTTTGTCTTGGCGAAGAGCATCAGGATTAAACAAGCCACCTGGCAGCAATAACGCATCGTAATTCGCTGGGCTTGTATTCGTTACAAGTTTATCAACGGTAACTTTATCGCCCCACTTATCCTCGTCCCAGCCTGTAATTTGACCTTCTTTAATTGACACTATTTCGATATTTGCACCCGCGTCAAGTAATGCGCTGCGTGGAGATAAAAGCTCACTTTGCTCAAATCCGTCAGTGGCTAAAATTGCAATTTTTTTGCCTTGTAAACGCGTGCTTGTTTGTAATGTACTCATTGAGATCTCCTTATTTGATACCAACCTGCATAAATCTTTGAGCAATTTAACGAATTAAATCGCACTATAACGTCGTTAAAAATCTTTCATTTAGAACAACTAGATACAAAAATTATTGCCTAGTTCTAGCGTGATTTTCTTAACGTTAAATAGACCCCATATATATGCAGATTAGTATTATTAAAATAATATTCGAAACACACAGTTAAAAAGCACAATGCATGCCGAAAACAAACCATTGAAAATAAAGGAGTTAATTCAAGTTGGGTCACAGTGCTATGTAAATCATTTAGACAATATGAATAATCTACATAAAGCAGATACAACACAGCTTTGGCACTCGATGATTAAATACTGAAGCTGACTTCTCGCGCGAGAAAGTTCGGCGCCTACAACTCATGCTCGGCATTATGTTTATTTTTGTAGACGCACAACTTGTTGGCGTTTAAAAGCGCAGTTTTTATGTTCGGTGATTAAGTAATTAGAAGCTGCGCTTCTCGCGTGAGCAAGCTCAACGCCTACAACTCATGCACAGCATTATGTTTATCCTTGTAGACGCACAACTTGTTGGCGTTTAAAAACGCAGTTTTTATGATGGGTAGTTAAGTAATTAGAAACTGCGCTCCTCGCGTGAACAACCTCAGCGCCTTGTATCTCTCATTGATAAATGATTAGCTATCATTTATCACATCGAAGTCAGTGAGCTTGCCTCAGCGCCTAGTATTT
>NZ_WTLB01000055.1 GCF_011378855.1 Pseudoalteromonas sp. Z1A8 | reverse complement strand
GAAGTTTTCCTCGCTCAGTCAAGCCAAGACCGCAGCGGTACGCTAGAAATAAAAAAGCCGCTCACCTTAAGTGAACGGCATTAATGCTTTAGGCATCCTTTTTTATTATTTATTCTTCAATTATCTATTTATTACCCGCCATACCTTTACATCTTCATTGATAAACCACACACTTTAAAAAATTAATTAATAATAATTAACATGAAAAAAATTACGAGTTTACTAAGTTTTGTCATTTTACTGTTTTTAGCAGGCTGTGGAGATGACCTAAAAACACTTGGCGATAACCCAGGAGATACAGCCACCGCTTACTTTGATGCACTTTATAATCAGCAAGACCTTCAAAAAGCCAGTACTATGGCAACACCAAATCTTACCCGCATAATGAAGTCATACGGGACGGCCAAACAATTTTCGCGCAATTTAGTAAATATGCAGTACGATGAAGTAACCATTGAAGTTGATATGACTAATATGAGCGTTCGTGAGCAATACGGTGATAAGACTAAAAT
This sequence comes from Pseudoalteromonas sp. Z1A8, assembly GCF_011378855.1. Lineage (GTDB taxonomy): Bacteria > Pseudomonadota > Gammaproteobacteria > Enterobacterales > Alteromonadaceae > Pseudoalteromonas. The sequence continues at coordinate 23,294 of NZ_WTLB01000055.1, read as the reverse complement.
AAACCTTATTTTTACCGGTTATTTAAATGGCGATAAAATTGATGATTTTCGTAGTGTTAAAATGCTTCGTAAAAAAGGCAAATGGTACATAGATAAGATAATTGCAGACCCTTACGCTCGTTAGATCAAATAAATCTAAACTTAAATAAAAAGGCCTTACATATGTAAGGCCTTTTTAATGTTAGCAGTGGCTAACATTAACTAACTAAAGCTCACCCGGCTGAAAGTTATCAACCGCGATGGCTTGCTTGCGTAACTTATTAGCATGATGCATTGCATCTGCATCTGTTTGCTCTAACAACTTATTTTCAAGCGCATAATTTATCGCGCCTTCAATATCGAGCGTTGCAGGCACTTTGCCTTTGCGCTGCCACTGTTTTAAATCTTTAAACTGCGCTTGCATGTCGTGCATTGCTAAAAATGCATTTTCCATTACGCCAGTGCCTGCATTTTCATCTACATAACATAAGTGTGTTAAGCGATTTCTAAATACACCAGGCTGAGTCATACGTTCACAAATGCTTTGCGCTATTTCATCACTTGGTCTGTGGTAATGATTACCCACAGGGAACACGATGCGTTTAAGGGTAAAGTTAACAACAGGATTTGAAAAGTTTTTGAAAAAACCATCAAACGCTTGGCCAATTTCAAATAATGAGTTTTCTATGGCGTACTTAACAAATGGTAAATCTGCTTGTTGGCGCCCTTCGTCTTCATAACGTTTTAAAACGGTTGATGCTAAATATAAATGACTAAGTACATCACCCAAACGTGCCGATATCATTTCTTTACGTTTAAGTTCACCGCCTAGCATTAACATTGCAACATCTGTACAAATAGCTAACCCTCGGCTCATTCTGCTCAGTTGTTTATAATAAACAGCGGTTTCACCACCTACAGGGGCTTTTGCAAAGTAACTACGTGTTAAACCATGCACAAATGCCATACCTGCATTACTTGCAGCAAATAGTATGTGGTTCATTAATAAGCCATCAAACTGTTCAAGTGCTGCGTCGTCATCTTCCATTGCAGCGGCTTCCATTTCTTTTAAAACAAATGGATGACAGCGTGTTGCACCTTGGCCAAATATCATTAAATTACGCGTTAAAATATTTGCGCCTTCAACCGTAATTGATACCGGAATACCCATATAGCCATGCGCTAAATAATTATTAGGTCCTACTTGAATTCCTTTACCTGAATGAATGTCCATAGCATCGTTCATTACTGTACGACCCATTTCTGTCATATGGTATTTAGCAATAGCTGTTACAACCGACGGGCTTAATTTTAAATCGATTGCACCTGCGGTCATTAATCGACACGACTCAAGTGTGTAAGTTAAACCACCAATACGCGCAAGTGCCTCTTGCACACCTTCAAATTGCCCTATAGATACACCAAACTGCTGGCGTACCATGGCGTATGCCGATGTCATTTTAGACGCTAAATGCCCAGTTGCTGCACTTAATGCTGGTAGTGATATACCACGCCCTGCACTTAAACACTCTACAAGCATTCTCCAACCACGACCTGCGCATTCTTGCCCACCAATAATCCAATCCAGTGGAATAAATACGTCTTTCCCGTAAGTGGTACCATTCATAAAGGCCATATTAAGCGGATAATGACGTTCACCTGTTTCAACACCAGGGTGATCGGTTGGTATAAGCGCACACGTTATACCCAACTCTTTTTTATCACCTAACAAAGCATCTGGGTCGTACATCTTAAATGCTAAACCTAATACAGTAGCCACAGGTGCAAGCGTAATGTAGCGCTTTGACCAATTTAAGCGCAGGCCCATTACTTGCTCGCCATTGTGATCCCCCATACACACCACGCCTGAATCTGGAATGCTGCCAGCATCAGAGCCCGCTTCTGGGCCCGTTAATGCAAAACAAGGAACATCTGTACCATTTGCTAAACTTGGCAGCCAACGATCTTGCTGCTCTTTAGTACCATAATGGAGAAGTAACTCGCCCGGGCCTAAGCTATTAGGCACCATTACAGTGACTGCGGCAGTTAAGCTTTTTGTCGAAATTTTTGACACTATTGTTGAATTAGCTATTGCGGAGAACTCTCGCCCGCCAAATTTTTCTGGGATGATCAGCGCAAAAAAACCTTCCGTTTTTAGGTAATCCCACACTTCTTTTGGTAAGTCTTTATCTTTTTGTACAATTTGATAATCATCAAGCATAGCCAGCAAGGTTTCTACTTGGTTAGCCATAAATGCGTTTTCTTTATCGCTAAGCTCTGGTTTAGGAAAACGGTGCAGTTTTTGCCAGTCTGGGTTACCACTAAATAACTCACCATCCCACCAAACATCACCTGCTTCCATTGCCTCGCGCTCTGTTTGCGATAATGGCGGAAGCACCTTTTTAAACATTTTAAACGTAGGACGACTAATCAAGTTTAGGCGAATATCTTTAACCGCAAAAATAACCACCACCACGACCAGCAATATTATAAATATTAACATGCGCACATTCCTTACACATTGAATGAAAATAGTAACTTAATTATGACCCATCTTAATTTAAATACAATCATTGCACGACGAGTCGTGAGCCTTAACGCATTCATTTTATTGTTTTAAACATCACTGCTATTATCAACGTTTTAATAACAATAAATTAAAGGAATAGTATGACCCCCTTTCGATTAAAACTAAGTATGAGCGCCTTAATGGTAGCAAGTACCCTTGCTTTAACAGCCTGCGATGCGCAAGTAACGATAGACACTACCGATTCAGCACACACTAAAAAAGATGTAACAGCTAAAGATGCAAATACATTTATAACAAACACAGAAAAAGAACTAAGTGCACTTTATTTAGAATCGAGCCGTGCAGAGTGGATTTACGCAAACTTTATTACTCATGATACGTCGGCTCTATCGGCTGAAGTTAACCGTAAAATGACCGAAACAGTCGTGCGTTTAGCCAATGAAGCTGCAAAATACGACGAACTAGAGCTTGATTACGATGCTCGCCGTAAGCTTGATAAACTAAAACTAGCACTTACACTTCCTGCCCCACAAGACGCTGATAAAACAGCGCAACTTTCACAAATTGTCGCAGAGCTTGGCGGGCTATACGGTAAAGGTAAATACTGTAAAGAAGACGGCAGCTGTTTAAGCCTTGGCGACATGACCTCAAAAATGGCCACCAGCCGAGATTACAACGAGCTACTTGATTTATGGCAAGGCTGGCGTCAAATATCAAAACCAATGCGCTCACTTTACGAGCAACAAGTAGTACTGACCAACGAAGGTGCAAAGGAGCTTGGTTATGCCGATACGGGCGCTATGTGGCGCAGTAAATACGATATGCCTGCAGACGATTTTACCACCGAGCTTGACCGCATTTGGGGCCAAGTTAAACCACTGTATAACTCGCTACACTGCCATGTTCGCGCAAAGTTAGGTGAAAAGTACGGCACCGATAAAGTACCTCAAGATCAACCTATTCCAGCGCACTTACTAGGAAATATGTGGGCACAAGCATGGGGTAATATTTACGACGTCGTTGCACCAGAAAACGCCGATCCGGGTTACGACGTAACCGAGTTATTAGCTCAAAATAATTACGACGAACTTAAAATGGTAAAAGGGGCTGAAAACTTTTTTACCTCTATGGGTTTTGACACACTACCAGAGACATTTTACGAGCGTTCATTGTTTGTTAAACCAAAAGACAGAGATGTGCAGTGTCATGCATCAGCATGGAATATCGATAGCAAAGACGATTTACGCATTAAAATGTGTATTCAGCGTACAGGCGAAGAGTTTTCAGTTATTCACCACGAGCTAGGTCATAACTTTTATCAACGTGCATACAACAAGCAGCCTTTATTTTATCAAGAAAGTGCAAACGATGGTTTTCATGAAGCCATTGGCGACACTATTGCACTTTCGGTTACGCCAGGTTACTTAAAGGAAATCGGCTTACTTGAACAAGTACCTGATGAATCTAAAGATATCGGTTTGTTAATGAAAATGGCACTTGATAAAGTCGCTTTTGTACCATTTAGCTTAATGGTTGATCAGTGGCGCTGGCAGGTATTTTCAGGGCAAGTTCAACCAGAAAATTACAATAAAGCATGGTGGGAACTACGTGAAAAATACCAAGGTGTTCAAGCGCCTATCGCACGTAGCGAAAGTGACTTTGATCCGGGTGCTAAGTACCACGTTCCGGGTAATACACCTTATACACGTTACTTTTTAGCGCATATTTTGCAATTTGAGTTTCATCGCAGCTTATGTGAAATTGCCGGTAACGATAAAGCCATCCATCGCTGCTCTATTTATAATTCAAAAGAAGCCGGGGAGAAGCTAAACGCTATGCTTGAAATGGGTTCGTCTCGCCCATGGCAAGAAGCGCTTGAAACCGTAACTGGTAAACAGCAAATGGATGCAACAGCAATGCTCGATTACTTTGCACCATTACAAACATATCTAGATGAGCAAAACGAAGGCCGTAACTGCGGCTGGTAATAAAGTAATACACTTGTATAAAAACAACAAAGCCCGCTAACTAAGCGGGCTTTTTAATATTACTTTTGTATTAACTAAGTACGGGACTTAATTAAAACTGAAAACGCATGTTAGCAAAGTACGCATCGTTATCAGAATCATCAGCATTGTTTTCGTAACCCACTTTTACACCAACATTTTTATTAATGAAGTGTTGAGCACCAAAGCTGTAAGTGTCTTGCTTGTTGTAGTTAGCAAATACAGATGTTGCCTTTGAGAAGTAGTAGTTAGTTTCTGCTACCCATTGGTTTTGGGCATCATCAATACTTTCGTACTTACCTTCAAACGTTAAGTAGTTACCTTGCTGTAAATCAATGAAGTATTTAGCTGCAACTGCGCGGTAATCAAAGTCATCGTCTGATGTAAGTGTAACACCTACGTAATCAGTGCTGTTAAGCATGTGGTTGTAAGCTAAATCAAATAATGCGTAATCATCGCCGTCTTTGTTTTCAACTAGTGTTACTTTTGCAAGTAAATCTGGGTTGAAAAAGTAACCACCTGTTAATTTATAAAGTTCACCGTTAGAACCTGAATCAGGGTCTGTATTCTCGTAAGATGCGCCTACAACAAACTCATTAATAAAGTATTCACCGCCAACTTTTGTAACATCACCAAAGTCGTCATCAGCGTAGCCACCATATACGTTAGTTTGTTTATTGATGTATTCAAACTGATCGTACGGACCTAAGGTTTTTTTAGGTGATAAGTAGTAAATAGAATCTACAGCAACGGTGTCGTTGTTATCGCTATTTTTATAGCTTAGGTTACTAATTGAGTTATAGCTGTCTGCAGCAGCCGCAGTGCTAGATAATAAAATGCTCGAAATAATAACTGCTAATTTTTTCATTGTAAGACTTCCCTATGTACATTGCTTTTTATGCTCTAGCTGTATTGCTAAAGTCGATGCACATGCTAACGCTTAGAAACTGAATAAAAACTTAACTAACCATTTGTATTTATTAAGTTAATTGTAAGGAAGTGTTGTAAACTGTAAAATTAAAGTAGTTGCAACACTTAGTCAACAACTACTTAAAACATGTACCGCAGCTTAAAGCGCGTGTTGGCTAATAATACGATAAACGTCGTTAATATTATCGCCAGATTTAAACTCTTTACTAATTGGTGTTGGATCTGAGCCAACCCATATTTTTAGCTCGGCATCTAGGTCAAAGTGGCCTGCACTTTCTTTACTAAACTTTGTTATTTTAGAGTAAGCAACGCTTACCATCTCCATTTTAGAGCCGGTCATACCTTGCTTATCAATTAAAATTAAGCGCTTATTAGTAAAAATAAACATATCACGTACTACTTTATATGCTTTTTCTACTTGCTCACCCTCAATTAATGTATTGGCGAGTATTTTTTCTAAATCAGAATCGTCAACTTCGCTTGCATTACCTATAAGTCCGCTAAGTAAACCCATTATACTTTCTCCTGTTTAAATATTTGATTCTCTAATGTATGTCCATTAACTAACTGTCTGTACTGCCAATTGTGCTGATGACAAAAGCTCAGTAGTGCAATATCAAGCGGCTCACCTGTTGGCTGATACTCAACAACATACTCTTTATGTTGGCTCATATACACGCGGTTCACACCTGCAATTGCTTGAAGCTGTTGCTCAACATTTTGATAAGCTTCGCTTAGCATTAATGTATAAAAATGTTTATCGGTATTATTTGTTTTTGTTTGATGCTCGCTCAGTACACCTTTATCTAAATGAAGTACCTGTGAGCATAGTCGCTCAAGTTCAGTTAAATCGTGAGAGCTTAAAATAAACGTAGCCTGTTCACTTAATTCAGATACCAGTTCGCGTACTTCTCTAGCATGAATCGGATCAAGCCCTGCAGTTGCTTCATCAAGCATTACAATTTGTGGTGAGCCAATAAGTGCTTGCGCTATTGTTACGCGTTTACGCATACCATGGGATAAGTCCCCTGCGCGCTGCTTTGCAATTTCTTTTAGGCCAACTAAATCAAGTACACGTAGCGCCTCAGTTTGGCTTTGCTTTGCTCCCATACCTTGTAGCTTTGCATAAAAGGCGAGTTGCTTATCTATATTAAAACGAGGGTCAAGCTGCGCGTCTTGCGGTAATGCACTTACTTTATTAAATAAAGCTGCGCTGCCAGGCTTATGCCCTAATATTTCAAGGCTGCCTTTACTTGGCGCTATATAGCCGCATAACAAACTAAATAAGGTCGTTTTACCCGCGCCATTTGGCCCAACAAGCGCCACCGGCGCGCCTTTATTAATTTCAAAGTTCACATTATTAAGTGCCAATTTTGCGCCATACGATTTACTCAAACCGCTAGCTGTAATTAATGGTCTCATAGTGAGCTCCTTGCAAAAATACGTTGCGCAATAGCCAATAAAATAGTTGTTTGAATAAGAGGAATAGCCACCGCGCTTAACAATGGTAAATTTTGCCCCGCTAATAACTCTATTTGCACACCCGGAAATAAATAATCAAGCAGACCTAATGCAGGTATTTGCCACTGTAATATACCCACAACAATACTGCCTGCTGCAAAATATAAAATAGCCAACACAATAGATAAACGCGATGAGCGAGCAAAGGTATTTATTAGCGTCATCAGTGCTACAAATGGGCACAGAGTAACAACTAATATTAAAAATATAGAAAGCGCACGAGCAACACCACCAGCAAGTAAACTAGGATCTCTAAACCCTAGTACAGCAAGCGTAGCCACAAGAGTAATGCCCACTAAGCAGGCTAATACCGCTAATTGCCCTAAAAAACGACCAAACAGTATTTCAAAGCGAGTTGAGCGCAGTGATAAAAACCTTAGTGTGCCACGCTCTCTATCGCCTACCGTTTGGTCGCTACAAATAAACAAACCAAAAACAGGAAAGCTATACAGGGCTATTAACCAGTACATAGCAAATTCGGCCTCAGGCCAATCAAGTAACTTACTTAAACCAATGGAGCCTGATATATCGCGGGCTATTTGTTCAAAATCGGGCGCACTTACAATGCCTACTGCTTGCCCTATTGGGTAGCGCAGTATTATTAGCCACACCAGTGCAAAGGCAGCTAATGCAATAAGTCCTCGTTTAGTTAAAAACATACGTACAAGCTCAAATCCCGCTATTTGCGTTAATCGCCCTACGTTTATCGGTAATGGTGTTGCCATTGACTATCCTTAATGACTTTTTATTTTCAGTATATTTATCCACACTAAGTGTAAACACCTTGAATTACCAGCAAAAAAAAGCTCACCAATGGTGAGCTTTGTAACAATACATTTAAATGTAACAGCATAAATTGCGATATAAATTATAAATGCTGCTTATAAACCTCAAGTGCTTGGCTTAAATCGCTAATTAAATCTTCTACATCTTCAAGGCCAATATGCAGGCGAATAACCGGCCCTAAATCCCAACCTGTATTTGAGCGAAGTCCTTTCATGGTTAAATTAGCCGTTACTAAACTTTCAAAACCGCCCCACGAAAAGCCCATTTTAATATGCTCAAGGCTATCTAAAAATGCATCAATCGCTGTTTGATTACCGGTTTTCATTACAAATGAAAACAAGCCATTACTGCCATCAAAGTCGCGTTTAAAAAACTCATGCCCTGGGCAGGTTTCAAATGCAGGATGGCGAATATGGTCAACAAGCTCATGTTGCTCAAGCCATTTAGCCACTTCTATTGCTGCTTTTTCATGTTGGTTTAAACGTACACCCATTGTACGAAGGCCTCTAAGCGCTAGATACGCATCATCGGCACTGGTACACTGCCCTAGCAAGTATGAGTTTTCGCGCAAGGTTGGCCAGTACTTTTTATTAGCAACAGCTACGCCCATCATCACGTCTGAATGGCCAACAATATACTTAGTTGCAGCTTGAATACTAATATCAACACCGTGCTCTAATGGGCGATAGTGCAAGCCGTTACCATAGGTGTTATCAAGCATGGTCATTACACTATACTCATTGGCTACTTTTACCATAGCAGGCACATCTTGCACTTCCATCGTAATAGAACCAGGAGACTCAAAAAACAACACTTTAGTATTTGGCTGAATGTAGTCTTTAATACCTGCGCCAATGGTTGGCGGATAGTATGTAGTAGTAATTCCAAGTCCTGCTAAAATTTTATCGCAAAAATCGCGGGTTGGTTCGTACACGTTATCAACCATTAAAATATGATCACCGGTTTTTAAAAACGATAAAAACACTTGGCTGATCGCTGCTGCGCCACATGGGTATAATGCACAGCCTTCGCCGCCTTCAAGTTCTGTAATCGCTTCTTGTAGTGCAAAGTGAGTTGTTGTTCCACGGCGTCCATAAAATAACGTTTTATCGCCACGGGTTTTAGCCGCTTCTTTTAAATCGGCTACGGTATCAAATACAATAGTAGAGGCACGTTGTACAACGGGGTTAACTACGCCATGTGTGTACGCTTTTTTGCGCCCTGATGACACCAGCTGAGTGTTTTTATTAGTTTTACTCGACATTGTTAATCCTTAAGGGTTTGTGCGCCAATGTTCAATTAGATAGCGAGAGATAGAATCGGTTCTAGGCAGCTTTAAATGCTCGCCGTCTTCGTGCCAATTACCAAATTGTGCTAAGTCTTCACGACTAAACCATTTTGCATCGTCCAGCTCTTCTTTATCTACGTTAATTTGCTCCGATGTCGCCTCTGCAAAAAAACCTAGCATAATAGACGATGGGAACGGCCACGGCTGAGATGCAACATAACGTACGTTATCAACCTCTATACCTGCCTCTTCTTTAACTTCACGCGCAACCGCTTGTTCTAGTGTTTCACCTGGGTCAACAAATCCAGCAAGCGACGAATACATACCAGTAGGCCACGCAGCTTGGCGACCTAACAAGCATCGCTCTACTCCGTCGGCAAATACCTTAGTAACCACCATAATTACCGCAGGATCGGTGCGCGGGAATGTAGGATGCTTACAGTTTTCGTTTTCACACACTCTAGAGTGCCCGGCTTCCACTGAACGGTTTTTACTACCGCAGCGCCCACAAAAACGGTGTGTTGCATGCCAATAACATAAGCCTCTTGCAAGTGCGGCTATTGAGGCATATTTAATGGTTACTTGAGGCCCATATTGACGAATATCAAAAAATTGCGCGCCCTCTATTAAAGGCGTAAGTATGTTTTCATCCAGATCCGATACATCCAATGCAAACACACCATGTTTAGCATTGTTTAAGCCAACAAAAATAGCACTCGATAAATCTAAATGTGCCACTTGTTGATACGTTAAATAGCTTACTTTAGGGGTATCTTTAATAAATAGGGTTTGATTGTTATTAACTAAAACCCATTTACTTTGCGCCGACATTTGCGCTTTAAACCACGATGGGTCTTTACGAAAATTTGAGCCTCTGTCTAGTGGCATGTTGCTGTAATGAAGCATGTAAGTCCTTGGTAACTCGTTATGCTTTAAAATTACCATAATCATTTAGCAAACCCAATTGATTACAGCAATAAAAAAAGCCTATATAAGGCTTTATTAATCTATAACGGCTTTGTATTAAAATCTCTCATGTTGCAGGCACTTAGCTTGCACTTCTTTAGCTATTTTTTGCTGTTAAAGGAGCAAGATATTGTCAATTAAGTGAAATTGTTCTGCGCTTTGTTTTAATGCTTCAGCGGTTAATTTTTCTGCACCGTAAACATCGCACGGTACGTTATATTGATTTTTTAAATGCCCAAGTAATAAGGCAAAGTCACCATCGCCAGAGAGCAAAATAACCTTATCGAGATTTTTACCCTGTTCTAACATGTCTATTGTTATGCCTACATCCCAATCACCTTTAGCGCTTCCGTCACGGCGTTGAATAAATGGCTTTAGCTTTACGTCAAAACCAATCGCACGCAAAATATTTTGAAACTGATTTTGCTTTTCATCCCCTCGATAAATAGCATACGCAAAAGCACATTCAATATCGTACTGCGCCTGCATTACCCGCCAAAACGCATTGTAGTCAAAGTTTTTTCCGTAACTCTCGCGACACGTGTAATAAATGTTTTGCACATCAACAAAAATACCGACCCGTGGTTTAGTGCTCTGCTGCTCGTTTTGTAAAGTCATTTAGTGTCCTAGTGAGGATTAATAGCAATTAAAGTAACGTTATAAAATAAGTGTACCTTGCAATTTATATTTAAGTAACCTAAATTAGTTACATAACGCTATGTAACCAATATTGGTTACATATTAAAAAGTAACCATTTTGAGATTTTTATGATTGGTGTGATCAGCGGCGATATTATTAAATCGCAAACAATCCCTAAGCAGCAATACGATGCCATGCTTTATCAACTAGAGCAAAGTTTGCGAAACATTTCGGGTGAGCAAACTCTTTGGAACATATATCGAGGCGACGCCTTTCAATTACAGGTTAATAATCCTGAGCATCTTTTTAAAAATGCCATATTGGTATATTTGCACCTTAAATCGTCAGGTTATGAGCTACGCCAAAGCTTGGCGCTTGGGCAAATAGATAACCCACGCAGCGATATAAAAACAGCAACCGGTTCTGCTTTTACCCTTTCAGGGCAAGGCCTTGATAAAATAGGTAATCAACGCTTTGTTTTTAATATTAACGAGCAGCAGCTCGATGAAAGCTTAAATATTAATTTAGCCTTTGCTGACGTATTGCTCACTAAAATCACACAAAAACAAGCAAATGCCCTGTATGTTTATTTAACCTCGCCAGACAACAGCCATGCGGCACTGGCTAAAGAGCTTAAAACAAGCCGAGAAAATGTAACCAAACTACTAAATTTAGCGCACTACCAACTTATAGAACGCTTTATTGAGCACACACAGCACGTTATAAAAAATATAATTAAAGGAGGTGAATAATGGGATTTTCACTTTTACTGGTCGCGCTTATTATTGGCCACTTACTTGCTGACTTTTACTGGCAACCTATGAGTTGGGTAAACGACAGAAACACCCGTCACTTTAAAGCCAGTAAGCTTTATTTTCATGTTCTCGTGCATGGTGTAACAAGTGCACTCATCATTACCGTGTGGGAATACACCTTTGCCTGGCAGCAACTCAGCAGTGTTTTAATTGCAACGGCAGGCATTATGTTCAGCCATTATTTTATTGATATAGCTAAATCGTATTCTAATAAAGGTGTGGTGCCTTTTTTACTAGATCAAATAGCGCACATACTCGTTATTATTGCGCTCAGTATTTGGCTAAGTGATAACAGTAGCTTTATGGCAGCAATTAATAATATGCTCACTGATCCCAAAATACTGTGGGTGGTATGCGGTTATTTAATTATATTAAGCCCCAGCGCCGTATTTATAAGAATGATGTTAGAGCGTTTAACAAGTAACTTTTCAAGTACTGGTAGCTTAGTGCTTGCAGGGCAAAGCATTGGCATGCTTGAGCGCGTACTTATGCTGAGCTTTATATTGCTTGACCAATTTGCAGGGCTTGGTTTTTTACTTGCTGCAAAGTCGGTATTTAGGTTTGGCGATTTAAGTGCTAGTAAAGATAAAAAGCTCACCGAGTACGTTATGCTTGGCACACTACTTAGCGTAAGTGTGACTTTATTTGTAGGTTTAGGTGTTAACTATTTAATTAGGTAGCAATACAGTAAGTACAAATTACAGGCAATAAAAAACGCGCTACCTCTATTAAAAAGGTAGCGCGTTTTTTGTGTTGGTGCTTAATTAAACGCCAACACAATCATTAATAATGATTAATCGTTATTTGTGCGACGACGGCGTTGCCCATTACCGCCAACAGATTCACGCTTTGCCCATGGGTTTTGCGCGTTATCATCTGTTTTAGCTGCTGGCTTTTTAGAACCACCACGGCGTGGGCCGGTGCCATTACCACCATTGTTCGGCTTTTTACTGTTAGGCTTGCTGCTATCAGATTTAGGCTTATTAAAAGGCTGCTTTTTCTTAGGCTTTTTAGATGGCAGTGGGCGAGCATCTAATGCGCGCTCTGCTACTGGGTTTATAGGCTCAAAACCATCTTCTTCAGCACGTGGGATAAGCTCACCAATAAAGCGTTCAATACCGTATAAATCAACAGCGTCTTCTGTTGTTACAAACGAAATAGCATGACCCGATGCGCCAGCACGGCCTGTACGGCCAATACGGTGAACGTAATCTTCGTATACGTTGGGTAAGTCGTAGTTAACAACATGCGGTAATTCAACAATGTCTAAACCACGTGCAACAATATCTGTTGCTACTAGTACGCGTACTTCACCACTTTTAAAGCCATCAAGTGCTTTAACACGTGCGCCTTGTGACTTATTACCATGAATAGCCGCGCCTACAATGTCATCGCGCTCTAGTTGTTTAACTAAGCGGTTAGCACCGTGCTTTGTACGGCTAAACACTAATACTTGTTGCCAATCGTTAGTACGAATTAAATGGCTTAGCAATGCTGTTTTACGTGTTTTATCTACCGCGTAAACGCACTGAGTAACACTTTTAGCTGTGGTATTTTTTGCAGCAACTGAAATTTCAACAGGGTCGTTAATTAACCCTTTTGCTAGTGCACGAATTTCATCAGAAAATGTTGCCGAAAACATTAAGTTTTGACGTTTAGCAGGCATTTTAGCGATTAAGCGTTTAATGTCGTGGATAAAGCCCATGTCTAACATGCGGTCAGCTTCATCAAGTACAAGTACTTCAACGCTATCAAACTTAACTGCATTTTGATTATGTAAGTCGATTAAACGACCCGGCGTTGCTACTAAAATATCAACACCTTTACGAAGACGCTGCATTTGTGGGTTAATTTTAACGCCACCGTAAACTACAAACGAGCTCACATCCGAATGCTTAGCGTACTCTTCAACGTTTTCGCTTACTTGCAAAGCAAGCTCACGCGTAGGCGTTAAAATAAGTGCACGTACGTGGTTACTTTTAGCTTTAGGGCCAGACGACAAACGCTCAATAAGTGGTAATGTAAAACCCGCAGTTTTACCAGTACCCGTTTGCGCTGCTGCCATAACATCACGGCGTTCAATAATTGCAGGAATTGCTTGAGCCTGAATCGGCGTTGGCGTTTCATAGCCCTTTTCTAAAACCGCATTAACCAAAGACTGTGATAAACCTAAACCTTCAAAACTCATATAAACTCTCTTTTAAATTAGGCTACATTAGCCAGTTGCGCGCATTATACCTGTAGTAGCTAAGAATGCATGCCATTATTTGCGTTGCAGGCAATTGAGCATAGCTTATACCAATCTGCATAAATCTTTGATCAATTTAACGAATTAAATTTCACTATAACGTCGTTAAAAATTTTTCATTTAGAACAACTAGATACAAAAATTTTTGCCTAGTTATAGCGTAATTTTCTTAACGTAAAATAGACCCCATATATAAGCAGATTGGTATTAATAAAATAAAACCGGTGATCAAGTTGCTTAAAAATGCAAAAAACGGCCATAAGCCGTTTTTTGTTTATACTTAATTACTCTAAGTATAAGAGTTACTTAACACCTAACTCACGCAGGCGTTCTTGCAAGTAGCTATCTGCCGTGTAGCGCTCTGAAAGCACAACATCTGGATGCGGGTGTAAAAATAACGGTAGTGATATACGCGATTTAGTAGATGCTTTACCCGTTGGGTTAATCACGCGATGAATTGTCGATGGGAAATACCCGCCCGACGCTTCTTGTAGCATGTCGCCAATATTAATAATTAAGCTGCCAAAATCACATGGCACGTCTAACCAACCGCCATCTGTTTTTTGAACTTGTAAACCAGGCTCATTAGAAGCTGGTAATACCGTTAATAAATTAATATCACCGTGAGCAGCAGCGCGAATAGCACCTGGCTCTTCATCACCCGTCATTGGTGGGTAATGTAGGATACGTAACAATGTTTGCTCAGAACCGGCAATCATATCTTTTAAATCAATCGAAAATTTAGCGCGAACATCAGCTGGCGCTTCAGCCTGAACCCAGCTTAATAAAGTACCAGCAAATTCACTCGCTAAACGGTAGTATTCACGTACATCAGCTTCGAGCTCTGCAGGAACACGGCCTTTAGGGTACACATGAAAGTACTCTTTAATGTCTTTTATTGTAAAGCCTTTCGCTACTTCAGATACTGAAGGCGGAAAATAACCGTCTTGAGTTTCTTTAGAGAATAAAAAGTCGTGCTTTTGCTCTGAGTTAAAAAAGTCTTGCCAATTTTTGTAAATAGACTCAACTAAAGACTGTGGAATTGGGTGGTTTTTTAAAACGCCAAATCCAGTATTTCTTAATGATTCAACAAAGTGTGCAGCCGCATCGGGAGCTTTATAATCAACAGTAGGTAATTGCATTGTACGTTCCAGTGAATAGGTTGTGTGAAGTGGACTGCTTTAATAGTAGCAAATTGCCAAGATAAAGTAGAAAAGCCTTCATTATAGCGCTGTGCGAGGATAGACAAATGACCTCAAAAAAATAAGGACATATGTCCGCAGCGTAACGTTTCCACCACTAGGCTTGATCAAGATCAACTTATAAAAAAACGTTGAATTTGCAAGGTTTAGTGCTTATATATGGTCTACTAGGGCGTGCTGACCTTTGGTGGGTGAATTTGCAGCAGACTGTTTGGTGTTTAAGCAAGGCAGAGCCTATGATGTGTGGTTGTTCCCCATAAATAGGCGATAACGCAGCATAAATGCCAAACATGCGCTACCCTTTGGGTTCTTTCTAGGGACGATTAACTCTTTGTTGCTCGGTTTTTACTTAGCCCACTAGGTTACAAACCTCGCGCCGCGATTTAATCGCCCCTAGATTGAACAAATTTCAATCCACAACGGTCAACACGCCCTAATGTATTTTATTTGTGTAAATAAGGCTCCCCATGCGACAAAAAGTATCTTTTAAAAGCGGCGATTTAGAACTTGCCGGCCAACTCGAACGCCCCGCCGGCGATATAAAGTTTTATGCGCTATTTGCACACTGCTTCACCTGCGGAAAAGACATAGCAGCAGCCACACGTATAAGCCGTGCACTTACGCAACAAGGCATAGCCGTACTGCGTTTTGATTTTACGGGTTTAGGTAATAGCGATGGCGACTTTGCTAACAGTAACTTTTCATCAAACATTCAAGACTTAGTTTCAGCGGCTGATCATCTGCGCGAGCATTTTGCAGCGCCGCAATTACTTATTGGCCACAGTTTAGGCGGCGCTGCGGTACTTGCTGCTGCTGAGCACATTCCTGAAGTATCGGCTATTACTACCATTGGTGCACCGTCAGATGCGCAGCACGTAGCGCATAACTTTGAAGCACACCTTGATGAAATTAACGCAGCCGGCGAAGCAAAAGTAAGCCTAGCTGGCCGCGAATTTACCATTAAAAAACAATTTATAGACGATATAGCCAAGTACGATAAAAGCCACATTAGTAAACTTAAGCGCGCATTGTTAGTCATGCACTCCCCTATTGATGCAACGGTAAATATTAGCGAAGCCGAAAAAATTTACGCATCAGCCAAGCATCCTAAAAGTTTTATTAGCCTAGATAACGCCGATCACTTACTTACTAATAAAAACGATGCCGACTACGCTGCAGAAATTATTGCAACGTGGGCTAATCGCTACGTCAAGTATGACAAAACAAAATACACAGCAAGCTTAACGGGTGGCAATGTACTTGTTGAAGAAAAAGACCATGTATTTACTCAGCACGTGAGCACTAAAGATCATACTTGGCTTGCAGATGAGCCAATAAAGGTAGGCGGTAAAAACTTAGGCCCCGATCCGTATCATCACTTATTAGCGGGGCTTGGTGCTTGTACAGCAATGACACTACGTATGTATGCTACACGTAAAAATTTAGCGCTAGAGCATGTTAAAGTAGAGCTTGATCACACTCGCGATTACAACAAAGATTGCGACGATTGTGAGCAAACCGGTAACCTTGAAGCCATTACCCGTAAAATCACTTTAATCGGTGATTTAACACAAGAGCAGCGCCAGCGTTTACTCGAAATAGCCGACAAATGCCCTGTGCATAAAACACTACATAACAACCCTGTTATTATAAGTGAACTGGTAAAGTAACTACCATAAAAGCAATATAGTGCAGCTAACACTGCGCTATGCTTAAACAAAGCTAACTATTTAACGCCCCTACTTCTTTACTCATTCTATCCAACAGCCATTTTGGCCCGCCATCGTACATATCGTTATGGCGAGATTTTTCTATTAGTGTTTGCTTAACAGGATAAACACCCTGCTCCTCAGCCGTTAATAATACATTCGCATCAGCTGGGTAATCACTACCCCGTAGAGTAAGTACGCGAATGTTTTTATTACGAGGGATCAACATGCGGCGATGATCGAGCGTAATAATAGTGCTCACTTCATTAGGATAAATAGAGCCGTATAACGCTGAAATATCACCGCCGTTTGAGTGCCCAAATAAGGCGAGTTTTGTAAAGTCGTACGCTGGGTATTCACTCGCTAGCTCATTAACTAAAAACTTAAGCGTTACCACACCACGATGCCAGTTTTCCATACGAGTGGTTAAGTAAGGTTGCTCACGGTTTAGGTCAGGGTCGGTTTTTAGTTCATGTGCAACGGCTACTGTTAAGTATCCGCGTTGATTAAACACATTACTAGCAAACGTATACTTGTTATGACTAATACCGTAGCCCGCATTAATAAATGCTACAGGGCACTTTGCTTGCTCTGTACACTTAGCATTGTTACTTGGTAATGCAATATTGATAGGAATAGTACGATTGCGGCTATCATCGGTTATAACATCGTCGTTTGCATAGCTTGTAGTACTTATTATTGATGTAGTTAAGGTGAGTGCGCTTAATATAAAAAGATTTTTAAGTGTTTTTTGCATCATTAAACTTATATAAATTATTGTTTTTAATTGAAAATAACTTTTACTTTATAGGTTTGCATTCTCTATTGTCAAACTATGCGATAATAGCCGCCATTGTTTTAATATATTTAGTAAAAGATCCAATAAATGAAATCATACAATAGCATTCAAGAACGTATAGAAATCCTAGAAGACAAGCTAACTGCAATACATGACGAAATAGAAACACTAAAAGCACCTGCTAAAAATAACAATGAACGTATTATTTTTAAGTTCATCGAAACAGGCAGCACTGGTAAAACGAAGGATTTTGTACGTGAGTTAGGTATTAAATCACCACGTGACGGTTTGTTTTCATCTGGTGACGTTACAAAACTAATTAAAGATGGCGCTGAAGATATTTCACCCGCGTTATTAGAAATCGCAAGACAACTTGCCAGTGCACGTAATAAAAATGGCCCTAGCCGTTAATTACGCAGTCACGCAGTATCTAGAAGCTCAGCCAAGCTGTCGCTTCTAGATATGTAATCATATTAAACTAAGTTAATCACATAGTTCTATATTAAGGCTGGTTAGCAAATTTAGTGCTTCGAAGCGATCAAACTTAGCATTCGCTAAAACATTATTATTCAAATCTATATTAAACGCTGTAGCACCTACAAAGTCACATTTTGTTAAGTTAGTTTGAAAAAACTCACTATCGCGAAAATCCGTCCCTGTAAATTGACTACCGCTTAAATCAGCATGCCTAAAATCAACATTTTTTGCAAAGCAATGTGTTAGTTTGAGGGCTTTAAGAGATAATTCAAAAAAAGAGCTATTACTGAGCTCACAATAATTAAAACTCACCGGTGCGTTAATACTAAGCGCAGGCCAATCTACATCGCCCCATTGCAAACTATTTAATTTACAGTGGCTAAAACTTACATCTTCAAGCGAGCTATAGTTCCATTTAAGTGACGACAGGTTACAGTTTTTAAAGTTGCACTGTATAAATCGGCAATTTTTAAACTGCCGGCCTGAAAAGTCGCAATCGGTAAATGTGCACTCTTCAAACTCAGAGTTTTCAGTTAATTGGTCTGCGTACTGCAAAGCATTAAATTGCTCATCAAAATATTGTTTATTGTTACTTAGCAACACAATTTACCTATTAGATTTAACCTGCGTAGCCATTATTTTTAGGTAAATCTTTTTTGAGCGCAAGTACTGCAATAAAAATCAAACCAAACAATGGAAATAGCGCAAAACAGCCACCCACAAACGCTAAAACACCCGGCATAGTACTTTTACGCTTACCTATTTTGTAGCAAATCACAGCAAAAATAGGGATACATAGCATAATAAAAAAAGCTAAAAACTCACCAAATAAGGTTAGATGAAACGACATAAGAACTCCTTTTCAATATGGATAATAGCAATCGGCACAAATCTTTAAACTGCTTTAAATTTAACCACAAAAAAACCCTCAAGCATATAACTTAAGGGTTTTTAAATTTAGCTCAAAAGCTAAGCAAAAATTACTCTTCGCTTGACACTTCTTTTTCTACAACACTAATTGCAAGCTCAGCTAACGAATCAAGGTTAGGTTTGCTTGGCGCATTAGTTAATAAACACGACGCTTGTGTTGTTTTAGGGAAAGCAATAACGTCACGAATGTTATCGGTACCACATAAAAGCATTGCTAAACGGTCAAGACCAAATGCTAAACCTGCATGTGGTGGTGTGCCGTATTTAAGTGCATCAAGTAAAAAGCCAAACTTGTCTTGTTGCTCTTGCTCGTTAATACCTAAAATTCTAAATGCGGTTTCTTGCATATCTGCATTATGAATACGTACCGAACCGCCACCCACTTCGTAGCCGTTTAATACCATATCGTAGGCATCTGAAATTGCTGCTGCTGGGTTTGCTTCAAGCTCACTTGCGTTGATATCTTTTGGTGCAGTGAATGGATGATGCACAGCATGTAATGTGCCTTCGTCATCTTCTTCAAACATTGGGAAATCTACAACCCAAAGTGGTGCCCAGCTATTAAGGTTAGTGATTTCTAAATCAACACCAATCTTAACGCGCAGTGCGCCCATAGCTTCATTTACTGTGTTGCGCTTATCGGCACCAAATAAAATGATATCGCCAGACTGTGCATTAGTACGCTCAAGCAATTTAGTAATTACGTCTTCGCTTAAAAACTTAGCCACTGGTGACTGAACGCCTTCAGCGCCTGCAGTGTGGTCGTTTACTTTCATCCACGCCATGCCTTTAGCGCCGTAAATACCAATAAACTTAGTGTAATCGTCAAGTTGTTTACGAGAAAGCTTAGCGCCACCTGGTACTGTTAATACAGCAACACGGCCTTTTTCGTCGTTAGCCGGACCTGAAAAAACATTAAACTCTACGTCTTTCACTAAATCAGCAATATCAACTAATTTCATTGGGTTACGTAAATCAGGCTTATCAGAACCGTAAAGGCTCATTGCCTCGCTGTAAGGCATGATTGGGAAATCGCCTAAATCAACGTTTAGCAATGTTTGCCACATCTCACGGATCATTTTTTCAGTCATACCACGTACTTGATCAGAGCTCATGAACGAGGTCTCTATATCTATTTGGGTAAATTCTGGTTGGCGATCGGCACGTAAATCTTCATCACGAAAACATTTAACAATTTGGTAGTAACGGTCAAAACCCGACATCATCAACAATTGCTTAAACAACTGCGGCGACTGCGGTAATGCGTAAAAGCTACCTTTATGAACACGACTCGGTACTAAGTAATCGCGCGCGCCTTCTGGCGTTGCTTTAGTTAGTACTGGCGTTTCGATGTCTAAAAAGCCGTTTTCATCTAAAAAGCGACGAACAAAGCTGCTTGCTTTAGCACGTAATTTAATACGGTCACTCATTTCTAAACGACGTAAATCTAAGTAACGGTACTTTAAACGACGCTCTTCTGAGTTTACTTGGTTAAAATCTAGCGGTAATGGTTCAGAGCGGTTAATAATATTAAGCTCTTTACCTAAAATTTCGATCTCCCCTGTTGCCATGTCTTTGTTTACTTGGCTGTCTGGGCGTGCGCGAACAACACCTTTTAACTGAACACAAAATTCTTGGCGAAGTGTATTAGCTGAACTCATTAATTCTTCAATGTCAGAGTCGAATACAACTTGTACTAAACCTTCTCTATCGCGTAAATCGACAAAGATAAGTCCACCAAGGTCACGTCGTTTGTTGATCCAGCCACATAGTTCTACTTCTTGATCTACGTGAGTTTTATTTAGCTGTCCGCAATATATAGAGCGCATAGTTTTCCTGTCAGATAAAAGGCTTAAACGGTTAAAGTTATTTGTTTTAAGGCGTGTGATTTAAAAAACAGGTCACCACAATACAAATAAAGCCGTTAGCAATCTAAAAATAATCAAATTAAGCTCTGCATTATACTCAACTAACATTAAGATGCTAGGGCGTGTAAGGCTTTTACCCTTGAATTTACAGCAGCTCGTTTTGTTATTTGCTACACTATCGCCACTTTATAATAAGGCGCTAGTTTGTATGTTATATATTGGATGCCCGCAGTGGTCGAGTAACGCATGGAAAGGCAATTTATTTTCAAGCCAATGTAAAAACGCCGATATGCTTAGCCAATACGCCCAACACTTTAACTCTGTTGAAGGCAATACCAGCTTTTACGCTGACCCTTCGCCAAGCACCGTATTGCGCTGGGTAAACAGCGTACCCGACGATTTTAAATTTACTTTTAAGTTTAATCGTCGCTTTAGCCACGAGCTGCATCTAACTAATGTTCAAACCGAGCTTACTGATTGGCTAAACTTGTTCTCCCCTATTTTAGAAAAAACCGGGCAAATCATGCTGCAATTGCCAAAAGCCTTTGGCCCAAACGACTTACCCAAACTCGCACAGTTTATTAGCCTGTTACCTAAAGAGATTAATTACGGTGTAGAAGTACGCCATGCTGCATTTTTCAAAAAAGGTGAAGCCGAAATAGCGCTTAATCAGTTATTAATGGCGAACAATATAAATCGCATATCAATGGATACACGTGCCCTATTTGCCGTTAAACCAACAACCGAGGCACTAATAGATGCACAGCAAAAAAAGCCACATTTACCAGTACACGCTATTGCCACAGGCTCGCAGCCTATGGCACGCTTTGTAATAGCCGATTTGCAAAACGACTATAAACCCTTTTATAAACCGTGGCTGAGCAAAGTAAAGCAATGGCTTGATGAAGGTAAAACACCGTATGTGTTTTTTCATACAGCCGATAACCGAGAAGCGCCGTTATTAGCTCGCCAGTTTTGTAATGACCTAGGTTATAATCACGAAGCATTAAACCCCTTTACGGGCGAAAAAGAAGCCCACCAGCCGGCACTTTTTTAAACAATAAGATTAGAGAATATAAATGAGTGAATACGCACGTTACTTTACCGGCTACCCTGCAAACATTGTTGAGCAGGTATTAAGCCTAATCAACAACAAAAAGGTAAGTAACTACTTACTTAAAAAATACCCGCAAGCGCATACCATAACCAGCGATAAGTTACTTTATAGCTACGCCACAGAGCTTAAAAAACAATATTTAAAAAATGCCCCGCCGTTTGGCCGCGCTGCATTTAAAAAACAAGGCGA
The DNA here is from genome assembly GCF_011378855.1 of Pseudoalteromonas sp. Z1A8. Taxonomy (GTDB): domain Bacteria; phylum Pseudomonadota; class Gammaproteobacteria; order Enterobacterales; family Alteromonadaceae; genus Pseudoalteromonas. The sequence continues at coordinate 1,294 of NZ_WTLB01000055.1, read as the reverse complement.
CATGGTCACCAACGCACTTGGTACGCACACTTACCGTATGCAAGGTAAAACCCGTAAACACGATTTAGCGATTAACAGTGATTTGCTGCGCGCTCCCGAGCCACTACTAAAAGCATTAGTAGTACACGAGCTCGCGCATTTTAAAGAGAAAGACCATAACAAAGGCTTTTATCAACTTTGCTGCCACATGGAACCGAGTTACCACCAATTGGAATTAGATTTAAGGATATTTTGTGTGGTAGTGGCGATGGGAGAGAATCCGTATGGCTTGTAATCTCAGATCAGTTTCCATTGTTACTTTTCTCTTCCCAGATTGAAATGTATTTATCCTTCAAAATTTGTAGAGAATCTTCAAATCTTCGGTGTGTTTCTTGCGATTCACTTAACATCCTAGCTAATTCTTCAGCACTATTGTTCAAGCAAGCTCGATATATTTCGATATTCTCTTTAAAGTTATTTATCTGTCCTGAGCATTTAGTTGCGTATATATGAATAAATTCTGCACTTTCACTATCAAATTTATCAAGGCATCTCTTTAAAACTAGCGACGTAGAGTGTGCTTTCCAAGCGTAAGAAGTGGTTCTATATGATAAGGTAGCTAGCCCAACTTCATTTTTTTCTGTTAAATCCTGAACAGCTTCGCAACCTAGTGATTCAAGTTCATCAAAAGTATTAATGAAAAATGATAGCAACTGTTGCTGTTTTTCATGCTTTATGCGCTTTTGGAATGCATCACGTTGGTCTTTTTGAGACTCAATAGCTAACTTTTCAGAAGCAAGCCTATCCTCTGCTGCCTGTTTATTTGCTAGAGCTTGAACTTTATTACTATCCGATTGAAGATAAACGGTATATATAATCGCAGTAAAAGATAAAAAAGAAAGTATCGGACCGAGCACTCCACCAAAAAAACTACCAAAGTGTGACCAAGTCTCTGAAGTCCCTCCGTACCCTACACCTAAACCTTTGAACCAAAGTGTAAATATGCCAACCATTGAAGCTATTGCTAATACAATTAGGGAAATCAACCCCCCCTTAAAAATTTTATTATTTTTCTTATCGATAACTGCCATGTAATCGCCCTTTCCCTTAAATTTTAATTTTTTATGAATAAAAAAACGCGATATCAAATCGCGTTTTTATGCAGTCGTATCAACCTACTGAAGGCTGATAACTGAAAATTGATAGCTGAGCAGTCGTTGGGTTTCGTTTCACTCTACCCAACCTTGTATCTCTTCTTGATGAGTGTTTAGCTAGCACTTGTCACATCGGGAAGACAGTGAGCTCGTACCCAACC
>NZ_WTLB01000054.1 GCF_011378855.1 Pseudoalteromonas sp. Z1A8 | reverse complement strand
AAACGGCCCAAAAGTAGGACCGTTCGAATTTCAAAAACTCGGTACACCATTAAGTCAAAACATGCTTAACTGAATGGTGTTAGTTGTATGGGCGGCACTCGTATGGAACTTGCTTGGCGTTATTGCATTTGCTATGCACATGATGATGACACCCGAAATGATAGGTAAACTTCCGCTAGATCAACAAGCTGCCTACTCTAACGTTCCTACTTGGTCAACCATTGCATTTGCTATAGCTGTATTTGGAAGCACTTTGGGTTGTATTTTTTTACTTGCTAAAAACGCGCTGGCAACGCCCACTTTTGCGCTATCCCTCGGCGCTATTTTAATTCAGCAATATTATAATTTTGTGGTCATAAACAGTATTGAGCTGCTTGGCGCAAGTGCTGTATTTATGCCTATTTTTGTAATCCTTATTGCCATATATCTACTTTGTTTAAGTATTAAAGGTAAACAACAAGGTTGGTTACAGTAATTAATAAGGGTCGAAATAACTTTTGACCCTACCTCTTTCAAATCATCTCTTGAAATTAAACTTTTCAGCATCATCTCTACTATATTAACTGTATAAAATTCGTTCTCTAAATACGGCTTTTTACATTGGTATGCACTTTGCAACTCAAGCACTACAGAGGTCACTCTTCAAAATATTTTTATAATTCATAAAGGGGCAAATAATGAATAATAGTTTCGATACCCAACATCAGCTCACAATAAATGGTGAGCAATATCATATTCATTCTCTAAAAGGACTTGGCGACAAAGCGAAACGATTGCCCTTCTCCTTAAAAGTATTACTTGAAAACCTGCTTCGTAACGAAGATGGCGCAAATATTAAAGAACAAGACATTCAAGCCCTACTTAATTGGGACCCTCAAGCAAAACCTGCATCTGAAGTTGCCTTTACTCCCGCCCGTGTTGTTATGCAAGACTTTACCGGCGTACCCGCTATTGTTGATTTAGCCGCGATGCGTGACGCAATGGAAAAGCTAGGTGGAGATCCTGCAAAAATAAACCCGTTATCGCCTGCTGAACTTGTTATTGACCATTCGGTACAAGTAGATGGTTACGGCGATGATGGTGCATTTGATTTAAATGCAAAACTTGAATACGACCGAAATAAAGAACGTTACGAATTTTTACGTTGGGGACAAACCGCTTTTGATAATTTAAAAGTAGTGCCACCAGCAACCGGCATTGTCCACCAAGTAAATTTAGAATACCTAGCACGCGTTGTTTTTAATGAAGACCGCGATGGCAAAAAATATGCTTACCCAGATACGCTTGTAGGTACCGACTCTCATACAACGATGATAAATGGCTTAGGTGTCCTTGGTTGGGGCGTAGGCGGCATTGAAGCCGAAGCGGCTATGCTTGGTCAGCCAATTAGTTTATTGATTCCACAAGTAGTCGGTATGAAGCTAAGCGGTCGACTACCAGAGGGTACTACCGCAACCGATTTGGTGTTAACAGTTACCGAAATACTACGTAACCATGGCGTAGTAGGTAAATTTGTAGAGTTTTATGGTGACGGCCTTGCTGACCTACCACTTGCCGATAGAGCAACCATTGCTAATATGGCACCAGAATACGGTGCTACATGTGGTATTTTCCCGATCGATGATGAAACCATTAACTACCTTCGCTTAACAAACCGCGACGAAAAGCAGCTAAAAGTAATTGAAGATTATGCTAAGCATCAAGGCTTATGGCGTAACGATGGCGACGAAGCTAGCTACACCGATACACTTGAACTTAAATTAGATGATGTTGTACCGAGCCTTGCAGGCCCTAAACGTCCACAAGATAGAATTGCCCTAAACGAAGCTGGCAAAGTTATTGGCGATCATTTAAAAGGCTTCCAAGACGAACGTATGGCTCGTCGCGATAAAAGCGATGAAGAACAAGCTCGTATTGAAAGTGAAGGCCCAACAACAAATCCAGATGAGCCAGTAGACGAAGCACAGTTTATGGGCGCAGCTAAAGTTAAATTTAAAGGCCAAGAGTTTGAGCTAAACGATGGCGCTTGTGTAATTGCTGCAATTACCAGCTGTACTAATACTTCTAACCCTAGTGTTATTTTAGCCGCAGGCTTAGTCGCTAAAAAAGCAAAACAGTTAGGCATTAATGTAAAACCTTGGGTTAAAACATCACTTGCGCCAGGCTCTAAGGTAGTTACCGACTACCTGGAAAAAGCAGGCCTAATGGATGACCTAGAAAGCTTAGGCTTTAACCTTGTTGGCTACGGTTGTACAACTTGTATTGGTAACTCAGGCCCACTTCCAACTGAAATATCAGATGCCATTCAAAAGCACAAATTAGTGGTTAGTTCTATTTTATCGGGTAACCGTAACTTTGAAGGACGTATTCACCAAGATGTTAAAATGAACTTTTTAGCGTCTCCTCCGCTTGTTGTAGCTTACGCTATTGCCGGTAGAACAGATATTGACGTATACAACGAACCCCTTGCTCAAGATGCTAACGGTAACGATATTTACCTTAAAAACATTTGGCCAAGTGTTAAAGAAGTAAGCGACCTAGTTAAAGAAACCGTAACTAAAGAAATGTTCGAAAAAAGCTACGCTAACGTTTACGAAGGCGATAGCCGCTGGCAGCAAATTAAAATACCGGATGGCAAACTTTACGATTGGAACGATGCTTCTACCTACATTAAAAAAGCACCATTCTTTGATGGTATGAAAGTAGAACCACCGGGCATCCCTACAATTGAAGGCGCACGTTGTTTAGCGAAGCTTGGCGATTCAGTAACCACTGACCATATTTCTCCAGCGGGTGCTATTAAAGCAGAAGCGCCAGCAGGTTTATACTTGCAAGAGAAAGGTGTAGAAAAATCGCAGTTTAACTCGTATGGCTCACGCCGTGGTAATCACGAAGTAATGATGCGCGGAACGTTTGCCAATGTTCGCCTTAAAAACTTACTTGCCCCAGGTACTGAAGGCGGCGTAACACGTACGCAACCAGAAAACGATTTAGCAAGCATTTACGATGCTGCTATGGAGTATCAAAAAAATAATACTCCACTCATTATTTTAGCGGGTAAAGAGTACGGTACAGGTTCATCTCGTGATTGGGCGGCTAAAGGCTCATTATTACTTGGTGTAAAAGCCGTTGTAGCACAAAGCTATGAGCGTATTCACCGTTCTAACTTAATTGGTATGGGTGTATTACCGCTGCAATTTAAAGAAGGTGAAAGCTACGAGTCACATGGGTTAACTGGGCAAGAACAATTTGATATTGATGGCCTGTACGATAAAACCGATGAAGTAACCGTTATTGCAACCAATGCCGAAGGTAAAAAAGTAACCTTGAGTGCTGATGTACGTATTGATACCCCTAAAGAGTGGGATTACTACAAACACGGCGGTATTTTACAATATGTACTGCGTAATATGCTCGATTAATACGCGCTGTAATTAATGCATTTAAAAGCCCAGCTAATAAGCTGGGCTTTTTTATGTGAGCTGTTTGTTGTTTCAAATCAATGCCGAATATTTAAAGCCTGCCTACACTAGGGTCACTCTTAGTGAGGTGACTATGTCGCAAATAATGATTATTCGACTGCTGAAAACATCAATAGTGTTTGGATTATGCCTTATTGTGACTGGCCACTCTTTAATTGTGTCGAGTTATTTCACTGTTAATCATGGTATTAAAGGAATAATTACAGCGGCAGCATGTATCGCTATAGGGTGCTATTATCACTTCCCACTAAAATATATTTAACCATACTGCTAATGGAAGCCGAAAAACGTTATTTAAAAAACCATAAAAGCCCTAACTCAGAATAGCTAAAGTGCGCTTAAATTATTAATTTCTTTATTACGTTTTTCTAGTTTGTCTTTTACATTTTCGGCGTCATTAAATAGCTTTTTAACAGAGTCTGGATTAAAAATACTGATCCCCTCTGGTGCAGCCGACATTGTATTTGTACTTGGAGAGGTATTTAAAATAGACGTGTCTTCTGCAGCAATAACAGTAATATCTTTAGGATCCAGTTTTACTTCAATATTTTTTGCATGCGAGTTAGGTGTATCAGAAAAGTGCCATTGGCCTGTTTCATCTTGCCACTTAAAAATTTTGCTGCTTGAGGTAGTACTTGCAGGCATTGGTTCATCAGAAATACTGCTCGCAATTTTATCGCCCGCTTGCTTAACACCCTGCACTGCTTGAGCCAAAGTATTGCTAGATAGCGCGACCATTTTTTCTTTAATTTGCTGAGATTCACTGCCAATAAATGATGCAGAAAGCCATGTTTGACCGTCGGGCTTTTTTAAATAAAACAAAGAGATGACTGCAATAGCCATGATTGATATAGCTAAGTAGGTAAAGTATTTCATAGCGTTCCTGCTTTAATTAATCCTTTATTACCACAAGTTTAATAAAAAATACTTAATTAGGCAATTTTTGTACCCTAATAAAAGAAAATAAAAACGCAGCCTAAGCTGCGTTGTTATTATTGATTAAACTACACCGTAGTAACGTTAAATACCGTCACCATCCATGTGTAGTCCGCATTCTCGGTTTAAACCAAAAAAGCGAGTTTCTTCCTCAGTCATTCCTGGTTCTAACTTACGTGTTGTATGCACGTCACCCATCGACACATAACCTTGCTCCCATAATGGGTGATAAGGTAAATCGTGCTTAGTTAGGTACTGATACACGTCGCGGTTAGACCATTCAATAATCGGGTACACTTTAACCGTGCCACGGCTAATTTCTACAAACTGTTTATCAGCACGTGATGATGATTGATCGCGGCGCAGACCACTAAACCACGTACCGGCTTCAATCTCTTTTAGCGCGCGGGTCATCGGCTCTACCTTATTAAGCTGGTTATATTGCTTAATGCCATCTTCGCCTTGCTCCCATAGCTTACCAAATTTGGCTTCTTGCCATGCAGGGCTAAAAGGCGCTCTATACACCTTTAAGTTAAGCGATAAACGCTCACTCATTTGCTCAATAAACTGATACGTTTCAGGAAATAAATAACCTGTATCGGTTAATACAACAGGAATATCTGGGCGTTGTGAGGTCATTAAATGCAGCATCACTGCTGCTTGAATACCAAAGCTAGATGATAAAAATGCCGTATTAGGCAAGTTATCAAGCGCCCATGCAACGCGCTGTTCTGCGCTCATACTCGCTAGTAAACCATTAGCATCAGCTAACATAGCCGTTTGGCTTTGTTTATCTAGCTGTAAAATGTTTTTAAATTCACTCATGGTAAATTCCAAACCTCACCAGCGCTTAGCGCTGGTATTAAATTATGCGTAAAAGTCGGTTACTGATACTTTTACTTCAGCAACAATGCCTTTGCGTATAACAAAGTCACCAAAACACTCACCGTCGTTACGCTCTTTAGCCCATTGGCCAATTAGCTTATCGAATGCTTCTAGGTAAACATCTTCGCCTACGTTCTCAAGGTACAATTTAGGAATACGTGTGCCTTCTACATTACCACCTAGGTAAACGTTGTACTTACCTGGGCCTTTACCTACTAAACCAGCTTCTGCAAGCATTGCGCGGCCACAACCGTTCGGGCAACCTACAACGCGCATAATAATGCTGTCATCTGGTATACCGTGCTTAGCAAGCAATGCTTCAGTTTTTTCTATTAGGCTTGGTAAGTAGCGCTCTGCCTCAGCCATTGCAAGTGGGCACGTTGGCAGTGAAACACACGCCATTGAGTTTTTACGCTGCTGCGAATCTTTGTCATCAATTAAGCCATGACTACGGGCAATTTCTTCAATCACTGCTTTTTGATCTGCAGGTACACCGGCAATAATTAAGTTTTGATTGGCTGTCATGCGCATATCACCTTGGTGAATTTCTGCAATTTTACGACAACCTGTTTTTAGTGGCTTGTCTGGGTAATCCAAAATACGGCCATTTTGGATGAAGAGTGTTAAATGACTCTTTCCATCAATACCATCAACCCAACCTATGCGATCGCCTCGGTGGGTGAACTTATAAGGTCTAATCGGTTCAAACTTAACACCAATACGTTTTTCAACTTCAGCTTTAAATGTATCTGTACCAACACGGTCTAGTGTGTACTTTGTTTTCGCATTTTTACGATTTTCGCGATTACCCCAATCACGTTGAACTGATAAAACATGTTCAGCAACACTCAATGTATGCTCAAGAGGTATAAAACCAAATTCGTCAGCTTTACGCGGGTAAGTTGCTGTATCGCCGTGCGTCATAGCAAGACCGCCCCCCACTAATACGTTAAAACCAATTAGCTTGCCGTTATCAGCAATCGCCACAAAGTTTAAATCATTAGCGTGCACGTCTACTTCGTTATTAGGTGGGATCGTTACCGTAGTTTTAAATTTACGTGGTAAATAGGTCGCCCCTAAAATAGGTTCTTCTGTGGTTTCTGTCTTTTCACCATCTAACCAAATTTCAGCGTATGCTTTGGTTTTTGGTAATAAATGTTCAGAAATTTTCACAGCCCATTGATAAGCCTCTAAATGCAGTTCAGATTCAACTGGGTTGGTTGTACAAAGTACATTACGATTAACATCACCTGCCGTCGCTATAGAATCAATACCAACACTATCGAGTAATTGGTGCATGCCTTTAATGTTTGGCTTTAATACGCCATGAAATTGAAATGTTTGTCGGGTAGTTAAACGAATGCTGCCATACGATGTTTTATCACCAGCAAAATCATCAACGGCTAACCACTGTGCGGGTTTAATGATACCGCCAGGCATACGCGCGCGCAGCATAACATTATGTAAAGGTTCTAATTTCTGTTTTACACGTTCAGATCTTATATCACGATCATCTTGCTGGTACATGCCATGAAAACGAATTAGCTGAAAGTTATCTGCGGTAAAACCACCTGTGATGTCATCTTTTAACCCTTGAGCTATAGTGCCGCGCAAAAAGTTACTTTCACCTTTTAAGCGCTCGTTATCAGAAAGTTTTACATTTTTATCTTGTTCGCTCATTTTAAATCCTAAATTTGTTACAATTACGATAATTAGATACTAAATAAAATAGGAGGCGCGGTTAGTACACGTCTTTCTGATAGCGGTTTGCGCTACGTAAATCTTTTAAGTACTGCTCTGCGTCTTCGTTACTCTTGCCTGTGTTTTCTTTAACTATATCAAGCAAAGTATTGTGTACATCTTTTGCCATACGATTTGCATCGCCACAAATATAAAAGTGGGCGCCAGCCTCTAGCCATTCAAATACCTCTTTACTATTACTGCGTAACTTGTCTTGTACGTATACTTTTTCGGCTTGGTCGCGGCTAAATGCAACATCTACTTTGTTAAGTAAACCCGATTTTAAATAACCCTGTATTTCTACTTGGTATAAAAAGTCTTGCGTAAAATGTGGGTTACCAAAAAACAACCAATTTTTGCCTTGTGCTTCACGCGAGTCACGCTCTTGTAAAAATGCACGGAACGGCGCAATACCTGTACCAGGGCCAACCATGATCACGGGTGTATCATCGTTAGTTGGTAGGCGGAAATTGTCGTTGTGTTCGCTAAATACTTTAACTTTACAGCCTTCTTCAGCACGGCGAGTTAAGTAACCAGTACAGCCACCTAAATGCTCGCTACCAAATGCATCAAACTGCACTAGACCTAGTGTTAAATGTACTTCATCTTCAACTTCGCTTTGGCTAGATGCAATTGAATATAAACGCGCTTGTAATTTACGTAGGCAATCTACTAATGTTTGTGCATCAAGCTTTGCAGGGTTTTGGCGAATTACATCAAATATTTGGCGAGGCTCAATGTATGCGCGCATTGCTGTTTTATCTTCTACAAGCTTTAATAATTCAGGCGTACCTGTTGCTGTTGCGTATTTTTCTACAAAACCTGGGTATGACTGAGTCAGCTCTAGTTTTTCAATAAGTGCATCACGTACGCTTAGCTCTTCATCACCTACTTTTACAATGCTAGCCGCATCTATTTGAGTAAGTGTAAGTACTTCATCAACTAGTACATCGTCATTTAAAAAATAAACACCTAATGAGTCACCTGGTGTGTAAGTAATGTCAGAACCTTCAAGTGAAATTTCAACATGGCGCACATCTTTAGTTGAGTCACGACCGGTAATTTTTTGAACGGTTAATAGCTCTGCTTCAAATGGATTTTGTTTTGTATATTGGCTTGAAGCTGTTGTTGGTGCACCAAATGGCATTGATACTACTTGGCCACCAGCTGCATCTTGTTGCGCTTTTAAATCAGGTTCAAATGCATCAATTGCGCCCGCAATCCATGTTGCAGCTTCTTCTTCATAATCTACGTCTAAATCAGCACGTTGATATATAGTTTGCGCGCCGAGTTTATTTAAACGCTCTTCAAAGTCTTTTGCTGTTTGGCAGAAAAACTCATAGCTAGAATCACCTAAACCAATAACAGCTATTTTTACATCGTCTAGTTTTGGTGCTTTTTTAGTGGCTAAAAATTCGTGAAGTGTTTCTGCGTCCTCAGGTGGCTCACCTTCGCCGTAAGTAGATACAACGATAGTTAAAAACTTTTCTTTTTTCAGGGCTGTTGGTTTGTAATCTGACATGCTAACAAGCTTAACTGCTAAGCCGCGCGACTCAGCCTGCTCTTTCATTTTGCTTGCTACGCCTTTTGCGTTACCCGTTTGCGAACCATATAAAATAGTTAGCGCTGCTGCATCACCCGCAGCCGGTACGCCAGCAGTAGGAGCACCTAATGCAGCTGAGTTAGCATTAGCAGCTAAATAACCGCTTACCCATGCTTGTTGAATTGGATTAAGCTCAGCCACTAAACCTTGCAGCTTTTGTACTTGATCTTGCGATAGCGGGCTTGCCGCAGCATTTAGTTGACCTAACAACATGAATCGATTCCCCATAACCCTGAAAATTAAACACAACACACTTTGTGTATTGTTAAAAATGAGTTTTACCTCATCCAGAGCGTGTCTGTTGAGGTTTTCTAAGTTTGTAGGATAACGGGCTCAGCATAGATAAAAAAAGAATAGAATCTGCTTTGATATTCCATTTAGTTATTAATTTATAAAAATACCTTCAAAAACAGTTTAAAGAGCAATTATTGCCTTTTACTGCACTTTAAATTAACAATTTTGCAACCAAAATAATGTAGGGTATATTTCACTATTCAAAATAAAAATAGGAACAACCATGTTACACGGGAAATATAAAAATAAACTACTTAGTACCGCATTGTTACTGGGCTCATTACCTGTAATGGCCAATGTAACTAATGGCGGCTTTGAGCAATGGTCAGGTAATAAACCTGATTCATGGACTACGATAGATAGCGGAATTAGTCTTTTACGATCCACCAGCACAATTAAAAGTGGTAGTAGCTCAGCTGCTGTAAATGTAACAACAGGATCGCAAAGTAACACTGATCTACTACAACAAGTTGCTGTAGAAGCGGGTAAAACCTATAACTTTTCGGCTGATGTTTACCATACCGAAGGTAAAATTAAAGCGCGCTTGTATGTCGATGGTTACCAAGGCTATTCAAATCAGGCACAAACTAATCAATGGCAAACTATTAGCCATAACTACACAGCAAGCAGTAATAAAACGATTAATGTAGGCCTGCGCTTTTACGATGTAAGTGGATTTGATGGCAGCGAAACCGTTTACGTAGATAACTTTTTACCAAACGCTGATGGCAGCGCATCAACAAGTTGTGCCGACAATAACCTTACATTAACGCTTAATACCGATAATTACGGTAGCGAAACTAGCTGGGCCGTTAATAGCAATCAAGGTAGTGCTGTTGCTAATGGCAGTGGTTACGCATCAAACACACAATATGATGAACAAATATGCTTAGCCGATGGCGCTTATACTCTTGTTATTAACGACAGTTACGGCGATGGCATGTGTTGTTCAACGGGTAGTGGCAGTTATGCGCTTAAGCAAGGCTCTACCACACTTGCTAGCGGTGCAAGTTTTAATAATACAGAAAGCACGGCATTTACTTTAGGTGGTGGCTCTGGTGATGGCGGCGGGACCAACCCAACACCCACTGGCTACTATGTTACTGCTCAAGGGTTATCGGGTTATGCACTAAAAACTGAGCTTTATAATATTATTAAAGATCATAATGCACAGGGTTACTCGGCTATTTGGAGTTTTTACGATTCATCTGCCCGTGATAAATACTTTGAAAACGATAACAGCATTTTAGATATGTATAGCGAAAAACCAAACGGTTCAGACAGCTACAATTATGCTGCTGTGAGCGATCAATGTGGTAACTATAGTGGAGAAGGCGGCTGTTACAACCGTGAGCATTCATTCCCTAAAAGCTGGTTTGGCGGCACTATTGAGCCAATGAACTCAGATGTGCATCATATTTACGCAACCGACGGTTATGTAAACTCAAAACGTAGTAATTTCCCATTTGGTGAAGTAGCAAGCGCTTCATTTACATCAACTAACGGAAGTAAATTAGGCTCTGCCGCAAGTTCGTTAAATTACTCTGGTACTGTATTTGAGCCAATTGACGAATTTAAAGGTGACTTTGCTCGCGCGTATTTTTACATGGCAACACGCTACGAAAATGTAATAGGCACTTGGCAAACTAAAACAACTTCAAGTAATGCGGTACTTAATGGCTCAAGCAATAAAGTATTTGAAAGCTGGGTTGTAGCCATGCTATTAAATTGGCATAACAGTGACCCTGTAAGCCAAATGGAACTTGACCGTAACCAAGCAGCGTTTGAATTTCAAGGTAATCGTAATCCGTATATCGACCACCCTGAATTTGTAGAAATGATTTGGTAAAAGTTAGCAGTTAAAAAAAGCCTTTGCAAATGCAAAGGCTTTACCTTTTAGTGTGTAATATTTTTTAGAAATATGATGGCTTAAGCTAATTATAAGAAACAGTTACGATAAGTGACTTTTCAGCTCTGTTTTTCATCAGCGTTAACAGTGAGTGATGAAAATCTTGAAATATCACCTCTCCCCATACTCGTGAATAGATACCAAAATTTGTATTATCTTGAACGGTCGTTTTTAAGGTCAAAATTGTATTTCCGCTATTATTTTCACTTAACTGATAACCGCCGTGAAGTGGAGAAAAGTATTCACCGCCCAATTTAACGTGTTTATCAAGTGCATCATCCGGAATTAAATCTGGATTTATTTCAAACCTATAAAGCATTTTTTTGTTTGGCTGCCAGTCAGTTATTATCTCTTTAAACACAACGCCTTTTTGCCAAGTACTTGTGCGAACAGCGCCTATACCGCTAGCATTCATACTTGCCTTTAATGGCTTTGGTACACCAATTAATTGAGTGAGTGAAAAAGGCACTTCCTGTGGTTTTATATCACTCACATTAGCTAACTGCTGCCACACAACATTGATGGGCGCGTTAATAGCTATTGAATTTGTTACTTCGTATGTTTTTGATAAATGTAAAAAGTTAACTTCAATAGGTGAGAGCAATATAGGTAACAACGCGATTGATAATAAAGAACTATTCGCTTTTTTTATTTTACGCTTTCTAACAAAGCCCGCAAGTAATCCACCAATGCTGGCAAAAAACATAAAAGCAGGCAAAGCCATTGCCACACAAATACTCCCTTCAAGTAAAGTAATTACACTTACAAATAAAAAAACAAAAATAGGCTGCCAAGCAATCGTTGCCATTTGCCTTTTAGTTAATGTTTTTGTGCTTTTAAATTCAAAGTGAACACGAATATAACCAATTGCAACGGGCACTAAAAACATAAATGATATAGAGACTAAGCTACCTAAATTGTAAGCATTGACTAGCTCTACAAACAGCCGCATAAATATGCCGTAAAGCGTACCAAGTAAAATACCAATTGATTTAGGGGAGTTGAGTTGCATCTCTATTCTTTATTATTGTTATTAACAACCCGAAAGTAACAGAAGTATTATTTCACCACAAATAAAACGAAATTAACGGCTGCTGTAAACAAATAGCTTGAAATATAGCGGCTTTAACAACCACTAAGACTAAAGGATAATAACCTGCCATTAACACGATACTATTCTGCAAACAGTCCTTCACCCCTTTAAAACAAAACACAAGCACTTGATTTTTAATGGTTTTAAACCCACATCTGTAATTTTATAATTTTTAACGTAAAGCTGTTTTTCAGATTAACTGTATTAAAAACAACCATGCACGACCTTTTGCCTATACATCCCAGCCTAAAAGCTGATTTACCCTGCATGTTCAATATTCATTTGCTTTAACAAAAGCCGTATTTATTTGACTAAGCAACAATGTTGCAGGAGAACGCATGCAAACTACACCGCCCGGTGATGCACCATCAAACACGCACAAGGATGCTCAAAGCTACGAGCAGCTTCATAAACCGAGTTCAGAGTTTAATACTCGCGACGAGTATCTCGAACATGAATTACAAATTATGCAGCCTAAACGTTGGCGTCCTAATTTACCGTTTAGAGATTACCGATTTGAATTTGAAGACACTATACCTGCAATGGCGGGCACTATTGGTAAAGTCGTTATGGTGGGGGCTATTGCAGCAACCTTTGCGGCGCCTCTTGGATTAAGCGATGCCTTTGTTTTAGAAAATGTGCGCTACGAATTACTCATTGTTTCTATTTTTATCATCTTATTCTCAGGCTTTATTTTACCTACAGCCAACTTGGCTGGTACTCACGGCCCGCTTATTCCGTTAATTCCTATTGTTGTTGCTGCTGGCGGCCATCCTATGGCGTTTGGCTTACTCATTGGTGCCTTTGGTTTTATTTTAGCCATAACCAAGGGAGGAAGTATGCTCGCGCGACTCACCAGTAAAGGGGTGTGTGGCGGACTACTTATTTATTTGGGCTTTATTGGCACTATTTCGCAAGTTAAAAAGCTGTTTGCTTGGGCTGAAGCCATTGATATGGCGCACATTGCATTTATTGTTATTTTAGCCACCATTTTATTGTATGCACTTTTAGAGCACTTTAAAAAGCGCTGGTTAGCGGTGCCGTTAAGCTGTCTTATTGGTGGCGTGGTTGCCTTTGCTTTAGGTGCACCGTTTGAGTTTCATACTGCACCGGGTTTACCAAATATGAACCCAGCATACTGGTGGGGCGAAAACACAGGTTGGATGCTTGGCCTACCAACGCTTGAAAGCTTTGTTGTGGTACTACCTTTCGCTGTACTTGCTGTCGCTATGTGGTCACCTGATTTTTTAGGTCATCAAGTATTTCAAAAAATAAGCTATCCGCAACGCACCGAAAAAGTACAAATGAATATAGACGACACCATGCTCAGCGCATCGGTTAGACAAACATTTGGCTCACTTGCCGGTGGTGCTAACTTTGCCTCGTCTTGGGGGACTTATATTGTGCCTGCCGCTATTGCTAAACGCCCTATTCCTGCTGGCGCTATTTTAACTGCATTATTTTGTATTATTGCTGGTTTATGGGGTTACCCTATGGATTTAGCAATTTGGCAGCCTGTACTCTGTGTAGCACTTATTGTGGGCGTGTTTATCCCACTACTTGAAGCTGGCATGGAAATGACCCGCGAAGGTAAAACAACGCAATCAGCCGCTATTGTGGTGTTTGCCTCAACCTTGGTTAACCCAGCTTTTGGTTGGTCGCTTACTATGTTACTTGATAACTTAGGGCTAATTGGCTGTAAAGAGCGCAGCGCTGAGCTAACTAAAATGAGCCGTTGGGTGATTCCACTTATTATGTTTGTACTACTTACCACTGTAATGGCAATTGTAGGCATGTTACCTGGTATACCTGCGTTAATGGCTGACTTTAGGCATTAACCTTTAGCTACCACATCTAATATTCATCCACAAAAAAGCACGGCAATTGCCGTGCTTTTTAATACGTGACTCTTAATACACTCGGTTAAACAATTACTGCCAAGGGCGCTCAGCAGCGAGTTGTTTTTCAAACGCATCTATTTGTGGGTTTAGCGTTTCGGTTACACCGATAAAATCTAAGCCACTTAATAAGCGCTCTTTTACTTCTTTACTAATATCAAAGTTAATTGGCGCAAATTTACTGCTTGTTAGTGTTTGATTTTCAAGATCGATTTCAATGTTTATATCGTCATGCTGCTCGCTAAGTACAAACAACTGCTCAAGCGTATCGGCAGGTAACGCTATGGCTAACATTTGGTTGTTACCACAGTTATTAAAGAAAATATCTGCAAAGCTTTCAGCTAAAATAACTTCAAAACCGTATTGCTTAAGTGCCCATGGTGCATGCTCACGAGATGAGCCACAGCCAAAGTTATCGCGCGTTAATAATATTTGCGCGCCTTGGTAACACGGGCGATTTAAAATAAAGTCAGGGTTTGGCTCATCGTTATCTAGGTAACGCCAATCATAAAACAATGCCGCATCAAAGCCTTCGCGGCTAGTTGATGTTAAAAATTGCTTAGGAATAATTTGATCAGTATCTACATTGTTTTTATCAAGTGGGGCCATTAAGCCACTAAAAAATACGCTCATTAGGCTTCTCCTCTAATATCAACAAAGTAACCATGTATTGCAGCTGCTGCAGCCATTGCAGGGCTTACTAAATGCGTACGCCCGCCGCGACCTTGGCGACCTTCAAAGTTACGATTTGAAGTAGATGCACAACGCTTACCTGCTTCTAGGCGGTCATCGTTCATCGCTAAACACATAGAACAACCCGGTTCGCGCCATTCAAAGCCTGCGGCTTTAAAAATATCAGCTAAGCCCTCGTCTTCAGCTTGTTTTTTAACTAAACCTGAGCCCGGTACAATTAACGCCTCTATGCCGGCTACAACATGTTTGCCTTCAACAATTTTTGCCGCTGCGCGTAAATCTTCAATACGGCTATTCGTACATGAGCCAATAAATACAGTGTCTACTTTTGCGCTTGATAATTTATCGCCCGCTTTTAAGTCCATGTATTTAAGGGCGCTGCGTATAGCATCGGCTTTAATTAAATCAGGTTCTTTATCTGGATCAGGTATGCACTCATCAACACCAATTACTTGCTCAGGGCTTGTGCCCCAAGTAATTTGCGGTTGAATGTCGTCAGCATTTAGCTCAACAACTAAATCAAAGTGTGCGCCTTCGTCTGTTTTTAATGTTTCCCAATATTCAACGGCTGCATCAAAATCAGCGCCTTTAGGTGCAAACGGGCGACCTTTTAAGTAATCGTATGTAATTTTATCAGATGCAATTAAACCGGCCTTTGCACCCATTTCAATGCTCATATTACATAGCGTCATACGGGCTTCCATTGAAAGCGCTTCAATGCCTGCACCACAAAACTCTGCTACATAACCTGTGCCACCAGCAGTACCTAACTTGCCAATTACAGCCATAATTAAATCTTTAGCAGTAACCGTTGGGCGCAATACACCATTAATTTGAATTTTTAACGATTTAGCCTTTTTTTGCTGTAGCGTTTGCGTTGCTAATACGTGCTCAACCTCAGACGTACCAATACCATGCGCTAATGCACCAAACGCACCATGCGTAGAGGTATGGCTGTCGCCACATACAATGGTTGTGCCCGGCAAAGTAATACCTTGCTCTGGGCCCATTACGTGCACAATACCCTGGTTAATTGAGTTTAAATCGTAAAGCACAATACCAAACTCTTTACAGTTTTTATCAAGCGCCATTAATTGGTTTTTAGATACTTCGCTTGCTGCATCTAATGAGCGGCTTTTAGTCGATACGTTATGATCCATCGTTGCAAAGGTTTTTTCTGGGCAACGTACAGTACGGTTTTTTGCACGCAAGCCTGCAAAAGCCTGCGGAGAAGTAACCTCATGCACTAAATGGCGGTCAATATAAAGTAAGTCGGTTTGCTCGTTTATGCTGGCAACGGTATGTGCTTGCCAAATTTTTTCGTATAACGTTTGGGCCACTTGCTAATTCCCTAATCTGTTTGAGTTGCAGCATAACGGTGCTGCAACTTTAATATGTTATTAAATGCGTGAAACGATGGCTGCTGCCACATCGCTTGTGCTGTAACCTGCATTTGGATATATATCTGGTGTGCCAACGCCTGCTTCTACAGCTTCGGCTACTGCTTTTTCAATGGTGCGAGCCGCTTCGTCTTGCCCTAGCGAGTAACGTAGCATTAATGCGGCACTTAAAATTTGTGCTATTGGGTTTGCAACGCCTTTACCTGCAATATCTGGTGCTGAGCCGCCTGCTGGCTCGTATAAGCCAAAGCCCGATTGGTTCAAGCTTGCCGATGGTAATAAGCCCATTGAGCCTGTGATCATGGCGCACTCATCTGACAAAATATCGCCAAATAAGTTATCGCAAAGTAGTACGTCAAACTGGCTAGGCTGTTTAACTAACTGCATTGCGGCGTTATCTACGTAAATGTAATCTAAGCTTACTTCTGGGTAGTCTTTGCTTACTTCAGTAACCACTTCGCGCCATAATACACTTGATGCTAATACATTGGCTTTATCTACCGACGTTACGTGGTTACTACGTAGTTTTGCCGCTTCAAAAGCAAAGCGTGCAATACGTTCAATTTCTTTTCGTGAGTATGTTTGCGTATCAAATGCATACTCTTCTGCGCCTTGTCCACTGCGGCCTTTTTCACCAAAGTAAATACCGCCAGTTAGTTCGCGCACACATAAAATATCAAAGCCTTTTTCGCTGATATCAGCGCGAAGTGGCGACGCTGCACTTAATGCAGGTAATAACTGCGCAGGGCGTAAATTACAAAACAAACCAAAGTGCTTACGAAGCGGTAATAATGACGCGCGCTCAGGCTGCTCGTTTGGTGGTAAGTTTTCCCATTTAGGACCGCCTACCGAACCAAATAAAATAGCGTCTGAGTTTTCACACGCTGCAAGTGTGCTCTCTGGTAATGCTTTACCAAATTCGTCAATGGCTGCGCCGCCAATTGCATAGTGCTCGCGGTTTAGGGTAAAACCAAACTTATTGCTCACAGCATCAAGTACTTGCTCTGCTGCTGCCATTACTTCTGGACCAATACCGTCGCCAGCTAATACTGCAACGCTGTAGTTTGTTTTACTCATCCTGCTTTCCTTTGTTGTTTTAAATCAGACACTTTCTGTGCACGATAAATTAAGTTATAAACACGGATCATGGCGCGTACAGACGCTTCAACCACATCCGCTGCAATGCCTGCACCGTGGTAAGGTCGGCCATCGTGTTTAGCTATAATATTTACTTGGCCTAACGAGCTTGCGCCTTGGCCTGTCGCTTCTAAGTTGTATTCAATCATTTCAACGCTCATACCGGTTAAGCGCTCAATAGCTGCAAACGAGGCTTCTACTGGGCCATTACCTGTCGCGGCTTCTTGTTTAGCTTCGCCATCAATGCGCATGCCAATGGTAGAGCTTGCCACTGATTGCGAGTTAGAAGCTGAGTTAACAAATTCTAATTGGTATTTTTCGTCTTTGTCGTTAATTTGATTAAAGTAAATCATCGCCTCAAGGTCGTAATCGTATACGGTGCCTTTTTGATCAGCTAACTCGATAAAGCTTTTATATAAGCCATCCATATCGTAATCAGATTTTTGATAGCCTAACTCTTCTAAGCGATGCTCAATAACATGACGACCCGAACGCGAAGTCATATTTAATTGGTTGCTTGGCACACCAACGCTTTCTGGCGACATAATCTCATAAGTATTTTGCGCTTTTAATACACCATCTTGGTGAATGCCAGAACTATGTGCAAAGGCGTTTTCGCCAACAATTGCTTTATTTGGTTGTACTGGCATATTACAAATTTTAGCCACTTGACGAGATGCGCGGTAAATTTCTTCACTTTTAATATCGGTGTATACTTTTAAGTGGTCGTGGCGCATTTTCATGATCATCGCCACTTCTTCAAGTGAGCAGTTACCAGCACGTTCACCAATGCCATTAATAGTACATTCAATTTGGCGAGCACCGGCTTGCACTGCAGCCACTGAGTTTGCTACTGCTAAGCCTAAATCGTTGTGGCAATGCACACTTAAGCGCGCTTTATCAATATTTGGCACGTTATTCATTAAATGGCGGATCATCGCGGCGTATTCGTCTGGCGTTACAAAACCAACGGTATCTGGCAAGTTAATAGTTGAAGCTCCGGCATTAATTGCCTGCTCAACAATTTTACATAAATCCCAGTGCGGCGTACGACCGGCATCTTCACACGAAAATTCAACATCATCAGTATAGTTACGTGCCAATTTAATTGATTTAACAGCCATTGCCGTTGCATCGTCTAGGCTCATACGTAATTTATGTTCAAGGTGCAAAGGGCTTGTAGCAATAAAAGTATGAATACGGCTTTGCTGAGCTGTGCGAAGTGCTTCGCCACAGGCTTCAATGTCTTTAGCAACTGAGCGTGCTAAACCACAAATAATCGGGCCTTTTACTTCGGTTGCAATACGTTGCACCGAGCGAAAATCAGCAGGGCTCGAAACCGGAAAACCCACTTCCATCACATCCACATTCAAGCGGCTAATTGTATGTGCTAATTGAATTTTATCATCTTCAGTAAGGCTTGCTTTAAGCGCCTGTTCGCCATCACGTAAGGTGGTATCAAAAATCCATACTTTATCTTGCTCTTGCATAACTGCCCCTCATTCCTATGTTACCCAAATTTCAATTAATCCCAGCCGCGAGATAAAAAAAACCCCGCAATTGCGGGGTTTTTAGTGTTCAACTCGATGCAAACACACTAATCCCCGCTTACTTGCCATAGCAGTAAGAGGTTAAGTTTTAGTGTAATTAAACGAATAATATGCATCTTGTTTTCTTGTGTGTGTGTTCAGTGAAGCCTATTTTTAACATTCATAGCCGCACCAAGCAAGCATAAATATTCCACATAATAGATTTAAAAACGATTCAATTGGGTTTTTTAATTTAACATAGGTCAACATAGAGAATTAAAATAACAAATACGCAACTAGTGGCGCTTAAATTAATAAGCACTGCAATATACCGTGCTTATATTAACTTTTTGCAATTTTTTTAAGCTATGCCTCTTTATTCGTTTCTCTTACGTAATGCGACGCACCGCGAGTAATATAACGTAATTGCCAAATAACGCGCTCAATCAATTCGTCGCGTTGTAGCCCTTCTATGTCGAGCGCTTCTGCGCCGGCATTAAATACCAGAGTGACCATAGATTCAGCCTGAATATAGGCATGCATGGAGTTACATTTGGTTTCGCTTTCTAAATAATGAGCCAGCTCTAAAATAAAATGTTTTACCTCGCGCGCTACTGCGGCTCTAAATGCTTTAGAAGTCCCGGAGCGTTCTCGCAGCAACAACCTAAATTGGTTACTTGAGTTATCAATAAACTCCATAAAAGTAACCACTGAGGTATTTATAACACTGCCGCCATCGTTCGCTATTCGCCTGCGTGCTTGACGCATTAGTTGACGAAGGGTTAAACCGGCTTCGTCTACCATGGTTAAACCTAGCTCATCCATGTCTTTAAAATGACGATAAAAAGAAGTTGGGGCAATACCGGCTTCTCGTGCTACTTCGCGTAAACTTAAATTCGAAAAACTATGATCAGCACTCAGCTGATTAAATGCCGCTTCAATTAAAGCCTGTCGTGTTTTTTGTTTCTGTTGCGCTCTAACACCCGACATCAACAGCTCCTAGAATGAATTTATGTGAATTTTTAGTGAAAATATGCCTAATTCCCTAGTCTAATACTTGACGCCAAGAGTTTGAAATACTATTTTAGCTTACAGTTGTACGCTGAGATTGAGAATTATGAATAAACCACCTATTATTTGGACAAACGTCCTGTTTTTTAGCCTAACCTTTTTGGCGGCTGCCACCCTTGTACCTTGGTACGCTATTAGCTACGGATTTACCAGCGCGCATTGGATTGCTTTTGTTGGCTGCATGTTTTATGCGGGCTTATCTATTACAGCCGGTTACCACCGATTATGGGCACATAAAACCTATAACGCACACCCTGCTGTTGAATTTATTTTTGCGCTTGGCGGTGCTTTTGCACTACAAAACAGTGCTTTGCACTGGAGTAGCGATCACCGTATACATCACGGCCAAGTTGACGACCCAATAAAAGACCCTTACGCAGCTACTAATGGCTTTTGGTACAGCCATATTGGCTGGATGTTACGTGACTACCAAGGCGATAGCTATAACGACTATAGTAATTGTCGTGATTTACAACGTAATAAAGTGGTTATGTGGCAACACAAGCACTACTTAAAACTTGCTATTGCTATGAACGTAGGTTTGCCTCTTGCACTTGGTTTATTAGTTGGTGATGTGTGGGGTATGTTAATTCTTGCAGGTTTACTACGCTTAGTACTAAGCCAACACTTTACCTTTTTTATTAATTCGGTTGCACATATTTGGGGTTCTCGCCCATACACCGAAAAAAATACAGCACGCGATAACGGCTTTTTAGCATTATTTACTTATGGCGAGGGTTACCATAACTTCCACCATATTTTTGCAAGCGACTATCGTAACGGTATTAAATGGTTTCATTACGATCCAACAAAATGGATGATTCGCTCTTTAGCTGCTGTTGGTTTAGCTAATAAATTAAAGCGTACGCCAGTTGAACGCATCGAAAAAGCGAAAGCCGAAACACTAATGAGTAAAACGCAAACGCGTCTTGCAAAATTGCCTTTAGCGCAAGATAAGATTACATTATTACAACAAGAGTACGATTTACTGCTGAAAAAACTGCAAAATTATTGTTCACTACAAAAACAAGTGTTAGAAGTTAAAAAAAATAACATGGCAAAGCAGTGTGAACGCTCAGCATTAATGGCACAATACCATGAGTTGGAAGCCGCCTGGGAAAATCAAAAACAGGCATGGCTAGCACTTAATGCGAGGTTATTAAAAGCCTCTTTTAATTAATTTAGGAGTGGCTGTGGCCAAACAACCAGAACAAAAAAAAGTACCCGTGACATACCAATATGACGCAATAATTATTGGCACGGGTCCTGGCGGTGAAGGTACCGCCATGAACCTTTCAAAAAATGACAAAAAAGTAGCGGTTATTGAACGCCAAGAAGCTGTTGGTGGCGGTTGTGTACATTGGGGAACAATTCCTTCAAAAGCGCTTCGCCACTCTGTTAGCCGTTATATTGAATACAAAGCAAACCCATTATTTAATGTTGGCGAGCGCCCTAGCCGCTTAACATTTCCTGATATTTTGCGTCATGCCAGTTCTGTTATTTCTAAGCAATCTAATTTACGTAGCAGCTTTTACGATCGCAACCGCATTCATATGTTTCAAGGTGATGCGAGCTTTGTAGATAAGCACACAATTGAAATAAAAAGAAATGATGGCTCTACTGAGCGACTAACTGCTAAAACAATTGTTATAGCGACGGGTTCACGCCCTTACCGCCCGCCTGAAGTCGATTTTACGCATTCTCGTATTTACGAAAGCGACACGATACTTGGCCTTGAACATGACCCTCATCGCGTACTTATTTATGGCGCAGGTGTTATTGGTTGTGAGTACGCTTCTATATTTAAAGGCTTAGGCGCTAAAGTTGATTTAGTTAATACGCGCGATCGTTTGCTTGCTTTTATGGATGCTGAAATATCTGACGCGCTTAGCTATCACTTTTGGAACAGCGGTATTGTTATTCGTCATAATGAAGAGTTTGATCGAATAGAGACGCGTGACGACTGCGTTATTATGCATTTAAAATCGGGTAAACGCGTAAAAGCTGACTGTATTTTATTTGCTAATGGCCGTACTGGTAACACTGATACGCTAAACCTTGAAGCCATTGGTTTAAAAGCCGATAGCCGTGGTCAGCTAAAAGTGAACGAAACATACCAAACAGAAATTGATAACGTTTACGCTGTAGGTGATGTAATTGGCTACCCAAGCCTTGCAAGTGCTGCGTTTGACCAAGGTCGTATAGCTGCTGATGCAATTGCGTGTGGTAACTGTGATGACCGCCTGATTATTGATATTCCGGCCGGTATTTATACCATTCCAGAAATGAGCTCAGTAGGTAAAACAGAGCAAGAACTTACAGCCGCTAAAGTACCTTATGAAGTTGGCCGTGCTCAGTTTAAGCATTTGGCACGTGCGCAAATTGCGGGCACTGAAGTGGGTAGTTTAAAAATACTATTCCACACTGAAACCAAAGAAGTACTTGGCGTACATTGCTTTGGTGAGCGTGCGTCTGAAATTGTTCACATTGGCCAAGCCATTATGGAACAAAAAAATGGTGGCAATAATATCGACTATTTTGTAAATACCACATTTAACTACCCAACGATGGCTGAGGCTTACCGTGTTGCGGCATTAAATGGTCTAAATCGCTTATTTAAGTAACTGCTTAAATAAAGTTTTTATACCAACCTGCTTATATACGGGGTCTATTTAACGTTAAGAAAATTACGCTAGAACTAGGCAAAAATTTTTGTATCTAGTTGTTCTAAATAAAAAATTTTTAACGACGTTATAGTGCAATTTAATCCGTTAAATTGATCAAAGATTTATGCAGGTTGGTATTAAACGCCTTTATAAATAGATAACAAAAAACCCGCACTAAGCGGGTTTTTTATTTTTAAGCAGCATTAATGCTGTTTAATTGGCTATTACTTATGGTACTTAGCACTTAGCTCATGTACAGCATTAATGAATACACCGGCATTTTCAGGGTCTACATCTGGTGTAATACCGTGGCCTAAGTTAAACACGTGGCCATTGCCTGTACCGAAGTCTTCTAAAATAGTACCTACTTCTTGGCGAATACGCTCTGGTGTACCGTGTAACATAGACGGATCCATATTACCTTGTAGCGCTACTTTATCACCCACACGGCGCTTAGCGTCGCTAATATTAATAGTCCAATCAAGGCCAATTGCATCACAACCTGTTGCTGCAATTGCCTCAATCCATTGACCACCATTTTTAGTGAACAAAGTAACCGGTACTTTACGACCATCGTATTCACGAATTAAGCCATCAACAATTTTATGCATGTATTGTAGTGAAAATTCGTTGTAATCGCGCGGGCTTAATACACCACCCCATGAGTCAAATACCATTAACGATTGCGCGCCAGCTTTAATTTGAGCATTTAAGTAATCAATAACTGAATCAGCTAATTTATCGAGTAATAAATGAAGTGTTTGCGGCTCTGCAAACGCCATTTTTTTGATTTTACCAAATACTTTGCTGCTACCGCCTTCAACCATATAAGTTGCTAGCGTCCAAGGTGAACCAGAAAAACCAATAAGTGGTACTTCGCCTTTAAGTTCACGACGAATAGTGCTTACTGCGTTCATTACGTAGCCAAGCTCGTCTGTAGGGTCTAACTTTGGAATTTTTTTAACATCAGCAAGTGATGAAATAGGACGTTCAAACTTAGGACCTTCGCCAGTTTCAAAGTACAAGCCTAAGCCCATCGCATCTGGAATGGTTAAAATATCACTAAATAATATAGCGGCATCTAACGGGTAACGACGAAGTGGTTGTAGTGTTACTTCACATGCAAGCTCTGCATTACGGCACAGGCTCATAAAATCGCCCGCTTGTGCACGTGTTGCACGATACTCTGGTAAATAGCGTCCTGCTTGGCGCATCATCCATACCGGAGTTACATCAACAGGTTGTTTTGCAAGTGCACGTAAATAACGGTCGTTTTTTAATTCGCTCATGGCGTAAATGATCCTAAGACTTGTATAAATTGTGCAAGATTGTACCACCATATTCATTCACCCTCTATTGCTTAGGGACGAAAACAGCTTTACCTAGAGGTAGATCAATAGAATGGAGTGTTTCAATCCATTTTGACTATAAAATAAGCAAAAAAAGAATAACATTTAAAACTTTTTATTAATATGTTTGCAACATAAAGAAAACCTTGGTATTGTTTGTCCCGCGTTAACAAAAACAACAATAAAAATCTTAAAACAATAAAAATAAAAGTTTTAAAATAATAACAATAAAAATCATCTCATAAAAATAAGAAAGCTTGTTATAACAAGTCACTGAAAGAAATTAGACCACCGTAACTGGTGGTTTTTTCTTGCCTAAAATAAAATCCCTCGCCTTAGATTATATAAAAAGGTATACCCCTCAAAGTAGCTCAACTTTACTTGTTGATATACGCGCAAATTAAATATATCTTGATGTACATAAACTTATTATATTGAAATTAAAAACCAACCCAGCTAGGAGAACAATTATGCTGACGCGTGTAGAAAAAGCTCAACAGAAATGGGGTGGTAGCCACACAGTAATTGATAAATGGCTAAATGAACGCCAAGACCTTATTGTACTTTATTGTAAAATTGCAGGCTTTACGCCGTACGAAAAACAAGATCAAGCATTGCCAGAGCCAAAGCTAATTGAATCTTTTTGTCAGCTTTTAATGGACTACCTATCTGCAGGCCATTTTGAAGTGTATGACGATATAGCAAAAGCATGTGAAAAAAAGGGCGTGCAAAGCCAAGAGTTAGCCAACTCTATTTACCCGCGCATTTCTAGTACAACCGATGTGGCGCTTGATTTTAACGATAAGTACGCTGAAGTAGACAAAGAAGACTTGTTAAAGGGTTTTGATGATGACTTATCTGTTATTGGTGAGGCATTAGAAGCACGCTTTGCACTTGAAGATGAGCTTATTGATAACTTGTTTTCTAATCACGCAAGCTAAGACGTTGTTTACACCTATTAAAAAAGGGACCTAGGGTCCTAATGCCGATCATTTAAGAAATAGTTAATAGCACTTGAACGATCTTCTAGGTATGTAAGAATCCGAATTCTTTTGTAGAATT
>NZ_WTLB01000053.1 GCF_011378855.1 Pseudoalteromonas sp. Z1A8 | reverse complement strand
TAATTGATGAATCAAAAGCTGATGTGGTTGAGGATGAGCTTGTAGATGAAACTGACGACTTTGATTTAGACGATATAGATAGCTTAATTGATGAAGCCGTGGTGGGTACTGCAGATAACTCATTAGTTGAAGAAACTGATGATTTTGATCTAGACGACATAGACAGCTTAATTGATGAGGCAGTGGTTGATACTGCAGATAACTCATTAATTGAAGAAACCGATGACTTCGATTTAGACGATATAGATAGCTTAATTGATGACGCGAATGAGTCAAAAAGCGATGTGATTGAAGGCTCATTAGATGGTGAGTTACTCGATGAAGACGAGCTTTTAGATGAAACGGACGACTTCGATTTAGACGACATAGACAGCTTGATTGATGATCAATTAAAAAATTCAGATGTAAGAAATTCAGAAATTGATAGTGCTCTGGCAGATTCTGTTGAGGATTTAGCAGATGCTCAAGAAGAGTTAAATATTGATGATATTGAGTCGCTCGCTTCATCTTTAAATGAAGAGCCAGAGCTTGAAGAAGAGCCAGAACTTGTAGAAGAGCCTGAACTTGAAGAAGAGCCTGAGCTTGAAGAAGAGCCAGAACTTGTAGAAGAGCCTGAACTTGAAGAAGAGCCTGAGCTTGCAGAAGAGCCAGAGCTTGAAGAAGAGCCAGAACTTGTAGAAGAGCCTGAGCTTGAAGAAGAGCCTGAGCTTGCAGAAGAGCCAGAGCTTGAAGAAGAGCCTGAGCTTGAAGAAGAGCCTGAGCTTGCAGAAGAGCCAGAGCTTGAAGAAGAGCCTGAGCTTGAAGAAGAGCGTGAACTTGTAGAAGAACCTGAGCTCGTAGAAGTGCCTGAGCTTGAAGAAGAGCCAGAGCTTGAAGAAGAGCCTGAACTTGAAGAAGAGCCAGAACTTGAAGATGTGCCTGAGCTTGAAAAAGAGTCTGAGCTTGAAGAAGAACTTGAGCCTTTAGAAGAGCCAGAGCTTGAAAAAGAGCCAGAACTTGAAGAAGAGCCGGAGCTTGACGATGCACCTAAATTTGAGGCTGAGCCTGAACTTGTAGATGTATCGATTGATGATTTTTCAGATACATCAGAAACGCTTTTAGATCCTGAAGATGCCCTTGAAGAATATACAGATGACACGTTAAAGAGTGTTGATGAGCTTCTTAATGAGCTACAACAAGCTACAGATGAGGACTATATAGAAACACCTGATTGGTCTTTAGATGAACTTGATGATGATATTGAAGAAATAGAAGTTGACCTTGGTGACGATCCGCTAGCGGGCGGCGATAACTCAGAGCTTACTGAAACTGAAAAGCAGCTTGATAGCGAACTTGTAACGCCAAGTGAAGAGTTAGATGAATACCCAGAACTTGAATTAGACGATGCTCAATCATTATTAGAGGATGAGCCTTCGTTTGAGCCACAAGAGCTTAAAGACGATGCATCGGGTGATGAAAATGCAGTAGCACTTAGTCAAACAGAGAAAGATCTCGCCAATGCGCTTATGGCAGAAGGTGATTTAGATAGTTTAGAAGATGATTTTGATGATGAACTATTAATTGATAATGACTTCTCTGAATTAGAAGCTGAGATTGAAGACGAATCGCTTGATGATGATTTACTTCAAGATATTAATGATGAGATTGAACCTGCGGAATCACCAAGTTTAAAAGAGGACACTAAACCTCTTAACCTTGATGAAGTTCAAGAAACATTAGAAGGTGAGTTGCCATTTACCCCTGAAGAATTACAAGGGGATGACTTAGATGGCGAGGCACCGGGAATAGCTTCTAGTCAAGCTGAGCAAGATTTAGCAAATTCGCTTATGGCAGATGCTGGTTTAGATAATTTTAAAGATAGTTTAGAAGATGATTTTGATGATGAACTATTAATTGATAATGACTTCTCTGAATTAGAAACTGAAGATGAGTTGCTTAATGATGATTTACTTCAAGAGATCAATGATGAGATTGAACCTGCTGAATCATCAAGTATAGAAGATGACATCAAACCTCTTAACCTTGATGAAGTTCAAGAAACATTAGAAAGTGAGCTGCCATTTACCCCCGAAGAATTGCAGGGGGATGATTTTGATGGTGAGGCACCGGGAATAGCTTCTAGTCAAGCTGAGCAAGATTTAGCAAACGCACTTATGGCAGATGCTGGTTTAGATAATTTTAAAGATAGCTTAGAAGACGATTTTGACGATGAAATTTTAATTGAAAATGATTTTTCGGAATTAGATGCTGAGTTTGACGAAGATAGTTTAGAACAAGCGCTAACTGATGAGTTATCAGACGGATCGCAAGAGCAAACAAATGCAGAGCGTGAAGCACAGTTAACAAGCTTAGATGAAGTGGGTAGTAATGATATTAGCTCTGATGATGAGCTTGATGAAGAGTTTATGTCAAATCTGACGCAAACTGATTTTGATTCATTACTTAGTGAGTTAGCAGAGCCTGAAGAACTAAATGTTGATGACAGCAGTGAATTTGATGTTGATTTTGATAGCCTATTAAAAGAAGACTTAGAGGCTGATGACTCATTAACTACAAAAGAGTCACTTGTTGAAAGTAGTGATGTTGAGCCGCTTGATAATGAGTTTGTAGATATTGATTCATTATTAGAAGAAAGTGACGATGCTGAACTTGAACACGAACCTTACACTGACGTTAATATGGATGTGGGTTTAAGTGAGTTTGATGCATTACTTGCCGGTGATAATCCAACGGATGTTGATGCTGAAAGTGGTGGCTACTCAGCTAAACTCGATTTAGCGCGTGCTTATATTGAAATCGATGATTTTGATTCTGCACTCAAGGTTATTGAGGATGTTATTAACAAAGGTCCTGAAGAAGTTCAAGAGGAAGCACTTAGCTTAAAAGCTAAACTAAAATAATTAAAACGTTTATAAAACCCCGTATTTGGCTAAGCGAAATACGGGGTTTTTTTATGTGTATTGGTTTGATTATGATACGCCTCCTTTTATTGCATCGTTAGATAGCATAAAATGCCTCGTTCATTAGCACAGTAGGTAAAACGGTAATTATGCGAGTAGCACTTGGAGTTGAATACAACGGCGCACGTTATAGTGGTTGGCAGCGTCAATCACATGTAAATAGCGTACAGCAAGAAGTAGAAAAAGCGTTGTCGCGTATTTGTAATCATCCTGTTGAAGTTATATGCGCAGGGCGTACAGATGCGGGTGTGCACGGCACAGGCCAAGTAATACACTTTGAAACGCAAGCCGATCGCGATATGGTCGCATTTACACTAGGTATGAATACGTTAATGCCTAAAGATATTGCTATTCGCTTCGCCCAACCGGTTGCTGATGACTTTCATGCCCGTTTTAGTGCTACAGCTCGTCGTTATCGCTATGTTATTTATAACTCTCCCCTACGAGGAGCGGTATTAAACGAGGGTGTTACGCATTTTCATCATCATCTTGATGAAACAAAGATGCAAGAGGCGTGTCAGTACTTAATAGGTAAACACGATTTCACCTCTTTTAGAGCGATACATTGCCAAGCTAATACACCGACAAGAACAATTCATCATTTGTCGGTACAGCGCCAAGGTACTTACGTTATTATTGATATTAAAGCGAATGCGTTTTTACATCACATGGTACGTAATATCACAGGCAGCTTAATGGATGTTGGTTTACATAAACAACAACCTATATGGATAAAAGAGCTACTTGATTGTAAAGAACGCGCAAAAGCCAGTGCTACCGCTAAAGCGGCTGGTTTATATTTAGTGGATGTTGATTACCCCGAGCAATTTAATATTCCTCAAACACCATTAGGGCCTTTGTTTTTGCCTGATATAGATGTTTAATTAGGGTTGTGTCAGTACTTTTTATGAGCACTTTTAACTACTAAGACCAGTTTTTTATACCGCGTTAGTGTAATTCATGTTTTAATTGAAAAAATTTGTCTGCTAATTGCTATTAGCAGGCTCGCGACACAGAACAGTATTAAGAGAGTTGCAAATGAGTTGGCTAGAAAAAATCTTACCTAAAACGACAAAATCATCAGGTCGTAAAGAAATCCCAGAAGGTGTTTGGGCTAAGTGTACATCGTGTGATTCAATTTTATATAAAGCTGAATTAGAAAAGTCATTAAACGTATGTCCTAAGTGTGACCACCACATGCGTGTTAGTGGCCGTAAGCGCCTAGAGCATTTTTTAGATGAAGGCGATCGTCTAGAGCTTGGTACACAACATGAGCCTAAAGACATTCTTAAGTTTAAAGATTCTAAAAAGTACTCTGACCGTATCAGTGCAGCGCAAAAAGCAAGCGGTGAAAAAGATGCACTTGTAGCTATGAAAGGCCGATTAAAAGGTATTCCAGTTGCAGCGGTAGCATTTGAGTTCTCATTTATGGGTGGTTCAATGGCTTCTGTTGTTGGCGCTCGCTTTGTTGATGCTGTTGATCAATGTTTAGAGCATAACATGCCGCTTATTTGTTTTTCTGCATCAGGCGGAGCACGTATGCAAGAAGCGCTTATGTCGCTTATGCAAATGGCTAAAACAAGTGCTGCACTTGCAAAAATGACTGAAAAAGGTCTTCCATTTATTTCAGTAATGACCGACCCAACAATGGGGGGTGTATCTGCATCACTTGCTATGCTGGGTGATATTAACGTTGCTGAACCTAAAGCGTTAATTGGTTTTGCGGGTCCTCGTGTTATTGAACAAACTGTTCGCGAAACATTACCTGAAGGTTTTCAGCGTAGTGAATTTTTGCTAGAACATGGTGCAATTGACATGATTATTGATCGCCGTGAAATGCGCGATACCCTTGCACGCATTTTAGCTAAATTTATGAACTTGCCTTCTACGGAACAAGAGCATAGAGTAGCGTAAATTTCAGCTTTACTGATTACACGCTATGACAAAAAAAATACCTAGCCAATCATCAAGCCTTGATGATTGGCTTTTTTATTTAGAAAGTGTTCACCCAGCTAACATTGCAATGGGCTTAGAACGCGTTGCTAATGTTGCCAACAATATTGGCCTTTTAAACACGCCAAGTAAAATTATTCTTATTGCCGGTACAAACGGTAAGGGCACCACTGCACGTTGCTTAGAGTCGCTATTGCTAGCGCAAGGTTTTAGCGTGGGTACTTATGCATCTCCTCATTTAATTCGTTATAACGAGCGTGTACGAGTTAATGGCGAAGAACTGGCAGACCAATTTCATATAGATGCTTTTCACCAGCTTGAGCAAGGCCGTAAAGACACTCCTCTGACTTATTTTGAATATGGTACTTTGGGTGCGTTGGCAATTTTTAAACGCTGCAGCGTCGATTATGTATTGCTAGAGGTTGGTCTAGGCGGGCGCTTTGATGCTACAAATATAGTCACTCCTTATGCAAGCGTGATTACTACTATCGATTTAGACCATAAAGAGTACTTAGGTGATACACGTGAGCTGGTGGCTTATGATAAAGCAGGTATTTTTCGTGAAAACACGGCAGCTATTATTGGTGATTTAAATATTCCTCATACAATGACTGATTACGGCACAAAAATTAATGCCAATATGACGTTGTCGGGCAGTGACTTTATTTTTAAAGAAAATGCTGAGAGCTTTAATTGGCAATATAAAGAACATAGTCTAGAAATAGATAAGCCAGCAATACCGTGTCAAAATGCAGCCACTGCGTTAACTGCGCTAAGTGTTTTAAACTTACTACCTAGCGAACAAATAATAAGAAGCTGCCTAGCTAATTTAGTTGTAGAAGGGCGGTTTCAGCAGTTAAGTAGCGAGCCTTTAGTATTTACTGATGTGGCGCATAACCCTGAGTCAGCGCGTTATTTAGCCAATAAGTTATCAAGCTATAAAGATAAAGGCTTTAAAATTCATGCATTAGCCGCTATGCTTGCTGATAAAGATAAAGCGGGTGTACTTAAAGAAATAAGTCATCTGGTCGATGAGTGGTCATTAGCAAGTTTGAGTGGCCCACGAGCCGACACTGCAAGTAATTTACAAAATGCGCTGCAGGGTATATCTCATCATAATACTGTTAATAGCTATGATAGCGTGGCACAAGCACTAAGTGTAATTTTACCAAAACAACAAAGTGATACTATGTTGATTGTATTTGGTTCGTTTTTTACAGTGGCTGACGCTATTAATTACTTTAAAAAATAGAGAGGATGTCGGTGAACTCAAGTTTTATTAATCGCTTAGTCGGAACAAGTATAGTAGTGATCGCAGCAATTGTGTTTATTCCTAATATACTCGATGGCGAAAAAGTGCATTATAAAGAAGGCTTTAAAGCGATTCCAGATCGCCCTGAGTTCAAAACAATCGATCTCCAAGAGTCAATTGATGAAAATATGGCTAATGCTGAGCCGTTAAAGCAAGATGAAATTGAAGATATTCAGGCTGACGATGAAGCGTATGAACAGCAAAATGCAATGGACGAGAGTGATTACGCCCTAGAGGATAAAGTTGTTGAAGCAACAATAGAGCCCAAAGTAGCACCCATTGTTAAAGCACCTGTTAAAGCTAAACCAAAACCTATTGCACCGCGTAAAAGTGATGAAAACTTAACGAGCATGGCTTATGTTGTGCAACTGGGTAGCTTTTCACATGCTGCAAACGTAAAAGCATTGCAAGCTAAATTAAAAGCCAAGGGCTTTAAGACGTTTACCAAACCGATTAAAACACCTAATGGTACATTAACTAAGGTTTTTGTTGGCCCATCTTTGAATAAAAATGAATTACAAAAAAAACTGCCAGAACTTAAAGAGCTTACTAAGTTAAACGGTAAAGTAACTCAGTATGAAGTAGCTAAGTAATTAGCGCTTTTAATAAGAAGCTTATCTTTAGCTTTTAGTAGTATTAGTTTTAAATATTCAGCAAGCATTCGAAAAAGCCTCGCCAAGCGGGGCTTTTTAGTTTTTATTACCTGTCTATTAATTATATTTTGCCGCCGTTTATTAGTATTTTTATATGTTAAATAATTGTATTAATTACATGGCAGTTATCTCCCGCTTAAACTTGCATACTAACGATGTTTGGGTATAGAATGCGCCCCAAATTAGCGACTAATTGGTTCTTATGATCTGGGTTGATTACGCCATTATTGGCATCATTGTATTGTCTACCATCATCGGTTTAATACGCGGCTTTGTTAAAGAAGCAATGTCATTAGCGGTATGGGCTGGCGCCTTTATCATCTCTAGCTTATTTTACCAATATTTAGCTTCCTTCCTAACAACCATTTCTGAACCCCTTTTAAGAAATGCGGCGGCCATAGCCATATTATTCTTTGCGACGCTACTGTTAGGCGGTTTACTAAACTATATTTTAGGTGAACTTGTACATCGTACTGGTTTATCGGGTACCGACCGTGTTTTTGGCATAGTGTTTGGTGCTCTACGAGGCGTGTTGGTCGTGAGCGCGTTACTCTTCTTTCTTGATGCTTTTACTGGTGCACCCAATACGCACTGGTGGGGCAATTCTATTTTGATTCCAGAATTTGGCTTTGTAGTTGAATGGTTCTTTTCGTACCTAGAAAACAACTCGAGCTTTTTAAATTCAGTAAACCGTTAATCGGCGAGGATAAATTACATGTGTGGTATCGTTGGAATAGTCGGAACATCCCCTGTTAATCAGGCGATTTATGATGGCTTAACTGTTTTGCAGCACCGTGGTCAAGATGCCGCGGGTATCATTACCATTGAGAATAATACGTTTAGCTTACGCAAAGCAAATGGCCTTGTGAAAGATGCCTTTCACACTCGTCATATGAAACGACTACAAGGTACAATTGGTCTTGGCCATGTGCGTTATCCTACCGCAGGATCTTCAAGCTCGTCTGAAGCACAACCTTTTTATGTTAACTCACCGTTTGGTATAGCGCTTGCCCATAATGGCAACCTTACTAATGCAGAAGAGTTAAAAGAGCAGTTGTTTTCAGAAGCCCGTCGTCATGTAAATACAACATCAGATTCTGAAATTTTACTTAATATCATGGCTCATGAATTAAGTAAATCTGATAAGTTGCATTTAGACCCAGAAGATATTTTTACAGCAGTAACCGAAGTAAATAATAAAGTAAGCGGTGGCTATGCAACCATTGCAATGATTATTGGCCACGGTATTGTTGCTTTTCGCGACCCGAATGGTATTCGCCCACTTGTATTTGGCAAACGCGAAACCGAGAAAGGTACTGAGTACATGTTTGCCTCAGAAAGCGTTGCGTTAAAACCGGATGGGTTTGAGTTTATTCGCGATGTAGCACCTGGCGAAGCAATATATGTAACTGAAGATGGTGAATTCCATTCACTTAGTTGTGCAGAGAAAGTATCTTATTCACCGTGTATTTTTGAATTTGTTTATTTTGCTCGACCTGATTCAACTATCGACCGTATGTCTGTTTATGCAACACGCGTAAACATGGGGACTAAACTAGGTGAAAAAATTGCACGCGAATGGGCTGATAAAGACATTGATGTAGTTATCCCAATCCCAGAAACGTCATGTGATGTAGCACTGGAAATTGCACGCGTACTTGATTTACCGTATCGCCAAGGGTTTGTTAAAAACCGTTATATTGGTCGTACGTTTATCATGCCTGGCCAAGAGATGCGTAAAAAATCAGTGCGTCAAAAGCTAAACGCAATTGACCGCGAGTTTAAGGGTAAAAACGTATTATTGGTTGATGACTCAATTGTTCGTGGCACAACATCAGCACAAATTGTTGAAATGGCCCGAGAGTCTGGCGCTAAAAACGTTTACTTTGCATCAGCAGCACCTGAAATACGCTTCCCTAATGTGTACGGTATTGATATGCCTTCAGCGGCTGAGCTTATTGCTCACGGACGTGAAGTAGAAGATATTAATGCAAGTATTGGTTCTGACGGTTTAATCTTTCAATCGTTAAAAGATTTAATTGCTGCGGTTAGCCAAGAAAACCCTGAAATTACTAAGTTTGAAACTTCAGTATTTGATGGCCAATATATTACTGGCGATATTGATCAAAACTATTTAAACCGTATTGATAAGCTACGTAACGATTCAGCAAAAAGCACCCGCGAAAGTGCAATGTCTTCAGGTTTAGAAATACACAACCAAGACGAAAACGAAGCTGATTAATGGTTATTAGTAAAAATCATTAAACATAAAAAAAGGAGCTAATTAGCTCCTTTTTTGCGAAGGAAAGAAAGGGAACATTTCTATCAAACACGGCTCTTGATTAAGTAAACATGGGGCTTACAATTCCATTTGTCCAAAGCATCGCTGTTACAGCTAAAATAATAACCAGTAATATTAATCCACACGTTACTACCGAGCTGGCGTAAATAAAGCCACGCTCTTGGGGAATATGCATAAGTATTGGTACGCCGGTGTAGAGTAAATAGACCGAGTAAGCCAGTGCAATAATTCCAATACACACTACAAACCAAAGTACAGGCCAAAAAGCGGCGAGTGCCGACATAAACACGGGTGTTGCAGTATATGCTGCAAGTTCAAGTGTTTGTGTAAATGTAGGTTTAGAACCAAATGTAACCGCCATCCAATGGGCTAAATACGCCAATGCAAAAACACCCGCTATTAAAGCAAAATACATCGCGCCTGCAATTAGCAGCGCACTATCGTGCGTTAAAAATACGGGATCGCCTGCGCCAATACTCCATCCTAAATAAACAGATGAGTAGTAGCCCATTATTGAAGGAAATAAAGCAATCAGTAAAATATGCGACAAACTATAAGTTAAACTTTCATGGCGATTATCTATTGTTTGCCATTCTTCAAGTGGGTGAGCATAAATGCCCCAGAGGTGATTTAGTATCATGGTACTTACTCCATAAAAGGAACGTATTATTGTTTTGGTTGGTTTATTTTTATACAGTCTATGTACAGTTATGGTTCACTTATTTTGCAAAGTCAAGTTAACTCGATATTAACATTTAGGCGCAGATCAGGGCTTTGATTTATCCCAAGCAAAATTTCGTGTTAAAATAGTGGTCTATCAAATTTATTTAGTAATGAGCAGTCAACGTGCCACATAGCCAACTTTTAGAGCCGATTAATAACTTTTTATTGTGTACCACTCCAGAGCAATGGGTGGAGCAAGCAATTAAGAAAGAAAACTTATCAGTCATTTTAATAGATCACCTAATTTGTGAATTAAAAGCAGCTCAAAGTGCGATGTTTTTAATACGTAAATATGCGGTAGATAAAGAGGGTAGTGATGCATTACTCGAATGGCTAAAACCATTTGAAACGCTTATTTATAAACGAGAAGGAAATTGGCGCGATCTGGCTGCTAAAAATAAGTTAACTAAATCAATAATTCCTAAATCGAGTTCTCCATACGGGCAAGGTCTAATCGATAAGATGGTTCTATTGATAAAAGAAGAATTGCATCATTTTTATCAAGTGCTCGAAATTATGGACGAGTATGGTGTTGAGTATCAAAGTATTACACCATGTCGTTACGCAAAAGGCATGCTTCGTCATGTTAAAACGTTTGAGCCCGATGCATTAGTTGATAAGCTAATAGTAGGCGCTTACATTGAGGCGCGTTCGTGTGAGCGTTTTGCAAAGCTTGCACCGCATGTTGACAAACGTTTAGGTGATTTTTATATTTCGTTGTTACGTTCAGAAGCGCGTCATTACCAAGATTATTTAACTTTAGCGCAAGAAATTGCTGATTTTGATATTACCGATCGCGTAAACTTTTTTGGTGAAAAAGAAAAAGAGCTAATTTCTACAACCGATACTGATTTTAAATTTCACAGCGGTGTTCCCACTGTTTAAATGCCCTCATTTTCTTTTAAAAAATTAATATATTCTGCTATTTTCTGATTGCTGAAATTATGTTTTTTCATAATTTTAGCAATGCGTCCATTTTTAATTATTATATCAATCCCTCTATTAAATTTTTGCAGATACTCTTTTGCCCTGTAATTTGATTTTGAGACAACTAAATATAATTTGTGAGAAGCCAAGTCAGGCGATAAATACTCAATTTTATTATTATCTGAATCTTTGTTTTTACTGTGCTCAAGCCAATATTTTCCAACCTCTTTAGTACCCGCTACTAAATCAATACGCCCTTGTTGTAGCAGGTATAAGCTTGTAGGAAGGCTTTTAGTCGACGTTATTGCCAGTTCAGTATTTTTAGTAAACTCTTGGCTTACAACGGCGTTATCTTCTTTACCAATACTATAAGGTGTTAACGATTGGGCGCTGCCATCGAAATTAATAACACTCTCTTTTCGTTTGAAAACTCCTGAGTGAGCAACAGCAAGTGGACGAGAGTAGTAAAAAACTTCATTTCTTTTTGGTGAATAAAAAGCACCTAAAATAGCTGTTTTTCTGTTTTTTTCTAATAGCTTTAAAGCGCGATCCCATGTCGTAAATTCTGCTTCGCTATTAATACCTTGCGTTTTAAGCGCTGATTCGGCTATTTCATATAGCCAGCCATTGTTGGGTAGGTTTTCGCTAAAATAGGGAGGGTAGTTTTCAGTAACAATTTGCCATGTTTGCTTGCTAAATACTTGTGTAGGAATGGCAATTACTACGATGAAAATTAACAGCTTAATCATTCAACCTCTCACTATTATTCAAATGTATAGATAAATAATAGTCAGAATTTTAAATTATGCGAAAGGCGTGCTAATTAATTCTTGTGATTGAGGGGTAACGACTAAATAAGAGCCTTGGGTATACCAATCACCTAGCACTGTGCGAGTAAGTGTTTGTTCATTAACTTTATACGTATGAACATTAGGGCGGTGAGTATGGCCATGAATCATATTCGTAACGTTATGTTTGGCAAAGGTAGCAAGTACAGCCTCATCGACAACGTCTAAAATTTCGATAGCTTTATCAGCTTGGCTTAACTTACTTTTTTCGCGGGCATTACGCGCTATTTTTTTACGATACCAAAGCGGCATTGCAAGCATCAACTTTGGCCACCACCAACCACGGCTCTTTTTACGAAAGTTTTGATATTCAGTGTCTTGAGTGCACATTTCGTCGCCATGTAAAATAACGGTAGGCGTGCCATATAAATCAATGACTGTTTGCTCATCAAGTAATGTCATTGCGGCCATGTCGGCATATTGCTTGCGCATAATGAAATCACGATTGCCATGTATAAAATAAACAGGTGTGCCACCATCATTAACGGTGTTTAAATGTTTTGCTACATCGGCACTCAGTGCAGTAATGTAGTCATCTCCAACCCATACTTCAAAAAAATCACCCAAAATATAAAGTGCATCTACATCTTTATTTAATATATGTGTATTTAAAAAGTCAAAAAATGCAGCGCTAATGTCGGGGCGGTTTTCGCTTAGGTGTAAATCTGCAATAAAGTAAGTTTGGCGAGTCATAGGTCAGTCTATTCTAGTTTTAAAAAAACGGGCATATACTAATAGTATACACCCGCTTATATACTCACATAATATGAGTA
The DNA here is from genome assembly GCF_011378855.1 of Pseudoalteromonas sp. Z1A8. Classification (GTDB taxonomy): domain Bacteria; phylum Pseudomonadota; class Gammaproteobacteria; order Enterobacterales; family Alteromonadaceae; genus Pseudoalteromonas. The sequence goes on along the minus strand of NZ_WTLB01000053.1, from coordinate 12,926 downwards.
AACGTTACTAGCTAACAGTAACGCTTTCGATGATCACATCTTCAAGAGGTACGTCTTGGTGAAAACCAGTACTACCTGTTGCAACTGCTTTAATCTTATTTACAATGTCCATGCCTTCTACTACTTCAGCAAAAACACAGTAACCCCAACCTTGCGATGTTTCGCTGCTGTGGTTTAAAAAGTCGTTGTTGTTCACGTTAATGAAAAACTGTGCTGTAGCTGAATGAGGATCCGGTGTACGAGCCATTGCTAAAGTACCTACTTTATTAGATAGGCCGTTATTAGCTTCATTCTGAATTGGGTCGTTTACGTCTTTTTGTTCCATACCTGGAACAAAACCACCGCCTTGAACCATAAAACCATCGATTACACGATGAAATATAGTGCCGTTGAAAAAATCAGCATTTGCATACTCTAAAAAGTTTTTAACTGTGTTTGGAGCTTCTTTCTCAAACATTTTAATGGTGATGTCACCAAAATTAGTGTGTAGAACAACCATGTGTTTTCCTATATACGGTTTAAATATTGGCGCTATTTTATCGTAGTTGGCTAAGATTAACAAAGTAGATGTTTGGTTTGTTATAAAGCGCTAGAGCGGGGGCTTTTCAAGTGGTAACATAACTGTTCAAGTAAATAGTCAAGGACTCAAAGTAAATGGTAAATATATACAACACACTCACGCGACAAAAAGAGCAGTTTAAACCTATGGTCGAAGGAAAAATCGACATGTATGTGTGTGGTATCACCATTTATGATTACTGTCATATTGGACACGCACGTACTTTTGTTGGTTTTGACGTTATTGTGCGCTACTTACGTCATATTGGTTACGATTTAAAATATGTGCGTAACATTACTGATATCGACGATAAAATAATTAAACGTGCGAACGAAAATGGCGAGTCAATAAACGACTTAACTGTGCGCATGACTAAAGCAATGCATGAAGATTTTGATAGCTTAAATATGCTGCGCCCTGATGTAGAGCCAACAGTTACAAGCCATATGGACGAAATTATCGTTATGGTTAAACGTTTGATTGAAAAGGGTCATGCTTATGTTGCTGCCGACGGCGATGTATTGTTTGATGTATCAACTTTTGAGCAATACGGTGCGCTTTCTCAGCAAGATTTAACGATGCTGCAATCAGGTTCTCGCGTTGAAGTAGCGCAAGACAAGGACGATCCTCTTGATTTTGTCTTATGGAAAAAAGCAAAAGCAGGTGAGCCATCATGGTCATCACCGTGGGGTGAAGGACGACCGGGTTGGCATATCGAATGTTCGGCAATGAGCTCAAAGCATCTAGGTGAACATTTTGATATTCACGGTGGGGGTTCTGACTTACAGTTTCCACATCATGAAAATGAAATTGCGCAATCGTGCTGTGCAAATAACGGCAAGTATGTGAATACATGGATTCATACTGGCATGGTGCAAGTAAACAAAGAAAAAATGTCTAAATCGTTAGATAACTTTTTTACTGTACGTGAAGTTTTAAAAGCATACGATCCTGAATCTGTTCGTTACTTTTTAATTTCAGGCCATTACCGTAGCCAACTAAATTACTCGCAAGAAAATTTAGACCAAGCGCGTTCATCACTTGAGCGTATTTATACAGCGCTTCGTGATGTAGAGCCTGTAGAGTGCGATTTAGAAGGCAATGAGTTTGTTGCTAAATTTAGAAAAGCAATGAATGACGACTTTAATACCCCAGAAGCACTACCTGTGTTGTTCGAACTTGCTAAAGAGTTAAACCGCGTGAAAGACACTGATGCAGATCAAGCTGGCAAATTAGCGTTTATATTGCGCAGCCTTGGTGAGGTGCTAGGGGTTGCTCAGCAAGCACCGGAGGCTTTTTTACAAGGCGGGCAAGATGACGATGAAGTTGCGACAATTGAAGCATTAATTGTAAAACGTAATGAAGCACGTACGAGTAAAAACTGGGCTGCTGCTGATGAAGCACGTGATGCGCTTAATACATTAGGTGTAATACTTGAAGATTCAGCCGGTAAAACAACGTGGCGTAAAGCATAAGCGTTTAAAGTAATACACGTTAAACTAAAAAAGGGTTGCCAAATGGCAACCCTTTTTAATTTTTTAACAGCTTAGCTGTGATATTTCTCACACGCTTCAAGTGTGTTTTCAATTAAGCTAGCGACCGTCATCGGGCCAACGCCACCTGGTACAGGTGTAATAAAATGCGCTTTTTGTTCAGCCACACTGTATTGAACATCACCCACTAATTTACCCGTATCTAAACGGTTAATGCCCACATCGATAACGATAGCGCCTTCTTTTATCCAATCTCCAGGTATAAATTCAGGTTTACCTACAGCCACAACGAGTAAGTCCGCGCGGCGAACATGTGTTTCTAAATCTTGAGTAAACTTATGGCACACTGTGGTAGTACAACCGGCTAATAAAAGCTCTAGCGACATAGGACGACCAACAATGTTTGATGCGCCAACAACCACTGCATGCATCCCTTTATAACGTACACCCGTTGAATCAAGTAATGTAATTATACCTTTTGGCGTACATGGGCGAAGGGCAGGCATACGCTGTGCTAATCGACCAATGTTATATGGATGAAATCCATCAACATCTTTATGTGGGGTAATACGTTCTAAAATCTTTTCAGCATCAAGACCTTTTGGCAGTGGTAACTGCACTAAAATTCCATCAACTTCGTCATCATTATTTAGCTCGTCAATTAAATCTAAAAGAGTTTGCTCTTGTGTGTCTGCTGGTAAATCAAATGATTTAGAGATAAAGCCTACTTCTTCACAGGCTTTGCGTTTTGAACCAACATAAACTTGGCTTGCAGGATCAAGTCCTACAAGTACTACTGCAAGTCCTGGTGCACGTAAACCATTTGCTACACGTTCACTTACGCGTTCTGCTACAGCGCTACGTACTTGTTTTGCGATTGCCTTACCATCAATGATGTTTGCCGTCATGGGTGACCTTTAATTGGGGTTAATTAACTAGATACCGATACTCTAAAAACGAATGCATAATAAAATAGGGGTAAAAATGCTAATAAAGAAAACATACTCTTTATTTAACTCGTTTTATAATGTGCTTACTATTTTCGCAGAAAAGCATAGCAGCGCCAAGTTGCTTTTAATGTATATAACATTTGAGTTATTAAATAGTTTAAATTTCAGCCTACTATTGTAATATTTAACCATTGTGGACTAAAAATGAGCACTTGATTGGTTTTATTAAAAAAACGTTTGACCTAACCCCGTCAAATCACTATTATGCACCCCGTTGTCAACGAGGTCACTCGCTAGCAATAATAAGTTTCGGCGATTAGCGCAGTTTGGTAGCGCACTTGGTTTGGGTCCAAGGGGTCGCAGGTTCAAATCCTGCATCGCCGACCATTTTTATAATTTATTATAATCGAATAGCTTATTGGTAAACTATGAAGTTTTCGATGCGCCCATAGCTCAGCTGGATAGAGCAACGCCCTTCTAAGGCGTGGGTCGAAGGTTCGAATCCTTCTGGGTGCACCATTTGAAAAAATGTAAATATAGCGGTGATTGTAGCTCAGTTGGTAGAGCCCCGGATTGTGATTCCGGTTGTCGTGGGTTCGAGCCCCATCAGTCACCCCATTTACAACGAATATCGGCGATTAGCGCAGTTTGGTAGCGCACTTGGTTTGGGTCCAAGGGGTCGCAGGTTCAAATCCTGCATCGCCGACCATTTTCTTAAAATGGTCTTAAACTCTCAGTTTAAGTGTTCAGTATGAAAAAAAGAAGTTAACTCTTCAATGTCGGCGATTAGCGCAGTTTGGTAGCGCACTTGGTTTGGGTCCAAGGGGTCGCAGGTTCAAATCCTGCATCGCCGACCATTATTCTTATCTAATAAGAATAATAAGTAAACTCCTCTAAGATTATAAATCTAAATTCGTTAACCTATAATTCTATTAAATAATTTGTACTTTATTCTATTTAATGCTCAGTTAGCCTGTTTTTTATTCAGTTAGCCCCTATAGTCCCTTATCTAGTCCAAATAATTGCCCCCTATACTCGACTATCATAAATATTAGGTTATAATGCCGCGTCTATTGTTTAACATAGTGCCCGAAGGGCAAAGCAGCAATGGTATCTCATGGTAGCGACGGATGCTTTTAAGTGTGAAAAACCGCTTAAACTTTATCAAGACTCATGCAGATCACTTTGTTTGTAAAGGAAGGCGAACAGTCGCCAAAATTGAATATTGAGGTAAATCATGCAAGTTTCTGTTGAGACGACCCAAGGCCTTGAGCGCCGTATAACTATCACCGTTCCTTCAGAGAACGTTGAGACCGAAGTAAAAAAACGCCTACAACAACTGTCAAAAACACAGCGTATAGATGGTTTCCGTGCTGGTAAAGTTCCAGTATCTGTAATTAACAAGCGCTTTGGCCCTGCAGTTCGTCAAGAAGTTGCTGGCGAAGTAATGCAACGTAATTTTTACGAAGCAATTGTTTCTGAAAAAATCAATCCAGCTGGCGCGCCTACATTCGCTCCTAAATCACTTGAAGCTGGTAAAGATTTAGAATTCTCAGCAACGTTTGAAGTTTACCCTGAAGTTGAAGTTCAAGGTTTAGACAAAATTACTGTTGAAAAACCAGCGGTAACAGTAACTGACGAAGATTTAGCTAACATGCTAGAAACACTTCGTAAGCAACATGCAGCGTGGGCTGATGTTGATACAGCTGCTGGCGAAAGCGACCGTGTAACAGTTGACTTCGTAGGTACTATCGACGGTGAAGTATTTGAAGGCGGCAAAGCTGAAGACTTCCCATTAGAACTTGGCCAAGGTCGTATGATCCCAGGTTTTGAAGATAATATCGTAGGTAAAAAAGCAGGCGAAGAAGTAGTTGCTGATGTAACTTTCCCTGATGATTACCACGCTGAAAACTTAAAAGGTAAAGCGGCTCAATTCACTATCACAGTGAAAAAAGTTGAAGCGCAAGAATTACCAGAATTAAGCGAAGAGTTTGCAACTAAATTCGGTGTTACCGAAGGCGGCGTAGACGCGCTTAAAGAAGAAGTTAAAAAGAACATGACACGTGAGCTAGACCAAGCGGTTAAAGCAAGCGTTAAAGACCAAGCAATCAAAGGTCTTTTAGCTAACAACGAAATCGAAGTGCCTAAAGCACTTGTTGATCAAGAAGTTGATGCTCTACGTCAGCAAGCAGCTCAACGTTTTGGCGGCGACGCTCAAAACATGCCAGAGCTTCCAGCTGAATTGTTCCACGAGCAAGCTGTAACACGTGTTAAAACTGGCCTTTTATTAGGTGAAGTGATTAAAGCTAACGAGATTAAAGTTGATGACGCTAAAGTTGAAGCATTAATCGCAACAGTAGCTTCTGCATACGAAGATCCAACTGAAGTAGTAGAATACTACAAAGGTAATGATCAACTTATGCAGCAAATGCGTAATGTAGCAATGGAAGAGCAAGCTGTTGAAGCTATTTTAGCTAAAGCAGTTGTTACTGATGTTGAAAAAGCATTTGATGACATCATGAATCCACAGCAAGGTGCTTAATAAGTCATTGACTTAAGCTCTCGCTAACGATTAAATGGCTCGTGCTACTCTGTTTATACAGCGTGCCCGGGCCATTTTAGTTTTTGGCTCTAAATTTGCGAAAAACGATAACTATGCTTCCTTATAATAAGGATAAGTATAAGCGCATAAGGAATTAAATAAGTATGAATACTGGTATTACAGATCCCCTAAATGCATTGGTCCCAATGGTTGTTGAACAAACACCGAAAGGCGAGCGCTCGTATGATATTTATTCGAGATTATTAAAAGAGCGTATTATCTTTTTAACAGGTCAAGTTGAAGACAACATGGCAAATCTGATTTTAGCGCAAATGCTATTTTTAGAATCAGAAAATCCTGATAAAGATATCTTTTTATACATCAACTCACCAGGTGGTTCAGTAACTGCGGGTATGGCTATTTACGACACAATGAACTTCATCAAACCAGATGTAAGTACAATATGTGTAGGTCAAGCTGCAAGCATGGGTGCTTTTTTACTTACTGCTGGTGCTAAAGGTAAGCGTTTTTGCCTACCAAACTCACGTGTGATGATTCACCAACCATTAGGTGGTTTCCAAGGTCAAGCATCTGACTTTGAAATACACGCTAAAGAAATTCTGTCTATTAAAGATAAGCTTAATCGCTTGATGTCTGAGCATACAGGTCAACCATTAGATATTATCTCTAAGGACACAGATCGTGATAACTTCATGAGTGCTTCGCAAGCTGTAGATTATGGCTTGGTAGACTCTGTGTTTACAAATCGCGACAAAAAGTAAGCGCTTGGTGAGCAGGATTGCCTGTTTGCCACTTTGAGTTACTATGCGAAAACTAATAAATTTTTGTATAGTTAAAGCGTATTGAAATAGCCGCCAACAGTTTTGGTGGCCAACGTAATAAAATGAGGTAGCTGAATGTCTGACACTCCTACAGACGGCGACAAAAGTAATAAATTGTTATACTGCTCTTTTTGTGGCAAAAGCCAACATGAAGTGCGTAAATTAATTGCAGGCCCTTCAGTATACGTTTGTGATGAATGTGTAGAGTTGTGTAACGATATTATCAGGGAAGAGATCAAAGACATTGCTCCTAAGCATGATACGTCTGACAAACTACCTGTACCAAAAGAAATTCGTAAACACTTAGACGATTACGTTATTGGTCAAGACCATGCTAAAAAAGTATTGTCTGTTGCCGTTTATAACCATTATAAACGCCTACGTAACCAATCGACTAAGCAAGACATTGAATTAAGTAAAAGTAATATTTTGCTTATCGGCCCAACAGGTAGTGGTAAAACATTACTTGCAGAAACATTAGCGCGTCTACTTGATGTGCCGTTTACTATGGCCGATGCCACTACATTAACCGAAGCAGGTTATGTAGGTGAAGATGTTGAAAACATCATTCAAAAGCTTTTACAAAAATGCGATTACGATGTTGAAAAAGCGCAACGTGGCATTGTTTACATTGATGAAATTGACAAAATTTCTCGTAAATCAGATAACCCGTCAATTACACGTGATGTATCGGGCGAGGGCGTTCAACAGGCGCTACTTAAACTGATTGAAGGCACGGTTGCTTCGGTTCCACCGCAAGGTGGTCGTAAACATCCACAACAAGAGTTTTTACAAGTAGATACGTCTAAAATCTTGTTTATTTGTGGTGGTGCATTTTCAGGTCTTGATAAAGTAATTGAGCAACGCAGCCATAAAAATACCGGTATCGGTTTTGGCGTTAGCGTAAAAGAATCTGCGGCGAGCCGTTCTTTAAGTGACACATTTAAAGACGTAGAGCCAGAAGATTTAGTTAAATACGGCTTGATTCCTGAATTTATTGGTCGTTTACCAGTGGTTGCAACATTAACTGAACTTGATGAAGCGGCACTGATACAAATATTAAGCGAACCTAAAAACGCGATTACTAAGCAGTTTTCTGTATTGTTTGGTATGGAAGACGTTGAGCTTGAGTTCCGCGATGATGCCTTAGCTGCAATTGCCCACAAAGCAATGGAGCGTAAAACAGGTGCACGTGGTCTTCGTTCAATCGTTGAAGGTGTATTGCTTGATACTATGTACGAGCTACCTTCTATGGATGACGTAAGCAAAGTGGTTATTGATGAAACCGTTATTAAAGGTGAGTCAGACCCAATCTTGATTTATGAAAATAATAAACAAGATAAAGCCGCATCAGAATAGTTTTTAAGCTATTTGAATGAAAAAAGGAGCCTTAGGCTCCTTTTTTTATAATTAATTTAATCGAGTAAGGGAAAATTGTTGAACTTTAATTAGGTTATCCCCATATACTTGAGTAATCTTTAAAATAAATGAAGTGCGAAGAGAAACTATAATGACGCTTGAGAGAACCGACCGAGTCGAAATCCCAGTCCTAGCACTGCGCGATGTTGTGGTATACCCGCACATGGTGATCCCGCTTTTTGTAGGCCGTGAAAAATCAATAAAATGCCTAGAAGCGGCAATGGACAAAGACAAACAAATTTTCTTGGTTGCACAAAAAGATGCAACTGTAGATGAACCAGAACAAGATGATATTTATCGTATCGGGACTATTGCCACTGTACTTCAGTTATTAAAATTACCAGACGGTACAGTAAAAGTTTTAGTGGAAGGTACACAGCGCGCGCAAATTGAAGACTTTGTCGATAACGATGACTTTTTTGTTGCTAATGCTCAATTTATTGAATCTGATTTAATCGATGAGCAAGAGCAAGATGTATTTATTCGCAGCGCGATTAGCCAGTTTGAAGGCTATGTAAAGCTTAATAAAAAAATTCCACCTGAGGTACTAACTTCAGTTTCAGGTATCGATGAGCCTGCGCGCTTAGCCGATACAATGGCTGCACACATGCCGCTTAAAGTACCTGAAAAGCAAAAAGTGCTAGAAATTTCAAGCGTGACAGAACGTCTTGAATATTTAATGGCATTAATGGAAGGCGAAATAGACTTATTACAAGTTGAGAAGAAAATTCGTACCCGCGTTAAAAAGCAGATGGAAAAATCTCAACGCGAGTATTACCTCAACGAACAAATGAAAGCCATTCAAAAAGAGCTTGGTGAACTTGACGATGTACCTGACGAATTTGAAGCACTTAAAAAGCGCATCGAAGAATCGGGTATGCCAACAGAAGCACAAGAAAAAGCGACCACAGAGCTTAATAAGCTTAAAATGATGTCGCCAATGTCTGCAGAAGCTACCGTAGTGCGCTCATATATCGACACGTTAATTAATGTGCCGTGGAAAAAACGCTCTAAAGTGAAGAAAGACTTAGCAGGTGCACAAAAAATTCTTGATAGCGATCACCATGGCTTAGATAAAGTTAAAGAACGCATTTTAGAGTACCTCGCGGTACAACAGCGTACTAATAAGCTTAAAGGGCCAATTTTGTGTTTAGTGGGCCCACCAGGTGTGGGTAAAACGTCATTAGGTCAATCTATTGCGCGTTCTACTGGTCGTAAATATATTCGAATGGCGCTCGGCGGCGTACGTGATGAAGCTGAAATTCGTGGGCATCGTCGTACTTACATCGGTTCTATGCCAGGTAAGCTAATTCAAAACATGACTAAAGTGGGCGTTAAAAATCCACTGTTCTTGTTAGATGAAATCGACAAAATGTCATCAGACATGCGTGGCGACCCAGCATCAGCACTTTTAGAAGTACTTGATCCTGAGCAAAACAGTCACTTTGCAGATCACTACCTCGAAGTTGATTACGATTTATCTGATGTTATGTTTGTAGCTACATCAAATAGCTTTAATATTCCTGGTCCACTATTGGATCGTATGGAAGTTATTCGCTTATCGGGTTACACCGAAGATGAAAAGCTAAACATTGCAAAAGAACACTTAATCACCAAGCAAGTTAAGCGCAATGGCTTAAAAGAGCATGAGATTGAAATTGATGATAGTGCAATTATTGGCATTATTCGTTATTACACGCGTGAAGCGGGTGTACGTAATTTAGAGCGCGAAATTTCAAAATTATGCCGTAAAGCAGTTAAAAATATCCTAATTGAAAAAGACACTAAAACAGTAACTATCAATCAAGATAACCTAGAAGACTTTTTAGGTGTACAACGCTTTGACTATGGTAAAGCTGAAGATGGCGACCGTATTGGTCAAGTTACAGGTTTAGCATGGACAGAAGTAGGCGGTGATTTGCTAACAATCGAATGTGCGGCTGTACCAGGTAAAGGTAAACTTACTTATACCGGTTCACTGGGCGATGTAATGCAAGAGTCGATTCAAGCGGCAATGACGGTAGTACGTAATCGCGCAGATACATTTCGTATTAATAGCGACTTTTACGAAAAACGTGATATTCACGTACACGTACCTGAGGGCGCAACACCAAAAGATGGTCCTAGTGCGGGCGCAGCAATGGTAACGGGTCTTGTATCTAGCTTAACAGGTAATCCTGTACGAGCAGATGTTGCAATGACCGGTGAAATTACGCTACGTGGTGAAGTACTTCCTATTGGTGGCTTAAAAGAGAAATTATTAGCAGCGCATCGTGGTGGAATTAAAACAGTCATCATTCCAAAAGTTAACGAACGTGACTTAAAAGAGATCCCAGAAAACGTGCTGGCAGGCTTGGATATTCACCCAGTTACTTGGATTGACGAGGTGTTAAAGCTTGCTTTAGTGCATCCTGTTGAGAGTTTTTCGGTCGAAACACCTAAAAACCAAGAAAAAAGCTAAAAAAAGTGCTTTTTAGGGCTTTTCAAATCTAAACGGTATGATAAGTTAAGCACTGGTTTTCAAGCCTAGCCCTTATGGGGCGTAGGCTTAAGAAAAATATAATCATGTGAGCATTAAAAGTTTGCTCTAAAATTTTCAAAACAGTGATGTTAGTTTAAAAAACCATCGCTCTTGATAATAACAATGAAAGAGGATGATATTGTGAATAAATCTCAATTAATCGATCAAATCGCAGCTGATGCTGACATTTCTAAAGCGGCTGCAGGTCGTGCACTAGATTCATTCATCGAATCTGTATCTGGCGCGCTAAAAGAAGGCGACTCAGTTGCACTTGTTGGTTTTGGTACTTTCTCAGTACGTGACCGTGCTGCACGTTCAGGCCGTAACCCGCAAACTGGTGAAACAATCCAAATTGCTGCTGCAACTATTCCAGCTTTTAAAGCCGGTAAAGCGCTTAAAGACGCAGTAAACTAATCACTGTTTTAAACACATTAGTTATGGCGAGTGTAAAGTTACTGATTCACCACAACAGATGAATTAAGTAACTTTACCGCCAGTTACTTCAAGTGAAAAAGCGTATCTGGTAAGATACGCTTTTTTTACATGTGACAAGGTAAAATACCTTGATCAAAAAGAGATAAACAAATGCTTGAGAAAATCAGAGAAGGTTCGCAAGGACCTGTAGCCAAAATAATTTTAGGCGCGGTGATTTTATCTTTTGCCTTAGCAGGGATTGGTAGTTACTTAGGTCAAACCACAGAACAACCCGTTGCTGAAGTAAATGGAATTAAAATTAGTCAAACCGATTTTAACCGTGCTTACCAAAATGAACGTAGCCGTTTAGAGCAACAATTTGGTGAATACTTTACACAAATTGCTGCTGATCCAAATTACATGGCGCAAATTCGCCAAGGTGTAGTTGACCGCTTAGTACAACAAGAATTGCAATCACAGCTAGCGGCTGATTTAGGCCTTCGCGTAAGTGACGAAAGTGTACGTAAAACAATTTTAGAACTACCGTACTTTCAAATTGGTGAAAAATTTAATAACGACCGTTACTTACAAGTAATTCGTCAAATGAACTTTCAACCAGATGCTTTTCGTGAATACTTACGTAAAGATATGACACGCAGCCAAGTAGTATCGGCTGTTGCAGGTACAGACTTTGCACTAGAGAGCGAGCTTAAAAGCGCAATTGCTCTACAGCAGCAAACTCGTAGTATTGATTATGTAGTAGTAAACAAAGAGGCGCTTGCCGCGGACGTAGAAGTATCAGAGCAAGAAGTGTCTGATTACTACGAGCTAAACGCATCACAATTTTTATCTCCAGAGCTTATTTCAGTAAGTTATATTGAGCTTAAAGCAACAGATATTAATGTTGAATCGGTAACCGAGGATGACGTTAAAGCGTATTACGAGCAAAACAAAGCGCAGTACATAGAACCTGAAAAACGTCGTGTATCACATATCTTAATTGATAACAGTGAAGACGATGATGCAGCAAAAGAAAAAGCCAATGCACTTCATGCACAACTAGAGCAAGGTGCAGACTTTGCTGAGTTAGCGCAATCATCATCTGACGATATCGTTAGTGGCGAAATGGGCGGCGATCTTGAATGGATAGAACGTGACGTAATGGACCCTGCATTTGAAGACGCGACTTTCGCACTTCAAAACAAAGGTGATATTTCTGAAGTTGTTGCTTCTGAGTTTGGTTATCACATAATTAAACTGACAGATATTCAACCACAACAAGTTAAAGCGTATGACGATGTTAAAGCTGACTTACGTGCTGAACTAGAACAAGCTGAAAAAGTAGATGCGTTTTACGAAAAGCAAACAGAAATGGGGGCACTTGCATTTGAAATTTCAGACCGCTTGGACGACGCTGCAGAAGTTGCTGAAGTAGAAGTTAAATCTACACCTCTTTTAGCACTTAATGCTCTACCAGAGCCGTTAAACAGTCCTGCAGTTGTAACAGCACTAACATCAGTTGATTTACTTGAAGATAAAGTAAACTCTGAAGTTATTGAACTGGGTGAAGAGCACGCAATTATTGTTCGTATTAACGAGCATAAACCTGCTGCGACTAAACCACTGGATGAAGTAAGCGAGCAAATTAAAGCGCGTTTAGTTAACGAAAAATCATCTGAGCTTGCTAAAGAAAAAGCGCGTAGCTTATTTGCAGAAGTACAAGCAGGTAAGAGCTTAAACGATGTCGCAAACGAGCAAAGTTTAACGGTTCGCCAAGAAGCGCAGTTAACGCGTCAAAGCTACACTGTTTCACCTGCTATTGTGACTCAAGCATTTAAGATGGCTCACCCAGCAGATTCTGCAGTAGTTGAGCTTGTTAATTTAAATAATGGTGATGCAGCAATTGTTGCGCTTAAGTCGGTAACAGATGCACAAGTTGCAGCTAACATTGACCCTCAAGCAAAACAAAGTATTACTATGGCGCAAGCTAATAAAAACTACATGGTATTTATTGAAGCGCTTAAAGCAAATGCTGAACTTAACTTACCAACGGCTACACAAACTGTTGAGTAATTAATTTAGTTCATAAAAAAAGGCGCTTTTAAAGCTGTCTCTTATACACAAATCCCTGCTAAGAAATTAGCGGGGATTTTTTTGAACTAAATCTCAATGTCATGATCAGATCT
>NZ_WTLB01000052.1 GCF_011378855.1 Pseudoalteromonas sp. Z1A8 | reverse complement strand
TATTGAAAAATGGTCACCCGGCAAAGCAGAGGAAAAATACTGGAGCAAAGGGAGGAAAAGCTTAATGCAGTGCCATTCGGGTCAGTTCTGTTTACTTGTTTTGGTTCGTAAACACTGTTTTGGATTTCATTGGCATAAAAATTAGCTTCGTAGCCTTCATCTGTTTTTTCCCAAAACTCATCAATTAAATACGATTCTTTTGTTATTAGCCTGCCGGTTTGTTCTTGCTCACTAATTGCCATTGCTTCATTGATTGATAAGCCATTTAAAAAACCTTGGTAATACTCAAAATAAGATGTAGCAACACTGTTTAAACCATTACTTGCAATATTACTTCTGCGATTAATTGCTTCAAATTCAGCATAAGTGTATTGAGTTTCAAAGCGTGATGGCTCAGATACATTTTTAGCGATAAAAAAGTTATCTTCAACAGATACATTTGTATGTATAGGCTTTTGTGCCATTGAAGTTAAAGCGGTTTCGCCTTGTTTGATTATCAGAGCGTAGCCGTAATTGGGCTGTGCTATATACTCAAGTGTTCCGCGTTGATAGTTTACTGTTGGGTCGAGCCAGTAACGCTTGTTATCGTATTTAAGCGTAACAATTACGTGATTAAAAACACTTGCAGAAGGTGGAAGTTCTTTTAAGCGTTTGGTTTCCTCTGTGTCAACTAGCGCAGGAAAAGCTTCTATATCCATCGCTTTAAGTAACGAAATAAGCAGTACTGTTTTATCTTTGCAATCGCCGTATCGCAGCGATAGCGTTTGTGAGGCAGACGTTGGCTGATGTGAATTAGTGCCCATTTCAAGCCCTAAATATCGAACTTCGTCTTGGCTAAAGCGCAGTGCGGCTGTAATTCTATCTGATGTTTGGATGTGCTTTGCTTTTATATCCTCAGCTATAGTCAAAATGCTATTTGGGGTTTCTATAGCTGATTGATAAAGCGGATATGCCCAGTCAACTACCTGCTCCCAATCGTCAAACTCAGAAAAGTAAACTTGTGTATAGGGGTCGTACCACGTTGGGGTTTGAGAGTTTTGCTCTAGTAAGGGCTCTTCAAAAAGAGCGATAGAATAATCTTTACCATATTTGTTAAGCGTTTCTTGAATATCTGCTGTGCCGTTTATTGTATTAATATGTAAAGGTGTTTGCTTACCCCAAAGTACGCGCATATTTTGTTGTACAACGGGGACAGACCAATTAAGCGTGCGCCTTGCACTAAACTTGTTTGCATATACAGGATTACTTCCTGTCACTGTGTAGCTGTAATCGAGTATGTCGCCACTGCGCATATCATCGATAATGATGTTCAGTGAGAGGCTGCCGTTATAAATGCGATTAGCTAATTCAGATTCACTTTGTATCACCGTCATTCTTGCACTGGCAAGCTTATCAATGCGCTTATCATTTCTGATAATAGTTAAGCTGTTTAGTGTTAGCGATTCATAACTTGGATCGAAATCTAGATTAAGCTGGCTTATATAGTCAACACCACTTTGATTTTGCGCCTGCATAACTAACCGCGTATAGCGTTGTTGTTTTTGGTTATTAGGTACGTAGGATTGATTGTCGAGTAGTAAGTACAGCGTGCCGTCGCGTACTTTTGTCATGTCTGTTTGTTCAGGCTGTTTTATTTCATGGGATTTTACCCAATCAGCGGGTGATGTTATTTCATATTGCTGGGCAATAACATTACCGCATAAAATTAATAGATTAAAAGTAAGCAGCCAATAAGTAATACGAGATAAATTCCGTTTCATTGTAAGTTCTTATAATTGTTGTTTTATGCATATGCACTGAAGATAAAATGTACCAAATTTAGGCATTTTCAACAATGAAATGTTAATAGTTGTTTACATTAAAATGCATAATATATTGATTTTATTGGATACAGCTCGTGTTGTGCCAATTTTTTTTAACGTTAAATGCGTACATAAAAAATATACGATACTGTTATGAAATGCGTTACTACGACATTCGCCGTCCACAAAGCCCGCAATTTAGTCGGTGTTAATCAATCTATAATACGCCGATACCTAGCGTATTTACTTGAGTTAGACAAGTTAACTGCTGATCAAAGTTATGGTTGTATTACTCGCACTGAGCGCGGTTACAAAATAATGAAGTAACTTTATACCGACTAAGTTAAGTATTAAAAATTAATAATTTCAGTTCGTTATGTGATATTTGTCATCTTAAATGCTCTGTAGATTCTGACGATAAAAAAAATATGTTGAATTGATTGCATTTTAAGCGGCTTGCATGGTGATGTTCGCTTTAAGTGATGTTATACTTCTGCGGAATAATTTATCGACTTTATTAAGAGCAAAATTAATGGCAGATTTATCGAAGTACAGAAACATTGGTATTTTCGCGCACGTTGATGCGGGTAAGACCACGACTACTGAGCGTATCCTAAAGCTTACTGGTCAAATCCATAAAACTGGTGAGGTTCATGATGGTGAATCTACTACTGACTTCATGGAACAAGAAGCTGAGCGCGGTATTACTATTCAGTCTGCGGCTGTAAGCTGTTTCTGGAAAGATCACCGTTTTAACGTTATCGATACTCCTGGACACGTTGACTTCACAGTTGAAGTTTACCGTTCACTTAAAGTACTAGATGGCGGCATCGGTGTGTTCTGTGGTTCTGGTGGTGTTGAACCACAATCAGAAACTAACTGGCGTTATGCTAATGATTCAGAAGTTGCACGTATTATCTTCGTAAATAAATTAGACCGTATGGGTGCTGATTTTTACCGTGTAACTGAGCAAGTACGTAAAGTACTTGGCGCAACTCCACTAATCATGACTTTACCAATTGGTATTGAAGATGAGTTTGTTGGTGTTGTAGATGTTTTAACTAAAAAAGCATACGTTTGGGATGACACTGGTCTTCCTGAAAACTACGAAATCACAGATGTTCCTGCTGACATGGTAGAGCAAACTGACGAGTATTATGAAATGCTTGTTGAAACTGCCCTTGAGCAAGACGATGCACTACTTGAAGCTTACATGGAAGGTGAAGCACCTTCTTTAGAAGACATCAAGCGTTGTATCCGTAAAGGTACTCGTGACCTTGCTTTCTTCCCTACATACTGTGGTTCTGCGTTTAAGAACAAAGGTATGCAGCTTATTCTTGACGCTGTTGTTGATTACTTACCATCTCCTACAGAAGTTGATCCTCAACCTCTTATGGATGAAGAAGGTAACGAAAATGGCGAGTTCGCAGTAGTATCTACTGACGAACCTTTCAAAGCGCTTGCATTCAAAATAATGGATGACCGTTTTGGTGCATTAACATTCGTACGTATTTATTCAGGTAAACTAAACAAGGGTGACACTATCCTTAACTCGTTTACTGGTAAAACTGAGCGTGTTGGCCGTATGGTTGAGATGCAAGCAGATGACCGTAACGAATTAACTAGCGCACAAGCTGGTGACATCATTGCTATCGTAGGCATGAAAAACGTGCAAACTGGTCACACATTATGTGATCCTAAGCACCCAGTAACACTTGAGCCAATGGTATTCCCAACTCCAGTAATCTCGATTGCTGTACAGCCTAAAGATAAAGGCGGTAATGAGAAAATGGGTGTTGCTATCGGTAAAATGGTTGCAGAAGATCCATCTTTCCAAGTTGAGACTGATGAAGATTCAGGCGAAACTATCCTTAAAGGTATGGGTGAGCTTCACTTAGATATCAAAGTAGATATTCTTAAGCGTACTTACGGCGTAGACCTTATTGTTGGTCAACCACAAGTTGCTTACCGTGAAACTATCACTAAAGAAATTGAAGATAGCTACACGCATAAGAAACAATCTGGTGGTTCTGGTCAGTTCGGTAAAATCGACTACCGCATCAAGCCAGGCGAAGTTGCTTCAGGCTTCACGTTTAAATCATCAGTTGTTGGTGGTAACGTACCTAAAGAATTCTGGCCTGCAGTTGAGAAAGGCTTTAAGTCAATGATGGGTACTGGTGTTCTAGCTGGTTTCCCTGTACTTGACGTTGAAGTTGAACTTTTCGACGGTGGTTTCCATGCCGTGGATTCATCTGCAATCGCATTCGAAATCGCTGCTAAAGGCGCTTTCCGTCAATCGATCCCTAAAGCGGGCGCACAACTTCTTGAGCCAATCATGAATGTTGACGTGTTCACTCCAGAAGATCACGTTGGTGATGTTATCGGTGACCTTAACCGTCGTCGTGGCATGATGAAAGACCAAGAAGCTGGTTTAACAGGCAGCCGTATTAAAGCTGACGTACCGTTATCAGAAATGTTCGGTTACATCGGTACACTACGTACAATGACATCTGGTCGTGGTCAGTTCTCTATGGAGTTCTCACACTACGCTGCATGTCCGCAAAACGTTGCTGATACAGTAATCGCTGCAGAAAAAGAGAAAAAAGCTGCTAAGTAATTAGCTCTTTAACTCTTTAAAAAAGCCCGCACATGTTGCGGGTTTTTTATTGCCTGAAATTTGGTTTTATTTTTTGTAGTTATAAATAACTACTTTTTATTATTAAGTAGTCTTATATTGCTAGTTAATAAAAAGGTATTAGAGGGGGATTTATTTACGCTAATTACTTAATTATTTGGTTTACAAAGGATTTATTGTAAATGGCATGTAACTTGTTGAAAATTAAGAACTTCTGTTGATGCTTCTATGTGCGTAATGTAAAATACCAGCACTTTTAGACTAGAGCTCTAAAGTCAGATAAGGAAGTCTCCGCAGCAGAGACGTTTGCATATTAATTTTATATAAGACGTAACAATTATGAAACCTATTAAATTGGCACCAAACTGGTGGCTACAATTCACAAAATGTATTTTAGCATTCAGCTTAATATTCTTAATTCATATTATATTTGCAGTGAACCTAAAAATTGTTTTTCTCACTGTCATGCCAGCTTTACTTATTATTATTACTTTTAATATTCTTCATCTTCGTTTTTTACATTGTTATAAAGCAGGCATTTGTTATACGCGTTTATGCACAAAGCGTTATATCAATAGCGAGGAAATTAGTTGCGTATCATTTAGTTCGTTTTTTCTTTTTACCATTTTTAATGTCGAGTTAGAAAATGGTAAAAATTTCCATTTTTATAACTGGCAACTTGATGACGAAACGCAATCAGCTATTTCTAAAATGTACTGTAATAAGTTAGCTAACAAAATGGATAATATTAGCGATAAATGCAACGCTTGATTTTAAATTTAGATAGCAAAAAGGAGCGATTAATCGCTCCTTTTTTGTTTTTGTATTTTATAACGCGCTAATTAAACTTTTTTATTACCTTGGCTTTTAGCGCTTTCATCTTTAGCCTGCGTGGCTTTTTAAAAGACTGGATAGGCATTGTTACCAATTGCTCTTGTGGTAGTGCCGGTATTGTTTGTGGGTAAATACCTTCCTTTGGTACCGAAATTTCTTTTAGGTGAGTTTTAAGCGCTTCTAGTGTTGAATCGTTATCAACTTCGCTAGGGCAAATAAATATACCTAACTTTCTTAGCTGTACACCGAGTTTAATGCTACTGGTATAACGGATAATCGGAGCGCCTAGCACTAAGCCTAATAATATAGGCGATAACCACCAAAAGAACACCGGTGTGAAGTAGTAAGCTGTACTTCCCCATGCAATAGCCACAATAGTTGAAAATAACGTATAACCAAACGCTTCCTTCCAAGGAACCATACGACCTTCACGAGGTTGTGCATCCCACTTTACTTTTTTACCTAAAAATACACACAGTACAAAGTAAGCATGAAATACCATCATTAATGGAGCAACGATAATAGCAAATACAGTTTCGATAATTGAGCCTAGTATTAGCTTAATTGAGCCACCAAAACGTTTGTTTCTATGTATTAAGGTGACTATTATGCCCATTAGCTTAGGCATTAATAAAATAACGATAGTTAAGTACAGCAGTGAATCAATAAGATCCGTTTTAGCTATTTGCCATGTAGGGAATAACTGATAAACACGATTAAAGTACACATCACTATTTAATGCGCGAGTTACTGCATCAATCGTACTTAGCGCTAACATTGAGAGCCAAATTAGCGATGAAATATAGGCTGTGGCACCTAGTAAAAAGTGAAGCTTACTCATTAGTTTTAATTTTGGCGACGACAATAAGCCTAAGTGCTGAATATTACCTTGCACCCAACGTCTATCGCGTACAGCGTAATCTAGAATGTTACTTGGTACTTCTTCATAGCTACCTTCAATATCTGCAATGAGTAATACATCCCAACCAGCACTGTGTAGTAGTGAAGCTTCTACAAAATCATGGCTTAAAATTTCACCGCCAAAAGGTGCATTACCTTTAAGTGTTGGTAAGCCACAGCAGGTTATAAATGCTTCAACTCTAATGATTGCATTATGACCCCAGTAGTTTGCTTTATCAGTTTGCCAAAAAGCGGAGCCAGTCGCGAGCATTGGGCTATATAGCACTGATGCAAACTGTAAAAAACGGCCAAAAAAGGTATCTTGACGAACAGGGATCGGAATAGTTTGAATAAGACCGGCTTGTGGATTGTTAAGCATGCTTGTAGTGAGCTCAAGCATACATTTACCCGTCATTACGCTGTCAGCATCAAGCACAATCATATGGTCGTACTGGCTGCCCCAGCGTTCACAAAAGTCGGTTAGGTTACCAACTTTACGATGTTTGTTATCTTCTCGGCGACGATAAAAAACGTGTTTTGCTGTATCACCTAAACGTTCACACAATGCATGCCATGCACTTAGCTCGTTTTTAGCTATTTCTGGGTCTTGCGTGTCACTTAATAAGTAAAAATCAAAGTTTGTAAGTTGACCTGTTTCTTTTAACGATTGCAGACTAACTTCAAAGCCCGCGATAACACGGTGAGTGTCTTCGTTATAAATAGGCATTACAACAGCCGTTTTTTGGGCGTTAATTGCCTCACTATTAAACTCAATGGGTTTAATACGCTTTAGCGTAAGTGGGTCAATTCGTAATAGCTGTAATACAAAGCCGATTGTTCCACTACAAAAAGCCGTTACAATCCACGCAAAGGTGATTGAGAATAATACAAGTAAAGCATACTCAAGCAATGTCATACCGTTTGAGTTTAAAATTTCAAACATGATAGATATGCCGTAACCTGATGTGCCAAGTGCCGCAATAGCAAATAGCCATACTCTTAGTGTTTTGAATGGCATTGGAGTGCCCTTACCTTTATTACTTGATGTCATTTGGGTACCAAACATAACTCCATACCTCGCTAATTTCTTTATCACGTAGTTTTAACGATAAACGCATATCAACGGGTTGATCGTCCTGTGGTGCAATTTTAAAGGCGACACGCCATCCACGTGAATTAGGTAGTTTTTGTACATTTACATCGGTTACTTCGCCCGTTGTAAGTTGAATGTCGGCATCGAGTTTTAATTGATCAGAAAGTTGATTTATTTCTGGACCTGTAAAATCAACAGTAAATTGACGATGACTTTTTGGTGGTGGGTTGTCCTCACCAGGTAAAGCAGCACTGCCGATCCTTGTGCGTAGCACGCGTGCTTTTTCGTGCTGAGTTAAACGTGCATTAAAGGTCGTCATTTTGTAGCTTAGCTTTAATGAATCTCCAGCTTTCATTGGCTTTTCTGGTACCCAGTAACTTACGATATTGTCGTTAGTTTCTGTATCAGTAGGTATTTCTACAAGCTCTACACGGCCATTTCCCCATTCACCTTGTGGTTCGATCCATAGGCTAGGGCGGTTGTGATAATGTGCTTCGGTATCTAGATAATTATTAAAATCTCGGTCGCGCTGTGCTAAACCAAAACCTTTAGGGTTATTGTATGAAAATGATGTAACACTCAGTTGTGAAGGATTGTTAAGCGGACGCCATACCCATTTGTCATCGGCAGATTGCGTTAGTAAGCCATCTGAGTCATGAACTTCAGGGCGGTAATCGTCAAAAAATTTGGTGCTGTTTTCGCCGTGGTAAAACATGCTCGTTAGTGGCGCTACGCCGAGCTTTTTAATATCTTTACGCGCAAAAATCTGCATATCTACATCAACAAGCATGTTTGTTGTTGGATCAACATTAAACTTATAGGCACCAGATATAGATGGGCTATCAAGTAATGCAAAAATAGTAATATTTGTTTGCTCAGCTTTTGGCTTAACTAACCAAAATTCTTTAAATACTGGGAATTCTTCACCTGAATTTTCAGCAGTATCTATTGCTAAACCACGGGCAGACAAACCATAAACTTGATTAGGACCGACTACTCTAAAGTACGATGCCCCCTGAAATACCATTACTTCATCTTTATATTCATTAGTATTTAACGGGTAATGTAAACGAAATCCTGCATGGCCTAATTGAGTGCCCGCTACACTTTTAGCTATTTCTTCTTGAAGTGGCGCTGCAGTTCCATCGTATTGATAAAAATCGGTGCTAAAAGGCAAGCGACTACGTTTTGAATCGCTATCAACTGTATTTATAGTGACAGGTGTTTTGTATAAAAACCCCGGATGGAATAGCTGTAGTTCGTAAAGACCTTCATCTTTCCAAACCGCTTTGTCCTTTTTAAAGCGAATTGAACGGTAATCTTGATAATCAATATTATTTAATGCTTCAAGCTCGATGCTTTTAGGCGCCACGTATTCTTCACTTGCTAACTTTTTAGCGCGAGCGCTAATTACGTCAAATAAGCTACTTTGTGGGATTGCTACATCAACGGTTGCAGCAATCGCTTGGTTGCTATTGCCCCAAGTCGAAAAAATAATAAGTAGACCCAGTAGTGGTGCTGACTTTTTTTGCCATTTAGGCAGGTTTTGGGTTAATTGTTTCATTCTCATTCCTTTATAAAAACACGACTTATTTTTACGTTCAGGGTAAATATTAATTTCTTTGTAAGTATCTTCTAGATTACTAATAGCAAGAAGTGGACCCTTTAAAAGTTTATATTTTTCAGTAGGTAAACTTATCACATGTAACTCATTGAGGTTTTTTGTATAAAATTCACTCAAATGTATGTAGTTGTTACTGATTAATTACTAGAAGATTTACAGATCGTATGAACATAGTACGTGGGGTTTAATGAAGCTTGTCTGAATTACATTTGTATAAAATAAAAAAGCCGCATGCGCGGCTTTTTAAATGTTGAGATTAAAGTTGGTTATTTCTTTTTGAATCTACGCACTATTGATAGCGGTGCTAAAAGAAGTGATAACCATAATAATGAACCTGAATCGTCATCATCAGAGCTCGCTTCAGTGATGTTAATTGTAACTGTTACCGAATCAGACACGTTATCAGCGCTATCTTTTGCTTGCACTGATAGTGCAATTGTACTTTCAACGTCAAAATCAAGTTCACCGGTTACAATAAGTTGACCTTGTTCATTAACTGTAATTATCTCACTACCCGACACTATAAATTCAACCACTGGCGATACATCCGCATTCGGAACACTGAATTCAAGCGTGCCGATAATTGTGTCAATTGCGCTATTTTCATCAATTGCAAAAACTTGGTCAGCAGCAATTATTGGTGTTTGTTCTTCAGGCGTTAAAGTAATTTCAGATTTAATATCAATAATTACAGGGTCATGATCCGATGCGCGGTATGCACTTTCAGAATACAAGCTAGATTGTTGACCTTCGCTTTTAAATTCTACATTGTAATCAAGTGAAATAGGTTCATCTGAGTTGATATGCCAATCTGTTGCGGCGACAATTTTGTTTAGTAGTGATTGGGTCGCTACAGCATGGTCAAGGCTACCTGCACGACCAGAGAAACTATAAGAGTAACCAAGTGTATTGCCATCAAGCTCTGCAACTACATTCTTATATCCTTTATTTGCAAATGCACGTATTGGATCTTCCATTGCGTAAGCATTCATATCGCCGACTAAAATAGTATCTTCATCGTCAACACCGGTTGGTTTGCTATCAAGCCAATTTGCGAATGCATTAGCACCTTCTGTGCGTATTTCATTCCAACAGCCTTGTCCATCATCTGAATCTGCATTGTTTCCAGAAGCACTACCACAGCTTTTAGATTTAAGGTGTGACACAGCAACAGTAAATACTTCATCAGTTTCTAAAGATTTAAAGCTTTGTGCAATTGGAGCACGGTTACTAAAATCAAATGGAGCCTCAGTCGTAATAGCAGCAGTACCTACTTCCTCTACCTTGTTAGCACGATAGATAAGTGCGGTAGTAATTGCATCGGTACCAATTTGATCTACGTTAAAGTCAACAAATGCATAGTTGTTAGCACTATCAGCTTCGTTTAATGCATTTACTAAGCTTGCAATTGCACTAAATTCGCCAAAGCCATCATTTTCGATTTCCATTAAACCAACAACATCGGCCTGGATAGCGCTAATTGCACTTACAATTTTAGCTTCTTGACGAATAAATTCAGCTTCAGAGTCTGCACCACGCGCTGTAGGAAACCCTTCACCTTGGCCATCACCATTAAAGTAATTAAGCACGTTAAAGCTAGCCACACGTAAATCTGCCTCAGCATTAAGCTCTGGCGCATCTTCACGTGCATTTGTCGCAATGAATTGAGGTGCTAAAGTTGGGTGAATTCGGTAAAGGCCAAAGCTATAAGCAAGTGCCCCTGTAACAGTATTTACTGTATCGCCAGTGCGTAATGTATTTTCTGCAGATAAGCCTGGAGCTGGGTAAGCTGTCGGGTCTAAGTTTTGTACTGTAGAGCCATCATCTAGTAAAATCTTTTTAAGTAGATTTTCTGTTTCAACTGCATTAGCTGCATCTCCAGGTAATGCAATTTGAGTCCCTTGATATAAGCGCTCTGTAGCTAATTCAACTTCACCATATCGACCAAGACCAAAGTTATTAGTGACTACTAATGGTTGCTCTAATGTAACTAGCATACCTTCAAAAGCTTCTAAATCAGTTGTATCAGCTAAAGGTAAAGTGATTTTTGTAGCTGCTACAGCTAAACCTGTATCACAAATTGCTACTTGGCTTACGCTGCCAATTTGTGTTGTATCAAAATACTCTTCAACAGTACCTTGTACGCGCACATAGTCACCAACATTTATATCAGTATCTGCAAAATAAACAAATACACCTTCAGAGGTTAGTGGGTTGGCATCTATATCGGCAGCAAGTGAGCTAACAAAAAAGCCTTTTAGTTGATCATCACCTTGAAGGTCTGCGGTTACAACACCTTCAAGTTCTACTAATGTATCAACAAGTGGGCTTGCAGAGCCATCACCTTGAATAGCGTTAATTAAAACTTTCTCTGCACCACAAACAAGTGGAACAAGTGGTTCTGGCTCAGGCTCTGGTTCAGGTGTTGTTCCACCATTACCTGCGTGCGCACCTAATCCATCAAAATCATCTTTTTCAAACTGCACCCATTCTTCACTTGGATTAAATGCTGCATCTGGTGTTGTTCTGCCTACAGTAATGCTGTCTTTACAACGAAGTGTTTTATCTTGTGTTTGTACTGCGCCTTCAGACCAAAAAGAACCGGGATCTACACCGCGCTGCCCAAAGCTATCGACTACAGAACTACCTTGCATAAGAACTAATGCATCATCACCATTAAAATTAGCAACACCATGTTCTAAATTGGCTTTTTCTTTTAGTGCATCATTTGAACTTGAATTAACAATAACAAAGGTGCTGTTAGCTGCTAAAGTACCAGACAAATCAAGAGTTGATTGAATTGTAGTTTTGCCATTTACATATAAATTTAATGAGTATTGATAAAGGGTTAGCTCAGATGAGGAGTTATTATAAAGTTCAATCGCTTTATTATTACTGCTTCCTTCAATATATTCAGAAATGATTAGATCAGCGGATGCTGGTGCACTAAGACTTGCTATAACAAGCGCGAGTGGTGTTATTTTTGTTTTAAACATTTTTTATTATTCCCGTGTATTAAATCCCAAAATGGGACACTAGTTTAGAGAATAAATGTGACTAAAATAATACAAAAGTGTAAATGTATGTAAAAAGGCGGTTTGACCGCCTTGTTATAAAATTTACTTTTTAGCGAGGTATTGTGCGGCTTGCTTTGCAAAGTAGGTTAAAATTCCATCAGCACCAGCGCGTTTAAAGGCAAGTAAAGATTCCATTATTGTCGCTTCTTCAGCCAGCCAACCGTTGTCGATTGCTGCTTTGTGCATTGCATACTCACCGCTTACCTGATATGCAAAAGTAGGTACACCAAATTCGTCTTTCACACGGCGTACAATATCTAGGTAAGGCATGCCAGGTTTCACCATGACCATATCAGCACCCTCTTGTAAGTCTAATGCGACTTCACGTATTGCCTCATCAGAGTTAGCAGGATCCATCTGATAGGTTTTTTTATCGGCGCCTTTTAAGTTTCCAGCAGAGCCTACCGCATCTCTAAATGGGCCGTAGTAGCTAGACGCATATTTAGCAGAGTAGGCCATAATACGAGTATGAATAAATCCATCTGCTTCAAGTGCTTCACGAATTGCAGCAATACGACCATCCATCATATCAGAAGGGGCAACAACGTCGGCACCTGCCTGTGCATGAGAAAGTGCTTGTTTAACTAAAATCTCTGTAGTGACATCGTTAATAACATAGCCTGAATCATCAATGATGCCGTCTTGCCCATGCGTCGTAAATGGGTCGAGTGCTACGTCGGTAATTACACCTAACTCAGGAAAGGCTTCTTTTAAAGCCCTTACGGTACGTTGCGCTAAACCATCATCGTTATATGCTTCTTCGGCAAATAATGATTTTTTATCCGCAGGCGTTACCGGGAAAATAGCTATTGCCGGAACTCCAAGTTCGACCAACTCTTTAGCTTCAATGAGTAGCAAATCTATCGATAAGCGTTCAATACCTGGCATTGATTCAATTGCTTCGCGACGATCTTTACCATCAAGTACAAATACAGGGTAAATTAAATCGTTTACGCTAAGTTGGTTTTCGGCCATTAAGCGGCGAGAAAAATCGCTGCGACGCATTCTGCGCATGCGAGTATACGGGAAAAGGTCTAATCCTGATTGGGCCATATTAATATGCTCCTACTGTGGTAATGGAAAAGTGATTACTTGATTACGGCCATGCTGCTTTGCGTAATAAAGCGCTTTGTCGGCGCACTCAGTAAATATTTGAGGATTGCTAACGTCATCAGCAATACTGGTGTATATACCTGCGCTAATTGTAAATTGAATATTGTTATTGGCAACCGTTACAGTGCTTGCTGAGATAGCAGATCGTATTTTTTCTGCTATATCTTGTGCACCTTCATTGGGGGTATTAGGTAATAACACCACAAATTCTTCACCGCCGTAACGGGCAACTTCATCGAGTGGGCGCTTTAAATGATCTTTTATAAGGTCAGATACAGCTTTAATAACTTGGTCGCCAATAATATGTCCGTATGTATCGTTGATGGCTTTAAATCGGTCTATATCTAACATAACAATGCTAAGCGGTGTTTGTTCTCGACGAGAGCGACGCAGCTCCATTACGAGTTTTTTATCAAAAAAGCGTCTGTTTTTTATTCCGGTTAAAGCATCTTCGGTATTAAGTAGCTCAAGGGCCCGGTTTTTTTCTTCAAGCTCCCTGAGCGTAACTTGTAATTCAAAGGTGCGTTCGTCCACTTGTGATTCTAGTTCTTGACGTGTTTTTTCTTGTAACTTTAAACGCTCTTTGAGTAGAGTGTCTTGGGCTACATTTTCAGCAATCAAGGTTTGTTGAGTAGTTACTTCTTCATCTCGCTGTAAAATAAATAATTTCATAACGCTGTAACATAAACAGAAAGTGCAACTAAAAAAGCATGTAAACACAAATGCTAGCGTACTCCTGCTAAATGCGTATAGCCCCATTACAGCAATAGTAAAATAAAGCATCACAACCAAGAAAAAAACCAATACGAGCAATAGTGCTTTATTCGGTTTAGAAGGCGTTATACGTATGCACATAAATGTAGTTGTTATATATAAGACTAAAGCGATTGGGGTCGCAATTAAACAAAATAGTGTCACTATGTGGTTTGGAAGTAACCAAATAAATAATAATGAAATAGCTAAAGTGTTAACTACTACTTTCTGAACGGTCAGTAAAAATGATGGCTGTGGATGGCAAATTTGCTTTTGCAAAGGCAAAAACATTAAAGTAATAAGCATGAGTAATATAGGGAGCATAACTTGCTGTAACGCGGGTGAATTAGGATGTATATACCTAAGGCCAAAACCACAAAGATAGGCTAATACACTGCCTAATGTGAGAGTTATAACACCAGCATACACAAAATAATGTTTACGTGAAAAACCATATAAAACTAAGCAGCTCACACCTAAGGAAAATATAAAGCCAATCAATAAGCCATAGAGTAAATTAAGTTTACCTTTATGCGCTAAATAAGCTTCTGGTTGCCATAGTGTTAAAGGGACTCGCAAGCCTGAGCTATTCGCCACTTTCATTATAATAACCGTTTCGCTATTTGCGGGGCTGATCAGTTTAACTAATAAAGATTCACTCTTGATCGTACGTTTATCAAGGGCATAGGCATCACCAATTTGGGTGTAAGAAAGTAATAGCGAGTTATGTAACTGATATACTTGAACGTCGTTTAGCAAAGGGTTGTTTAGCGATAA
This sequence comes from Pseudoalteromonas sp. Z1A8, assembly GCF_011378855.1. Classification (GTDB taxonomy): domain Bacteria; phylum Pseudomonadota; class Gammaproteobacteria; order Enterobacterales; family Alteromonadaceae; genus Pseudoalteromonas. The sequence continues at coordinate 11,122 of NZ_WTLB01000052.1, read as the reverse complement.
TAATTGCTCTGTATTATAACTAAGCGGATTTTTTATTTTAAATTTTATCCATACAGGGCGCTGCTCAAGACCTAAATTAAGAGGTTTTCCTATATTTTTTTGCCACTTTATATCGCTACTTCTTTGCGCATTTAATAGCGACGTTGGTTTAAATGAGTAGTACAGATTATTGATGTTTTGAGAATTGAAATCGTGTTTTATTATTACTGGGTTTGCAAAAGAGCAAAAAGCGCAAAGGAATATTAGTAGGCTTAATAATGCCTTTGCATAGGCCATTAACGATCTAATAAACCAAAAACACGGTAAAAGTTTTCTGTAGTTTTGCGAGCTATTACTTCTTCATTTGTTTGATAAAGTTGTGCGACTGTTTGGCAAATGTAAGGCAGTAGGGCTGGTTCATTTTTACGTGATTTAGGCTTTGGTTTAACTGTTCGTGGGATTAAAAATGGCGCATCAGTTTCTATTAATAATCGATCTAAGGGAATGCTAGGTACTAGTTGCTGTAGCTCTTTACCACGACGTTCATCACATACCCAACCGGTTATACCAATATAGAGACCTAAATCTAAATATTGCTTCAGAGCTGCTGAATTACCGGTAAAGCAGTGAAGTACACCGCGAAGATCAAATTCTTTGAGAATGCTTAGCATGTCGTCACTTGCATCTCGTTCATGTAAGTAAACAGGTAAATCTAACTTTTTAGCAAGTACTAACTGGCGTCTAAAAACATCACGTTGTACATCGCGAGGTGAAAAGTCACGGTTATAATCAAGGCCGCACTCACCAATGGCAATAACTTGCTTATTATTTGCAAGTGAAGTGAGTTGTGCTTCGAGCTCATTGGTAGCTGATTTTGCATCATGGGGGTGCACACCCGCCGTAGAATATTGAAGGTGCTTTATCGCAAGTTCAAGTGATTGCTGACTGCTTTCAATATCGCAGCCTATAATAAGCATGTTTGTAACACCCGCTTCGCTTGCGCGGGTAATTACATCAAGATGCTGGTCATCAAATTGATGATTAGTTAAGTTAACTCCAGCATCAACTAACGTATATGACATTATTTAGTGCGTTTAACGCGAATAGAGCGGTTTTTACCCTCTTTCTTCAATAGGAAAGAGCTGAATGCACCGCGGCTAATTACAATTGTATCGTCTTCTTTTAAACGCATGCTGTCAGAGCCAATTTGACGCCATTGTTGACCGTTATCTAGCGAAATAATTAATTCACCATAAGCAGCCTCATCAACTGATGTAACCATCGCTTTGATTTCAGTTTCTTTTTCTACTTGTTCTTCTTTTTTATGTTCTAAACCAAAATCGTCAGCTTTTTCAGTTGCTTGCACTGGTGCTGTAACTGCTGCTTGAGGTACATTGTTAGTCGTTGGTGGTGTGAGCATTTTTGTTACTGATGGCTTAACCAGTGATTTACCTGCAATGGTATTGTCGTAACAAAGTAAGCGATTAAAATCGTTTTCAATAAAGCTGCATGCTTGTAACGCTTGAGTATTAAATTGTGTTTGCGCAGCAAAAGCGGGCGCGCTTAGTAAAACCAATAGTGAGAGTAGTTGTTTTTTCATTTTATTCCTCAGATTCTTTTTGTGGTTTGGCGGTATAAAATTTTGCTAAAATTAGACCTAATTCAAACAAAAGAAGCATCGGAAATGCTAATAATGTTTGTGATAACACGTCGGGCGGTGTCAAAAACATCGCCACTACAAAAACACCCACGACAATATAAGGGCGTTTTTCTTTTAAGCTTGTTGTTGTTGTTGCACCACTCCAGCATAGCAGCATTATTGCCACTGGAATTTCGAAAGCGACACCAAATGCAAAAAATAGTTTTAATACGAACCCTAGATAGCTAGCGATATCGGGTGCGAGAGTCATCATCTCAGGACCTGTGCTTGTAAAAAAACCTAATATAATTGGTAGTACTGCAAAATAACAAAAAGCGATACCACCATAAAACAAGACAACGCTTGAGATTAGTATAGGTATTAGCATTTTTTTTTCATTTTGGTACAAGCCAGGAGCTATAAACCCCCAAATTTGATGAAGTATCCATGGAGTAGATAATAAAGCTGCAACAAAAAAAGTAAGCATCATAGGGACTATAAAAGGGTCACTCACATTTATAGCTATCATGGTCGCGCCATTAGGTAAATGAACCACTAATGGTGCAGCTATAAGTTCGTAAATATCATCTTTAAAATAAAACAGTGCGATAAAAAATAATAAAATGCTCAATAGTGCTTTTATTAGTCGATCACGTAACTCAATTAAATGAGATACAAACCCCGATTTTACTTCCTCAACCATTATTTTTTATACCATGTAGTAAGTTGACCACAAAGTGAGAGATAAACTTCACTTTTTTTCATCAAGTTGTTGGCTATTTGATGTATCCGGTTGTTGTTTCTTGTAGCTGTGAGTAACTGACTCAGCCGCTTTTTGTAGCTCTGTTAATGAGCTTTGTAGCTCAGGGCTTAAATCTTTTAGTTCTTGTTGTTCTGCTTTTTTAAGGTTTTCGTGAAGTTCATGAATGCGCAGTTCTTCACTTACTTCTGCTTTTACCGAGTTGGCAACCGACTTAGCGGTTTTAACCCATTTACTAACGGTTCTAATAGCAACAGGTAAGCGCTCAGGGCCGAGTACCACTAAGCCAACAATAAAAACTACAACAAGTTCCCACATACCCATACTTATTAAACCTTATTGTTATCTTTGGTTTTTTCAGTATTGATTGAGTCGCCAACGGTGCTTTTTTCTGATTGTTGAATTTGCTCTGATTTTTCTTGCTCGTTAGCTTGATCATCCGACATTGCTTTTTTGAAGCCTTTAACAGCGCCCCCAATATCACCACCCATACCGCGTAGTTTTTTTGTGCCAAAAAGCAAAACTATGATAGCCAAAACAATTAATAATTGCCAAATACTAATACCACCAAAACCCATGGTTTTCTCCAATATATAAAATGGTTAAATGTCTATTTTAAATACTAATTATACGCCAAATAGCGTAAATAGCACTCAGTTTATGCGCTGCGCCATGCTGCTATAAAGCTAATAACAGATAAGCCTATTGCAATACTTGCAGCTACTAAATCGTACTGTAAATAACAAAGTGTTGCCATGATCATTGTAGCACTACCAAATAAACCTAAAATTAAAGGTTTATGAGATACCTTTTGTTCTTGAGGTTGATGAGCGTGTGGTGCACGCTTTAAATTTTGGTAAATTAGATCGGGTAACTCAGGCATTTTTTCAGCCCAAAATGGTAAGTTAGCATACATTTGTTTCAATATAGATAATGGACCGACTTGTTGCTTTACCCAATCTTCTAGAAAGGGCTTTGCGGTTTTCCATAAGTCGAGTTGCGGATACAGCTGACGCCCTAATCCCTCAACGTATAATAAGGTTTTTTGTAGTAGGACTAACTGTGGTTGTACCTGCATGTTAAAACGACGTGCGGTATTAAATAAATTTACGAGCACGTGACCAAATGAAATTTCAGCAAGGGGCTTATTAAATATAGGCTCGCATACAGTGCGAATCGCAAATTCAAACTCTTCAATACTGGTATCGTGTGGTACCCAGCCAGAATCAACATGCAACTGTGCTACTTGGCGGTAATCGCGATTAAAAAAGGCAATGAAGTTTTCGGCTAAGTAGCGTTTGTCTTCTTTACTTAAAGTACCAACAATACCGCAATCAATACCGATATACATTGGGTTTTCAGGATGCTCGCGAGAAACAAATATATTGCCTGGGTGCATATCAGCATGAAAAAAGCTGTCTCTAAACACCTGCGTAAAAAATACCTCTACGCCACGCTCAGCCAATAACTTCATATTGGTGTTTTGCGCCATAAGCGCATCTTTATCAGATACGGGTATACCGTAAATACGCTCCATTACAAGTACATTACTGCGGCTGTAATCACTATACACTGCAGGTATATACAATGACTCAGAACCTTCAAAGTTACGCTTTAGCTGTATGCCATTTGCGCCTTCTCGCATTAAATCGAGTTCATCAAGAAGCGTTTTTTTATACTCCTTAACAACTTCGACAGGACGAAGACGTTTTGATTCGTTGTGTACCTTAGCGAGGACTTTGGCAAGTTTTTCCATTAGCGCCAAGTCTGCATTAATTTGCTCGTGAATATTTGGCCGAATAACTTTAATTACGACGTCCTGTTCAATACTGTGTTCATCAATCAGCTTTGCTGTATGTACTTGTGCTATTGATGCTGACGCTAATGGTGTTTGTGAAAACTCACTAAACAATTCGCTAATGTCGTTAATTTCGAGTGCTTTTTCAATTATTTTTTGAGCTAGCTCACCTTCAAAAGGTTCCACTTGGTCTTGTAAAAATGCCAGCTCTAAAGCGATATCATGTGGGAGTAAATCACGACGGGTTGAGAGCATTTGACCAAATTTAATCCAAACAGGGCCAAGCTCTTGCAGTGCTAAACGTAAGCGTAAACCATGAGATTTTTCTTTGTGTTGATTACGTAGCCAAAATAAACTGCCGCGAGCTACTTTACCAAACCAAGGGATCTTATGTTTTGGAATTAGTTCGTCTAGCCCATAGCTAAGTAACGTTTTGGTGATGTTATATAAACGTGCAGTCGACACAAAAAATCCTTAGAGAGGCTTCGGAGATGAAAAAGAGTTTAATAAAGCATTTATGCGCTGCTCAACGGCAGCCACTTTCCCTTTGAGCTCTCTATTTGTTTTTTTAAACTGCTCAAGCTCTAATGGATGAATAGTAATTGCGAGCTCATCTTGGCATAAACTTGTAAGCATTGTACTTATTTTAGTATTGGTTTTACTGCCGTTTTGTTTTAGTTTTTTTAAGTGCAGGTATAACTGCTGAGCGGGGGTATCGCCAATATATTTAGAAAACTGCTCAGGCCAATCAATATCAATGCCTGAAAACGCATTACTATAAGTTTGCGCAATATTTAAGTCGCCTTGCAAGTCGAGCTTATCTTGGCGAATTAATTGGGTAAGCATTGCTGGGTTTTTGAGCGCTAAAAGCGTACCTATGTCGGCGCTGATCATACAATCTGCATTTTCATTGCTTTGGGCACTATATAAGTGTAATTGCTCAGCGCTATAAACAAGTTGGATGCTTTGTTGCCAGTCTCTTACTTCAACCACTAAGCGCTGATGTTTAACTGCGCTTAGCTTTTGAGGTAGTTGTGGGTCAAGGCTAAGTGCTTGATTTAGTACACGCTCAATAAGCGAGAGTACAAAGTTAGGTAACATAAAAAACTCAGGTGTCATTGCACCATTATTGCTTTTTGCTGTTTTCTCAAGCGCCATAACTGCTAGCCTTAATATTTAAAACCACGATGCAGCGCAACAATTCCGCCAGTGAGGTTTTGATATGTTGTTTGCTCAAAGCCTGCATCTTCCATCATCGCTTTTAGCGTATCTTGATCTGGATGCATACGAATCGATTCAGCCAAATACTTGTACGACTCACTGTCGTTAGCAACAAGTTTACCCATTGTTGGCAATAAATTAAATGAGTAAAAATCGTAAGCTTTGCTAAGTACTTCATGCTCTGGTTTTGAAAACTCTAAAACAAGCAATCGGCCACCTGGCTTTAAAATGCGGTACATAGAGCGCAGAGCTTTGTCTTTATCGGTAACGTTACGTAAACCAAAGGCAATAGTGATCACATCAAAACTATTATCTGGGAATGGTAGCATTTCAGCATTCATCTGTACGTAGTCGATATTGCCTACTAACCCAAGGTTATGCAGTTTCTCACGACCAACCTTAAGCATAGATGAGTTTATGTCACCTAATACTACTTGACCGGTTTCGCCCACTAATTGACTAAACTTTGCGGTTAAGTCGCCAGTGCCGCCGGCTAAATCGAGAACATGATGCCCTTTACGAACACCTGAGCTTGCAATAGTCTGACGTTTCCATAAACGATGCACCCCAAAAGACATTAAATCATTCATTACATCGTATTTTGCAGCTACTGAGTGAAATACATCAGCAACCATAGAAGCTTTATCGTTCTCGGCTACTGTTTTATAACCAAAATGCGTGGTCTTTTGTTCGGTTTCGTTCATGATTAATCTCTATCGTGACAATAGAGGTTAGTGTACTTTATTGTACGCAGTAGGTGCAATTTGAATATGATTTATCAGGTAATTTATTGCCCTGCTGTATAACTACTTTGACCTAATGAACGTGCTTTAAAAGCGGCATGAGAGGCTTTTTTTGCCAATTGATTAAAATCATCATCTTGTTGATGCTGAGCAATTCCAAGCGATAATCCTATGCTAGGCAATTTGGTGCCTGTTTTTGAACTTACAAAGCGAAGCTTTTCGACTCCATTACGTACTTTTTCAGCAATAACATTGGCTGTTTCTGGGTCTATGTCGGCTAATAAAACTGTAAATTGATCTTTCGCTGTGCGGCCAGGTAAACCACTTTGAAAAACATATTTTTGTACTTGTTTGGCTACTTTATTTAAAATAACTTCACCAATAATATCACCGTAATTTTCAGTGAAATGATCAAGGTTGTCTATTTGAATCGCAATAGCGCAGATAGATTTTTTCTGATTAGTCCACACTTGGGTTTGCTGCGTTAAATAATGGCGCTTATAAAGCCCTGTTTGACTATCAACAATATGTTGCTTTCGAAGCTGAGTTAGTTGCTTTTGTGTTTTTTCGTGTAGTTGCTTGGCTTTACTTAGTTCTTGCTTGAATTGCTTATGTTGATTTAGTAATTCAGTGGTTTGATTATGAAGTACTTCAAGCGCTTGACGGCTTTGCTCTATGTTGTTTTCATCTAGCGAATGTACGCAGTCACTTACATGACCCGCAAAGCGAATTATTTGCTTTTCAGTGGCTTGAGAATTTTGAGAAAGTGAATTTATAACACCATCAACGTTTTGAATCATGCTGACTTGCGCTGTGTGGCCCGTATTTAAAAACTCAGCATGTAGCTGTTCAATTAAAACGCTGTCAATATTATCTTCAACCGCAATAGCGCGATCTAAGGCTTTATTGAGCTTAATATTAGTCTGGCTGGTATAGGTATAAACAACTTGATAATTAAGTGGTGTAGGTGGGAGCGAATAGCGCTCTAAAAACATACACACTTTAGTCATTTTTTCTTGAGCAATAGCCATGGAGTCATGGAACATCATTTTTTAAATACCAACTAAGTACGCATAAGTGCAAATTTTAAATATCTCATTCCATGAGGCGGTTATGCGTCCGAGCTTTTTATTATTTTTTACTACAGTAATCGTTATGTGAACTATTTAAAAGCAAAAAGGAGAGTTAGGATACTTAAATTTAACTTTAACGACTCAACCGCTGCTTTTCTCATCAATTAGATTGGTTTTTAGCTCTGTTAACGTAAGTAATACTTAAATTACATTTATTGTTTGTAAGGTTTTAACGCGTCAGTTTGTCTCATTTACTTGCTATTTATTTACCCTACGATAGTTTTATGAAATCTATTGCATCATCAAGTTACATAATAATGAATTATTTTTTACCAAAAACGCTTCGCCAATCTCTTCTTGGTATAACAATTTTATGCTCACTAAGTGCATGCCAAATAACCACGCCTAATGCGAATGAACAATTTACTCAAGTTGCACAATCTATTGTTCAATATAGAGAAAGTATAAACCCTTATAGCAGCTCAAAAGGGGTTGATGGTTATTTACTTGCCAATTTGTCGCCAGAATCTTTAGCAGATCAATATAAAAATAAAACGCAATTACTCGCTGATTTAGATGCTGTAGACGCAGCCAAACTGAGTGACGAAAATCAAATTAACTTAAGTATTATTCGCGCTCAGGTACAAAATAGCGTGGACGAATATGTGTTTAACGCACATTACATGCCGCTTACATCAGAGTACGGTTTTCACTCTGGGTTGTCGTACATCATTAATAGCTCTCAATACAAAGAAGAGCAAGATTTAGAAACATATCTTGCACGTTTGGCACAAATACCGCGATTTTTTCAACAAAATATATATTGGATGAAAAAAGGACTCGAAACCGGTCTCACCCAACCAAAAGCTGTATTAGAAGGGTACGAAGACTCTATAAATACATATATTGTTGATGATGTAACCCAATCAGAATTTTATAAACCGTTTTTAACTAACACTGCTAGCTTAAGCGAGAGTGATTTTTATGCACTTCAACAGCAAGCTAAAACAGTTTTAAAAAATAAAGTAATACCAGCATATAAAGGCTACTTAACATTTTTCACTGAGCAGTATCGGCCAGGTGCTCGCACAAGTATTGGTATTTCAGAAACTCCTAATGGTAAAGCTTTTTATAAAAACCGTACTAAGTATTACACCACTACCGACATGACACCAAAAGAGATCCACGAGTTAGGCTTAAAAGAAGTTGCTCGTATTCGCGGTGAAATGGAAGATGTAATTAAAGAGGTGGGATTTAAAGGCACATTTGCCGAATTTATCTACTTTTTACGTACTGATCCGCAGTTTTACGCAACAACACCTGAACAACTTTTAAAAGAAGCCTCTTACATAGCCAAAAAAATGGATGCACAACTGCCTAAATTGTTTCATACCTTACCGCGTAAACCTTATGGCGTAGCACCCGTACCAGCAAGTATTGCCCCTAAATACACAACAGGTCGATATTCTGGTTCTAATCGAGATGATGAAGCTGGATACTATTGGGTTAATACCTATGCATTAGATAAACGTCCACTTTATGTTTTAGAAGCGCTGACTCTGCACGAAGCTGTGCCGGGACATCATTTGCAAATATCACTCAATGCTGAGCTTGAAAATCTGCCGAGCTATCGTCGTGATGCCTATTTGTCGGCATTTGGTGAAGGCTGGGGGCTTTACTCTGAGTATTTAGGTTTAGAAGCGGGCTTTTATCAAGACCCATATAGTCGTTTTGGTCGCTTAACTTATGAAATGTGGCGAGCAGCACGTTTAGTTGTTGATACGGGTATGCATATGTATGGTTGGAGTCGCGAGCGTGCAATGAACTTTATGAGCGAGAACACAGCGCTTTCGCTGCATAATGTTAAAACAGAAACAGATCGTTATATATCGTGGCCAGCACAGGCACTATCATACAAAATTGGTGAATTAACTATTAAGCGTTTGCGTGTTGAAGCCGAGCAAGCACTTGGGAAAAATTTCGATATTCGCGAATTTCATCATCAGGTTCTGCGCCACGGTTCAGTACCCTTGTCGGTATTAGAAACACAAGTACGTTTATACATAAAAAATGAGCTTACTAAGCTGCAAAATTAGCTTTGTAGGGCTTATAAACCTTGAACAAACAAAGGTGTTGTGTCATTTTGACAGCAACACCTTTTTTATACCAAGAGACTTAGTAATAGAGCTTATTTTAACGACTCTAATCGTCAAAATATCCACAGACTAGGCAAATCGGTATTGTTTAAAAATATAGCCATCAAGGGGCCTTAGATGAGCAGTTTTATAATGTTTAGTATTGACGTATTTGCGAGTATTTTTATTATAGCACTTGGGTTAATTGTTCTTACTATTATTGTTTTTTACTTTCGTGATATTACGCAAACAAAACATGCTATTAGGCGTAACTATCCAGTAATTGGCCGTTTCCGGTATTTTTTTGAACGCCAAGGTGAATTTTTCAGACAATACTTTTTTGCTCTCGATAGAGAAGAAATGCCGTTTAATCGTGCTGAACGTAATTGGGTTTACCGCGCAGCAAAAGATGTTGATCGCACAGCTTCATTTGGTTCAACACAAAGCTTAGAAGTAACGGGCACGGTAATGTTCATGAATTGTGCGTTTCCTACTTTAGATGAAGAGGCACTCGATCCAAGTAATGTAACGTTGGGTCCATATTGTAAAAAACCTTACACAACGAATTCGTTATTTAATGTGTCAGGCATGAGCTTTGGTGCGCTTTCAAAACCAGCTGTACGTGCTTTATCAAAAGGGGCAAAACTAGCGGGTTGCTGGATGAACACCGGAGAAGGGGGGTTAAGCCCTTACCATTTAGAAGGTGGCGCCGACCTAGTATTTCAAATTGGTACTGCTAAATACGGCGCTCGTGATGAACATGGAAATTTAAGTACCGAAAAACTGAAAGAAATTGCAGCTCACGAACAGGTTAAAATGTTCGAACTAAAAATGAGCCAAGGTGCAAAACCTGGTAAAGGCGGAATGCTTCCAGGACGTAAAGTTAATGCCGAGATAGCTAAAATCAGAGGTATTCCAGAAGGGCAAGATTCGATTAGTCCTAATGGGCATCCTGAAATTAAAAAGCCAAGTGATATTCTCGATATGATTGCCACTGTGCGTAATGCCACCGGTAAGCCAACGGGCTTTAAAGCGGTTATAGGTGACTACACGTGGTTAGAAACTTTATTTGCAGAAATAAATCACCGTGGCGTTGAATCAGCCCCTGATTTTATAACAATTGATAGTGCAGACGGTGGTACCGGTGCCGCACCGCAACCGCTTATGGATTCAGTGGGTTTACCTCTTCGCGAAAGCTTGCCTCTTGTCGTTAATATGCTTGAAAAGCACGGCCTTAGAGAGCGCGTTAAAATTATTGCTTCGGGTAAATTAATCGTTCCATCAAAGGTTGCATGGGCATTAGCGCTCGGTGCTGATTTTGTTGTATCGGCTCGTGGTCATATGTTTGCACTAGGGTGTATTCAAGCTATGCAATGTAATAAAGATACCTGCCCTACAGGGATTACTACGCACAATACACATTTACAAAAAGGTCTCAATGTAGCTGATAAGGCGCAGCGCGTAGCTAACTATAATAAGTATATTCATTACGGAGCTGGTTTAATTGCTCACTCATGCGGTGTAACTAGTGCGCGTGAGTTAGGTCGTAAACATGTTCGAATAGTCCAAGAAAGTGGGCTTTCAGAGCCGCTGGATAAAATTTACGAAAATTATCAGTAAGTTTTAACTAACCTTAACTCCGCTTAAGATAGATTTACTATCCAAAGTTTAGATTAACTAAAAAGGCGCTAATAGCTGTCTCTTATACACAAATCCCTGCTAAGAAATTAGCGGGGATTTTTTTGAACTAAATCTCAATGTCATGATCAGATCT
>NZ_WTLB01000051.1 GCF_011378855.1 Pseudoalteromonas sp. Z1A8 | reverse complement strand
AAAAGTGTGCTTGGATACCATTCAGTTTCTGAGAATAGAAAGTCAGGGCTTTATCTACGGAGCAGTATTAAATACTAGACGCACAGGCAAGCTCACTGGCTTCGATGTGATAAATGATAGCTAATCATTTATCAATGAGAGATACAAGACGCGCAGCTTGCTGGCGTGACGAGCGAAGCTCGTAATTTATATGTTTTGGTGCCTTCTCATTTGCTCCTCTTTTACTTCTCTTTATGCAATAAGATTTTAAGTAACTTATTCACAAAGAGGTTAAGAGGACGCTGCGCTTTAGAGAAGCCAAAAGTAGGTAACAATCAGCTTTAAATATTAAAAGCTTCGCTTCGCGCGCGAGCAAGCTGGGCGCCTACCGTAATATTCAAGCTTGAGAATCTTTTATAAGGGTTTAACTTGTTGACGCGGGGGCGCAGTGCATACATTTAACTGGTGGTATTTTTAGGCTGGAGTTTACGGCTACGTTATTCGTAGCCTTGAATTAAAATAACTTGGTCAAGAGGTCCTAGTTAACAGCCCTAGCGGTACGTTTATTTTTAAGCTTTAACCCGCCAATTAATAGCAGTGGCCCTATAAACATAGCAAGTCCATACACGCCACCGGTAACCGCATATTCGGGTTTATTCAAAAAGCTAATAGCAATTAATATGGCAAGCGATGCATTTTGAATCCCGACCTCAATAGAAAGCGTCAGCGAGTCGGTTATATTAAACCTAGAAAGCTTAGCGATAAACCACCCTACCACCATTGAACCAATATTAAGCGCTAGGCATGCCCAAAATACATCGTCGAATGAGCTAATTAATAAAGCTCGCTCTTTTATTACTAGTGCGGCAATCATCATAAGCATAAAAAACAACGAGAAGCGTCTAAAAAACGGCTCTGTTTTAATGGCAAAATCACTTTTAAAGTGACGTAACCAAATGCCTATAGCCACTGGCACTAAAGTAATAAAAAACAGCCCGAGTGAAGTGGTCAAAATTGAAAAACTAGCATCGTCTGCTGGTGCAAACTGGTTTATAGCAAAGCCAATAATAAACGGCGTGGTTATTATGCTAATAGCAGTAGAAGCCGCGGTAAGGCTTACCGAAAGGGCTAAATTAGCTTTAGCGAGCTGACTTACTACATTTGACATAGTACCGCCTGGGCAGGCAGCTAATATCATTAAACCAATAGCTATAGGCGTTGGTAGGTTAAGTAAATAACACAGCCCTAATGCTAATAAAGGCATTGCTACAAGTTGGCCTATTAAACCCATAACAATGGCGAGCGGGCTTTTAAATAGACGAGTAAAATCGTTTGTTGTGAGCCCAAGACCCATACCAAACATAATAAGTGCAAGGGCGAGCGGAAGTATTACTTCAGTTAATATAGATGCATTCAAATTAGACAGCCTCGTTTGTTATTGTTTTTAATTGGAGTGTTAATTTTTAAGTTAACTGTATACCAATTCGCTTAATTAAGTGATCTATTTTGAGGATAGAAAAACGTGTTGATAGCTAGGCAAAAAATTCGCTATTTAGTTGTTCTAAATGAGAATTTTTTAACACAGGTAGCGACACGTTTAGCCCCGCAAAATGATTAAGTATTATTGCGGATTGGTATAACGCCCCTTTACAATAAATCCTAATGCTAGAAGTATTACTTATTTAAAATAGTCGCAATGCGTTTACCCAGTTCTGGAAGTACATCTTGCTCAAACCATGGATTCTTTTTAAGCCATATATTATTGCGCGGACTGGGGTGTGGAAGCACTAAATAATTTGGCCAATACTCACGCCACGATTTTACTAACTCCGTAAGTGGCATTTTTTTAGTCTCCGGTAAATGATACGCCTGCGCGTATTTACCTAATATTATTGTCAGCTCAATATTTGGTAGTGCAGCCAATAATTGCTCGCGCCATGCTGGGGCACATTCTTTTCTCGGTGGTAAATCACCCGACTTCCCCCTACCCGGATAGCAAAAGCCCATTGGCAAAATGGCTATATTATTGGCGTTATAAAACTCATCACGTGTTAGCCCAAGCCATTCTCGTAGCCGGTTGCCGCTTGCATCATTAAATGGCACTCCGGTTTCGTGAACTTTTATACCAGGTGCTTGGCCCGCAATTAAAATACGTGCGTTTGGGCTAAATTGTATTACTGGGCGAGCACCCAAAGGTAAATGAGGTTCACAGATCACGCATTTACTAACTTGATCCATTAATTGGTGACTATTCATGTTTATTTGGCCTTAAATGCTTAATATTTATCCTAAATGGCCATTTAGGATAAATGAGTTGGTAAAAAATCGGTTTATTTTATCTAAAACGAGCGTTAGTTAGTAAAATCGTGATCTTTAAGCTAAATCGAGCTACAGCCCTCATAAAACCTAATGCTTGTCTGCCCATACAGCAAACTCGTTCCCGCTTGGCTCTGCAAAATGAAACCGACAACCACCCGGAAATTCAAAAATAGGCTTTAATATTGTTCCGCCATGCAGTTCTATTTTTTTGTAGGTATCGTGAATATCATTACTATAAAAAACCAAAAGCGCAGCCCCGTTTTGAGTAAGCGATTTAAGCGGTGCGTTAAAAAATCCACCATCGAGCCCTTGGCCGCTAAACGCCGTGTATTCTGGGCCGTAGTCAGTAAACTGCCAATTAAATACATGACTAAAAAAAGCTTTAGTAGCAGGTAAGTCACATGCAGGAAGCTCAACGTAATTTAGTTTTTCGTGATCGCCCATCGTTATTTCACTCTTTATTTTTACTCAGTTTATTAACCTTAAGCTTTACATACAGTCTGTGCAATATCATTAAACAATATCAGATCAGTATTTTACTAAGTAAGGTAAAAAAATTTACTTGAATACCAACATTGCAAATGAGAATAGCTATCTTTTGTATTTGTAACATATATAATAGCGCCTTTGTTTTGTCCTCAGCTTTAAATAAAGGATTAATTAACTATGCAGGCACCTTTGCACAGTGCGTCATTCGATAAAATTAACGTTATTGCGCTTATAGTAAAAAGCATAAGCAGTTATCGAGTTTTGGTATTTTTACGGTTTTTTATTGCCATCATTGGTGGCTATGCCTTTACGTCTGCAAGTACTGCTTTATTGTGCTTTTTAATGCCAATAGCTAAGCAAGACGCAGTACTGTTTAGTGTTTCAATCAGTATTTTAATTTATGCCGTCGTATTTATTTATGCCTTTAGCGTTAAATCATTAAAAACAGTGTGGATCAGTATTTTACTAAGTACAGGTACGTTCGCCGGGTTGCTTGCATTGCTAAAGGATTGGGTATGAAAGACAGCTTTTTCAGATCAATGACTTGGTTACACACTTGGGTTGGATTACTTGTTTGTTGGTTATTATATTTAATATTTTTTGCCGGAACACTTAGCTTTTTTAGAGACGAAATAACGTTATGGAATCAACCTGCCATACATAATGTGCAAGCCCAAACACAGCGTATAGAAGCACAAAAACAACAAATAATTACCGGATTTGATTACCTAGCAAACCATGGAGCTAACTCACCAAGCTGGCGTATTACGTTGCCCGAGCCGCGTATTCCTTACCTAGTTTATGGCTATGCAAAACCAAAAGAACCAGGCCAGCGCCGCAGTCAATTTAAAAACACCCAGCTAAACCCTAATACTATGCAAGAGCTTGAGCCCTTTGTAGATACTAAAGGCGGTAACTTTTTTTACCGATTGCATTTTGACCTACATTATATGGATGCAATAACAGCGCGTTGGGTTATATGCTTTGCTAGCTTTTTTATGCTGATTGCCATTATATCGGGCGTGGTTATTCATAAACGTATTTTTAAAGATATGTTTAGCTTTAGGCGTAACAAAGGTAGCCGCACGTGGTTAGATGCCCACAATTTAAGCTCTGTGCTTGCCCTTCCTTTTCATTTAATGATTACTTACACGGGCATGATTACGCTCATATTTATGTTGTTCCCCTACCCTGCGCAAACAGCTTACGATAACGGTATGCGTGGCTTTTTTAACGATGTAACCCCTCGTAATACCATGACCGATAAAGCCAAAGGCGAATCATCAATGGTGCCGATTCAAAGTATTTTAGATCAGGTTTATACTAAGTGGCCTCATGCAGATATTACCCGTGTACAAGTTAACCAACCCAATATGGCAGCTTCAACAATTACCGTATTAGTAAGCGCAGGTAAAACACTACGAGACCAAGCACCACGCTTAATATTTAGTGGTGCTACAGGGCAAATGGTCGCTAAAACTGATGACGAACTAACTAATAGCAAAGCGCTTTACGAGTCACTAAATTCAATGCATACAGGCCGATTAGCTACGTGTTTGTTGCGCTGGTTATACGTATTAGGCGGTATTGCAGGCTGTGTAATGATTGGCTCTGGTTGCATAATGTGGGCTAAACGAATTCGCGAGCGAACTAAAAATAACGCTAAACCTTCGTTTGGTTTAAAGCTAGTTGAAGGGTTAAACCTAGCCACGATTATGGGTTTACCTCTGGCAACGTGTGCATTTTTTATTGCTAACAGACTACTTAACCCAACTACTGCAGAGCGCGCCGATAAAGAAATACTCGCGTTCTTTTTAACATGGCTAGCGGTGGCTGTTATTGCCCTTTTAAAGCGCGATACACTGCAATGGCGAGTTATGGCTGCTATAAATACTGTTGCATGCTTAAGTGTACCGGTTATTAATGCCCTTACAACCAACGGTAATATAGTTAGCTATTTGATGCACAAACAGTGGGCTTTATTTACTTTTGATGCACTGTTTTTATTGTTTAGTATATTGTTTTTTATACAAACCGAAAAATTACGTACTGCTAAAAACACCTCAAAAATAATTAGCCCTAGCCAATCTAATAATCTTAAAAGGCAAAAATCATGATTGATTTACTTGGTTTTAGTCTGTGTTTGTTTGGTTTTAATGGTTTTGCACTGGCTAAGTTTAATCATTTTAAAGATGTATTTAAAAAACGCCCTACAGAATCACAAAGTAAAAGCCTGTTATTTATTGCTTGGATCAGTATTTTACTAAGCTTAGTGCTTTGCGTAGCAACTCAAAGTGGTTATGGCGCGTTAATTTTTTGTGGGTTTATGTCGCTAAGTGTCTTAATTATAATGGTTTTTTATAACTTTTTAGTAGGCTACGTAAAGTGGTTTAGTGTTTTAAATAGCGTGTTAGTTGTACTAAGTGGGTTATTTTTAGCGTTAAACTAGCTTTAGTTAGTAAAAACGTGATCCGTTACTTTCCCATAGATTAGGGCGTGTTGATCTTTGGTGGGTGAATTTGCAGCAGACTGTTTGGTATTTAGGCAAGGCAGAGCCTATGTAGTGTGGTTATTCCCCATAAATAGGCGATAACGCAGCATAAATACCAAACATGCGCTGCCCTTTGGGTTCTTTCTAGGGACGATTAACTCTTTGTTGCCTACATGGATGTAGGTAAGGGGCGTGAGCAGGACGCGGAAGCTTTGCTCGGTTTTTACTTAGCCCACTAGGTTACAAACCTCGCGCCGCGATTTAATCGCCCCTAGATTGAACAGATTTCAATCCACAAAGATCAATACGCCCTAGGCAAAAAAAATGGCAAGCTATATAGCTTGCCAACAATAGGGGATATTCAGTGTTCCTAATACTTACTGTCTCACTGTAAGTGCTAGCAATATAGCGTTTATATATTTAAGTTACTTTACAGTTAGATGACGTTTTTATTACCACTTTAAAAGCGCATACAGCTAACTGTAAACCCCCTTTACATGCTCTCTTGATTTACCCAAATAATTTGATCGGTAGCAAAGCCTAACTCTTTCGCTTTAGTTAAAAAGTGCTCTTTAAGCTCTTTGCTAACTGTTGGTGTACGCGACAAAAACCACAAGTAATCTTTGTTGTAACTGGTTATAAAAGCATATTGGTAATCGGGTTGGTCAAGCTCAAAAATAACGTAAGCGCCGTAAAATGGATCAAAAAACGAGACTTTAAAATGCCCTGTGTCGGTGTTTTCAACAAACTTAGCTAAGCCCTCAGCTTCATCCCACTTTTTATCATCCGTTAAATAACCTTTGTTAAGGACCTTTACTGTGCCGTCGTCGTTAATAGAATACGTAGCGGTAACTTGCTCCATACCTTCTTCAAATGAGTGATTGAGCCGCGCTATTTCAAACCACTTTCCTTTATATTTTTGTATGTCGAAGTTTTTAACGGGTATTATTCCCTCAGGAGGGCTGGTACAGGCACTAAGAAAAAATAGCCCTGTAATAAGTAAACCGTATTTTATGGCCTTCATGTAAGCTCCTTTTCGATTATGTAATTTATACTATTTCACAAGAATAAAATTTGCTATAGGATCGTCTTAATTCTAAAGCAATAAGAATGACCATAGCATGAAAATTTGGGTAGATGCAGACGCGTGTCCTGTCGTTATAAAAGAAATACTTTTTAGAGCGGCAGAGCGTATGAAAATCGAGACTATTTTAGTGGCTAATCACGCAATGCGTATTCCGCCGTCAAAATACATAAGTCGCGTTCAAGTATCGTCAGGCTTTGATGTAGCCGATGATGAAATAGTGAAACGTATTGAAAAAGGCGATTTAGTGATTACTGGCGATATACCGCTGGCGAGTGAAGTAATTGATAACGGTGGGCAGGCGCTCAACCCGCGTGGCGAGCTTTACACCACGGAGAATATTCGCTCAATACTTAACGTACGCGACTTTATGGATACCATGCGCTCAAGTGGCGTAGAAATGAGTGGTGGGCCGCCTCCACTTAGTCAAACCGACCGTCAAAATTTTGCTAATAATCTCGATCGTATTTTAGCGAAAAACAAGGCTAACTAACTTGAACACACAATTAGTTGGCTTAGGCGATACGCAATTTAGCGTGGCAGTGTACGTAGCAAAAGCGCCACCAATGCCGTTTTTTGAAACACTTCAATGCCTTGAACCGGTTATAAATGAGCAAATAAATACCATAAACCAGCACTGTGGTAATGGTTGGCGCAAAGTGTTTAACGTGTACGCCAAAGTATTGTTTGCTCTACCAAGTGAGCATTACTCATTTGCTAAACAAGCGTCTACTTGGCAGCAATATCGCGATGAGTTTTTACTGCAAAAGAATAGTAAAACGGCCCTGTTATTTAGCGCGCCTAATATTACTGTTACTTGTACAGATAAAGCTTCGAATAATAAAAACCAACTACATATAATCGCAGGTCGTACGCACGCTAAAAGCTTACTCCAACAAGGTAAGCTTAATGCTCAATTTGAGTGGCTCGACGACGAATTTGCAATAGATACAGCCAACAACATTATAGTATGCCCGTATTTTGATTACAGGCAGCTAAGTAATATAAAAATAGCTAGGCTTAGCGAGCTAGTTGCAAAACTAAAAAATAGTTAAAAGTACCTAAATGCACACGTATTAAACAAAGGTAGTGGTGCTTAGCTTAAAAGCTGAATCTGCCACTTATATAAAATATATTATTTGGATTTTAAATTATGACAGAAAAAGAAAAAATGCTATCTGGTCAGTATTATGACCCAAGTGACCCTGAGCTTATTGAATTACGATTAAAAGCTAGCTTAAAAACGGAGGCGCTAAATCAAACAAGCGTTATTAATTTGGGTGAAAGAGCTCAAATTATACATGCGTTATTTGGCTCAACAGGAAAACAAGTTCATGTAGAGTCATCATTTAATTGTGATTATGGGTCAAATATTCATGTAGGTGAAAATTTTTATGCTAATTTTGGCTGCGTTATTTTAGACGCTGCGGAAGTTAATATTGGTAACAATTGCTTTATTGCACCACAGGTTGGAATTTATACCGCTACACACCCTATAAACCCAATTGATAGAAGAAGTGGGCTCGAATATGCAAAAACAATAACAATAGGAAATGATTGTTGGATTGGTGGTCATGCAGTCATAAATCCAGGCGTTACTTTAGGTAATAATGTAGTTGTTGCATCGGGTGCTGTTGTTACAAAATCGTTTGGCGATAACGTTGTTATAGGTGGGAATCCTGCAAAAATAATAAAAATGATTGAAAGTTAATTTGCTCAACTTAAAAACTAAGCGACTCTTTAAACTTACTCCTTTTATAGTATTTAATACCAATTCCATTAAGTATGTGATCTAAATTTTACGCCGAAAAAACAATTCAGTTCTAGGCGTAAATTGATGTAAATGGTTGTTCCCTTTGCGAAATTGACAACAAAGAAATGGGTTGTTTTAGCAAGTAAAATAGATCTGCTATTTATTGGAATGGTATAAGCTTAAACCAATCGCCAATAGAGCCTTAAAATTTGATCGGTGTTTGGGATATTGTCGAAAAAATAATAGTTAAACGAGATAGTAATTTAATTAAAAAACAGTTTGAAAATAGACTTACTTATTTGAATTGAATTAGGTTAATAAGAGCGACCATGGCCGGAATTTTAGAGTTAAACCAATTATTAAAATCAATGCAGCCAGAGCTTAAGCAAGGCGAGTATATTTTTTGTTGTTTGGCAGGAAAGCTTGCTGATTATGTTCATTTAGACCCACTTGCCACTTACGTTGAAGAGGAAGGGCTAACCCTTATTTTAAAAGCTGAAACCGCCGATAAAGCAGGTATTACCTTTGAGAGTAAATATAATTTAATTACTCTTAACGTACATTCAAGCTTAGAGGCCGTAGGGTTAACCGCTGCGGTATCTGCAAAGCTCACTGAGCATGGCATTAGCGCTAATGTGGTAGCTGCGTTTTATCACGACCATATTTTTGTACAAACAGATAAAGCACAAGCTGCAATGAAAGCACTTGGAGAGATTGGTTAGGTTGCTGGTGAAGCAACAATCTGATTGATATGAATATTGGAGCGTCGGGTGGCGCTTCACTTAACCGACCTACGTTTCATAATGCTCTTGTATTAAAAGCTTTATTAAAAGCTTTATTAAAACCGCTTTATTAAAACCGCTTTATTTTTTATTACAAATAATAACTCTCAAATCACTCAACCACCAATTTTGATACTACCCATTTATGAAGCGGGTTTTTATTGTAGCGCGGATGCCATGCGGCTATTACGTCAAACGGCGCGGGTAACTGTAGCAGCTCTATTTTTACTAGCTCTGAGCTTACTGCGCGTGAGGGTAAAAATGCGATAGAGTCGGTTGTTTCTAGGTACATCGGCACAATAGAAAAACACGGTGCCGACACCACTACGTTACGCGTTAAATCAAAGCTTTTAAACCAATCGTCAATAGACCCTTTAAAATTTGGACGCGAAGGCGAGGCAATAATACTTGGATAACTGGCGATTTCAGCAAGGCTTGGCTTAGTTCCTGCTATTGATGAATTCGGCGAGGTAACACAAATATGTTGCTCTTCAAACAATTTAATAATGGGATAAGTACTTGGGATATAGTCAGGAAATGCAATAGCAAGGTTTACTTTGCCGTTTTCCATTAAATCGTGCAGGCTGTCTATCTCGAAGTCTCTTATTATAAGCTTTAAATTTGGCGCTTGTGCCCGGAGTACTTTAACCAATGCTGGCAAAACGACTTGCTGTGCGTAGTCGGTAGCGGCTATTACAAACTCATCATTAACTGTTTTTGGGTCAAATATTTTAGGTGCTAATAATGCCTGAAAGTCGTTTAGGAGTTTGTCTATGTCTACCGACAACTCCTCTGCATAAGGTGTAGGCACAAAGCCAGTGGTTTTTCTCAAAAACAGCTGGTCGTCAAACACATCGCGTAACTTTTTTAGTTGCTCACTCACTGCTTGTTGGGTTAAGCCCAATTTACTCGCTGCTTTTGAGGCGTTCTTCTCGCGAATGAGCGCTTGGAAAATACGCAATTGTTTTATATCTAATCGGTCTAACTTGCTCATGCTGCTGCCAGTGTTATTTAGTAATAATATTTAACTTATCACATAACCAAATTATCTTGTATCTCTTACATAAAAGGGTTGTTTCTAATTGTTAAAATACTCCCTTACTATGCTCCTACACACTAAAGTGAACAAATGATTGGAGCAAACAATGAAAACAGTAATATTAATAGGCGCACTAGGAAAAATGGGTCAAGCGGCATTAACCGGTTTATCTAAGCATAAAGTAATTACAGCGGGTCGTTCGGGCGATGTGGATCATATTGTTGATATTACCAGCGAGCAATCAATTACTGAGCTGTATGAAAAAGTAGGCCATTTTGATGCCGTAGTTAATACCGTAGGTTTATGTGAGTACGAAACGTTTGCAGATATGAGCGAAGCCCAGTGGATGAGCACTATTATGAGCAAAATGATGGGGCAAATTAACCTTGTACGCATTGGTCAAAAGTACATTGCCGATAGCGGTTCATTTACGCTAATTAGCGGTATTTTAAACGTTAAACCTATTCCGTTTGCGATTGCTGATGCAACAACTAGCGGCGCAATAGATACGTTTGCAAAATGCGTATCACTTGAAATGCCACGTGGCACACGTATTAATGTGGTTAACCCTACCGTACTTGAAGAAGCATGGGACGTATACGGCGAGATGATGCCAGGTTTTCAACCAGTGCCAGGCAAGCTTGTAGGTAAAGCGTTTGAGCGTTCGGTTGATGGCTTTATTACTGGCGAAGTTATTTTTGTAGATGCATAACTACCCGCCATATTGGTGAGAGATGCTAGCAAACTAATAAGCGCTTTGTATTTACAGTAACTGCAAAGCGCTTTAAAACATATTTTAATAGGTGATGAGATGAAAAAATTAATACCCGTATTTGCTATATTATTGGCTGCAGGTTGTGCCAATGTAGCGCCAAGCTCGCAATATGCTAGCGAGCCAGGTGCCGACTCTAATAAAGAATGTAAAACAATACCGCGCCATAAGCACACAGTTCAGTGGTGTAAGCCACATTCTTCTAAATAGATCGATAAATTAAACTACATACCCACTAAAACCTAGCGCTTTAAAATACAGCTTTGGAATACCAAATTTGCACTCATTTAGCAGCTCGCTAAAGCGCATTCTATCGAGTGGGTAAAACTCATTTTCTAAATCGTGTCCCATTTGTGTTTTACCGGTTTCGGTTAAACCTAATTGCGCACACGTGGTAAGTTGAGCTTCGCGCTCAAACGTCGTTTCAGGGCGCATTAAATCAGCAATATAAAGGAGTGCATCTTTTTTAAGATTGCCCTTCATTGTTTTTAATAGCTGCTTTTTATCGCCATTGTCTTGTACAAAATGCATGACTAATAAACATAAAATGGCATCAGCTTTAACTGATAATTTATCAACAGGACCATTGTGAATCGTTACGCGACTAGTTATGCCCTGCTCGTCAAATTGCTGCTTTGCAATTGCTAGCATATCGGCTGATGTATCTTGCGCGGTAAATTGCCATGTTGGGTTTAATGCAGCCAGTGCGAGCACTTCTTTACCTGTGCCTGCCCCTACTACTAAAACATGTGCATTGTCGCTTAGCGTTGCTTGTAGCTGTGCGCTAGTTAGTTGGTGTAATAACTCATAACCTGGGACTAAACGAGTAATGCGGCTATCGTATTGTGTTGCTTGTTCGCCTGTAAATGTTGGCATTTTTAAACTCCCTAATAGCTATATAACTTCAACTGTGGAATATCCACCTGGCTTTTTGGCTACATGCACTTGAGTGGCTACGCGCTCGCTCATTTGTGTTACGTGCGATATAACGCCTACTTTTCTACCTTGTGCTTGTAATGAATCAAGAGCGTCCATTGCAATGCTGAGGGTTTCGCTATCTAACGTACCAAACCCTTCGTCAATAAACAAAGAATTGATTTGTACTTTGTTTGACGAAAGCGATGCTAAGCCAAGTGCAAGCGCTAGTGATACTAAAAATGACTCACCGCCCGAGAGCGTATTAACAGAGCGTTGCTCGTCGGCCATGTCGCGGTCAATAATCGCAATGTCGAGCGTTTGTGCTATTGCCGTTAATTCGTAGCGCTTGTTGAGTGTTTTTAAATGGCTGTTAGCGTAGTGCAGTAATATTCTTAGCGTTTGTGTTTGCGCTAAGTTACGCATTTTTTTACCTTCTTTATCTCCAATTACCTTATTAAGTAAGTGCCACTGCTCAACCTGCGTTTTAAGCGTTGTAAGTTCAGCTTGTTTGCCTTCAAGCGCCTTTGCGTTTTGGTTATGTTGCTCAATGGCAGTATTGGTTGCCAGTAATGAACTTTGCAGCTGTGCTTGTTGCTCGTTTAAGCTGCTTAGTTGCGTACTTAAAGCCTCCGCGCTTTGCGTTGGTTTATCGCTACTGTTGTGTTTTTCAAGCGTAAGTTGCTGCTGTTTTAATGCGGCATTTGCATCGGTTAGCGCTTGAGTTAACTGCTCGTGCTGATTTAAATGCGCTTTAATAACATCGCTACTAAGTGTTAGTAAAATTTTGACCTGTTCGTGCGTCGCATTGCTATATTGCGCTTTAAAGTCAGTAAACCACTGGTTATAACGTGCCTCAAGCGTTGCTAGCTCTTGGTTGTTTTCAAGCAAGCGTTGCTCAACATTTTTAAGCGTTATGGCGTGCTCATCTCGTTGTTTTATAGCGTCGTCATATGCTTTTTGACTGGCTTGAACCAGCAATTGCAGTTGCTCTTGCGCACTTGTAAGTTTTGCTTGGTAGTCGTCTGCACTTATTTGCTCATTATTAAATAAAGCTGAGCGCTCACTTTGTACAGCGTCTAATAGCTCTTTAGCTTTTACAAACTCTTCATTAAGTACTTTTAACGATTGCTCGTTGTTACTTATAAGCGGTGTGAGCTGCTTTATTTGCTCATTAGCAGTGCCTTGACGTTTTTGGCTTTGATCAAGCTGCGTTTGAGTTTGCTGATACTGCGTAACTTGCTCATGCAATTGGGTAAGCTCAAGCGTATTGGCTTGTAGTTGCTGCCAAAAATCACTGTTTTCAAATTGATTATTAAGCGTTGTACCAAGCTCGTTAATTTGCGCACTTAGCTCGCTATGCTTACTCGTTAACTGGTTTTGCTTATGTGTAAGCTCAAGGTGTTTATTACTAAGCTGCTGCTGTGCTTGCTGCTCTGCTTTAAGTGCTGCTTGTAGCTCATTTACTTTAGTTTGCAGTGTACGTTGGCGTTTTTGCTGCTCAAAGTATTGCGCTTTTTGCTCCGTTAACTGCTTATAAGTGACCTCAAGCTGATCAGGCGTTAAGTCGTTAAGCTCGGTACGTGCGCCTTGCATGGTATTTTTAATGTCGAGCTGTTTGGCTTTTGCTGTTTGTATTATTTGCTCAAGTTGTCCGTGTTCAGCAGTTAATACGGCATATTGAGTTTGGTGCTTATGCAGCTCGCTTTGTGCATGGTCAAATTGCTTTTTAGCTATATTAAAAGCATTTTCAAAATCAGTAATTAAGTTATTTAATTGCTGATTTTGATTTACCGCATACGGGTGCTCAGTAGCGCCGCATACCATGCAAGGCTCATTAGAGCGAAGCTCTGTGCGTAAATGTTCTACGTTTTCGCTGGCTCTTAAGCGCGCTTGGTTAAGTGCGTACTCGCTACCTTTAAGCGCTTGCTCGCTGGTTATTAAATGCTGATTAAGTAAAGCATGGGCTTGCTGGCTTTCATTTAACTGCTGATTAAGTACTTGTTGGCGGTGAGTGCTTTGTTTTAGTTCTGCGTTAAATTGCCCGTAGCGCTCTCGCTGCTCTTTTAAGTAATCAATACTTTTTAGCTGCGCGTCGCAGTGCTCTGCATTAAATTCATTAAGCTTAGTATTTAATGCCTGTAAAGTTGATTGCTCGCCACTAAGTGCCACCTCGCATTGCTGCACTTTATTATTTTGCGCATTTAAAAGATCGTTCTGACCTGCAAGCTCGCTATTAAGAGTTTGGCTTTGCGTAACGTTTGCGGCTAATTGCTGCTGTGCACTTAAGTAAGTAGTAAAGCTTTGCTTATAATAGCTCCAATCTTTTGCTAAAACATGCAGCTGCTCATGCTCATTAAGCCATTGCTGGCTTTTTGTAGAGTCGGTATTAGCGAGTTCTAACTCGTTACTGCTTTGCTTTAACTGCTGATTGAGTTCATCAAGTTGCGTTTTCTCTTTAGCTATTTGTGACTCAGTACCTTTTATACTTTGGCTTTGCAAAGCAATGTTGCTGTCGAGCTCGCGCGCTTTAGCGATAACGGGCGCTGCATTTTGTTTTTGCTCATTGGCGTTATTAAGCTGCTCGGTATGTTTGGTCAGCGCAGTACTACACTCATTAATTACCGCTAAATGATCAACACTTTTAAGCGTTGTAATTTGCTCATTTAGCACCGTGTTTTGATCTGTTAACAAACTAAAACGGCTGCGGTTATCTTTTATTTCAAGCGCTTGTTTAGCTTGTTTTGCCTGCTCGCTTTGCTCAACGATACTTTCAAGCGCTGAACTTGCTTGTTGCTGCGTTTGCTGTGCTTGCAGTAAGTTTTGCTCAAGCACTGTAGCTTGCTGATACCAGCTAAGTGCTTTTTCTGTTTTGGTCAGCTCTTTTTTAGTGTGTTCGGTTTGCGTTTTTAAATCGGCTAACTTGGTTTGTTGTAACTCAAGCTCTTCGCTTGTTAATAAGGTATAGCTTTCAAGGCCTGCTTTAAGCGCTTCAAGCTTTGCTACTTGCTCTTTATGGCGTTCAAAAATACGCACGCCAATACGGCTAAACTTATCGGTGCCTGTTAAGCACTCTAAAAGTTGCGCTCGCTCATCGCCAGTGGCTTTTAAAAACGCAGCAAACTCATGTTGCGCTAAAAGTACGGCACGGGAGAACTGCTCAAAGTTAAGCCCTATTTTACTCTCGACTTCTTTTATTGTGTGGCTTTTGTCTGCTATTAGGGTTTCGTCTGGTAGGGTTACTAAAGTGTGCTCTGCTACTTTAAGTTTGCCTGTTACTTTTTTATGGGTGCGTGAAATTGTATAGCGCGCACGATAAAGCTGTTTATCTTGCCCTAAAAAGTCAACCTCGGCGTAGCCTTCCCATGTACCTCTGCGCAGTAAGTTTCGCGCATCATTTAGCTTAATGCTGTCGCCGTTAAACTCTATTAAATTACCTTTATCGCCACGTAGCCGTGCTGTTTTTGTATAAAGCGCTAAGCATATCGCATCTAAAAAGGTACTTTTACCTGCGCCGGTATCGCCTGTAATGGCAAATAAACCCGCGTCTTTTAATGGGGCTTTAGTAAAGTCTATTTCAGCGTCAACAATTGAGGCTAAGTTATGAATACGAACTGCGGTTATTTTCATAGTTGTTCTTGCTCCGTTAGCTCGTTTATCACGTCACTTAAAAGTGTTTTTAGCTCATCGGGTACGCTTTGCCCTGCCATGTCTTTATCGTTTGCGAATGCTTGTTCTAATAAATTAAGTGGGTTAAGCATTTCAACCTCGCTTAAATCTTCAAATACGGTGTTGTCGTCATTGTTAGCTAATTGCTCGCGTACGCGTTCAATACCACAAAATTTAATATGCTTGCCTTCAAGCGCTTGTTCTATTTGCTCTCTGAAGGTGGTGTCGGTATCGCTTGATTTAAGCTTTACACGTAAATAAGGCGCTACTGTATTTTGTGATGTGTCGAGTGCTTTAATTTGCTCGCACAGTTCACTTAATGGTACGCACTCCCCTTTTGGTAAAACAATTACATCGGCAGAGCGCGGAATGTAAAGGGGGTTTACAGTTGTACTAATGTGTTGTTTTTCATCAGTAATAAACTCAACAATATTTATTTGGTGGGTGTAGTTACGCTCTGAAAACGACATTGGAATGGGTGTGCCGCTGTAGCGAATAACATCGCTTTTAGCAACTTGTTGCGCTTTGTGTAAATGCCCAAGGGCAACATAGTTAGCTTGTTTACCAAATACATTAGCTGAAATAGACTCTTCGCCGCCTATTACTAAGTTACGCTCAGAATTACTTGATATATCTCCGCCTTTAGCGTGTAAGTGCCCCATAACTATTAATGGTGAGTTTTGCTCATTTATATTAACAGCTTGATCTAGTGCAAGTTCGTAAGCTTTTGCAACGCCTTGTGCATAGCTAGAGCCGCTTTCCGTTTGGCTAAGTGAACTTACATCGCTTGCGCGTAAAAATGGCATAGCGACGATTACAGCGCGTTTACCATTAGTATTTATGGTAATAACAGTTTCATCGGGTGTTGCGACATCAAAGCGCCCTACTACGTGAGTATCAAACTGGGCTAGTAATGGCTGAGCTGCCAAAATACGATTTGCAGAGTCGTGGTTACCCGCAATAATCACTACGTGTAATAGTGGGCATGCTTTTTTGGCATCTTTAATAAATTGATAAAGCTGATTTTCGGCGCTAGCGCTTGGTGTCGCTGTATGATAAATGTCGCCAGCAACTAAAAGTAAATCTATTTGTTGTTCAACAAGAGTGGCTAATAACCAGGTAAAAAAAGCTTGGTGTTCAACACGGCGATCGTGTTCGTAAAATTGTTGGCCAAGGTGCCAATCTGAGGTGTGGAGGACTTTCATGTCGCGCTCTTAATAAAACCGTAAGAGCGCCAATATACCCAAGGCTGTTAAAGATGCAAGCCTAAGGCATGCATTACGTTAGGTTAAACTGTACCAAGCTGAAAAAACAACCGGTAATGCTAAAAGTGCCATTAATAATGGAATTTTTAACGTTTTAGTTTGTTTTGCGTGTAGCGCCTTTAATGCATTAGTTTCGTTGCACGCTGCTACTTTATCGATATAAAAATAACCCGAATCGAGATACTGCTTACAGTTATTCTCACTTGCTGGAATCGCAATTAGTTCTTGTTGTTTTTTTAGGATGTAAAAATCCATAAGCCCACCGCATTTCTTGCTAGTAATCGATATTAATTTGAGGATAAATGTGACGAATTTATTTGCCTCAAATAAAAAGGTTGGCGATTTTAAATATAAACGGCACTAAAGATCAACCTAAAAATGCACTATTTTTAATTTATCGTACAAATAGTTAATATTACTGAAAACACAGCAATATTTGCGCCAATTAATAGCCACTTTTTACTGTGTTTTTGCTCAGTAGATAGGCGTTTAAGCGCATCTTGCTTATTACAACCCGATACCACATTTACATAGGAGTAATGGTTTGCTTGATAGCGCTCAAGTAATGCTTTTTTAGCAGGAATTGCTTCGAGCTGATGATCTTTTTTTACAATGTAAAATTTCATATCGTGCCCCTACAAATTGCGACTTACTTTTAATTTAAGCTATTACTATGAATTAGGCCTGAAAACCCTAAATTCAAGAGCTTGTTCCTGTTTTGACACTTTAAATCGAATTGCTGTTTGTAAACCCCCTTTACAGTTTTTATCCATTCGTATTTTGTTACAAATTAATTGTACTTTTTAACCTAAAAAACGAAGTGAACATCACCCTAAAAATACGGTATTTGGTCGCTAATTTATTGAAGCTTGCCGATATTTTTGTCAAAGTACGCTCACAAAATTATATTAGGACTAACAATGAAAAAAATAGGTCTTACGCTAAGTGCTTTAGTGTTGCCATTGGCAATATCGAGTGCAGCTATGGCGTCTTCGGTTGAGCAAACAAAAGGTTCTTTTGTTGATAAATTTCGTCAATTAGACGAAGCACTGCCAACTCCAAACGTTTATCGTAGTGCCGCTGGCGAACCAGGTGAAAAATACTGGCAGCAACAAGTTAATTACGATATTGATGTAAAGCTAGATGAAAAAAAGCACCGTATTACCGGTAGCCAAAACATCGAATACAAAAATAACTCTCCACATACGCTTAAATATTTATGGTTGCAGTTAGACCAAAATATTTTTAAAAGTGACTCAATTGCCGAAACAACTAAAACGTTTAAAAGCACTTTAGAAAGCTTACCAGCTCAAAAGCCCGCTAAATTAAGTTTAGGCGAATTACGTCGTCAGCAATTTATGAGCGACAACGAACTGGGTTATACAATTAGTGGCGTAAAAGATGACGATGGTAAAGAGCTACGTGTAACTGTAGTTGATACCCTAATGCGCATTGATTTAAACGAGCCATTAAAACCAGGTAAAGAAGTCGAATTTAGCATGAACTTTGCCTTCAACATTGTTGAAGAAGATGCAGTGGGTGCACGTTCTGGTTATGAGCACTTTGAAGAAGATGGCAATGACATATTCTTAATTGCTCAGTGGTTTCCTCGTTTAGCGGCTTATACCGATTACGAAGCATGGACAAACAAGCCGTTTTTAGGTTCTGGTGAATTTACACTTGAATTTGGCGATTACGATGTAGAAATTACTGTTCCTGCTGATCACATTGTATCGGCTACTGGTAAGCTTGATAACCCAAGCAAAGTACTTACTAGTACTCAGCGTAAACGTTTAAAGCAAGCTGAAACATCTAAACGCCCTGTGTTTATTGTTAACGCAGAAGAAGCGCTAGAAAACGAAAAAGAAGGCACTGACAAAACTAAAACGTGGCACTTTAAAGCCCAAAACGTACGCGACTTTGCGTGGGCGTCGTCTCGTAAGTTTATGTGGGATGCAAAAGGTTATCAGCAAGGTGGTGATGTTCGTCCATTAGTAATGGCAATGTCGTTCTTCCCTAAAGAAGGGGGCGATTTATGGGAGAAGTACTCAACTGAAGCGGTAGTACATACAATGGAAGTGTACTCTAAGTACTCTTTTGACTACCCATACCCAACTGCGCAATCGGTAAATGGCCCTGTTGGCGGTATGGAATACCCAATGATTACCTTTAACGGCCCACGTACTAAGTTACAAGACGATGGTACTCGTACTTATTCTCAAGCTGAAAAACGCTTTTTACTTGGCGTAGTTATTCATGAAGTGGGACATTTTTACTTCCCAATGATTGTTAACTCAGATGAACGCCAATGGACGTGGATGGATGAAGGCTTAAATAGCTTTTTAGATGGCGTTGCTGGTCGTGAATGGGATCCAACTATTCCTTGGGGTGTTGAACCTCGCGATATCGT
Organism: Pseudoalteromonas sp. Z1A8; assembly: GCF_011378855.1. Classification (GTDB taxonomy): domain Bacteria; phylum Pseudomonadota; class Gammaproteobacteria; order Enterobacterales; family Alteromonadaceae; genus Pseudoalteromonas. The sequence continues at coordinate 8,443 of NZ_WTLB01000051.1, read as the reverse complement.
AAGCTACATGAAGTCTGAAAACCAAGTACCTGTTATGACTCAGTCAGACAGCGTATTACGTTTAGGGCCTAATGCTTATACTAAACCTGCAGCCGCACTTAATATTTTACGTGAAGTAATTTTAGGTCGTGACTTATTCGACTTTGCATTTAAAGAGTATGCTCAGCGCTGGAAATACAAGCGCCCTACCCCAGCTGATTTTTTCCGTACCATGGAAGAAGCCTCTGGTGTTGATTTAGATTGGTTTTGGCGTGGCTGGTTTTACACCACAGACCATGTAGATATCTCGTTAGATAAAGTATATCAACTACGTTTAGACACTAAAAACCCTGATATTGACTACAACCGTTTACGCGACATTGAAGCAGACAAGCCTACGTCATTATTTGTTGAGCGTAACCGTGCAGAAGGTAAAAAAACATGGGTTGAGCAAAATACTGATGTTACCGACTTTTATGACGAAAACGACCGCTTTACTGTAACCAATAAAGAACGTAACTCGTACAATAAGTTTTTAAAAGGCTTAGAGCCGTGGGAGCGTAAAACGCTTGACCGTGCAGTAAGTGAAGATAAAAACTACTACGTTATGGAATTTTCAAACCTAGGTGGTTTGGTAATGCCTATTTTATTAGAACTAACGTATGAAGATGGCACTAAAGAAGAGCGTTATATTCCTGCTGAAATTTGGCGTCGTAATTATAAAAATGTTCAAAAGCTAATTGTTACCGATAAAAACAAGCCGCTTGTATCAGTAACTGTTGATCCAGGTTGGGAAACAGCTGACGTAGATGTAGAGAATAATAACTACCCTCGTCGTATTATTCCTTCACGTATAGAAGTGTACAAAAAGGAAAAGAGTAAAGCTAAAGTAAGTCGCGATATCATGCAAGATATTAAAACTGAACTTAAAACTGATGATAAAAAAGACGAAAAGGATGACGGTGAGGAGCAGCAATAATGCGCTTTTTGCTTATTATTGTTTGCCTTTTAGTTGCTGCGCCAAGTATGGCGCATCAACTAAAGTCGTCAGTTACAACCGTGCTTTTTAATAAACGTACGCATAATGTTGAATTAATGCATCGCTTTTATTTACACGATACCGAACATGCCGTAGGTACACTATTTAAAGGCAAAATCGATATTATTAATAATAAAGCCGATCAGCTTCGTTTTGCTAAGTATGTTGAATCGCATGTTGCTCTACAAACACTAAGTGGTGAGCCTTTAGCGCTTAGCTTTGTAGGGGCACAAGTTGATGGTAAGTTTTTTTGGGTTTACCAAGAAGCACCAATTCCTGAAAACATTGAAGGAATTAAAATGAGTAATGGCGCACTTCGTGATTTATGGCCATCTCAGGTAAATATGGTAAACGTTGAGGGCAAAGGTAAGATTAAAACCCTAAACTTTACCCAAGATGATACTTGGCTCGAAGCCCGCTTTGAGCAAAATTAATAGTTAAAACTTCCCCAACCGACGCGCACAGCAGTTTATGTGCGCGTTTTCTTCATACGTTTAAACTGCGTTCATATTTGATCTGTTATTTGTAAATTTACGTAAAAATTGGTAGTTCAATTTGTATATTTACCTTTTTTTGCGCATGATATATCAGGCACTTAAATTACTGTGTTATCAATAGATTAATAATGGTGCGTATTAATATTTAAATATAGTTAGTTTCATTTATCCCTTTGTATTTACCGGCCTAGGGCATAAGCAGTAGAGAATTTTATGTTTAAATTTCATTTAGTAATAACTAAATTCAGGGAATGATATGACTACTCAGGTTGAGGCTATTTTTGGAGTAATTTTTGATTTAGATGGGACATTGGTTTCATCAGAATTAGATTTTGCATTAATTAAGGCCCAAATAGGTTGCCCTTGCGAGCAAGATTTACTTGATTATATTGCTCAGTTGCCCTCACCGTATATGCGTGAAGAGGCAATGAATATAGTTCACCAACACGAATTAATAGACGCTCAACATGCCACTATTTTACCCGGCGTGAGTGAAGCTATTCATGCTTTAAAAGCCAAAAATATCCCCATGGCAATTGTTACTCGAAACTTTGATAAAGCAGCGGCAATTAAATTACAAAATAATCCACTCCCTATCAGCACGGTTTTAACGCGAAGCGATGCACCTGCAAAACCCGACCCGAGCGCTTTAAATGCTATTGCTACACTTTGGAACATTAACGCCAGAAATTTACTTTATGTAGGCGATTACCTTTACGATATTCAAGCTGCGCATAATGCAAACATGCGAGCGTGTTTATATGCTCCTGAGTCAACACCAGCCTACGCCGATCAAGCAGATTACGTTTTACATAACTTTGTTGAATTAGTGACATTGGTTGAGAGTTACTCTAAAAAAATAGAGTTATGTTAAATAGCGCGCTATTAAATTTATTTAATAATAAGTGCTACGTTATTTAAATTACAAAATAACGTTTGTTCCTAGCCCAATACGTTTTGAATTGGTAAAATACTGCAAAACGTAACGTATTCATTAGGGGCACAAAATGGGCAGAGCATTTGTAGTTCGTCAAAGTTCTATGATCAAAACAGCCAATGCAAAAACAAAAGTAAACTCAAAGTATGGTAAAGAGATTTACGTTGCTGCAAAAAGTGGCGATCCCGATCCCGAAGTAAATCAAACACTACGCCGTCTAATCGAAAAAGCTAAAAAAGACCAAGTTCCGGCGCATGTTATCGAAAAAGCAATTGAAAAAGCAGCCGGTGGCGCAGGGGAAGATTACTCTGTTGCCCGTTATGAAGGCTATGGCCCTGGTAACTGCATGGTTATTGTTGATTGTTTAACTGACAATCCAAACCGTACTATCAAAGATGTACGCTTACCCTTTACTAAAACAGACTCTAAAATTGGTACACCTGGCTGCGTAGCACATATGTTTGATCATTATGCAGTACTTGGCTTTGCAGGCGATGACGACGAAGTTGTGCTAGAAGCGCTAATGATGGCTGATGTAGATGTCAGCGATGTTGAAGCCGAGGACGGTAAAATATCGGTATTTGCACCGCCAACAGAATACTTTAAAGCTAAAACGGCCCTTGAAGACGCATTTGAAGGCATTAACTTTGAAGTAGACGAAATTACGTTTATTCCTCAAGTTAATATTGAAATTGAAGACGAAGAAGTAATTGCTAACTTTGATAAGTTTATAAATATGCTTGAAGATTGTGACGATGTACAAAATATTTATCACAATGCTATTGTAAAAAATTAGAGTAAAGTCCTAAAAACACTAAAAAAGCGTGTTTTGTGTAAGCAAAATACGCTTTTTTACGTTTGAATAAATGTTAGGTATTCATGTGTATTATCTATATACCTTTAAAATGCTATAAAAGCGCTGCTTTTTTAATTCCAGACGATAAAAAACCAGCTTAAAAGCTGGTTTAGTACTTAATTTGAACGTTAGTTAAGCAGTTAAAGTGTATTCGTTTTTTGTGCTTTATATTTTATACGGTAGCTATGTAGTAGTGGTTCAGTGTAACCACTCGGTTGGGTTACGCCCTCTAAAACCAGTGCAAGTGCAGCTTGATAGGCAATGCTGTTAACCAATGTTTCTTCACTTGTTGCCATGGGTGTATACGCAGTGTCGTGCTCGTTTTGACCATCAACCACTTTGGCCATTTTAGCCATTGTTGATTCTATTTGCGCCTTTGAGCACACGCCATTTAGCAACCAATTAGCCATATGCTGGCTTGAAATACGCAGTGTGGCTCTATCTTCCATTAGCCCAATATGGTTAATGTCGGGTACTTTCGAGCAGCCTACGCCTTGATCAATCCAACGTACAACGTAACCTAAAATACCTTGTGCATTGTTTTCAAGCTCACTTTGAATATCTTCTTTTGAAAGCGTTTTAGGGTCTGCCATTAATGGCGGTGTAAGCAAATCATTAAGGCTTGCAATAGTGCGTTTAGCAATACTTTGCTGCTCAGTAAATACGTTTACATCGTGATAATGCATTGCATGCAGGGTAGCGGCTGTAGGGGAGGGCACCCATGCTGTATTAGCACCTGATTTAGGATGCGCTAGTTTTTGCTCCATCATTAATGCCATTTTATCTGGCATTGGCCACATGCCTTTACCTATTTGTGCTTTATGACTTAAGCCACAAGCAAGGCCAATATCGACATTGCGCTCCTCATATGCGCTTATCCATGGTTGCTGTTTAATCTGTGCTTTTGGAAGTACAACACCCGCTTGCATAGAGGTATGAATTTCATCGCCGGTTCTATCTAAAAATCCGGTGTTAATAAATACCACACGCTCTTTAGCTGCATGAATACAGGCTTTTAGGTTTACAGATGTACGGCGTTCTTCATCCATAATACCCATTTTAAGCGTGTTTTTAGGTAAGCTTAGCGCTTCCTCTACTAAGCTAAATAAAGTGTTAGTAAACGCCACTTCTTCAGGGCCGTGCATTTTTGGTTTTACTATATTAATACTTTGCGCGCTGGTATTTTTTATACCAGTTTTTTTGTTTAGGTCGTGCAAGGCAGCCGTTGCAGTAAACATCGCATCCATAATGCCTTCAAATACCGGTTGATTATACACGTCGGTAATCGCTGGATTCGTCATTAAATGGCCAACGTTTCTAACAAACATCATGCTGCGGCCTTTTAAAGTAACTGTGCCACCATCGAGTGCGGTGTATGTTTTATCACTTTGTAGGGTACGTTCTACGGTTTTATCGCCTTTTTTAAACGATTCAACTAGGTTACCTTGCATCAAACCAAGCCAATTTTTATAAACTTGTACTTTATCTTCTGCATCTACCGCAGCTACAGAATCTTCACAATCCATAATGGTTGTAAGAGCGGCCTCTAACACTACATCTTTTAAGCCTGCTTTATCTGCTTGGCCAATAATGTGATGGTGATCGATATGGAGCTCTATGTGTAAATCATTGTTTTTTAATAACACTACGGTTGGGTTTTGTGCTTCACCTTGGTAGCCAATAAGCTGAGATGGATTAGCTAATGTGGTTTGAGAGCTATCACGCAACGTAATTAAAAGTGCGCCATTTACTACTGAGTAATTAGTGCTTTCAATGTGCGAGCCATTAGTCAACGGCAATGCTTTATCTAAAAACTGACGAGCGTAGGCCATTACTTTAAAGCCACGTACTGGGTTGTAGGTAGTGCCTTTTTCGGCGCCGTCGTCCTCGCTTAACACATCAGTGCCATATAAAGCGTCGTATAACGAACCCCAACGTGCGTTAGCGGCATTAAGTGCAAAGCGTGCGTTACTTACAGGCACAACCAACTGAGGTCCTGCAGTAAGCGCTACCTCGGGTTCTACATTTTGAGTTTCAATCTCAAAGTTGGCAGGCTCTTCTACTAAATAACCAATATCTTGCAAAAAGGCATAGTATTTAGCGCTATCCCACGTTTTGTTAGCTAGATGATAGTCATCTATTTGCTTTTGAAGCAGTTCTCGCTTTTCAAGCAGCGCTTTGTTTGTAGGGGTAAGTGTTTGCACTATATGTGCAAAGTTTTGCCAAAACTGCTGCTCACTCAAATGCGTGCCAGGGAGTAATTGGTTTTTAACGAAATCAGCAAGTTGTGTGTCTACGCTGAGTCCTGAATGTGTGAGAGTGTGGGACATAATTGCCTTCCTTAAACGGTCGCGATGTTGTTGTGTGCTTGTGCGTTAAGGCAACAATAACTCAAAAAAGCAATGTTGAGTGCTTTTTAGCCATTCACAAAATGTATAGCCGCAATAATAACTATAAATTTACTAAATCTAAAAAATGAGCCTAATGTTGAATCAAGCGCTACGGAACACACTCCTAGCCACTCTCACAACATTAAAATAATTTACACACTCGTTCGAAGGATTTTATTATGACAACATATCAACGCGAAACAGACACTCTTTCTACTCTTTGCCAATCTCAAGGCAGTCCATGGAAAGCTATTAACCCTGAATACGCAAGCCGTATGCGTTTACAAAACCGCTTTCGTACTGGGATTGAAATTGCGCAATACACAGCAGACGTAATGCGTGAAGATATGGCTGCATATGACGCAGACACAAGCCAGTACACGCAATCATTAGGCTGTTGGCATGGTTTTACTGCCCAACAAATGATGATGGCTATTAAGCGCCACCAAAAAACAACTAAACGCAGCTATGTGTACTTAAGTGGCTGGATGGTTGCAGCGCTTCGCTCTGCATTTGGACCGCTGCCAGATCAAAGCATGCACGAAAAAACGTCGGTTCCTGCATTAATTGAAGAAATTTATACGTTTTTAAAGCAAGCTGATGCACGCGAACTAGACCACTTATTTAACGACCTAGATGAAGCAAAAGCCAATGGAGGTGACGTTCAAGCGGTTATTGATAAAATAGACAACTTTGAAACCCATGTTGTGCCAATTATTGCTGATATTGACGCTGGTTTTGGTAACGAAGAAGCAACTTATTTACTCGCTAAAAAAATGATTGAAGCCGGTGCGTGTGCCATTCAAATAGAAAACCAAGTGTCTGACGCTAAACAATGTGGTCACCAAGCGGGTAAAGTTACAGTACCGCACGAAGACTTTTTAGCAAAAATCAATGCAGTACGTTACGCTTTTTTAGAACTCGGTATTGATAACGGTATTATTGTGGCACGCACAGATTCATTAGGTGCCAGCCTTACTCAAAAAGTACCTGTGTCGCAAACACCTGGTGATTTAGCAAGCCAATACAACGCATTTTTAGAAACCACGCCAATTAACGGTGTTGATGACTTAAATGAAGGCGACACGGCAATGAGAATTAATGGCCAGTTATGTAAACCAACTCGCCTAGATAACGGTTTATTTCAGTTCCGCGAAGGCACTGAAAAAGACCGCGTAGTACTAGATTGTATTACAAGCTTGCAGTCGGGCGCTGATTTACTGTGGATTGAAACAGAAAAACCACACGTTAAACAAATCGCAGAGCTGGTAAATCGTGTTAAAGAACACGTGCCAAATGCAAAACTGGTATACAACAACTCGCCTTCGTTTAACTGGACGCTTAAGTTTCGTGAGCAAGTATATCAAGAATGGCAAGAAGCTGGCCGTGACTTAAGTGCTTACCCAAGCCTTGGCGACAATAAAGGCCTTATGGCTCCAGAAATGGATGCAACAGAGCTTGCGCAAGCAGCCGATTTACTAGTACAAAACTTCCAGCGCGATGGCGCACGTGAAGCAGGTATTTTTCATCACTTAATAACCTTGCCTACGTATCATACAACAGCGCTAAGCACTGATATTTTATCGGAAGGTTACTTTGGCGACATGGGTATGCTGGCGTACGTTCGTGATGTACAACGCCAAGAGATTCGCCGTGAGCAGGCATCTGTTAAGCACCAAGATTTAGCGGGTTCTAACATGGGCGATACACACAAAGAATACTTCTCTGGTGATAACGCGCTAAAAGCCGGTGGTGAAGATAACACCATGAACCAATTTTAATTCCTAACTAGATAGTGTTACTCAAGGGCCAATAGGCCCTTTTTTATTGTTTTAAATAAAGTTAGAACATTGAAGCATAATTACAGATCAGACTTTAACTAACCTAATCATGTTGGATCACGATTTAACTACCTGAGTAAATTTACAGATCAGAGTTTAACTAACCTTTCATAAAACGACCTTTTTTAGGTGATTTTGCTGTAAATAGCGTTTACAGCAACTAAAAAAAGCGGATAAGTGACTGATTTTTGCTTTAATAGACAAACAGAGGAAATTTATAAACCGATTTTTTACTAACTTCTCGTTGCTATAAAACAAAATTTTACTAACTGAGAGGGTATAAACAGTGACTCAAACCGATATTTTACCAACTCAAGTTACAAAAAAGGCTATAAACCGAAATTTTACTAACTGAAGCTTTAGCTAAGTCCGATATTTAACTGTCACAGAAGTGTAAAGGGGGTTTACAGTTTGAATACTATAGCGGTAAATATAAAAGCCACTTATTTGAAGTGGCTTTTATTTAAACTATAAATTTTATACATAGAGTTTAGGGTCTGTTCATAGGTTGGATCTTAAGGAATAAAACTTGAAAACATGCTCTGAATTTGATCTGATAGTAATCGCCAAACCACTATCTATCCCAAAGGCAGAGCATGAATAAACATAATACTGAGTTAAACTAAATAACGAAAGTGCTTAACGATTTTAATATTAACGAAATAGGTAAAACAAGCCGTTTTTGTAGCCGTAAACGAATAATAAAACCTTTCGAATTAGTCATGTCGTTAATAACAGCTCTAGGCGATAAATCGGTAAGCACCGTGACAGATTTACATCGTTATTTTGTGAAGTTGACGGAAACTGATGTTCAATATAAACCGTTTCACAATCAACTGAGTAAGCCTGAATTCAGCCTATTGATGAAATCACTGGTTGATGTGGCGTTAAATGAATGGCAGCA
>NZ_WTLB01000050.1 GCF_011378855.1 Pseudoalteromonas sp. Z1A8 | reverse complement strand
AACGGCCCAAAAGTAGGACCGTTCGAATTTCAAAAACTCGGTACACCATTAAGTCAAAACATGCTTAACTGAATGGTGTTATCTTTAAGAGGCTTTTTAATCTGATAAAACGATAAGTATCACCTCCCAGTAAAAATAAAATAGGCTAATCATCAGCCTACCCTACATATTGTATTACTTTATATTTAAAGAAATAATAACAATGAAGATCGAGTGCTTTATCTACAACGTTTAATCAATTAATACCTCTACACTATTTAGTAGCTCGCATTTATTCTAAATCCACTTTACTTATAAAATACTGCTACAATAACCGCGCTTAAAAACGTTCAAACACAAGGCACACTGTTATGGAAAAATTTGTTAATCACATTCAACTAGGCTACCTAGGGCTACTTCCTTTTTTAGGCTGCGTGGCATGGCCGCTTGTGTTTGGTAGTAACAGCGTTAACTTAGAGTTTTTTACTTTTTACAGTATCGCTATTTTAGCATTTATGGCAGGTAACTTGTGGCGGGCCGGAGAGCAAAGCTATAGCAATGCAATTAAAGCGGTATTACCTGTTATCCCAGTTCCATTTTTATCATTTTTACCCGTAGAGTGGGCACTGGCGTGGCTAGGGGCTAGTTTTTGGTTAGTAATTATATTTGAAAAAGCCACGCCGCAATGGCAAACCTATCATAAAGATTATCAAAAAATGCGCTTTGTGCTGACCTCCGTTGTATTTGTTTGTCACATCCTAACTATTGGTATGAGTATTTACCCTAAATAGTGACTGTAAACTTAAATATTGCGTGGTAATAAGGTAATATCCGCGCACTGCTATTTGAGGACACACCATGATTGACCAATTACGCCAACAACTCGATGAACTTGGCGAAAACTATGTAGAAAAAAACGCGGCATTTAAAATCAAAGTGATCCCATTTTTTTGTGCTATCCGCATAAAAAAAGATCATAAAAGTGAAGGTCGTTTGAGTTTTTATTCAAGTCAATTACTCGAAATTTTCTTAGTCGTCTTATTTTTGCTATTCGGTTTAATGCTTTACGATACAAATGCAGGATTTACTCACGGTCCTATTCATATTGCCTTTGCCATTTTAATTACCTTTAATCTTATTATTAAACAAATCGCAATTGAAGGGTTAAAAACCAGACTTGCGTTTCATCGTTTACTCGCAGCACAGTCTCAAAAAAGTACGCCTGATGCTGATAACACACCAACTAAACCGCTTTAATTTATGTATTTAGATCCTGATTGGCGAATACTCACTGTTGGCGATGGCGACTTATCATTTTCGAGCGCCATACATAACAACGTAAAGCCGCGCACATTAGTGGCCTCTACCTACGATGATGCAATCACTATTGAGCAAAAGTACCAAGACAATGCGCTTAACGATTTAAAAGCGCAAAACGTTGCCGTACTTAATAACTTTGATGTAACAAATCCTGCGTGTTGGCAAACTCTAAGTGTAAATCAGCACAGCTTTGACGTGGTTATTTTTCAGTTTCCGCTTATACCTGCGTTTGTAGGGCGTGAAGCGTTTGAAAACAACACCCGCCAAACCAGCATGAATGTGCTTAACCGCGCTTTACTGCACCAATTTATTAAATACGCGAACGAATATGCGCTGAGCCCTGATGGCCCAATGCTGTGTTACATAACCTCTAAAGACGTAAAACCCTATCGAGAGTGGAATATTGAAGGCAGTTTAAATAATGGTTTAACCGCTGATTATTTAGGTCAAACCCCGTTTGATATTAACCATTTTGAAGGTTATAAAATTCGTAATGTTGACCGCGATAAACACGTAAAAGACACCAGCGGTATTACTTACGTTTTCAGCCCAAAAGGTATTGATACACACACTAGCGAATTAAGCTCACGCCTCACAAAGCCAGCATATTTAACACCTAACCACTGCCCCCTTTGCCGCGTTGGACCTTACATGGCAAGCGAGGACGAAACCAAGCACCTAAACGCTAAAAAGCATCAGCAAATGCTGCACCTTGAAAGCGATTGGCAACAATGGTTAAACGAATTTTATAGCTAAGTGTCTTTAATAATTAAACGTTGCCACGTTTAATTAAATCAGCTGCTTTTTCAGCAATCGCAATTACCGGTGCATTTGTGTTGCCGGTAATAATAGTAGGCATAATCGACGCATCCACAACACGTAAGTTACTTACCCCGTGTACTCGCAAATTAGTATCCACCACTGCCATTGAGTCTTGCCCCATTTTGCATGTACCAACCGGGTGATATTCGGTATCAGCCGTTTGGCGTATAAACTCAATTAGTTGCTCGTCATTATTTATATCAAGCGGATACACCATTTTACCGCGTATAGCATCAAAAGCTTTGCTTTGCATAATAGCGAGTGTTTTTTTAAGGCCAGCAAGCATTGCAACTAAGTCATCTGGGTGGCTTAAGTAATTAGGGTCAATAAGTGGAGCACTACGTGGGTTGCTGTCGGCTAATGTAATAGTTCCTCGGCTTTTAGGGCGCATAATACTGCTGTGTATACTGTAACCATGCCCAGCGTGCAATTTACGACTATGATCGTCCACCAGCCCTATTACAAACTCTAGCTGTACATCAGATGCAGGCGAATCTTCAAATAACTTAATAAATGCATGCGACTCTGCAAAATTACTCGTTAATCGCCCCTCTCGCTTACTAAACCAGTTAACGCAGCCTTTAAAAATGCTCGCAATACCAAGTGGGCTTATACCAAAGGTACCCTTGTTTGTTTTTGATTTATAAAGCGGCACTACGGTTAAGTGATCTTGTAAATTAGCGCCAACACCTTCAAGTACGTGTTGAGCTTTAATATTATGCGCGCTTAACTGAGCTTTAGGGCCAATACCCGAAAGCATTAATACCTGCGGTGAATTAATAGCACCGGCGCTCAAAATCACTTCTTTATTAGCAAATAAATCTATTACTTTGCCGTTTTTTTCTATTTGCACACCTTGGGCGGTTTTATCATTAATTATAACTTTATTAACGTGGCTTTTAGTCAGTACCGTTAAGTTAGTTCTATTTAAGTTAGGTGTTAAATACGCTTTAGCGGCGCTACAACGCTCGCCATTATGCTGAGTCACTTGTGAAAGCCGTGCGCCTTGCTGCTCTGCACCATTAATATCGTCGCTTAAATTAACGCCCTGCTCAGCACAGGCATTTAAAAAATACTGGTTTACATCGCTTGGGTTACTTAGCTCTTGTACATGTAAGGGGCCATCAGTGCCATGCAGCTCATTATTTATAAACGCTTTATTGTTCTCAGCTTTAATAAAATACGGGAGTAAACTATTAAAATCCCAGCCTGTATTACCAAGCTGTGCCCACTGGTCGTAATCGTATTTAGTACCGCGAATATAAACCATTGCATTGGTAGAGCTCGACCCACCCAGCACTTTGCCACGCGGCACAAAACCACACCGATTATTTAACTCTTTTTGAGGTACTGTATTGTAATGCCAACTATTTATGCCATAAGGCACACTTGCTGCTATGCCAGCTGGCATTTGTACAAATGCGCTTTTATCGCTGCCGCCAGCTTCAATTAAGCACACACTTACATTTTTATCTTCAGACAAGCGCGATGCCATCACGCAGCCGCCACTGCCTGCGCCAATCACAATGTAATCAAATGTTGTATTGTTCATGGTGTACCTTAATAAAAGTGTTAAACGTCCTTAACAGTAATAGTGCATAGAAAAACTCAACAAAACTTGATATTTTTAGACATCATTTATTTGAGGTTAACCATGAGCAGCCTGATCAGAGCCACGTCATTACAAGGTATAGACACGCTAATTAGCGAATTTGGCGGCGATCCGCATCAAATAATGCAAAACTGTAATATTAGTAACGTTGACTTTAAAAACCTCGACAACCACTATTTGCCTTATCGAGATTACGCTGAGTTATTAGAATACTGTGCTTGTGAGTTCAATTGCTCTAGTTTTGGCCTTAAGCTCGCAAGCAGGCAAAATTTTGATATTTTAGGACATGTTGCAATAGCAGCCAAAAGCAGTACTAATTTAGGTGATGCACTTAATTGGGTTATTAAATACCTTTACTTGCACAGCCCTGCACTTAGCTTAAACTCTCACCCTTTAGAGAGTGATAAAAGCGTGTTTTTATCATTCGAAATTAATTTAAAACCATTACCGCACATTAACCAAGTAATTGAGCTAACCATTGGATTAGCACTGGCTGTTATTAAAAAGCTGAGCAATAACCGCTGCAAACCAATTACTATATTTTTGCCAAAAAAATTAAGTAATAATACTCGTGCTTATAACACTTATTTTGGTTGTAACGTTACAGAGCATCGCAACAGCGCTGGTATTGTAATCTCAAAAAGTGATTTAACCCTTGAGCTTGATCACCCTGAGCTAAATAAAGTACAAGCGGCGCTAAGCTTCTTGGCAAAAAACAAAGAACACACCCAATCATTGCCCAACCAAGTTAGTGCGCTAATTAGGCCTATGCTTCCTATTTATCAATGCAGTAACCAAACTATTTCAGCTGCGCTGGGTATGCACCCGCGTACTCTGCACCGAGAACTTATCAAACATAATACGAGTTTTGTAAAACTTAAAGATGCCACTCGTCGCGCTTTAGCTGCCCACTACTTAGCGCAAAGCCAATTTACAATATCAACCATATCTGAGCTTTTAGGGTATCAGGAGCAAGCTACGCTAAGTGTTAATGTTAAACGCTGGTTTGGGTGTTCTCCTCGAGCATATAGAACTAAAAAAATGTTAAACTAAACACTCTTATTATTTTTATTTAAGCTAAGGAGTGAGCATGAACTTTGTTATTGTTGGCACCAATTTTATTAGCGACACATTGTTAGCCGCTGCAAATACGTTAAACGATTTTAATTTATATGGGGTGTGCTCGCGCGCAGTACCAAGCGGCGAAGCATTTTTAACCAAACACCCACAAAACGCACAAGCAAAAATTTTCACCTCAATCGAGCAAGTATGCCAAGATCACAATGTCGATGCTGTCTACATAGCCGCCCCTAAACAATACGCCGTTATGTGCCTAGAAGCTGGTAAACATGTCCTTGGCGAAAAGCCATCAGCAGCCAATTCTAAAGAGCTTGCAAGTATTATAGCGACAGCCAAAAAGCATCAGCGCCTATACATGGAAGCCATGATGACCACTCACCTGCCAAACTTTGCACTTTTGCAAAAGGCAATGGTAAAAATTGGCACGCCACGTAAATATATTGGCCAGTACAGTCAGTATTCGTCGCGTTACGATAAGTACAAAAATGGCGAGCGCCCAAATACATTTTTACCTGAGTTTGCTAATGGCGCATTGGTCGACTTAGGTATTTACCCACTGTATTTATTAATTGCACTGTGGGGAGCGCCAAAAAGCGTAAGTGCCAGTGGCGTATTGCTTGATACAGGTGTAGATGGTGCGGGCGATGTATTACTAAACTATGCAGATAAACAAGCCGTTATTAGTTACTCTAAAATATCGCAAGGCGACAATATTACCGAAATACAAGGTGAGCTTGGCCGCATACGTATAGAAGCCGTATCACAACTTAAAAAGATTGAATTTATTGCTAATAATGGTGCCGTAGAGGTTATATCCCAGCCGTTTGATGAGCACTTTATGAAATACGAAGTTGAGCATTTTATGTCATTAGTGAAGCAAAATATCCTTGAGTCACCTGTTAATACACACATTTTAGCCTGTAACGTAATGAGCGTACTTGATGAAGCGCGCAAACAACTTGGGGTTGTGTACCCTAACGACTAACTAAATAAAATATGGGCGTTAACCAACGACAGTTAACGCCCAGAAAAAAAGCTATTTAAGCTTTCGTACAACGACACACTTTACAAAACGTTTAAAAAATAACGATCCCCATCCATGGGCAATCAAATAAGATGTCTTAGAAATAAAAATATTTCCGCAACAAATTTAACACCAACAACTTAAACTGACTTACTACCAATATTTATTATCTGATAACCTTAAAACTAACCTAACACATAAAAACATTACCAATCAAGCTGGCCAATTGCATTATTTTAAACTAAATTGGTAATACAAGAATACAACCATTGGTGTATAGTGGTTTTTAACCATAACATCGCGTTAGAATTTTGACATAATAGTGAATTTTGAGGTAACCTCTGGTATTAACAGTTGGTTTTGACTTTTAGGCCCCAGAGGCCATTATTCCTTAAGGTAATGAAGGTAAAGTATGGGTAATCGTCGCTTATTTTGGCGCATAGTTGATAAAATTGAGTCTTTAATAAATCAAGGCGAATTTTCTGCTGGGAGTCGTTTACCACCTGAACGTGAACTTGCAGAAATGTTTGATGTAAGTCGCCCTACTATTAGAGAAGCTATTATCGCATTAGAAGTACGTGGCAGAGTTGAAGTTAAAACTGGCTCTGGTGTTTACGTAGTAGAACAAAAAAATGCTTCTATAAAATCTAAAGAGATCAGTGCATTTGAACTTACTCAAGCGCGCGCATTAATTGAAGGCGAAATTGCCGCTTTAGCTGCTCAAAGCATTACAGAAGAAGAACTAGAGCAACTAAATAAAACATTAATTGCCATGGAAAAAGGCCTTTATGTTGAGCAAGCTGACCGTGAGTTTCATGAAATAATCTCGCGAGCAACACGCAACAAAGCACTTGAATTTGCAGTATCTAACTTGTGGGATTTACGTTTAACAAACCCACAAATTGTTGCTGACTATAGCAGTGTATGTAAAAACAATAACGAATGCGTTATGGACGAACACACCGCTATTTATACAGCCCTAAAGTCGCATGATGCAAATGCAGCACGTACTGCAATGCACAAACATTTTAACCGCTTAATTAATGCTTTATTTGACGCTGTAGAATCGCGCGCACTTGAAGAAATTAAACGCAAAAATGATGAAAAACGAGGCCTTTACTCGCTTGATGGCTTAGTTAATAAAAGAGCCCACTAAGGCCTTTTAACCAACTTATTAAAGTTAGCAAGCGCCTGTTTGCTAACTTTATCGCTTACTTTATTTACTCGCCCTATTTAATATACTTTTAATTGCGCTATTTTTGGTCGCAAACACTTACCTATAAATTTAAAAAAAGATACTATGCCGCCATTAATATCGAGCGGGTTTAGTTATTACACTCACCTGCATGACTATTTAACCTGAACTCTGGTTATTTATACAATTGATAGAGTTACTTAACTCAAGGATAAAAATGCAAGCATCTTCAAAAAGTTACTTACTGGCAATAGTGTGTGTACTGCTTGCCATGATGACCATTCAAACGGGCGCGTCGTTTGCAAAACAGCTTTTTCCTATTGTTGGCCCTGAAGGCACAACGGCACTTAGGCTTGGTTTTTCTGCCCTTATACTTAGCTTAGTATTTAAACCGTGGAAACACTTACCTACTTCTGGTAATCGTATTCCTATAATTGTGTATGGCTTAAGTTTAGGCGGTATGAACATTTTATTTTATTACGCTATTGAACTTATTCCGCTAGGCATTGGTGTAGCGCTTGAATTTACAGGCCCGCTTGCTGTTGCCTTGTTTTCGTCGCGCCGTAAACGTGACTTATTTTGGGTTGCGTGTGCTATTGCAGGTATATTACTTTTACTCCCTGATATGAGCGGCCAAGATAGCCTTGATCCGTTAGGTGTAGCGCTTGCGCTTGGTGCGGGTGCATGTTGGGCAGGTTATATATTATTTGGTAAAAAAACGGGCACGCAAAGCTCTGGTGGAGCAACTGTTGCATTGGGTATGACTGTTGCTGCAATTGTACTTGTACCTTACGGCGGTATTATGCAAAGTGCCGCGTTTTCATGGGAAATTATTCCTCTGGGTATTGGTATTGCTATTTTATCAAGCGCATTACCTTATACACTTGAAATGGTTGCACTGCGTAACATGCCCTCGCAAGGGTTTAGCGTAATGATGAGCTTAGAGCCTGCAATTGCTTCGCTCGCAGGGTTTATTATTTTAAGTGAGTTACTTACTTTATGGCAGTGGCTAGCTATTTTACTTGTGATAGTTGCATCTGTTGGTAGCTCGTTTTCAAACGCAAAAAAACAGACTACTTAATTAACTACCAAATAATCTAAATAAAGTCACCACGCAACATGGTGACTTTATTGTGTTGTATCCAGTAATTTTTTAACTCACAGCCTTACTTTGCTTGTTGGTTGTAACCAAATACCCAATCAACGAAATAAGTGGCATGCCCGTAGCAACCAGGGCAATACCTGTCCAACCACCCGCTTCATATAACGGGCTGGCAATAAGCGACCCCACTGCACCACCTACAAATATACTGGTCATGTAAATAGCGTTTAAACGTGCTCGGCTTTGTGGCTCTAGTGCGTACACTGCGCGTTGCCCAAGTACCATATTGGCTTGCACAGCAAAATCAATAAACACACCCGTTAACGCTAAAATTACTATCCCGTAAGGTAAATCAAACAAACTGGGTAAAAAGCAACCAGCCGCTATAACTTTTGCAAGTAAAGAGACCTGATGTGTATAGCCTTTGTCGGCCAAACGCCCAACAATAGGGACCGCTACAGCACCTGCCGCACCGACAAGTGCAAACAGTGCTATTTCTGATTGCGATAAACCATACTCACGCGCAAGCACTATCGGCACACTCGTCCAAAACAAGCTAAATGATGCAAACATTAACGCTTGAAAAAGAGAGCGTTGGCGCAGCACTGGTTGGCTTATCATTAACTGTTTAAGCGATTTTAATAACTTAAAGTACGTGGTTTTATGAGTAGGCTGCCTACTTGGAATAGCAAAGTAAATTACACTCGCAATAAACACCATACACCCTGCTGCAAAGTAAAATACAGCGCGCCAACCAAAGTGATCGGCTATTAAGCTCGATATAGGCCTTGCAAGCAAAATACCTAACAACAGGCCTGCCATAATATTACCAAGCACCTGCCCGCGTTTTTCATCAGACGATAGGTGCGCAGCAAGTGGAATAAGCACCTGGACAGACACCGAGCTTATACCTATCATCAAACATAAAATAAGCATTACATTAGGTGAATCAGCAAGCGCTGTGCCTATTAAACTCAAAAACGACACAGCGAGCGTTATAAGCATTAAGCGTTTGTTTTCTATTAAGTCAGCTAAAGGCACTAAAAAAAACAAACCTAAGGCATAACCTATCTGTGTAAGCGATACGATAAGGCTAGCACTGTGCGAGCTTAATCCCACCTCTGGTGCAAGCAACTCAATAATAGGTTGAGCGTAGTAAATATTGGCAACAATAAGACCGCAACACAAAGCAATAATAGTAACGAGAGTATTGCTAAGTGGTTGTGGTGAAACGCCTGGTTGGGTCATGTGTGTCTCTACTTTATAAAAATAATAAAACCCAACCAGCAAACGCGGGTTGGGTTTTTACAAAAAACTTCGTTTTACTTAATTGGTGATGGCTGCCCATGTGGGCTTGAGCGTAAATACTGTTTAGGTGCAGTTACTGTAGCGCCAAGCTCTGCAGCTGCATGCCACGGCCAATGCGGGTTATATAAAATGCCACGCGCCAGCGCTACACCATCGGCTTGCTGCTCACTAATAATATCCTCGGCTTGTTGCGCCTCAGTAATTAAACCCACCGCTATAACAGGCATATTCACAGCTTCTTTAATAGCTGTTGCAAACGGTACCTGAAAATTAGGTTTTACTGGTATTTGTTGCTCAGGACTTAAACCCGCAGTACTTACATGAATAAAGTCACAGCCGAGTTCATCAAGCGCTTTACTAAGCACTATCGATTGATCTAAATCCCAGCCGCCTTCAACCCAATCAGTTGCCGAAATACGCACACCTACCGCTTTTTCACTAGGAAATACCGCTCTTACCGCTTTAAACACATCAAGCAATAAACGCATTCTGTTTTCTAGGCTACCACCGTAGTTGTCATCGCGCTTGTTTGAAAGTGGCGACAAAAACTGGTGTAACAGGTAACCGTGCGCACCATGTAGCTCGATTAAATCAAGGCCGAGTTCATCAGCGCGTTTAGCTGCACTTACAAAATCTTTAATTAGTGAATCTATGTCAGATTGGCTCATTGCTTTTGGCACTGGGCTGCTATCGTCGTACGCAACTGCCGAAGGTGCAAGCGTTTGCCAGCCATTAACGTCATCAGGTGCAATAGCATCGCCACCGTCCCATGGTTTTTCAGTTGATGCTTTGCGCCCAGCATGCGCCAACTGAATACCAATAGGCATAGGGCTATATTGTCTTACTGCTTTTAGGCTTTTGCCCAGGGCTTGCTGGGTTTCGTTATTCCAAAGCCCTAAATCGCCGTAGCTAATACGCCCTTCTGGGTTTACTGCTGTTGCTTCTAAAATTAGCAATCCTGCACCACTCAAACTCAATTGGCCCAAATGAATAGTGTGCCAATCGCTAGCAGCGCCATTGTTTGCTGAGTACTGGCACATGGGTGCAATAATAATACGGTTATCTAACGTTACTTGCCCAAGTGATAAAGGCGAAAATAGTTGGCTCATTGTTAATCCTTAAAAACACGCACAAAAAAGTGCGGACAAAACAAAAAAGAGTATACGAAGCGGCAATCAAACACGCTCACTCAATAACTTACACAGTTACTTATAAATACGACTACCACTCTTAATGGGGATAAAAACACACTTTAATAGTGCTGATAAAAGCATAACTAATGACATTATAAACTATCAATTTTAATGTAATAATTTGTTTAACGAGCGCGTCATAAAGCCATCTTTAAAAAATGAATGACTATTTACCTTTAAACAAGGGTGTGATTTTTAACCTAACTGTACCTAATAGCACTAAGCTATTGCTTATATTGCCTATTAACTAAATAAAAACCCCACATACAAACCATATTTATTCTACAAAAGTGAATTAAAATTCAATTTAGATATTCCAAGCTACTTCACTCCCTGATAAACTGCTTAACTTAATTTACTAATGTAAAACATTTGAACTGGGGATCACTTTTTATGTTTAAACCAAGCTTGTTAACCTTGGCTATTTCGAGCGCTGTTTCTAGCGTATTTTTATTGCCTAATGCCGCACTTGCTCAAGAAGAAGTTGCAGCTAAAAACAAATCACTCGAAGTAATCGAAGTTACAGCAACAAGGCGCAGCGGCTCTGTGCAAAATGCACCGCTAAATATTACAGCCCTTGATGCAGATATTATGAAAGATCAAAATATCAATGAGCTTGCGGATGTAGCACGCTGGGTACCTGGTTTAACAATTACTGATCAAGGTGGCCGCTCAGGCTCGCCTATTATTGTTCGTGGTTTAAATACTAATTCATCTGGTCCATCGTCAGATGGCGGCACGGTATCTACTTACATTAACGAAATTCCTGTTTCGGTAGATATGCGCCTAGTAGATATTGAGCGTGTTGAAGTATTAATTGGGCCACAAGGCACCCTTTATGGTGCAGGCACATTAGGCGGTGCAATTCGCTACATGCTTAAACAGCCTGAGCTTGATTTTACATCGCTTGAAGTATACGGCGACCTATTTCAAACAAAAGAAAGTGACTCTTTAGGTGGCGAAGGCGGTTTTATATTTAACCTTCCTATTATCGAAGATAAATTAGCAGTACGCGCCAGCTTAAACGTATATGAAGATCCAGGTTTTATCGATTACGGTTACGTAGTACGCGAGCCAGGCGTATCGTTGCCAGATCCAGATTGGAGCGATAGCTCAGCAGTTAATAACAACCTTAAAAATGTAAAAGACGCCAACGGCGAAACCACCACTACTGGTCGTATTTCTGTTCGCTTTAAACCAAATGAATCGTTTGAAGGTACGCTTAACTACTTTTACCAAAACCAAGACAGCGAAGGTCGCTCGATTGTTCATTACAACAGCCTTAATGCAAACAACGGCTTAAGCGACGTAATAGGTAAATACGAATCGGCTTATCGCTTTGAAGAGCCTCGGATAAAAAAAGATCAATTACTAAGCCTTGAACTAAAAGCCGACCTAGGTTTTGCAGAGCTCGTATCAGCAACCGGTATTTCGAGCTTTGATGCCGACGGCCAACGCGACCAAACAGACTTACTTATTCGTCTTGATTACGGTTATGAAGAGTTTCCTTCGTTTTCAACGTTTACCCGTGAAATTGACGAAGAAGATACCTTCACTCAAGAAATTCGCTTAGTGTCGCAAGGCGACAGCGACTTTAACTGGATTGTGGGTGGCTTTTACAACAAAACAGAAACCGAAGCGTCAAGCCGAGAGTTTACGCCTGGGTTTGACCAATTCGCTATCGATAACTTTGGTGGCGAGCAGCTAAGACCTGACTCATTAGAATACTTAGAGCTTACAAAAAGTACCGTCACTGAGTCTGCACTATTTGGTGAAGTTGGCTACCAAGTTACCGACAAATTAGATGTGACCATTGGTGCCCGTTTTTACAAATACGATATAGAGTCGCAAGCGGCTTTTGACTTCCCGCTAGCAAATACATTGTATGGTGGAGTAGATCCTGATGTAACCACCGTTGCATACGAAAAAGACGAAGCAGGCGATAACGGTAACTTATTTAAATTTAATGCTAAATACCAGTTCACTGACTCAGTAATGGGTTATGTAACAGTAAGTGAAGGCTTTAGAATTGGCGGCTCAAATGGGTTAGTGTCTTGCCCTGATCCAATTATTGAGGATCAACAAACAGGTTGTGGTAAACCTGACGAATTATTGTATGAAGCCGACACCACAACAAACTACGAGCTAGGCTTTAAAAGTACATGGTTTAGAAGCCAACTACACTTTAACGCCGCGTTATTTAACGTAGATTGGGATGATGCACAAATTACGGGCGCTACAGATATAGGTCAATTAACGTACCTTTCAAACGCAGGTAGCGCTAATGCAAAAGGGGTAGAAATTTCAACCCGCGCTATTTTATCTGACTCGTTTTCGGTTTACGCTACGTACGCTTACACAAAAGCAGAACTAACATCAGACGCACCATTTTTGTTTAATGCCGATGGTACCGGTGGCGCAGAAGACGGCGACCGTTTGCCAGGTTCGCCTGAAAACCAATTTTCGATGGGTGTAAACTATCAAACAGACGTGTTTAACGACAAAACGCTTGATATTAACTACGGTTTAACCGCGCAAAGCGACGTGCTTTCAAGAGTAGGGCTTCGTGATAACGGCGAAACACTACCAGGTTACAGTTTGAGTAATATATCAGCTAAATTAACGGCTGATGCATGGTCAACTACGCTATATGTTGATAACCTATTCAACAAATACGCGGTTACATCCGTTCGTCGCTCAGATGCAGATATAACATCAGCTAATGGCGCCGACATACAACGTAACTACGGCCATTACATTAATCGCCCGCTTACGGTAGGTGTTAAATTTAACTACAAATTTGAAATATAATTTATAGTAATTTTTAAACAATGTTTTAAGGCTCAAATTTATTTGAGCCTTTTTATTTTCTTTTACAAAATAATAATTACCAAAACCATGCAGCCAAATTTAAAGCAACTTCATCAAAGCGCAATACACTCCCTAAACCAAGGTAAAATAGAGCAAGCACACAAAGCCCTAGTGGAGTTAGTTACACTCAAACCAGACTTTGCTGATGGGTATTTTTTGTTAGCTATGGTTAATTTAACTGTTGGGCAAATACACAAAGCAATAAAGCTCATCGAAAAAGCTCTTACCCTTGGCCAAAGTATTGAATACACCGCGCAACTTGCTAAATGTTACGCACTTACTGGCGAATTACAAAAAGCAAAAAACACCGCACTATCGGTGCCATTAAAACAAATAACTAAAGCCCTTGATGCCGACACACTTGGCGTTGCACTTACTCAAGCAGGCATTCACGAACACGCACTTAACTACTTTGAGCGCGCTATTAAACTGGCTACAGCGGCTAACAAAGCTCAATCCCCGTTTTATTATAACTACGGTGTAAGCGCTAAGTTTTTAGGGCTATTTGATAAAGCCCAACACGCTTTTGAAAATGCCATAGCGCTTAACCCGCTGCATCATCAAAGTCATTTTGCATTAAGTGATTTAACTAAAGTAAGTAAGCAAAACAACCATATTGAACGCTTAAAAAACGTGTTTGAGCAAGTAACACACCCCGATGCAAAATTGCATATAGGCCATGCACTCGCAAAAGAGTATCAAGATACTGGTGAATATTCAGAGGCTTTTAACGCGTTAGAGCAAGGTAAAGTAGCAAAACGTGCTGTGCAGCCGTTTGATCATAAAAGCTCAACTGAGTTATTTGAACATATTAAACGCTTAAGTGAACAGCACACACAAGCGCTAACACAGGGTAACCCAACGGCCGAACCTATTTTTGTATTAGGTATGCCCCGCTCTGGCACCACATTAGTTGAGCGTATTTTATCGAGCCACAGCGACGTGCAATCAGCCGGTGAATTACAAGACTTTGGCCTAAGCGTTAAAAAGCTAAGCCAAACACAAACACCTCACGTGCTCGACACTCAAACGCTCAGTAAAGCCTACGAGCTTGATTTTAATCAACTTGGGTCAACCTATTTAAACGCAACACGCGTAATAACAGGCAGCCATAAGCACTTTATAGATAAACTCCCGTTTAACTTTTTTTATATCGACTTAATAACCAAAGCACTGCCAAACGCCAAAATAATTTGTATGCTGCGCGACCCAATGGACACCTGTATTGGCAACTATCGCCAGTTATTCACCATTAATAACCCCTACTACGCGTACTCGCTCGATTTACTCGACACCGCTAAATTTTACAGCCGTTTTTACAAACTAATGCAGCACTTTAGCGCCCTGCACAGCAATATAAAATTAGTAAAATACGAAGAGTTAGTCGCACAGCCCGAGCAGCAAATAAAAGACTTAGTGAGCTTTTGTAACCTCGAATGGCAAGAACAGTGTATAGACTTTCACTTAAACACCGCACCGGTTTCTACCGCAAGCAAGGTGCAAGTACGCCAACCACTTAACAATAAAGCAATTGGCCGCTGGAAAGCGTTTAAGCCGAATACTGATGAAATTGAAGATTACTTTTTAAAGCAAAATATCAGTTTTGAGTAAAGGTTTTATAGCTTAGGAGTTAGGTGTGTGAACCAAGAATAACCCGCTTGTGCAAGTGTAGGTCGGATAAGCGAAGCGCCATCCGACACAGTAAAACACCTGGCCAATTATTATCAATATTTTATGTTGTCGAGTGAATAGAGAGTGCCAATAGCGAACCTTCAAGGCGTAAATCTGAAACTCTGTTGGGTGGCGCCTTCGGCTTAACCAACCTACCTTTTGACGTAGGTCGGATAAGTGGCGAAGCCACGTCATCCGACAAAAATGATGAATTGACTAGCAACAACACGACTTACCGCGTTTATGTTGTCGAGTGGCCAGAAAGTGCCATAAACTGAAAGTGGCAAAAGGCAAGACGCGACCCCATTATCACTGCTTGATTAAAAGTGTAAATGAGTCAAACGAACAAAGTGTTACTGCACTTATAACCTTGATAGACGTTGATTTACAACAAGGACAAACAGCGCACTCATATTATGGGACCTATATTAACGTTAATAATAGATTTTAATGCACTTTGTAACTTTTCATTTAACGGTTTCGGGTAGACTTCAATTAAAGAAACGGAGTCACATTTCTGAAAACTACAAAATGGTATAATGGCGTCTACAAAGGCAGTAATGACTGACGCTTGATCAAAGTTATGCTGCTCAAAGTTATGTTGCTCAAAGTTATGTTGCTCAAAATGTAGTGATTTAATCTCTAAATGAGATGTTTTTCTATGCACTTTACAATCCATACGACCAACAAATTCACCGCGATAAAGTAGCGGTAAGCAAAAGTAACCATACTGTCGTTTCACTGCAGGAACATAACATTCTAGTTGATAGTTATATTGAAAAAGCAACTTGAGCCGATCACGTTGAATGACACTATTATCGAATGGCGAAAGGATCAACATTCGGTTATTCAGACGGGGAAGGGGCCGTTCAATCGCCTCGGTTTCCACTAACAATATTTCACCGCTACTCATTTGCACTTGTTGTAAAATGTTTTGCACTAATCGTTCATCTACCAAGTTTTTCACTGCGTTGCGCAATTCGTTATCTCGACGTAAATAAGTCAAGCCTTTAAGTGAGGTAACCCCCAAGCAGCGGAACTGTTGATCGACAATGTGCGTGGCCAACTCATCCATACTGGGCATTTTTAAGTTTACCTCAGAAGGTAATACCCGTTCAGTTAGATCATACGTTTTTTGGAAACCTTCTCGGTTACTAACCATCAGGTCACCTTCCATATACAACTGTTCAAGTGCCTTTTTCGCAGGTTTCCAATCCCACCAACCTGCACGCTTTGTAGCATTTGACTCTAAATCTCGAGATCGCAACGGACCGTCGATACGTATGCGAGTTAATAATTCTTGCATCAGCTTGCTATCACGCTCTTTATGCCAATGAATTTGACCATTTTTAATCGCGTGTTTGTAAGGTAATGAGAAGCGAAAATCTTTAATCGGTAAAAAAGCGGCAGCGTGAGACCAGTACTCAAAAATGTCTTTATTGAGTAATAACTGATTGGTCATAGCGGGTTTGAAATTAGGTACTCTAGAGTTAAGAATATGATGATGAGCACGCTCTACCACCGAAATAGCATCAATCTGTACGTAACCAATATGGTTAATTGCATTACACGCACCAGCCAAACCACTGCCAAAAGCTTGTGTTTGTAGCAAACCTTGTGCTGACAGGGCAAGGCGGCGTAAACGCGCTAGCTCTTGAGGGTGTTTAATTTTAATCATATTTTCCTAAGAGATAATTAACGAGTATCCGTGCAACGTGTAAACCTAAACCTATTTTAAGGGGTTTGGTTTAAACCGAGCTCTTTTTGTTTTTTCTTTGTCAGGCCTAATGAAACAAGCCGATAAGACTCTTTAAGGTAATATGATAAGTCGTTATCAGTATCATCGTTGCTTTCGTAGTGTTGTATCCATTTCATTCCACGAGAAGCAAAATACGGTGCAGGCTTATAGCCAGGTATTTCACTGAGAAAATGAAAATTCAGTTCAGATGTTTTAAAAATAAAGGCTGGTTTATCACCTTCTCCCAACCCTCCTCCCAATCCGCCGATAGCAAAAACCTTTCCGCCGACTTTCCATACATGAGAGTTATGCCATTGGACCACATATGAGGTTGCTTCTAATGCGCGACAGAAATCATTAAATTCTTTATAGTTCATATTGTCGATCTTCGTTTGTATAGTCTATTGGCTATAGAGCCCATTATATGGACTTATAAATATATGAGCTCGCTTTATATTTTAGCGATAACGCGCATATAACCTACTGGCTAAAAATACGCCAATAAGCATTTCAAACCATGCGATTGGGACCAAAGTAACTGCCATTTCCCACGTTCCTAATCCTGAGTTTACAGACCCTATCCAAAAAACACCCAGCGTTGCCATGCAAGTAACAGTGGCTGATATAACGATCGATTTTACATTCTGACCAAAGCTTTGAGCGCACAACCAGTAAATAAATACCAAGGTACTCGCCAGTATCGTGTCCCATATTCCCCATATCAATGCATTACTGACAGCCATTGGTCCAACGACTAACTTTCCGGCATAGAAGGCCTCCATCATAGGAAACGCGACTAAAATAGCTCTTGCTACCTCGGCAACGTGGATCCAAATACTCGTTAGTAACATAACGACGATAAATTGCTTAAATTTTAATGTGTTATTCATAAATATCGTGTCTATTCTGATTTTTTATGGCTAATTAAAAGATAGATTCTGTAATGCATGCAACAATCTAAATTATTGAACTAAGAGTAACCAAAAATAGAATTCAAAGCATGATCAAGGACTGACTTTAATTCATCTTCAACCAGACCTACTTTTGCTTGAACAGCCAGCCCATAACTTACTGATAAAAGATAGTTAGTCAGTTTTTGAGCTGTTTGGCCTTGGGGCATATCCGTCTTCGCAATGCCAGACGCGAATAAACCTGTCAATGTTTGCTGAGTTTCTGTTCCTAATTTCTTCATATAAACAACCGCATCTTCTGGAAACGCAACACTATCTGATTCATTAACACTCTTTACAAGCAAACATCCACGGGGCGTTTCATCGCTGGTGAATAGCTCAATAAGTCCATAGAAACAAGCTTGTAACCGCGCTTTTAATGTTGCATCTGAGGGCTCTACTAGGTGTCTGTAGTTAACTTCTACATATTGTTTTTGATAATGTGCCAAAGCATCTTTGAACAATTGCTCTTTATTGACAAACGTTCCGTACAAACTCGACGTATTAATGCCAAGTTCAGAAGAAAGATTAGCAACAGAAGTACCCGAGAACCCATTGGCCCAAAATAACCGCATCGCTTTATCTAAAACGACTTCTTTATCAAACGCTCTTTTTCGTCCTGCTTTCACTCTGTGGCCCTTAAAAATAATATTAATTAACTCTATTTTGAAGCAGTCACTTCAAAATGTCAATTCGCCCTATTGACATTACAAAGTGATCGCTTCACAATTAACTCAATTCTGAAGCGATCGCTTCATAAGTATAAAATAAGTGAACTAAAAATGTTTAAAAAATTCGTACAAATTACTGCTCTATTCAACTTTCCAATCGCACTAGGCATGATTATTTCAGCGCTGATGGCACCTCAAGCAGACACGTTAATTATCACGGTGGTATTGGGCGTATCTTTTATGCTTATGGGCGCTGCGTTACTTTGGGCTACTTCAGACATTAAAACCCGTGCCCCTCTTATTGTTTGGAACGGATTGGTAAGAATGGTCGGCTTTATCATTGTTACATATGCCGCTTCATTAGGCTTGGCACCAAAGATCTTTGTCTATATTTCTGTCATGGATCTTATTACCGCCTTTGTTTACATCATTGGCAGTATGCGAGCATCCGAGCAGCCCTTTAAATCCCTATTTTTAGGCAAAACTCAGTAACTTATAAATTAATAATTTTAGCATTGATAACATTAACTTAAATAAACTACTTTTCAGGAGAAATATTATGACGATTAAAGCATTAAGAACACCAGAAGAAAGATTCTCTGTATTACCGGCCTTTCCTTACCAACCTAACTACATTGATGATTTAGCTGGTTTTGAGTCTTTACGCATGGCCTACATCGACGAGGGTGATTCCTCATCTGAAAACACTTTTTTATGTTTACACGGTGAGCCTTCATGGAGCTACTTATATAGAAAAATGCTTCCTATATTTACGGGCGCTGGTCATCGTGTTGTTGCGCCTGATTTGTTTGGCTTTGGTCGTTCAGATAAACCCGTTGATGAATCGGTTTATACCTTTGATTTTCACCGTGATAGTTTAATGCGATTAATTGAACGCCTTGATCTGAAAAATATTACGTTGGTCTGTCAAGACTGGGGCGGAATTCTAGGGTTAACAATCCCAATGGATATGCAAGATCGATTCAAAAATTTGATTGTTATGAACACGGCAATATCGGTGGGTGAAACCGCCCCTGAAGGGTTTTATCAGTGGCGAGATTTCTGCGCAAATGCCCCTGAAATACCAGTCGGTGGTTTATTTGCCTGTGACGCAGGGCCAGCCGTATCTGTGATGGATGTTATAGCTTACGATGCGCCATTTCCAGACAACAGCTATAAAGCAGGCGTAAGACGCTTTCCCGCCATGGTGCCTGTCGAGCCAACGATGGATGGTGTTGAGCACGGAAAACGCGCAAGAGAGTTTTGGTCAAAAGACTGGAACGGTCAAAGTTTCATGGCGATAGGCATGAAAGATACAGCTTTAGGCGAAGGCCCAATGGAGTACTTAAGAAGCTTTATTAAAGGCTGCCCTGAGCCCTTAAAAATTGCAGAAGCAGGACACTTTGTTCAAGAATACGGTGTTGAAATTGCAGAAAAAGCGCTTGTTCACTTAGAAATGAATAATAAATAGGCTATATCCAATGAATACAAATATAGAAAATAAAGTGATTGTTATAACGGGTGCAAGCAGTGGTTTAGGTGAAGCAACTGCGCGTTTTCTGGCTCAAAAAGGTGCTAAAGTCGTATTGGGTGCGCGTCGTAGTGAAAAACTAGCAGCTATCGTAAATGATATTCGTGCTGAGGGTGGCGAAGCTGAATATGTCACGATGGATGTCACCAAATCCGATCAGGTTAAAATGCTTGTCGACAAGGCGATTGAGACTTTTGGACGCTTAGATGTCATGGTCAATAATGCCGGCTTGATGTCAATTGCTCCGATGGCTGAGGTTAAGGTTGATGAATGGGATCGCATGGTCGACATTAATATCAAAGGGGTACTTTACGGTATCGCCGCTGCACTTCCCGTGTTTACCAAACAAAATAGTGGTCACTTTATTAATCTCGCTTCCGTTGCTGCACATAAAGTTTCACCGGGTTCGGCTGTCTATAGCGGTACAAAATTTGCGGTTAAAGCGATAACAGAAGGATTGAGAGCGGAAGTGGGTGGCAATATACGTACAACGCTATTATCACCTGGCTTAATTGATTCTGAATTAAAATTCGGTAGTTCGGATGAAGCCACCTCTCAATTTGTTCAAGATATTTATAAAGTCGCTATTCCAGCGTTATCTATTGCTAAAGCTGTCGCCTATGCGATTGAACAACCAGATGATGTCGATATTAACGAAATTATTATCAGACCAACAATTCAAGACTTCTAATCTAATGTGAGTGGATCCTGCCTTTTTTGTATTTTGTTTGGCAGGTCAACGTGAAACAGTTGCTTTAAAAGGTATAAAAAATGAAAAAAACACTCATTATTGGCGCTAATGGCCAGATTGGTAAAATAGTGGTTGAGTTGCTTCACAATCAGGATCGCCCAGTTGTCGCAATGGTTCGTAGCAAACAACAAGCTGAGAAGTTAGAAAATATGGGTGTAGAGGCTGTTGTTGGCGATCTTGAAACTGATTTTGAACACGCTTTTAAGGACTGCGATAAAGTAGTATTTAGTGCAGGTTCTGGCGGTAATACAGGCGACGATAAAACACTTCTAATAGATTTATGGGCAGCAAAAAAAGCAGTTGATTATTCTTTAAAGGAAGGTATACAACATTTTGTAATGGTAAGTGGTTTAGGCGCACAAGACCCTGACGAATTTGAATCAGAAATAAAACCCTATTTGGTGGCAAAGTATTTTGCCGATCAGTACCTATTATCCAGTGGCCTAAATTACACCATTCTTAGACCGGGACTCCTTACTAATGATAAAGGCAACGGGCTCATAACAACCACGCGTTCGACTTCTACGAATGATTTATTCATTAGCAGAGAAGATGTCGCTAAATCAATAGAGTATTACATTAATCGTAACGAAGTCAGTAACCAGATATTTGAACTTTATCATGGTAATGAAGTAATTAGCTCGGCATTAACCGCTAGCAATTAATTTATAACCAACGATTCGCTAACCACTATAAAATAATATATTAGCGAAAGAAGCTATTAATATTAGAGTTTTAAATAATATGCAAAACTACCTTCAAGAAATAGAAACAATCACTTCTAAAGCAGGTGAAACCGTTCCTTTACAAAGAAAAGCTTTTGAAAGAGGTTTTTCTTTTAAACACATGTCTTTTTATGAACAACTAGCGATATGGAGTTATATCTGGACTAACACAAAAGTGTATAGAGCAGAAATGTTTTGTTTGTATTTCTTGGAGGAGCATATTAAAAACAAAGATGAAATGCTGGCCGCTTGGCCAACGATTAAATTATGGCAAGACAAAATTAATCGATGGGAAACAAGCGATGGCATTTCAAAAATATATGCTCAATTAGTAGAATATGATGCAGCATTAATTTTGCCAATGTATAAAAAATGGAATACGTCTACAAACCCATGGCATAGAAGACAAAGCATAGTGGGTTTACTTTATTACAGCGCTCATAGAAAACACTATTTACCTTTTCAAGTACTTATAGATTTGGTAGCACCTTTAATTTCTGACCACGCTTATTATGTTGAAAAAGGAGTGGGTTGGACACTTAGAGAAATAGGAAATATATACCCTAAAGAGCAGGAAGAATTTCTATTTGAAAACGCAACTAAAATATGTGCTTATGGATATAGTGCAGGTACAGAAAAATGGGATAAAACAAAACGGGAAAAACTGAAGCAAATTAGAAAAGCAGCAAGAGTTTTAAATCGCAAAAATTCAATTTAAACATTTAAAAAGGAATAAATATGTCAAACAACAAACCAATATCAGCAGCGTTTCCTTTTGAATCTAAATTTCAAGCTGTATTAGATTCTAAAATGCATTATGTAGATGAAGGAGACAAAAGTTCTAAAGATACTTTTTTACTCATACACGGAAACCCTACATCAAGTTATTTATGGCGAAACATCATTCCGCATGTAAGTCCGTTAGGTCGTGTAGTTGTTCCCGATCTTATTGGAATGGGTAAGTCTGACAAGCCCGATATAGACTATACATTTGAAGACCATATTACCTATTTAGATGCGTTTATTGAAAAGTTAGCCTTAAAAAATATCATTATAGTCATTCAAGATTGGGGTTCTGCTTTAGGTTTTAACTATGCCAATCAGCATAGAGAAAATATAAAAGGGATTGTTTTTTTTGAAGCTATGTCTCAAGTTTCTTATTGGAAAAATACGACTAAAGAGACAGAAACATTATTTAAAAAATTTCGTGACCCTGCAGAAGGGCATGAAATGATTGTTAAAAACAACTTCTTTATTGAGGCTATGCTACCCATGATGGCGGGCAGAGAATTAACTCAAGAAGAAATGGACCATTACCGAGCGCCTTATTTGGAAGAAAAGAGCCGTAAACCACTGCTTATGTGGCCTGGTCAAATTTCGTTTGATGGCGTCCCAAAATTTACCACTGACATTGTTAATTCATATAATGAATACCACAAAAATTCAGATGTGCCTAAGTTGTTATTTTATGCAGAGCCAGGACTAATTATTAATCGAGAATTAGGTGAGCATATCGCTGAAACGTGGAAAAATATTACTGCAGTAGATTTAGGTGAAGGAAAGCATTATCTACAAGAGTCGCATCCACACGAAATTGGTGAAGGTATTGTCGATTGGTATAAAAAAGTTATTAAATAAACACTAATTATAGGGCTAGTGGTCAAATAGAAAAAATGCTTAAGCGTTATATTGGGTAGACTACGGAACCATGAGCAGATTTATTTGACCGCTATAATTTGACACTATAATTTGACCACGACAAAGAAAGTACCGATGGCAGCTAAATTATCCACGTTTGAAGCAGTCGATGGCTCTGCTACATTATATACCGCCACCAAAAATAGCCTTAGATGCACGGCTATTAAACTGAGAACAGGTGGTGTTTGTTTATATAGTCCAGTGTCAGGCCTCAGTGAAGAGGCTAAAGATAGCCTAATCGAATTAGGCGAAGTCCAATATCTACTCGCCCCTATACCTACCATAATACTGGTTTGATAGAATACTCAAAAGCCTACCCCAAAAGCTCATTTAGTGGCATCTGAGAGTGCTCATGCACGCTTGACTGACAGGACAGGGCTAACGTTCAAAGAATTATCATCGCTAGCCAATGCACTACCAGAAGGACTTACCCTAGAAGAACCCAGTGGTTTGAAAAATGGTGAGGTTTGGCTTATAGAGTCAGCGCAGATTGGCTATATTTGGCATGTTGTGGATGCCTTTTCGGGCCAAAAACATACTGAAGGCCCAATATGTGACATTGTAAAAATGGTTAAAGTATTTCCTAATTTTGGTATTAAAGATCGAAAAGTCTTTGCCAGCGCGGTAATGCAACTTATTGAAATTTCACCGCCTAAAATTTTACTTCCTTGTCATGGTGCTTTAATTAAGTCACCTGATCTAGCTGATAAGCTCCGTAATTTAATACTAGAACTTGGCTAGAGAAAAACGATACTTGTGTAATTTTAAAATAGTATCATTTGAATTAAATCATAGGTCTGGCTACTCATTTAGAGATGAATTTTCAAGTCGCTTTATGCCCATTTCCGCCTTAGGAAGCTAATCCACAGTCGCTCCAAAGCGCCTAAAAAACCAAAAAATTATAGCTAATATTAATTAGCTATAATAAAGACTACTTTTCCCAAGCAAATTTTTGAAAAGGTTTATCTACTGGCGTTTTTGCAATGTGATTTACCAGAAGAAGTGCACCTAAACCCTGAACGTGAAACCGTTAAAGTGGAGAGTGCATAACGAAGTGATCGCGACAACTAGTTTGACAAACACCGCCAACAGCACACTACTTTTACCATTATGACCGCTTGTTATTCAGTTTTTAAAACCAGCCCTTTCGATTGGGCAAATATCACTAGCGCAAATAGTATTTCGGTTATCCCGCCAATAAATGCGCCAATTACAAAATTGGCATTTAATATAATACATAACATGCCAAAAAACATAAGCAAAGCACCCAAAATCCAATAGATTTTCATGCCATATAAGGTGTTAAAAATTAAATAACGAACACCAATTATCATCAGCATTATTGGATAAAACCATTCAGCTTGAAGTTTTGCTACGTAAAACGCTAAAAACAAACCAACAAATAAAATAATAGTGCTTTCTAAGGCCAATTTACCTAATGGGTTTTTAGGGTCGTGATTGCCAGAGCGTTTAAGCGCTTTTGAAAGTAATATGGCTAAAGGATGTATAAACATGCCACCAAAAAACAAAGTAAGCATACTTACTTGATTTGAATGCAGTAGTGCGACAAAGCCAGCTATACACCAAACCAAGCCAGACACTAATACGCCCGTTCCACCACCAAAATATGCGAGGTTCATATTTTGTTGCGCATCTTCAAATTTCATAGTAATTCCTTAACTTTAAAACAAGAACCTAAGGCAGCATGATCGCACTAATAATAATTACAGCTCGTTACTCGAATACACACTTAAAATAGGAAACTTATGCTCGGCAAACGAGACGGTGACTGATTGTGTTTCACTACCTTTAAAACCGAGCTTAAATTCTATTGGCGTTAATCTGCTGCCATCTGCAAACAATGCTAATAAATGTTCTTGATTGAGCTCGCGGTTGCCTGACGATAAATTAGTTAGCGTAATAACTGCCCAGCGCTCGCCTTCGTTATTGCTCATAAGAACGTAATTTAAAATTGTGAAGTCAGATTTTTTAGGCGTTATTTTGTTATCGTTTGGAAACGATAAATGAATACTGCGGGGTATAGCACGATCAACATTTAATACATTATTAAGAGTGTTTGAGGTGTTGGCAGCGACTGCCGATGAAAACACGATAAAAATCAAAACTAAGGCTTTAAACACAGTGCAACTTCCCTTTATTAAATTGTGTTTTTAAAAACAATCGTTGAAAATTTATACTCTCAGTTTTTACCTATTATGTAAACGCACAATAATCATAATTTAACGTATATTTTGAATAAGCGCACATTCAGTGAGACTACTGTAAGGTTTATACCTTGAAAAGCTCGCGTAATCATAAGGTTATTAAACAGGAGTAAACTACATGCCAACCACACCTAAAAGTCCCCAAGCGGTTAATAATGCACAATCGGCTTTATTAAACCCTGAGCACAGCATTCAAGTAAGAGGCGCACGTGTTCATAACTTAAAAGATGTGGATGTAGATCTCCCCCGTAATTCACTTGTTGTTTTTACCGGTATATCGGGCTCGGGTAAGTCATCACTAGCCTTTGGAACATTATTTGCCGAATCGCAACATCGATATCTTGATTCGGTATCCCCTTATGCACGCAGATTAATAGATCAAGTAGATGAGCCCGATGTCGATTCAATTGAAGGGCTGCCACCTGCTGTTGCACTGCAACAACAACGGGGTGTGCCGTCGGTACGCTCATCTGTGGGCAGTGTAACTACAATATCTAACGCGCTACGTATGTTGTACTCGCGCGCAGGTGAATACCCAAAAGGCCAAGGTATACTTTATGCCGATGCGTTTTCGCCTAATACCCCGCAAGGCGCGTGCCCAGAATGCCACGGTATTGGCCGTGTATTTAACGTAACCGAAGAGCTGCTAGTGCCCGACCCCACTAAATCAATTAGAGAACGCGCAATAGCCGCGTGGCCTCCAGCATGGCAAGGTAAAAACCTAAGCCGAATACTGACCTCGTTAGGTTACGATATTGATAAACCTTGGAATACTCTGCCTAAAAAAGCACGCGATTGGATTTTATTTACCGACGATACGCCTACGGTGCCGGTATTTCCTGAGTACACACTTGAGCAAACACAAGCGGCTATTAAAAATGAAGAAAGCCCTAGTTACATGGGTACATTCTCGAGCGCTAAACGTTTTGTTTTACAATCGTTTGCGAGCACTCAAAGCCCACGTACTAAAAAGCGCGTGTCGCAGTATATGCAAATATCGCCCTGCCCACAGTGTAATGGCAAAAAGCTTAAAAAAGAGTCTCTATCGGTTAAATTTGCTGGACTTGATATTGGCGAAATCTCGCAGCTAACATTAAGTGAACTGGCTCAAACCCTTAGTATTGCTGCTAATAAAAAGCCTAAAAACAACACTTCTAACCCAGAAAAAGCCATAGTAGCAAAGCGTATAGCCAGCGACATTCTTAAACGCGTTGAAGCACTTACCAAACTTGGCTTAGGGTATTTATCGCTTGAACGCACCACCCCATCATTATCGCCTGGTGAATTACAGCGCCTTAGACTTGCTACGCAAATTCGCTCAAAACTGTTTGGGGTGGTTTATGTATTAGATGAACCTTCGGCAGGTTTACACCCAGCAGATACCCAAGCATTATTAGCCGCTTTAGATGAGCTAATAGCAGCGGGTAACTCGGTATTTGTGGTTGAGCACGACGTAAGTGTTATTCGCCACGCCGACTGGGTGGTTGATGTAGGCCCAAATGCAGGTACTCACGGCGGTAATATTGTTTATAGCGGCCCCGTTGAAGGCTTGCAAAAAGTGACCAGCTCGCACACTAGCCAATACCTTTTTAAAAATGATGAGAAGCTTTTAAGTCAAAGTAACAAACCACAACGCAGCGCAAAAGCATGGTTAAAGCTTACCGGTATTGAGCGTAATAATTTACAAAAACTCGATGTAGAATTTCCACTAGGTGTTATTACAAGCGTTACGGGCGTGTCTGGCTCTGGTAAATCGAGTTTAGTCAGCCAAGCTTTAGTTGAACTTGTTTACGATGCACTTGGGCAAAAATCGCTGCCACAAATACCTACAGACGAAGCCGAACTGCTCGACCAAGAGCTCGATATAACAACAGAGGGTAAAATTACTCAAGGCATTGAGCATATAAAACGCCTAATAACGGTTGATCAAAAAGCCATTGGACGCACACCTCGCTCCAACCTGGCAACTTACACGGGGTTATTCGATCATGTTCGTAAACTGTTTGCCAATACCAAAGAGGCTAAAGCACGTAAGTACGATGCAGGTCGTTTTTCGTTTAACGTAAAAAAAGGTCGCTGCGAAAACTGCGAAGGTGTTGGCTTTGTAAGCGTAGAGCTTTTATTTTTACCTAGTGTGTATTCGCCTTGCCCTGTGTGTAACGGCAAACGCTATAACGAAAAAACACTTGAGGTTACTTACAAGGATAAAACCATTGCCGATGTGCTTAATTTAACAGTTGAGTCGGCGCATACATTTTTTGCCGATGAACCCGCTATTTTACGCGCGCTAAATGCGTTGCTGCAAGTGGGCCTTGGTTACTTACGTTTGGGGCAACCAGCTACAGAACTCTCGGGCGGTGAAGCGCAGCGCATTAAACTTGCCACAGAGTTACAGCGCACACAACGCGGCGATACCCTCTATATTTTAGATGAACCAACCACAGGCCTACATCCTAAAGATGTGGCCATGCTAATGGCGCAGTTAAATGGGCTCGTTGATGCCGGCAACACCGTTATTATGGTTGAGCACGATATGCAAGTAGCCAGCAATAGTGATTGGGTTATTGATATAGGCCCTGGTGCGGGCGATGAAGGCGGGTTAATAGTGGCGCAAGGTAAACCTACCGATGTAGCTCAATCTAAAATAAGCCGAACAGCACCCTTTTTGAATAGCGCAATTTAGTTAGCAACTAAATACTAAATAACAAAAAAGAGCCAATGGCTCTTTTTTGTTATTAGCTTTTTAAAAAGCGTTCTATTTTAGGTTTTACTGTAACCGACATTATCAGCATTATAGTTAAACCTATTGGTAATGCAGCTAATAGCCCTTCAGTCCATCCAGTTACAAATACACGCATATCTGCATAGCCGATATTGTTAGTAGCAGTAACAAACGCCATCACCGACTCCATTATCAACGCCATAAAAACACTAATCACTAAATTACGTTTTAGCTCGCTACTAGGGCGTGTTTATCTTTGTGGATTGAAATTTGTTCAATCTAGGGGCGATTAAATCACGGCGCGAGGTTTGTAACCTAGTGGGCTAAGTAAAAACCGAGCAACAAAGAGTTAATAGTCCCTCATAGGTTAGACATTAAGAGAGAATTGGATTCAGGCCGCATTTTAATCGTCCTTTTTCTTTATCTCTTTTTGGGTTCGC
>NZ_WTLB01000005.1 GCF_011378855.1 Pseudoalteromonas sp. Z1A8 | reverse complement strand
AACCCCTCATGAATTATTTACGGGGCAATCAGAAGTTCTGGTGGCTGCATAATGATTGCACTTAATACTTGAATTCAAGATAAGCTAGGGTCGCTTTTTAATAAAAAATTTCGTCAATTCCATCACATAACCTTAATGTGTCAATGATTGTACCGACCCAATAAGAAATAATTTCTATGCTATTTGCATATAAATTTGCTCAATAAAATGAAAAATAAAAACGTGTAACGTATTTTGTTGTTATCAAATTAAAGACTATACCTTTGATGAAATAGCTATAACACTCGTATCTTCGAATTTCATAAAGGATGGCATTTCAGTTTCAGTATTCGGCAGGTTAGTTGGCGGGCTATCCACAAGCCGATCAGCTAGTTGATTACAACGAACCTGCAAAATCATACAGCGATAGCGGTGTCGTTACTAAATTAACGAGTCGCATTTAACCGGGTTACTTTACAGCTATATTTGGTTTTCACTTATTTTTAAATGGATGTAAGCGAGTGCTACTTTTCTATGAAAACAACCAGCCTGAACAGGGTAAAATACACAACTGTAAAAGTAATCTTGAATATAACCACGGCTGAAATGAATATTTTGGTTAATAAGAGTGTTTCAGTATCTTACTATTTCATTTTGAAAATAAAACAGCTTACAAATGCAAACATATGATGTATGTTGTCGATATTAAATAATAACAGCAGTGCAAAAACCTGTTAACACATAACGACCTCAACGGGAGAAAATATGAGACAACATCTATTAGGCTTCACACTAGCCCCCTTATTTCTACTTACAACAGCATGCTCTCAGCAAGAAAGCGTAGCTAAAGTTGATAGCACAGAAACACTAAGCGCTTCTCAAAATAGTTACGAGCAATCTGCTCTTTTAAAAATCAGTAAACTTAAAAAGCTGATGGAACAAGCTCAAACTAAACAGATTGATGTGACTCGTGAAGAAAGCGTAGTTTGGTTTGCAGAGCAGTTTTTAAAATTTGCTAACTGGGATGAAAATAATTACGACGCGGTTGTAAAGCTTTTTGGTTACGAGCGCCACTATGCTGCGGACAAGGAAAGGTTAGCAAAAGAGTTACCAAATTTTGAACGCGAAAAAGTCATTCAAATTTTAGATAAAGGTATTGATGACTTGTCTAAAGAGCTTGCAGGCGAAATCAAACGCCGCCCTGTAAATAAGGTTGATTGGCAAAATACTAAAGCACAAGACAATATGTTTGTTAGTAATGGCAAGCCTATTTTTTTATATGACTATTTTTCAAAGAGTGTTGGTCAGCCACTTACAAATAAAGATGTTTATAACGATCATTTAGGCGCGCTCTATCATGGCGGTGAAGATCTATACCCGGTAGATCACGACCGTGCTATTAATTCATTTTTAGTGCGTGAAGATGGCACTTTTGACGAAGAGTTAATGAAAGAGCTAACGCGTATCCCTGATACCAACATTGGTTTTTTAGTTTACTGGTTAATGGGTATTCCAAAGTGGGTTGAAGAGCAAGAGCCAGAAGTTAGAAAAGGCCGTTCGTTATTTACAGGATTCGATATTGATAACCCATTAGCGCGAGATCTTTGGGGTAAAATAATTCGTAAAACGGGTGAGCTTACTAAAGGCAAAAAAGTAACTGAAGTTGGGTTTGTGTTAGCTAACGAGCCGCATTGGTACGCCGAAAAAGGCCACTGGACACAAAAATATGAAGAAATGACCAGCATCTCTTCATACACACTAAATAAGTTTAGAAGTTGGTTAGATAAAAAATACCAAGGTGATATTAACGAGCTAAATGAAAACTGGGGAACGCATTTTAGCCAGTTTACAGATGTAGCTATTGAGATACCGATTGATCCTGCGATTAAAGGCGAGCCTAAGTGGTACGACTGGACGCGTTACAATATGGACAGAAGTACTGACTGGTTTACTTACGTTCAAAACGAACTGCATTCTGTAAATGAAGACGCTGATACCCATATAAAAATTATGCCGCGCATGTTTATGGACGATTCACGCTCTGGCGGTATTGATACCGAAGCATTAGCTGAGTTAACAACCATGGTAGGGCACGATGCTAAGTCGTTTGGTAGCGAAAATATTCGTCCTGGTAAGTCATCTAAGTGGATTGAAAAGTACGCATATAACTGGGGCATAGTTACTATGTTTCATGACTTTATGGAATCAGTTGCGCCTAATAAAATTAATGTAAATTCAGAGTCTCATTTTTTATCATCGGGTCAGTGGCGAGATTTAGACACACGTACAAGCTATGTACGTAGTGTTTATTGGCTTGCAACTTTACTTGGAATGGATGCTAATATGGGCTGGTTTTGGGCACGTGATCCAGATGGTTCACCAGAGGATCGTTTAGAAGGCGATCTGGACTTTTTTGACCCAGGTCTTGGCGGTGCTTTTGCGGGTTCTAACAATATGCAGCCACATGTAACTAACGAAGTTACCCAAGTAATGTTTGATCTTAATAGTTTTTCTGAGGAAATTGTTGAGCTTAGAGAGCAGCGTCGTCCACTTCGTTTGTTTTACTCTGAAACAACAGCAATTAATACAAACGACTATATGACAAAGGGCTACAAACTTTACGAAAATTTATTTTTTGAAGGCTTCCCGCTTGGTTTTGCAACTAAAGATGTAATCGAAAAGCAAGACAATAGCAACTGGGATGCAATACTGGTTTATCGCAATAACTTTGTTACAGATGAAGAGTTTAAAGCGCTTCAAGGGTATTTAAACAAAGGCGGTACCGTTATTTTAGACTCAGCGCAAAGCTTGTCTTTAGATGAGTACGGGCATCCACGTAAGGCTAAGTTAGTTGCCAGTAAAGGTAAGCTTATTGTTATGCCAAAAGGCACAGACGTTGAAGCCATTAAAAAAACTGCTCTTGCAGAGGTTTCGGATAGTACGCCTGATGTTGTTGTAAAAGTAGATAATGGTGAGTCATTTAAAACCACAACATGGCGTACTGTTAAGCAAGACAATGGTAGTTACCTGGTTAATATTTTAAATTTAGGCCACACAACAGCAACCGTTGATCTGTCGCTTAAAAATGGTAAATCTATTCATGTTAAAAACTTAATGACGAGCAATAAAATGAATACCAGCTTTGATATTCCTTCTGAGGGTGTCTTGCTTGTTGAAGTTACAGCTCAATAAATAGTTTTTTAGCGAGTACATCCCTATGTGCTCGCTTTTCAATTAACACGATACATTAAGTTGTGGATAGCAAATGAAAGCAAATAATAAGGTTAAACTAATAGCAATATCGTTGAGCTTAATCCTTGGTAGTGCAGGGGTTAATGCTCAGCCGATGCCTCATATTGCGCAACCAGGCGAAAATTGGGTTTTACAAACTGAACGCTCAGATGAGTTTGATATTAAAGATGCTGAAAAATGGAATTTTCAAACAGAAAACTACGGTGTTTGGTCTTGGAAAGATGAAAATGCCAGTGTTTCTGAAGGTATATTAAAGCTAACCACTAAACGAGAAACGCATTTAAGAACGTTTTGGGATGGCTGTAATAAAACAAAAGTGCCTAATTATAAGTTGTTTTACACTTCGGGAGTTGCTAAATCTAGGGCAACAGGGAGTTACGGATATTATGAGGCACGTATAAAGGGTGCGGATAAATTTCCGGGAGTATCACCTGCATTTTGGATGTACAGCAAAATAGATCGTACTTTAACGAATGAAGGCGATGTGCAATATAGTGAAATAGATGTAGTTGAGTTAACTCAAAAACAGACGCTTCAGGAGTCGGACCACGACCTACATAATATTGTTATAAAAGATGGCGCACCCAAGTGGATGCGACCTGGTAGCTCGCCAGAAACAAACCATAATGGCTATCACTTACCATTTGATCCCAGTGAAGACTTTCATACTTATGGGGTTAATGTAACCAAAGACGACATTACATGGTATGTAGATAACGTTCAGGTTGGCTATAAAAAGAATTTGTACTGGCACCGCGATATGAACTTAACATTATCGCAGGGCTTACGCGCACCGCATACACAATGGAAATGTAATCAATTTTATCCTTCAGATAATCAGTCTGCACAAGGTTTTCCAACATCAATGGAAATTGATTACGTGAGAACGTGGTTAAAGCAATAAAAACCCTAAAGCCCATTCTAATAAAGTGTAAATATTAGCCAAATTAAAATTTATTTGTTGCCAATACAAACATCATATGTTTATATTATTAAAATCAATTTTATGCTTTTATAATAAAGTACAGGCAGATTGTTAAAACACTGACGTAGCAATTTTTAGTTGTTTAAAAGGACACACACATGAACTTATTTAAAATAAAAATGGTGATGCTGTTAGGGTGCTGCACATTATTTTCTCCCAATTTATATGCAAAAGATGCAGAGCTGAAAAACTCTGAAGCCAAAAAGCCAAATGTGCTGATTTTACTGTTTGATGATATGCGCTTTGATACGTTTTCTTATCGTAATGGCCCAGTTTCAACGCCAAATATTGACGCATTAGCAAACGAAGGTACACGTTTTGATCAAGCGATGACATCTACTGGCTTATGTTCTCCTTCGCGCGCGGCTATGTTTACTGGGCGCTGGGGACATAAAACGGGGCTTGACGATAACGTGGGGCTTTATCATTCACGTCTTTCGGAGTTATCACTTAGTGAAGGCAGCGTAATTAAACGTGCAACAAGCGTAGGTTACGACGTAAGTTATGTAGGTAAATGGCACTTAGGCGCACAAGGCCCAGCACTGCGCGGTGCTAACTTTATGTGGGGGCACGATAAAGATGAAGAGCGTAATGGCCGTCCTTTTACGCCTTATGGAACACAAAAAAATGTTGCCCGTATGAATGCAGGTGAGCGCGATAAAAACGGCGAAAAGCACGATTACTATAAAACGCTTCCGGGTACATATGCAGATACAGTAACAGCTAAAGAAGTAAACGAAGGCAAATTAATGCTGCAAAATGCGGCCAAATCAGACAAACCATTTTTTGGTATTGTTAGTTTTGAGCAACCTCATCCGCCGTACCGCGTACCAGAACCTTACGCCAGCATGTACGACTACAAAGACATAAAACTTCCTAAAAACTTTGGTATAGAACGTAAACATAAACCAATGGCACAAGATGATATTTGGTGGCCTTGGCACGATGTAAGCCACATGACTGAAACCGATTGGCGCAAAGCACATAGTTTTTACTATGGTGCCATTGCCATGATTGACCACGCAGTTGGCGAGCTTATTAATACCGCCAAAGAAGAAGGTTTATACGACGACCTACACATTATTTTAGTAGGCGACCAAGGTAGTATGCTAGGCGAGCATAACCTTTATGACAAAGGCCCATATGCATACGACGAATTAATGCGTATGCCACTTATAATTCGTGACCCTAGCCTTGAGCCTAAAATAATTAACCGCCAAGTGTCTATGCTAGACATAGCACCAACACTTCGCCAGTGGATGACACTACCCCTTGATGGCGACGAAGATGGACGTTCACTTTTACCATTGATGAAACAAGGCGATAGTGCCGATGCTGGTAAAGATGATATTTCGTTATATGCCTACGAATGGTACAACGGCGGATGGTTTGGTATTAGAGCTATACGTACCCCTGAAATGAAATTTGTATGGAATCCAGGCGACAGCCGCGATGAATTATACGACTTAAAAAATGATCCGTACGAAATCACAAACCAAATAGATAATCCTAAATACAAAAAACAGCTTACTGA
This sequence comes from Pseudoalteromonas sp. Z1A8, assembly GCF_011378855.1. Lineage (GTDB taxonomy): Bacteria > Pseudomonadota > Gammaproteobacteria > Enterobacterales > Alteromonadaceae > Pseudoalteromonas. The sequence continues at coordinate 137,065 of NZ_WTLB01000005.1, read as the reverse complement.
TTTAGTGCATAAAATGGCGGGAGAGCTTAAGCGTATTGAAGACCCATCATTAACTAAATTTAATCACCACATGAAAGCTTTTTTATAGCCGAGTAATGCCCTTTGGTGGGCCTTAATTGGCCTGCTATTTTTTATTATCAAAATTGAGATTGGCACTATGAAAACACACACAAAATTATTGAGCGCTTTATCATCGCTTGCCTTATTAATTGGCTCTGCGGGCATACACGCAAGTGAACAAAAACCCAATATTATTCTTATTGTTGCAGATGACCTAGGTTATGCAGATGTTGGTTTTAATGGCTCTAAGGATATTATTACCCCAAATATTGATGATCTTGCTAAATCGGGTACTTCCTTTTCAGACGCTTACGTAGCGCACCCGTTTTGTGGCCCAAGCCGAGCGGCATTAATGACAGGTCGTTATCCTCATAAGATTGGCTCACAATTTAATTTACCGACACGCGGCTCAAACGTAGGCGTGCCTACTGACGCTAAGTTTATTAGTAAATTACTAAACGAAAATAACTATTTTACCGGTGCATTAGGTAAATGGCATATGGGCGATGCGCCGCAGTATCATCCAAATAAACGTGGTTTTGATGAATACTATGGATTTTTAGGCGGTGGGCATAATTATTTTCCTGACCAATATCAACTTCAGTATAAAAAGCAAAAGGCACAAGGCTTAAAAAATATTTTTGAGTACATTACTCCGCTTGAGCACAACGGCAAAGAAGTAAAAGAAACGCAGTACATTACTGATGCACTTTCGCGCGAAGCCGTTAATTTTGTAGACAAAGCAGCAGACAAAAAAAATTCATTCTTTTTATATTTAGCTTACAACGCACCGCATGTGCCATTGCAAGCTAAAGACGAAGATATGGCGATGTTTCCTAATATAAAAAATAAAGACCGTAAAACATACGCAGCTATGGTTTACGCAGTTGACCGCGGCGTGGGTAAACTAGTAGAAACCCTGAAAAAAAATAATCAGTATGATAATACGCTTATCGTATTTATGAGCGATAACGGTGGCAAATTAAGTAAAGGCGCTAATAACTTCCCACTTAAAGCAGGTAAGGGCAGTACACAAGAAGGCGGTTTTAGAGTTCCTATGTTGTTTCATTGGCCTAAACATGTACCTGCGGGCAAGCGTTTTTCGCATCCTGTATCGGCACTTGACTTATACCCAACATTTGCAGCTTTAGCGGGCGCTAAAGTTGAAGAAAACCAACATTTAGATGGTACAAATATGTGGCCTGCATTTATTAAAAATGAAAACCCACATAAAGATGAGCCTATTTATGCACTTCGCCATCGTAAGGGTTACAGCGATGCTGCAATTCGTATGAACCAATGGAAAGCATTAAAAGTCAACCAGCAACCATGGCAGTTATTTAATATCGAAAACGATATTTCTGAAAAACACGATGTAAGTAAATCTAACAAAGCACTGTTAACCGACATGGTTCGCGAAATGGAAAAATGGAGTTGGGATAACCAACAGCCAAAATGGTTTCACGAAACGACTGAAGGTGCTAACTGGCGATTAGATGCCATGCCACGATTCGATAAAACGTTTAAAACAACTAAGTAAGTTTTATCAAATTCATGGAGGCTTTATGAAAGTAAAAACAATTGTATGGCATGTTTCTTTGTTATGTGTGGGCGCAAGCTTACTAGGTTGTCAACAAGCGAGTGCCCTAGCGGGTGCTCAGCTAACACCGGGTAAAACATTATTTACTGAGCAGCACCAAGCAATTAAATTAGAAAATAAAAATCGCCGTAAATGGGATAACGCATTAATAAGCGATTTAGACCAAGACGGTTACCCAGATTTATTACTTACCGACCATGGTTATACCATTCGTTTGTATTGGAACAATAAAGGCGTTTACGACAAAGGACGCGACCTGATTGTAGGTGATATGCACGGTATTGGCGTAGGCGATTACGACAAAGATGGCAAAATGGATATTTTGCTTTCACGTGGTGGTGGCTCTGGCGATAACGCGCGTAATGCTAAGTTATTTCACTTTAACAAAAGAGAAATTGTTGAAGGCGGTGAGTTTTCACCCAAACTGCCAACGTTGCGTGGGCGCACTAGTAAGTTTTTTGATGCCAATAACAACGGTCATTTAGATTTATTACTAATGGGATTCCCGCAGGCTAATAGCGGTAAACAAACCAGTAATTTTATTTATAAAAACGATGGTAGCGGCAATATAACTCACGCAAGTGATTTACCAAAAACTAATCGAGATGGTCAAAAAGTCCTTATTACAGATTTTAATAACGATAAAATTGACGATTTAGTGATTTACGGCGACGGTGCTTTACGTGTTTTAAAAGGCAATGGCGACTTTACCTTTAGTGACGTAACCGCCAATGTTTTACCTAATAAAATAATGGATGCGACGGGTGTTAGCGAAATCGATTTTGATAATGATGGTGACTTTGATTTATATATAAGTCGTGCCAACCCATTACAAGCAGGCGATACGTTTTTTGATGCTAAAAGCCACACATTTGGTTTTTACACCAAGCGTGGACCATTTAAATATGATGACTTACTTATTGGCGATACGCTTAATTTAGTTAACTACCAGTCACCTTATCCAAACCAAGATGTATTTGTAGGCGAAGGCACTTATAAATATAAATTTGAAGGTGAAAGGCACAGTGGTCAAAACGTCAATATTGTTAGCAGTAATGGCCTAGGCTGGGCCGATACCCAACCTAATAAAGGTTTGTATGTTGGTTATATAGGCAATGATAAATGGCGTATGGCGGGTAATACTTTTTCACCTACAACGGGTGTTGTAACCGGTATTAAACATTATACGGTAAATAAAAAACCAGTGGCACCATCGGATTTACTACTTAAAAATGAAAGTGGAAAATTTGTAGATGTGAGTGCTAAAGCTGGCATTAAAACAAATTTAAATACGACCGGCATAAGTGTGGGAGATTTTAACAACAACGGCTACCAAGATTTGTTTATTGTTAAACAAGGCAGCTTGGTAACGCCTACATCGCAAATACTGTATTTAAATAATGGCGATAACACATTTAGCCAAGCGACTCATTCGGGGTTAATAACAAACACCTTAGGTACCATTGGCTCAGGCGCAAATGTATTTGATTACAACTTAGACGGCCAGGTCGATATTATTATGAATAACGACAGAGGTCAGTGGCACTTATTTAGTAATCAAGCCAATAACAGTAATCACTATGCATTACTGCGTATAAGTAATTCACTTAAGCATAATGCTAGCCCCATTGGCGCTATAGCGACACTTAAAGGCTGTGGTAAAACCCTTACAAGACGCGTGTCGCCTGATGCCGCACCTTATACACAATCATTTGATAACGTGGTTCATTTTGGTTTAGGCCAGTGCAACGAAATAGATAACGTAAGTGTGCGTTACAGCAATGGCGAAGTAATCAATAAATCTAAGGTTGGGACAGATCAAGTAATCAATTTTTAATTACAACGTTTGATTACGACAAAGTTAACTATGAGAGGTAAAAAGCAAGGTTTGGTAACAAGCCTTGCTTTTTTTTCGCAAAAAATTAAGAGTAAAAGAGAGCAATAATGAATAAAAATAACATCACTCATCTTAAAAATAAATTAGCGGGTCTAGTGTGCTTATTTACTGTGTTTGGTTGCAGTACCCACACGGCTCAAAGCAATAATAAAAATATAAATAAAGGGGGAGAAAGTGCATCTTTAGCGTCTGTTAAAACGTCTAATACACTGCTTGAGAGTGCGAGTTTATTTGCATCACTCCCTGATTATTGCCCAACCCCAGACGCTTTTGCTGTCTCTCCTTCAGGAGAGCTTACTTTATCGTGTGTTAACTATGCCAATAAAGGGCTACAAGCGGGTGTGCTGGTTAATATTAATAATGATAAAACGTTTACTAAAATAGCCCAGTTATCGGGGCCAAACAATAAAGGGAAGGGCCGCCCTATGGGGCTTGCCTATGCCCCCGATGGCTCGTTATTTATAGCCGATAACCAAGGTGCTGGCAAAGCCCGATTACTTAAACTCACCTTAAAAAATAACAAAGTCATCAATACTCAAATAGTAGCAAAAGGCATGAGTTCGCCAAACGGTGTGCGCTATCAAAATGGCTATATTTACGTAACTCAACTGCGTGTGCCAAGTAAAAATAAGGCCGAGACTCTCAGCGGGATATATCGTTTTAAGGCCACAGATACCAATATATTAGTGACTAACAGTACAGATGATCCGCATTTATTGTTTTTGGCTAAAACAGCTAATAAGCAACGTAAATTTGGACTTGATGGCTTAGTGTTTGATTCACAGGGCAACTTGTTTGTAACCAACCTAGGTGACGACTTAATTTATAAATTAACGTTTGATACAAACAACAACCTGCTTAGCCAAAGTACCTATGCAACACTTCCAAAAGGAAGTGGACCTGATGGCTTAACTATAGACCCTCAAGGTAATTTATACGCCGCAGGTTTTTTAAATAATCAAGTTATAAAAATTGATACAAACCAAAATGTAACCGTTATTGCATCGTACCCCGATAACAATTCAGAAAATGGTGAATTAGACCAACCCGCCGATATTATTTATTATAAAGGCTCTTTGCTTATGTCGAATTTTGACTTGCTTACAGGCCCAGGCATTACCAATACTGGGCATGGCAAACCTTATACGGTAAGTGAAATTAAGTTACATAATAAGTAAGGTTTTAATTTAAGTTAAGCGCTTAAATTAGGTTCTTAAATTAAAATCGTGTGTATTGCCGTGTATGTTTGAGCTTTAGATTTATGGGCAATACATTTGGTTTACCGCTTTCAAAACTGCTGATTGGCAGCTTTTGATCGCTGTAAATATTCTAATGAGCATAAGTTAATATTATAAACCCTCGTAAATTTCTTTCTGAACAACTCAATTTTGATCATTTTCAACAACATATTTTATTTATTAATGGGGATTTTGAGTCTCTTTTTTTGTTTTGTATAAAAAATAAAAATATCTACGTTACTTTCACTTAAATATTAATGAATTTAAATTGTTTAAAAACAGCGATTTAAATTACTTCGTTTAAAAAAGAAACAAAAATGTAAAAATCAAAGTAAACGACTTGTAAATATAAACATCATATGTTTAACTTGATCGCAAGTTAAGCAACGCTCTGAAACGAAATTAGGATACCAGGACGTTCATTCATTTTATCTGTGGCGCTTAACTAACAATAAAAATAGACAACATCATCACACACTGGCATTGAGAAAAACGATGCCGATAAACAGGAGAGCACACAATGCAGCATAACTTTAGGTTATCAGCAGTCTCTGCAGCTATTATTGCTTCGCTTATTTCATCATCTGCTTTTGCACAAGAAGATGAAGAAAAAGAGAAAATAAAACTACAAAAAGATATCGAAATAATTGAAGTCCAAGGGATCAAAAGTAGCTTACGAAAAGCGGTAAACGCAAAGCGCTTTTCCGACAACGTAAGTGACTCAATTCATGCTGAAGATGTAGGTAAATCAACAGATCAAAACATCGCTGATGCACTATCTAGAGTAACCGGGGTGAGTATTCAAGAAGAGGGTGGTGAAGGAACTCGTATATCAATTCGTGGTGCCGGACCTTCTTTAAATCAAATATCAATGAATGGTGTCGCACTTACCGGCGGGCTAAGTACCGATGGCTCTAGTGCGGGTGCTACTAACGATAACAGTGTTGATTTAAGCTCTTTTTCGTCAGATATATTGTCATCTATCGATGTAATTAAAACATCTTCTGCTGATAACGATGAAGGCTCACTCGGCGCAAGTGTTGTGCTTAGAACTGTAAAACCGCTAAATTTAAACAAACCACGTCGTTCTTTTACGGTTGAAGGGCGCTACAACGAGTTTTCTGATGAAAGTGACTCACGCATTAATTTTAGCTTTTCTGATAAATACTTCGACGACACCTTTGGCTTTATTATAACGGCCTCTAAAGATACCCAAAAAACACGACAAGATCGTATCAATACCGATTGGGCTAACGGCGCAATTCCTATTGTTGATTTAGATGATGCAACTGGTCGTACAGCACATGACACCGTTACAGGTAAAGCAATCAGGGTACTTGGCAATCAACGTGATGCAGATGGAAATAAGCTTTTTGGTGAAAATGGAGAAGCATTATTAAATCCACTGAGTTCACTTAATAATTACGACCCTGAAACGCAAATATTACATGAAGGTGATTTATTTGTTTTAGCGCGTGAGGTTATTGATTTTACATTAAATAATGACCAACGAGATCGCTTGTCAGTGTCTACAGGTTTTCAATACCAACCAACAGAGTCACTCGATATTCAGCTAGATGTAACTCATACAGAGCAAGATGTGTTAACCGACAGTCAACGACTACGTTTAAACATGGGGCCTGTAACACCTTTAATTTATGCCGGTGACGACAATACAGCACTAAACGGGGTTGATTTATCTACCAATACCTTGCAGCAATCAAGTAGCCGCTCTACAAGTGGTAACTTTGTTCGCTCCTACGGACTTAGAGAGATTGATACTAATGTAGCGTCACTCGATATTGATTATCAGGTAACCGATTCATTAAATATGAATGTAAGAGCTGGTTTTTCAAAAACCACTGATGAAACACCTGACGATGATGAAAAAGATCGTTTTATTTCTATTAGTACAGCTACTTGGGGCACGGCAGGTCGCCAAATAGTTGAATCAATGCCCGATGGCAGCCACGAAATGGTTGGCTACGACTGCGGCAGCAGTGGAGAATGTAGTTACTCAACAGGTGTTACTCCAGGGGAGTTTGACGCCTTTGATGGTACGTCTAATGCGGTATACAGCCGTTTTAATCCGTATGATATGGAGCACAATCACTTAGGTAGTTTAGTGCTTCGTAAAAACAAATTAGCGGATACAAATAAGTCGCTTTTTGTTGATTTTGACTATGCGCTTGATGGTGACTTTATTAGATCGCTTGAATTTGGAGTTAAGTGGTCAAATCGTAAAAAAGATGTCTCTATTCAAAATAGAGCAACCACAAATGGCAGTGACTTAATAGATTTAGAAGACCCTGATCAAGCGTTTGAAGTACGTGGGCTTGGTACAATTCGCTTAGCCGATATAGTAGCTGATAGTGCCTATCCTTACGATAATTTTGGTGAAGATATTCAATCAGATCGCTCTGCACAGTTTTTTAATGGCTGGCCGTTACTAGATGCCGAAAAAGCGCTTGAGATTGTTTCAGGTAAAGATGCAGGCGAAGTAGGTATACGCGAAACCATTACAGGCAGTCGTAATATTGAAACCGAAACAAAAGCCGCTTATTTTAAAGCAAACTTTGAGCTGATGGATGGCAAGCTAACAGGTAACTTAGGCCTTAGGTATGTAAAAGATGACACAACAGCAACAGGCGTAGGCGGTATTAACTATACGCGTTTTCCACAAATGGTTGATGCGTATAATTTGTTAGTTGAGCGTGGTTTAGCAAATACAAATTTAGATGCCTGCCCGGCAGCTGTTATGGGGGTCTCTGACACGGGTCAGCCTGATCATCGTTACACACCAGCAAACGATGCTGAGCTACAAAACTGTTGGGCATGGCAAATCACTCATGCGTATAACCGCTCAAACCCAGCTACTTTCCCTGTTGATCCGCAAACGGGTCAGTTTGTAATTCCCGGGGCTGATGGGAACACCGGACTGGGTGTAAATCAGCAAGTGTTTGTAGATGAAAATGGCAACATTATAGCTAACAATGCATTACCTTCTTTAATTTACGACAGCAACGGAAATTTAGTTCCAACGTCAGCTAATGCATGGGCACACTTTGCAAGTAACGGACAAATTTGGCCATTTTTAGACAGAACAACTTCATTTACAGGAACACAAGGTAGCGGACGTGAAGTACAAGACCGCGTTGCTTGGGTAACTAAAAAAGGCGGACATGACGCTTATTTACCTAGCTTAAACTTAAATTATGCAGTTAACGAAGAAATGATTGCACGTTTTGCTGTTAGTAGAACCATGACGCGTCCTCGTTTTGATTCATTAAACCCACGTACACAAATTTTTGAGCAACAATGGGACTCTGCTAATGGCTCAGCAGGTAATGCAAATTTAAAACCGCTTAAATCAACCAATCTCGACTTGTCCTATGAGTGGTACTTTAGCGATTCAGGCTTGCTGTCGGTAGCGTTCTTTTACAAAGATATGAAAGACTTTGAAGAAACGGTTGTTGTTCCGTATCACTATAAAGACGTTAGGACCGAATACGATTTACAAACAGCCGATTTATTACTTGATTACGATGAGAATAGAGCACCAGGTGGCGAAGAAGATTGTATGCCACTTAGACAAGTTGCAGGCTTTTTTGACCAATGGCGCATTGAATGTGACGTTGTAAACGTAACCACAGTAACCAATGGTAAAGGCGCAGATATTAAAGGTGTTGAACTAGGTTACAACCAAAACTATGACTTTTTACCAAGTTATTGGGGTGGCTTAGGTTTAAACATGAACTATACCTACCAAGATTCAGAATCTGATCGTCAGCAGGTAGGTAATACCGATATATTTTTAAAACCACTACCACAACCTTTCACTCCAAAGCATTCTCTAAATACAACACTGTATTGGGAACAAAAAGGGATTCAATTACGTTTAGCGAGTCGCTACACCGGGGATCAATTAGTTAACCGAGGTTTAGTTGGCGGCGCTACATGGCAAGAGGCAACCCATCGTTTGGACTTTAGCTCAAGTTATAAAATTAATAAAAACTTTAGCTTAACTTTTCAGGCACTTAACTTAACTGATGAAACTAACCGAATTTATTACACCAGTTCATTTAGTCGTAATGCGTTTGAAGCTAACTCGCAAGAGGTTGTGCTCGATGAAGGTAATGCAATTGAAGATGGCAGTGTAACTACTTCGCGTACAGCATCAGTTTGGAAAACAGGTCGTCAGTTCCGTGTTGGTCTTCGCGGTACCTTTTAATTGAGAAACTATTAGCAGCGGGCCACGTTTGGCGCGCTGTCTTACAAAATTTGGAGAGTAAGATGAAACATAACTTACTAATAAAAACAGCAATTAGCAGTGTTATATTTTCAGTATTAACAGGGTGCGGCGGAACGGATGAAGGTTATGATCCGCAGTTTAAATCTGATTTAGCACTTGTAATCGATACCGCAGTGATCACGAGCACATTAAATGAAGAGTCCGGAGTTCAAGAAATTGATTTACTGCAAGGCGTAACAATCGACGGTAAACCAGCCTCTGAGTCAGGTGCAACCATAAACGTAAGTGAGTTAGAGTTTGTGGTTAATAATAATTTCACTACCCCACAAACAAGTGCTAATACTATTGCATCACACCGAATTTCACCTTTCACGCAATCAAGTGATAGCACTAAATTAGTTGTAAATACCGATGCGTTTTCGGCGGCATTAAGACAATGCGACCAAACCGATATTAGAGGCGCTTTAGATGGCGATGGTAACCCTATTGCTGATGGTAACTTAGACTTTCCGAGCCAAGTTATTTATAACATTACATATTCTATCAATAATGGTGCAGCTATTGCTGCGGGCGGCGCACTGCCTACACGTACATTACAATTAACTGTCAATGCGATTGATGATGTTGTAACTGAGGTCAGCGTCTCGCCGATTGAAATCCCTGCTGGTGGTCAAGCAAGTGTATTCGCATCAGCGATACCAAATTACGCGTGTAACCCCGCACTTGTTTACTCAATTGCAGATGAAGATATTGCAACCATTGATGAAAATGGCCTTATTAGCGCTAAAAATACCGGTGAAACGACTATTACAGCCACAAGTGTTGATAACCCCGAAGCTTCAGCAAGCGCCACACTTACAGTGACAGGTGCTTTTAGTCTTGCAATAACAAACGACGATAAAAACGAGTTAGGCGCTTCTTCAGGTAACAAGGACGTTCCTATCTGTGTGGCCAGTGGTGTAGAAGTGCAGCCTGCTTTACTAAACGCAGAGTTAAGCGGCGAATATACTTTTGATTGGACACTTAACGATGAAGTTTCATTTACGAAAAGCTTAACCGCAAAAAGCGGCTTTGGAGAAGTACTTGCCATTAAAGCACCTACAACAATAGACAGCCCAAATACGGTAACGGTTGAACTTATTGATGGCGATACAGCAAGTACACCTTTATCACTTATTTCGCAAAAAAGTATTACGGTTAATACTGTTAATAACCAAATGTGTGAGCCGGGTGTGTCTGAACACGAAGCAGGCTTTAACACCGACTTTAACCTCAATGGTGAAGGTGCACCTTATAAAGGTAATGCCACTTATAGTGTATCGGCAACCTCTGTGTCGGGTAATGGTCGTTCGCTTGAAATTACAGCGGGTACTGCAACTCAAGGTGAAGCGAATACACCGTACTCTTTTGCAACTCAGCAAGTTTGGAATAAACAACGTAACTGGTATAGCGCCAACTATGGACGTGGTGCCGAGTCTGTTGGTAAAACATACCGTTATGCCGTGTGGGTTAAGTTAAATCAAGTGCCTGTTGAACCCGTTACGTTGCGCCATGTTGTTGTACCGTGGGTTTATGACGGCATACCTGAGGATGCAAATGGATTTACAGGTCGTTACTCAGAAGCGGGCTTATTTAGCGCAGCACTCGCAGCCACTACGCAGTGGCAATACATCGAGTTTGTAGAGGATTCAACTAATCAACGCGACTGGGCTATTCCAGCAACATGGAGCTCAATTACCGATGTGTTTACCCTTTGGGAAGTGTATGGACTGCCAACGGGTGATTCAATCTTGATTGACGATTACGCCGTTACGCGTATCGATATTTAAGCGAGTACTAGACGCATAACATAATATTAATTAAAGCGGCTTTAAACTAAATAGGTTTAAAGTCGTTTTGTTTGCTTATAAGCCACTAAAAAATCTATTTATTTACGTATTAATTTTTAACTTTCACACAAACTTACATACAAAATAATGAGACATCATGAACAACACGCAAAAAAATATAAAAACACATAAATTGACGCTCACAGCAGCATTATTGTCGGTAATAACCATTGGCGGTTGTAGCAGCGATGCGACGACTAACACGCAAAAGCTTCCCCAAACTAAAAATAACTTATTGCCTTTAACAGATCCGCAAAACACCGGTAAATGGGTACTTAACACCCAAGTAAGTGACGAATTTGAAACCAGCACTATCGATGAAGAACGTTGGTACATTGTGGGTAAAATAGAAAACGGTAAACCTATTTATAAGCATCCAGATAATCCAAATAAAAAAGTATGGAAAGGCCGCGCACCTTCGCAATTTTCGGGTAATAACTACCGCCTAGAAAATGGCAAACTAAAACTCGAGACACGTTGGGAGCCTGACTTTCCTTTTGAACAAAAAATACATAAGCCTGTGTTTGGCGATGCACTTAAATACGAAAACCTCACAACGGCATGCTTTATCGGCAGAAAGTCTTTTCAGTACGGATACATAGAAATTAAAAGCAAAGCCGCTGATGCGCAAGTGAGCAGTGCATTTTGGTCGATGGGCGAAAAGTTAGAAGTTGACTTTTTTGAATTATTTGGCGACTCGCACGACCCTAAAAAAGATCACATAGACAGTGAGTTATGGTGGTCAATCCGCGATTGGAATAAAAAGGTAATGGGCAAGCCCACTTACACAGAACGAAAAGACTTAGGCTTTAGAGTAGCCGATGACTTTCACGTGTATGGAATTGACTGGAGCGCCCAAGGAATTAAATACTATGTTGACGGTAAATTATTTAGCGAAGTATCTGCAGCACAAGCTGATGCCTGGGCAAAAGAGCACCGCGGGGTTGATACAGGCTATGTAGCCACTAAGCCACTGTTTTTATGGCTTGATCAGGAGACTTTTCCTTGGCATGGCGTACCAAAAAGTAAAGAAGAGCTTGAACGTAATAGCCCTGAGGGCAAAAAAGATGATGGTGTAGTCGACTTTGAAATTGAATACATCCGTGTGTGGCAGCAAAAACCATTACAGTCAGTTAAGTAAGGAGTGGGTTAAATGAAAAAAAATAGTAAGCCAGCAAACACGTTATTTTGTTTATCACTGATCGCTACAAGTATTCTGCTTTATGGATGTAATACCACTCAAAGGGCAAGCAATGAAACGCTAAGCGACAACAGCAGTAATAAATTAATGTTTAGCGAATCACACAATATTATACCTTTTGAGCCACTATCGCGTCGTAAATGGGACCGTGCACTGATTGCAGACTTTGATAAAGATGGCTATCAAGATGTATTAATTACTGAGCATACCCACGCAGTAAAAATTTTTTGGAATAACAAAAACAATACCTTTTCAGCACCACAGATAATTATTAAAGGCGACACACACGGCGTGGCTGTTGCTGATTACGACTTAGATGGTCGTATGGATTTAATAATAGCCCAAGGCGGTGGTGGAGGCCTAAAACCGCGTTTACCTGTATCGTTTCAAATAAATCATGACCGGACTGTTGAAGGCGGAGAAACGTTTGATAATTTTGAACGTACACGCGGACGTGCGGTTAAATTAATTGATGGCAATAACAGTGGCACTTTAGATTTAATGCTCTCTGCTTTTCCGCTTAAAAAGCAAAAAAAGGGAGCCAACCATATATATAAAAACGAAGGGCATAATCATTTTAAGTTTGTCGATTACTTACCTACTGCAAAATGGCTTGGTTATAAAGCCTTAGTTAGTGATTTTGATAATGACGGGCACGATGATTTATTTTTTTACGGCGGAGATGACATTGTTGTAGCGCAGAGTAAATCTGATTTAGGTTATAAAAATAAAAGTAAGGCTGTACTAGGAAATAATCGCAATATTAGCCATGTAAGCAGCATGACCGAAATCGATTTTGATAATGACGGTGACTTTGATTTATTTTTAACTCGCGCTAAACACCAATTTGAGCAACACACCTTTTACGATGCTCAATCTCAAAACTTTGCTTTTTTTACTCGTAACGAAGCATTTAAATTTGAAGATTTTAAAATCGAAGGTGACTTTGAAATAGAAAACCTGCAAATGGCTTACCCCCATTTTAATGTGTTTATTGGCAAAAATAGTGCGCCTTTAGCATTACAAGGGCACGGCGGCAGTGAACGTACGGTAAAGGTAACAAAAGAGCAAGCTGCTGGCTGGCCTAAAAAGCTAAATAAAAAAGGTTTATATATAGGTTACTTAGGTAATGATACTTGGCGCGTAGCGGGGGATACTAAATCACCTACAGCCGGTGTTATTAAAAGAGTGACTAATTCACCTAAAGTAAAAGGGCTTGAGCCATTACCAGCGGTATTATTAGAAAACCAGCAAGGAAAATTTGTTGATGCAACAGCCAAGCTAAATATTAATCTTAGCGAACCCACAACCAGTGCTGTAGCCGGAGATTTTAACAACGATGGTTGGAGTGACTTATTTGTATTACGTTATGGCAATCCGGCAAAAGCCAACGAGCAGCTACTGTATTTAAATCAGCAAGGTAAAGGCTTTAAGGCTTTACAAAATCATGGTGTTATTTCAACTGAGCTTGGAGCAACAGGGGGCAGCGCACAGGCCTTTGATTACGATAATGACGGGGACCTTGACTTAATTTACTCAAACGAGCGCGGCCGTTGGCATTTATTTACTAATAACACAGCTTTAGATACGCAGCATAACTTTTTAGTCACTAATATTGGTTACTCGCCTAAAGCCGGTGTGTCGGCATTGGGAGCTACTGCGACTATAAAAGCATGTGGGCAAAATTATAAGCGTGTTGTAGGCGCAACAGGTGCTGGCTTTTCACAAAGCGAAAATAATAAGTTACACGTTGGTTTAGGTACGTGTACACAGATAAATAATGTATCGGTTCGTTGGAGTAATAATGAGCATGTAGATATTAGCAATGCAGTTATAAATGACGCTAACGGGGAGTTAGTTGGAAGAAAAGAGCCGCTGTAAGTAATTAAATGCAGATATAAAAATAGCGCTTATTAAGCGCTATTTTTTTGTATTTAGTTTTCGTTATCTATTAAAAGCTATATTGAACGCTTGCACCCACATAACGACTCCAGTCACGAGGATAGAATGCTTCCCCAAACCCTTCAGAGTTTATACGTTGGCGAGTAGTGTACGACTTATCAAATAAGTTTTTAATGAATACACTAAACTGTAAGTTATCTTTGCTTACGCTTAAGTAACCATCCCAAATGCTTGACGATGGGTTAGCTGATTCGCCAAAGGCAAGTTCGTTAATTGATTGCGTGTGGCTGCCATTATAACGCCAAACTGCACGTGTATTAGCATTCCAGCCTGTATCAGCAATTTGTGTATTATATGAAATAGTACTTAAAAATTGTTGCTCAGCATTATTAGGGAAAGATAAACCCGTTTGATCAAAGCTCTGACGGCCTGTTGAATCAGTTGTACAGCGAGAAGCAAGTAAACCACCATCACCAGCAGGACAATTTATAGGTGTATCAGCAAAGTCCTCGTAGCGTGCATCAAAATAAGCGTAGTTAAACGACCACTTTAATTTATCTGATATTTTAACCACTACATCGGCTTCAATACCGGTTGAACGTGCTTGTGCTGCGTTTACATAGCCTGCAAAAATAATGTTATTTTCTTCATCTATTACACGGCTGGCACGTACTTGATAATCGTCAACTCTCATATCAAAGTACGTAAAGTTAAACAGTAAATCATTATCAAAATATGCTGAACGCAGACCTACTTCAAAGTTTGAAGAGTTTTCAGGATCGGTAGGGAAGTTGTCTGCATCGGCAGGGTCGGTATTTGTTGTTACAAAGTAAGATGCCCCTTTATAGCCGGTAGAATAATTTACATAACCGCGAATATCATCAGTAAAGTCATACCCTACAACCGCTTTGTATATAAAGGCGGTGTCTGAGTTATCAAATTTAGTTGGCGCGTCTTGGCGTAAAATAAGCGATGGATCTGTTTGAGCAAGTTCTAATACTTCATTGAATGTTTCCATTCCAACACCTGTAGAAGGTGTTGCCAAATCTGTACGAGCAAAGGTTGCATCACTTTTTTCGTGTAATAATCTAAAACCAAAAGTAGCATCTAATTGCTCAGTTATTTGGTATTCAAGTTGTCCAAAAATAGCGACGTTTTCAAAACCAGTTGTAAAATCACCACTATTTAGTAAGCGAGAAGGCGTTAGTAATGAGCGGTCGTCATCGCCAGTAGTTGCATAGTTAGCTAAAAAAGCATCGGTAGATTGCTTTGAATAACACCCTGTTAATTCGCCGCCTTCAATAAAGCCACGGTTACCTGCAATACAGCCATCACGTATTTCAGAACGCTGACCGTCGGTATCATGGTAAAAAAGACCTAATACCCAATCAAACTTTTCATTATTAAATGACGAAATACGAAATTCTTGTTGAAGAACATCAACCGATTCGTTACCACCAAAAGCGGTTCGCTCTACAGGAAAATTAATAGTAAAAAATGCTGAACTGTTATATAAATCAAAATCTCTGTAGCTACCATTATAGCTAAGTGTAATTTCATCATTTAGGTAGTAATCGGCCGATATTGAAAAGCCAAAATTTTCTGTTCTACCAAAGTTACCTTCAGCATTACGCGATGTAACTGGGCCGCCGGCTTCTTCAAAAGTAGACTCAGGATTTACACGGTTATAGGTTGTGCCTTCAATAGTGCCATCGTCTTTTACATTAACGATTGGACGAGGGCCAAAATCTGGGTTTATTCCACCTAAACGAGTAAGAGAACAACAATTTGTGTCTGTCTCTGAATATTCTAAGCGAAATAGTACGTTTAGCTCTTGGCCATTATCGTATAAAAGTTGGCCGCGACCAGCTTTCGTTGTTTTTGCGCCAATAGTGTAATCTTCTTCACCAGGCATGGTGTTTTTTATCCAACCATCAATATCACTGTATTGCGCGTTAAATCGAGCTGCCCAGTTTTCGTTAAGGGGTACATTTACGGTCCCGCTAAAATCAGTGCCATCAAACTCAGTAACTTGTGCTCTAACCGTGCCTGAAACTCGGTCATCTAGTTGCGGCTTTTTAGTTACATAATGCAATAGGCCTGTTGATGTGTTTTGGCCAAATAAAGTCCCTTGTGGGCCGCGCATTGCTTCTACACGCTGTACATCTGAAATAGGTAAGTTAAGCATTGATTGGCGGGGTAATACTTCACCATCTATAACGACAAGGTTTGAAGACTGTAAGCCAATTGAATTTGTAAAAGTGCCTATACCACGTGTTTTTAATGTTGTAGTTCGTATTTCACTGCTGTCATCAATGCCAAAACCAGGTAAGTAGGTGACTAAATCAAACCCATTATCTATACCAATTTCTTGAATTAAATCACCACTTAGCACTTCGATTGAAGAGGGAACTTCTTTTAATGCTTGATCGCGTTTTTGTGCGCTCACTAAAATAACTTCAAAATCGTCTGAATTGCTTTTAGCTTGTTTTGCGGTTGTTTCTTCTTGTGCATATGCAGTGTGTGTGAAAGCTGATAAAGAACAACATGCAAGTAATATTGCTGTATGCAATTTACTGTGTTTAAGCATTTTAACCACTCCGTTTCTTCATAATTACTGTGTGTGCAGATAATGCAACGGCAGTATCTGTTATTTAGAATCAGGCTAATTAAACAGCGACTCTTAATTGCGATAAAGCTATAAGCAATCAAGAAGTGTAAATAATCGCGAATGATTCATTCTAACAATTTAAACATATGATGTTTGCAAGTGCAATGTGTTGATTACTTGTTTATTAAATGTTGCTTGTAATATTGAGGTTATAACCTTGTATTACCGTTTAAGTAACACAAGATTATTAAGTTAAGTGGTTGAATTTTAGTCTCTAATCTAAATTGCAGATTTAGAGTGAAAAATAATTTAATTTCAAAAAATTATTTTAAACGAGCAAAAAAGTGGTAATCCTCAGTATTTTTAAGCTTTTGAGCAAAGCTCATTCCTAAGTTTTTGAGTTGCTGCGCATTATTATAAGCACCAATTTTGAGTTTTAATTCACTCACGGCCTGCGCTGTTGAGCCAATGCTATCAAGTGCTAAAAAATACAAATAAGCGTATTGCACGTTATTACTCTCAAGTGTCATTGCGTGTTTAAACGAGTCAACAGCAGCGGGTTTGTTACCGCTTCTAATAAGCGCCATACCGTTTGCATAATGTAGCGGCGCAGAGGTAGGTACTGCTTTTAAACCACTATTTAACGTGCTTTGCATTTTTGCTGTTTGACCAAGGCGATAATAAATATCGGCTAAATTTACATAACTTGCATCAAAGTAAGGGTCAACGCTAATGCCTTTTTGTAACGACTTTATAGCACCGTTTATGTCTTGTTTATTAAGCGCGAGCATACTTTGATTTATGTTACCTTCACCGCGCCATGTATTGACGGTATTAGCGTGTGCAAGCTCTATAATTGATTGATTAAGCCCGTTTAACTGCGCTGTTGTTTGGCTTAGGTTTTGCGCAGCAGCAACACGCACCGACTTTAATTTGTCGGTTAATAGTTGCTTGTAGCTTTTTAAGCGCTCTGCTTCGGGGAGTAAAAAGCCCACTTTAGCAATCGCTAAGCGAATAAGCGGAAGCGGCGAGTTAACCCAACTTTTTACTGTGGCATCGTTTAGCTCAGCGCCCGAATTACCTAAATAGGCAATTGCACTGGCGCGGTCTATTTCATTTAACGAAAAGTCATTAATTAAGCTCATATGTGCATTTTGCGATATCGCTTTTAATGAGCGTAACTCAAGCATACTGTGCTCGCTTGCACTTAATGCCGGTGCTTTACCATGCCATTTTTCAAGTGTGCTTGCTGCCCATTCGTTTGTTTTACCGTCGTGGCATTGCACACACGCATTGGGTGTATCGTATTTTATTGATATGTCAGGGCGCGGAATTTTAAAGCTGTGGTCGCGCCTGTCATCAACGCCCATGTATCTGTTGGTTGGCATGTGGCAGCTAACACATTGTGCACCGGTTGATTGTTCTTTATGGCGATGATGCTCGGGTTTGTTATATTCGCTGGCACTGTGGCACTGTAAGCACAGCCCATTCGTTTTTGTTTTAACTTTCATGGTGTGTTTATCGTGGCAGTCAACACAGTTAACCCCGGCTGTGTACATTTTACTTTGTGCAAAAGAGCCAAACACATACACTTCTTCTTTAATTTGGCCATCGGCGTGATACAAATTTGGTTCTAAAAATGAAGGGCTAAATTGATCCAAAAACGCTTGGCTGTTATCAAAGCCATCGGTTAATGGGCTTCGAAGCGAATGACACGCATAACAGCCTTGCATAAAGCTGTTATCGCGCGGCTCACCTTGCCAGGTAGCAATGGTGTCATCACCGATTATTTTCCACTGCGACATATTGGTAGGGCTTGTTTGAGCTGTCTTTATTATTTTTTTAGTTTTATGTTCATCCGTTATATCGCTGTGGCACGATTTACAGCCCACATTTATATTCGAGAAGTGCGTATCAAAGCTTTCTTTTTCAGTAGTGTAATTACGCTTTAAATTATCAGAATGGCAATCGGCGCACATGCCGTTCCAGTTTTGCAGAGGTTGCAGCCAATGGAGACGGTCGCTGGGTTTTACATCTTCGTTAGCGTAGTTGGCATACCAACGCTGACCGCCTAGTGATCTAGCGCGACTATCCCATGCAAAAGGAAATACCTGGTATTTGCCTTTTTCAACTTCAATTAAATACTGTTGCAGTGGGTCAAAGCCAAATACATAACTTACGGTGTACGTTTTTTTAGTACCTTGCTCGGTCAAATCAATTAAAAAGGCCTCTTTTTCTTTATAAAATACGGCTTTTTGAGAAAAATGGGTCGCAGTTATATTATTAAAATCACCAAGCACGGTATCTTTATTGGCTAAAGCCATTGAACTTGCATGGTCTGATTGTTTCCAATCGAGGGTTTGTTGTTGATGACAAGACTGGCACTCATCATTTGCAATCGCTGAAAAACAGCTGCATAAAAAAAGAACAACAAAAAGGCTGTTTTTTATATTTATCATTTTAGAATCCACCTTTAATAGCACACCAATGCATACTTAAAATTAAATAACAGGCAGCAGCTAAGCACATAGTAAATAGGCTTTGCCTTTAAACTGACACTGTTATTAGGCTTAAGTAATAGTGAGAAATTGAAAAATTAATTTCAAAATATCATACATCATATGTTTGCAATATTGTTATGTTTTGTTTAGTGTAGCGATATTGTGATTTATAAACGCATTATTTACAACTCAACCATTAAATTAACTAGCCGTAATAGTCTAATATAACCAATATGTTAGCTATGGTGTAATTAATATTTTTTAGCTATGTGCTTAACTATTATATTAAATAGGAAACTGTGATGAATAAGCTACTTGTTCTTCTTTCTGTATGTTTAGGCTTTTGCGTTAGTGCTAATACAATGGCAAAAGCACAAACAGAAAAACCTAATATTGTTTTAATTTTTGCTGATGACGCAGGTTTTGGTGATTTTGGCTTTCAAGGTAGTACGCAGCTTAAAACACCTAATTTAGATAAACTTGCCCAAAGCGGTGTTCGTTTTACTCAAGGTTACGTAAGTGATTCTACTTGCGGTCCTTCACGTGCAGGTTTAATGACGGGTAAGTACCAGCAACGTTTTGGTTACGAAGAAATTAACGTACCTGGTTTTATGAGTGATAACTCAGCACTTAAAGGTGCAGATATGGGCTTGCCATTAGATCAAAAAACAATGGGCGATTATCTTAAAGAGCAGGGTTATAAAACAGCGGTATTTGGTAAGTGGCATTTAGGTGATGCCGACAGGTTTCATCCTTTAAAACGTGGTTTTGATACTTTTTTAGGGTTTAGAGGTGGCGACAGAAGCTACTTTAACTATTCAGAACAAGAAATGAAAAACGGAAATAAACATTTTTTTGATAAAAAATTAGAACGCGACTTTGGTAATTACGAAGAGCCAAAAGAGTACTTAACCGACGAGTTAGGTAAAGAAGCCGCGAAATACATTGAACAAAACAAAGATGAACCCTTTTTTATCTACCTAGCTTTTAACGCGGTACACACTCCGCTTGAATCAGATCCTAAAGATTTAGCTAAGTTTCCAAACTTAACGGGTAAACGTAAAGAGCTTGCTGCAATGACCCTAGGGTTAGACAGAGCCAGTGGTTATGTACTTGATAAACTTAAAGAGCTAGGCTTAGATGAAAATACTATTGTTGTTTTTTCAAACGACAACGGTGGCCCATCTGATAAAAACGCCTCAAATAATGCCCCGCTTGCAGGTACTAAATCAAACCAGTTAGAAGGGGGCATTCGTGTACCATTTTTAATTAGCTGGCCAAAGCATATTGAACCAGGTTCGACTTACGACTACCCAGTAAGCACACTAGATTTACTGCCTACTTTTTATAGTGCCGCACAAGGTAAGGCGTTAGGTAATGATATTGATGGCGTTGATTTACTCCCTTATATTCAAGGTGAAAATACAGCACGCCCACATAAAGTGATGTACTGGAAAAAAGAAAACAGAGCTGTAATACGCGATAACGATTGGAAACTTATTCGTTACCCAGACAGACCTGCAGAGCTATACGACCTAAGCACAGACATTAGTGAACAAACAGATTTAGCAGCAAAAAATCCTGAACGTGTTAAAACTATGTTTAAATCATTGTTTGAATGGGAATTAACGTTAGAGCGTCCGCGTTGGTTATTAAAAAGAAAATACGAAAAATACGATATAGACCGCATGGATAAATACCGTTTACCAGCAACTCAACCTTAATAACGCATAGGTAATAATAATGAAAATAGAATCTGTTGAAGCGCTTTTAGGCTGCGTAGGAAAACGTAATCAGCTATTAGTAAAAGTAGTAACCGAATGTGGCATAGTTGGCTGGGGCGAATCGGGTTTATCAAATCGAGAGCAAGCAGTTATTGGCGCGATACATCACTTCGCTGGATTTTTAAAAGGGCAAGATCCACGTAAAATTGGCCGTATTTGGCAAGAACTATACCGCAGCCATTATTTTGAAGGGGGCCGTGTAATTACGGCTGCTATTTCAGCGATTGATATTGCCCTTTATGATATTTTAGGTAAGTCACTACAAGTGCCTGTTTATCAGTTGTTAGGGGGCAAACAACGCGAACATATAGCGTGTTTTGCGTGTTGTTATACAGAGGCCGATCCTGATAAATTTGACGATTTAGTTAAAGAAGCAAAAGCACTTATAGCGCTAGGTTGGACAACAATAAGAGTGATACCGAGTCGTTTTGACGACCCTGTGTTTTTTGAACCACAAGAATCTATAACGCGCACAGCTCGCTGCTTAAACGAGCTGCGTAAAGTACTTGGGCCTGATATTACACTCGGTATTGATTACCATCACAGATTAAGCGTGGCTGAGGCAGCTTCGTTTTGCCAACGTTTAAAGCCCGATACACTCGATTTTATTGAAGAACCGATTCGTCATGAATCTCCTGATGCGTATAAAACGCTGCGTACTTTAACGCATATTCCTTTTGCGATTGGTGAAGAGTTTAGTTCTAAATGGGCAGCTAAGCCTTATATAGAACAGGGGCTTACTCAGTATTTACGTGTTGATGTGTGTAACATTGGTGGCTTAACAGAAGCAATGAAAGTGGCTGGTTGGGCTGAGGCACATTATATAGATGTTATGCCACATAACCCGCTTGGCCCTGTGTGTACAGCAGCCACAAATCACTTTGCAGCAGCGCTACCAAATTTAGGCTTAATGGAAACACACCAAGGTCCGTTTAGTGAGTTTGGTGCCCATGATCCACTTCTTTTTCCTAAGCAGCATGTGTTAACAGGCAATAAATTTACTATTCCTGAAGTACCTGGTTTAGGTGTTGAAGTGAACGAAGCTGCGTTTAGATTGGCAACCCCTGTAGAAACCGAAGCACCGCATTTATCAAAGCGTGATGGTTCTCATACTAACTGGTAACTTGTTTAGAGAATTAAATGAATACACTTACAGCGACTGTTTTTGACAGCACACTAAATTTTGTAGGCGAGGGGCCTTTGTGGCACCCGATCACACAAACGCTTTATTGGGTTGATTTTCCAAACCACATTTTGCACAGCAAAAAAGGCGACCATAAAGTTGAGCAACGCTTAGATGATATGGTTACCGCTCTGGCTTGGGTAAACAATAAAACCTTATTACTAGCAAGTGATAAAGGCCTAAATACCTATAATACCAGCACGCATAAGCAAACTTTTTTGTGCAGCGTCGAAGCAGATAAACCTGACAACCGTAGTAACGATGGGCGTGCCGATCCGTGGGGTGGGTTTTGGATAAGCACAATGCACGGCGATGCTCACGAAAACGAAGGGGCAATATACCGTTTTCACAACGGCGTACTTACTCAAGTTGTTAGTGATTTAACCATACCCAATGGTATCTGTTTTGATAAATCGCGTGCTAGAGCTTATTACGCAGATTCAAAAACGCAAAAAATTTACCGATTTGACGTCGACTCACTTACGGGTACGCCAATAGGAGAAAGTGTGTTGTTTTTTGACTATTCGAGCTCAGCTGTATCACCTGATGGCGCTGTAATTGATAGCGAAGGCAACATGTGGATTGCACTTTGGGATGGCGCACGTGTAGATTGCATATCGCCCGAAGCAAAGGTAATTCAAAGCTTAGCGACTCAAACACCTCGCCCTACCTGCCCAGCGTTTGGCGACGATGCTACAACACTTTACGTAACGTCAGCACAATGTGGCCTAGAAGATACCCCATTTAATGCTATACCTCACGGCGCTACGCTTGCATTTAAAAATGCGGTAAAAGGCGTATTTGAGCCTTGCGTTAAAATAGACGGCTTTTAATTTTACGTATTCACTTTAAATATTAATTTTGTGTTTTTTCCTCTTATATTAATTAGATGTGAGAGGAAAAACACATTGCACATATAAACATCATATGTTTATATTGTTTTTACTAATTCTATCAATGTTATTCTTTTATATGTTGTAGAGCACTCATTACCAACACAGTAAAAGTATAAAAATAAAACTAAGGGTAATACATTGAAAGACACACACACACAATCAACAAAAGCAATTAAGTACTCCCTCATTGCAGCATTTGGCGGATTTGTATTTGGCCTAGACGCGGCCAATATATCGGGGGCGTTACGCTATGTTAGTTCGCAGTTTGAGCTAACCAGTTTACAAACAGGTAATGTAGTGGGTTGCGCTATTGTTGGCGTAATCATCGCACTATTTTTTACAGGTACTTTATGCCAAAAATTTGGTCGTAAAAAGGTACTTATTGGCATTGCTTTAACGTATTCACTCTCTACGGTTATTTCTGCTTTTGCGGTAAGTTACCCCATGCTGGTTGTTGGACGCTTTATAGGAGGGGTCGCATTTGCTTCCATAACCGTCTCAGCCATGTATATTGGTGAAATTGCACCCGCTAATAAACGCGGCCAATTTGTATCAGTTAATCAGTTGCTTATAACGTTAGGTAGTTTATTTGCGTTTGTTGTTAATTACTTTTTTGTCAAAAATATGGGCTCAATTGAATGGTTAAATGAAGCCAATATTTGGCGTTATATGCTTGGCTTTGAAATTGTGCCTAATATTATTTGGTTTTCGTTATTAATGACGATTCCTGAATCGCCGCGCTGGTTAATGAGCAAAAAACGTGATGAAGAAGCACGCGCTGTATTCAAAGGAATGGGGATCAATAACGCCGATACCGAAGTAGTACTTAATGATATTAAAGCAACCATTCAAGAAGATTCAAAAAACAGTGCACTAGAGCAACTTAAAGTATTGTTTAGTAAGCCTATGCGTTTTGTTGTGCTACTTGCTGTATGTTACGCAGTAGTGCAGGGTGCAACTGGCATGAACGCCGTACTGTTTTATGCTCCTACCGTGTTTGAGCAAATAGGTATGAGCGTCGAAAACTCTTTTTTACAAACAATAGTACTTGGTGCGGTATCTGTATTATTTACATTGGTCGCCATATTCTTTGTTGAAAAACTCGGCAGAAGAACATTAACAATTACCGGTTTGCTGCTTATTGCTGTTGCGCATGTATCAATTTGGTATGGTTTTGAAAATGCCACGTACTCACTCAACAGTGAAGCAATAACCAAAGTTGCAGAGCAAAAAGTAGATATTACAAAGCTGCACGTTTTCGAAAATAAAATATACAGCACTGATGTTGCGCTAAAAGCAGATTTAGCCACTATTTACAGTAAAAAAGAGCTACCAGTTGTTACCGGTGCAATTATTAATGCTTCTATAAATATTAGTCCTGCGTATGTTTTATTTGGCTTATTTGCATTTTTAGCCGCCTTTAATATGTCGATAGGGCCAATAATGTGGGTGATATTCTCGGAGATATTTTCAAGCCGAGTACGCAGTGTTGCGTTACCCTTTGCCGCCTTAGTACAGAGTATTTCTAGCTGGAGTATTCAGCAGTTTTTCCCTTGGCAATTAGAGAACATGGGCGCAGCAAATACGTTTTTATATTACGGAGGCGTCGCTATTGTAGGCTGTATTGTTATGGCATTCATACTTCCCGAAACTAAGGGCAAGTCTATTGAGGCCATTGAACGCGATTTGGTCCCTGGGCTCAATAAATAAGGAATATAACTATGTCATCACGATTATTAAACGAAGTTGCTATTGTCACTGGCGCAGCCGATGGAATTGGAAAAACAGTTGCACGCGTATTTTGTGAGCAAGGCGCTAAAGTGTGTGTTGCTGATATAAATAAAGAAATGGGCGAAAGTGTTGTAGCAGAGCTAAAAAGCAAAGGGTTTGATGCTATTTTTGCTCATACCGATATTAGCGACGAAACGGCTATAAAAAACATGGTTGAAAAAGTAGTTAATGAGCTCGGCAAGCCCAGTATTTTAGTTAATAACGCGGCTTTAATTAGCCCCGGGCGAAACGTAGATGACGTTACGCCACAAATGTGGCGTGATAGCTTTGCGGTTAATGTTGAAGGTATGTGGCAGTGTGCTGTAGCCGTACTTGAGCATATGAAAGAGTTAGGCCGTGGCAGCATTATAAATGTAGGTTCTGTGCATTCTTATAAAATTGTACCGGGGTATTTTCCGTATGCGGTAACTAAGCATGCGGTTATAGGGTTAACTAAAAACTTAGCCGTTGAATACGCAAAGCACAACATACGAGTAAACGCATTGTGCCCAGGCATGATAGAAACACCTATGGCGTTTAAGTCTTGGGAGCAAACAGACGATCCGCAAGCTTCACGCAAAGCAATGGGCGATGTACATCCTCTAAAACGAAATGGAACAACAGAAGAAATTGCTTACCCAGCCGTGTTTTTAGCCAGTTCAGATTCGAGTTTTATGACAGGGCAAAGCTTAATCATTGATGGTGGCCGTTCTGTAATTTATCACGATTAAAGTGCTTAACTTAACACACTGTAAGGCTCATGGTTTTGAGGCTATTTTGCTAAAAAATAGTGAGCTTGCTGTTACAGTCATTCCTCAGTTGGGTGCAAAAGTCATCTCTATTGTAAGCTTAAAACACAATAGAGAGTGGCTTGCTCACGATAAACAAATCACTTTAAAACCTGCAAAAAACAATGATTTCTCTGAGCATGATAGCGGTGGTTGGGATGAATGTTTTCCGGGTATTTCTCCTCAGCTGTACGAACATATCCCCAATAAAACGCATTTTTCACATGATCATGGTGAATTGTGGTGCCAAGCATGGCAAATAACTAATACCCATATTAGCGATGAAGAAATAAGACTTAGCTTACAAGCTGAGGTTTTTGACTCTACTTTTACATTTATAAGAACGTTTACCTTAAAAAAACACAGTAAGCGGCTGCTTGTTGATTACCATGTAAAAAATAACACAACTCACAATCTCCCTTTTGTTTGGTCAGCGCATCCTATTTTTGCCATAAAACCAGAGATGCGTATTTTAATAAATAACAAACATATGGAGTTTAAAGTTGATGAAGGGCTTAGTCGTTTTTATAACGTTAATAGTGCCTTTATTAATTGGAGTGACTGCTCAACTAAAGTCCCGCCGCTAAATAAAGTTATGCCCTATAACAGTGGTTTTGCAAGTAAGGTTTTTAGCAAACACTTAAATACGGGCACTCATAAAGATCAAAATATAGTTGTAAAACTGGTTGATGATAAAGCTCAGCAAAGCTGCGGGTTTGAATTTTCATCAACAAACATAAGTCACTTGGGGCTTTGGTTTAATTACAACGGTTGGTCTGCCAATGAGCAGCTCCCCCCTTTTGTACTTGGGATAGAACCTTGTATAGGCAATAGCGATTCTTTACACAAAGCCATGGCGAGTGAAGAGGAAGGCTTAATTAAAAGCAATGCTCATAAATCTTGGCATATGAGTTTTTTTGTTAACTAAATGTATTTTGTGTTTGCTCAATCAAACATCATATGTTTAAATAGTTATTATGTATTAAGGCCTGTGTGTCTTACTTTAGTCATTTAGCCCTTAGGGTGTTGTAGATAATAATGGAGCGACAGAATGCTTTCTAAACAACTGTATATTGGTGGAAAATTAATAACGAGTGACGCAACGACCGAAATTATTAATCCTGCAACACTCGAAGTTGTAGGCGAAATTTCGGCTGCAGGTATTAATGAAGCAAACATGGCCTTAGAGTCTGCGCAAGAAGCATTTTCAAGTTGGTCAACAACGCCTGCAACAGAGCGTGCTCAATGGATGCTTAAACTGCGTGATGCAGTAATTGCAAACGAGCAACACTTACGTGAATGCGTACATTTAGAAATGGCTAAACCATGGCAGTCAACCGCTGACGACTTTCAAATGTTAGTTGATAGCCTTAATTTTTACGCTGATGCCATTGTTAATATCGCCGATGAAGAATTAAAAGATAATGAAGGTACGCACAGCCACGTTCTTTCGCGTGAGCCTGTTGGTGTAGCGGCTGCATTTTTAGCATGGAATTTTCCATTATTAAATTTGGCTTATAAATTAGGCCCAGCAATGGCTGCGGGTTGTCCGCTTGTAGTAAAACCGTCAAGTAAAACGCCTTTGTCTGCTTATGCTGTAGGCGAATTATGTGAACAAATCGGCTTGCCAGCAGGTGTGGTTAACATACTTTCGGGCACAGATAGTACCGTAGGCGATGCCATTTCAGCGTCAACTATTCCCTCTGTACTTACTTTAATTGGTTCTACTAATGTGGGTAAGCATGTAATTGCAACAGGTGCTACGTCAATCAAGCGTTATTCAATGGAACTTGGTGGTAATGCACCTGCCATTGTATGTAGCGATGCGAATTTAGATAACGCAGCCGATGTGATTTGTGGTGTTAAGTTTACCAACGCAGGGCAAATTTGTGTTACCCCAAATCGCGTATTTGTACACGAAAGCGTTGCAGACGAATTTATTGAAAAAGTACTTACTCGTGCAAAAGCAGTAAAAGTTGGTTTTGATAAAAACGAGGCCATTGATATGGGCCCCGTTATGGATGCTAACTCATGGCAACGGATTGATGAGCTAGTTAAAGATGCACAGCAAAAAGGCGCTAAATTACAATTAGGTGGTAAAAAACCTACAGGCGTTAATGGGTATTTTTACGAACCAACCGTACTTACAAGTGTAGATTCGAGCATGAATCTATACAAAGACGAAATATTTGGCCCCGTTATTAGCATTATTACGTTTAGTGATAACGAACAGGTACTTAGCGATGCAAATGACACGGACGCTGGTTTAAGCTCATTTATTTTTAGTAGTAACGAAGACACTATTTCTTACTTTGCAAAACATTTACGCTTTGGCGAAGTACAAGTAAACGGCATTAAATACAGCATTAATTTACCTCATTTTGGTATTAAGCAATCGGGCGTGGGTGTTGATTGTTCGTTGTTAGCTTTAGATGACTACCTTGCATATAAACGTGTTTCTCGCGCGTTAAAGGTTTAAGGAACAGACTATGAAAATCACACAAATTATTAGCCACGTTTTACAGTATGACCTAGAAGAAGAACTTGGTTATTCGCAGCAGTATTACGCTAAACGTACCGCACATTTAGTTGAAGTTCGTACCGATATAGGTATTACAGGTTGGGGCGAATGTTTTGGCGGTGGCGGCGTTGCGTTTGCCAATAAAACAATTGTTGAGCATGTGATTCAACCCATGATTTTGGGCATGGATCCACTCGACAGAGAAGTGATTTGGCATAAAGTTTATAACTTATTGCGAGATCATGGCCAAAAAGGCATGCCTATTCAGTCTTTATCTGGTGTAGATATTGCTCTGTGGGACATTGCAGGTAAATTTTTAGATCAACCCGTTTATAAGTTACTAGGGGGTGCTTTTAGAGACCGCATTCCGGCTTATGGTTACGGCATGATGCTACAAAAGTTTCCAAACCTGGAAGAGCGCTTTACCGAAGAAAGCCAGCGTATTAAAGAAATGGGCTTTACGGCCATGAAAATGAAAATAGGCCTTTCGCCAGACCGCGATATAAAGCTTGTTGAAGCTGTGCGTAAAGGTATTGGCCGCGATATGCGCCTAATGGTTGACGCTAACCATGCATATACAGCGCGCGAAGCTATTCCGCTAGGTCGAGAGCTGCAAAATTTAGGCGTGTACTGGTTTGAAGAACCGGTTGCACCAGAGGATCATCAAGGCTATCGCGATTTATGTGAAGCACTTGATATGAGCATTGCCGGTGGCGAAGCTGAATTTACCCGCTGGGGCTTTAGAGACTTAATTAAAAACCGCTGCGTTGATTTACTCCAGCCAGAAGTGTGTGCGCTCGGTGGTATTACCGAATATCAAAAAGTATTAGCCATGGCACACGCGCATTTTGTGCCTGTAATAAACCATGTATGGGGCTCGGCTATTGCGGTAGGTACTAATCTACATTTATTGGCTGCATTACCTGATTTACCAGGTGCTGCACACCCAGTACAACCAATGCTTGAGTACGATACAACGCCAAACTTATTTAGAGAGCAGTTATTGCAAGAGTCTCTAAATATTAACGAGCAAGTTAAAAATAACAACGGAACTGTTGCGCTACCACAAGGTCCAGGCCTTGGTATTGAGCCCGACCTTGATTTTATTAAACATTACGAAGTATCAATTTAATAAATAAGGGCAAGGCTTATGAGCGATAACAAAAGCAACTTACCAGCATTAATTGTTGTTGATTGGGGAAGCTCTAACTTTAGAGCTTTTTTAGTCGATGGCAAAGGCAGCATTTTAGATACTGTTAATGGTGAGCAGGGCGTACTTTGTATTAAAAACGACTGTTTAGAAACCGTATTACTTAGTTATATATCAGGCTGGTTATCAAAGCATAAAACGCCGATTATTATGGCGGGTATGGTAGGCGGTGCTATTGGTTGGCAAGATACAGGCTATGTAAATGCGCCAGCTAATCTCGGTAGTATGAGCGTAAACCTTTGTAAAGCAAATAATAAAGCAGGCTTACAAATTAGTATTGTGCCGGGTGTTAAATACGTTATGGAAAATAATGTATGCGATGTAATGCGCGGTGAAGAAGTACAAGTATTTGGCGCTGTATTAGATGTAGAGCAAACAGCGGGTGAGCTAAGTAATCAAACCTTAAGTGAGACTATGTTTTGCCTACCCGGTACTCACTCTAAGTGGGTTCAAGTTGCAAAAGATACTGACCAAAAAACGGTTATTACAAGTCTTAGTACGTTTATGACCGGCGAAATGTTTGATTTATTGACTAAACAAAGCATTTTAGGTGAAGGGCTAGAGTCACTAGATAAAACACCAACAGATATGCCAAGTTTTTTAAAAGGCGTTGGTGTTAGTCAAGTTCAGAGCAGTTTATTAAGTGCATTATTTAGTGCGCGTACTTTAAAGCTAGATAAACAATTAACGCTGCAAAACGTACCTAGTTACTTATCTGGTTTACTTATTGGCGCTGAGCTTGCGGGTATTAAAAGTAAGCTAAACGACATTAAGCATGTTTATTTAATTGGTAACTCAAGTTTAAACACTCTCTATTGTGAAGCATTAAAAGAACTCGGCTTCACTTCTTCTATTTTAAACAGTGCTACGGCATCTACTAAAGGCATGTTTACACTAGCTGTACAGGCCGGTCTTTTAACTAAAAAGGAAACTCAATTATGTCATTAATTACGTTAACTCATGCTATGAAGCAACTACCACTGATTGCTATTTTACGCGGTATTACACCAAATGAAGTGCTTGATTATGCAAAAGTACTTATTGATATTGGTTACCGCGTTATTGAGGTGCCACTTAATTCTCCTGAGGCATTAAAAAGTATTAAGTTATTAAGTGATAAATACGCAGATATAGCCATTATTGGCGCGGGCACGGTTGTTACTAAAGACGAAGTTGATCAGGTAATTGAAGCGGGTGGGCGTATTATTATATCGCCGCATAGCGATGTAGAGGTGATCCGTTATAGTAAATTAAAAGGATTGTACAGCGTACCAGGATTTTATACACCCACTGAAGGTTTTGCTGCACTGCATGCTGGTGCCGACGCGCTTAAGTTATTTCCAGCAGATACAGCTGGCCCAAAAGGCTTAAAAGCAATTACAACGGTGCTTTCTAGTATTGATATTTACCCTGTTGGCGGTGTATCGCCTCAAAACCAGGACGAATTTGTTAATGCAGGGGCAACTGGTTTTGGTTTAGGAAGTGGTTTGTATAAAGCCGGAATGGGTTTAGAAGAATTTACGACTAATGCTAAAAATTATGCTGAATATTATCTTTAATTAATTTTTAATAAAATTGCGATAAAACGTTGTTGTGCTTGCATCGCTACTCATCATTCCTCTCACAATAAATGATGAGTTAGCGGTGCTATTTAAAATGAATTAAATATCCATTAACTTAGCTAAATTTGATTTAGCATCAGCTAAAAGCTTTTCTGTAAGGGCTTGTGCTTTTTCGCTATTACCGGTGGCAATAGCATCAAATACTTCTCGGTGAAACGGAATAGAAGCATGATTACTTTGTGCACTTTGGTTTGTTACTTTAATACTCACAAGCAACGCTGAAAAAATAACGCATTCCATCGAAATAAATAGCTCATTATGAGAAGCGCGTAAAATAGCGCCATGAAAATGTGCATCAGCAATAACAAACTTATCTAAATCGCTTACCGAGCTTTGCATTTCATTTAATGCATCTTCAATGGCTTTAATATCTTCAGGCTCTGCGCGAAGCGCTGCAACACTGGCTGCTTTGGGCTCAAATGCTAAACGAAACTCCATTAATTGAGTTAAAAACTCAGGATTAAGTGGGGCGCTTAAATGCCACGCAAGAACATCATCGTCAAGCAACGCCCAGTTATCACGGGTTTTTACACGAGTGCCAATGCCTCTGCGTACATCTAAAAGCCCTTTACCAACAAGAATTTTTACTGCATCACGAACAACAACTCGACTTACTTGAAAACGTTCAGCTAAACGGTTTTCATCATCAATCAGTGTGCCAGGAGTATATGTGCCAGCAACAATTCTACGGCCTAATTCTTTAGCTACCTGTACCGGTAAGCTAGGTGACATGGCACTGCTGCGTCTTAGATCGTAGTATGTTAATTCGCTCATAGTATCTTAGTGTCCGTATTATTTATTTATACGTACTATTTATATGAATTTGCGACAATAAACAATGGCTATTTGTTATTTACTGTCGCAGAAAGACGAAAGCTGGCATCTTTAAGGAGTTTTTCGGTGAGAAATTCGGCTTTATCGCCATCTTTTGCAGCAATGGCTTCGTACACTTCACGATGAAACGGAATAGATGCACCGTTATCGCGCGGGTCTTTATTTGTTACTTTAATACTAACTAAAAGTGCAGAATAAATAACGCCTTCCATAGAAGCTAAAAAGCTATTTTGCGCTGCTTTTATAATGGCCTTATGAAATAAAGAATCAGCAATAATAAAATCTTCTACGCTGTTATCTGTTTTAGCCATGCGCTCGCATGCGGCTGCAATTTCAATTAAATCCTCAGGGCGCGCACGTTCAGCTGCCCAACGTGCTGCTTTTGGCTCAAAGGCTAGGCGCACGTCCATTAATTGCTCTAAAAATTTACGATTAGGTGGTGCTGATAAATGCCATGCTAATACGTCATCGTCTAGCATATTCCATCTATCACGAGGTAGTACACGCGTACCAATACCTCTGCGTACATCAAGTAGGCCTTTGCTTACTAAGATTTTTACCGCGTCGCGTACTACTACACGGCTTACTTGGTAGCGTTTAGCGAGTGCATCTTCATCATCAATTAAACTGCCGGCTTCAAATGATCCAGACACAATGCGTCTGCCAATTTCTTTAGCCACTTGAACAGAAAGGCTTGCTGCCATTCCTGATGTTTGTTTTAGGTCGTAATATATAAGTTCGCTCATATCTTTAATATAAACATATTATGTTTGACTGGTCAATGTAATGTGCACAAAATAGGGGGAGTGGTAACTAATTTTAATCGTTGTTTATATGTTTAAAAGTGACATAGTGGGAATATAATAAAGATCGCTGATGAGCGATCTTTATAGCAATTTGGGTTATTTCAATAAAGCGTTAAAACTTAGCGCGTATACCTATACGGTAACGCGGACCAGTATATTGGGTATTAATAACGCGCTCTTTTACATCGGCATATTGATAGGTACGTTCATCAGTTATATTTATTGCTTCGCCTGTTAGCGTAAAGTTATCGTTAACCGCATAAGACATACTAAAGTCGAGCTGACCATAAGCTGCAGTATGCTCTGGTAATCCACCACTGCGTATACCTGCTCGGCTACTTAAAAAGTCATCTCGCCAGTTGTAGGCTAAACGCGCTTGAAATGCATTTTTGTCGTAGTAGGCAACAATGTTATAAGAGTTTTCGGCAAATCCCTCTAATTTATCACCTGGGTCGGTCACACCTGGAAGCTCTATTTTTTGTGTGTTTTTATTTGTAGTATCAGCCCATGTATAGTTTGCTTGCACACCTAAGCCATTTAAAAAGCTCGGTAAATAATCCATATTATGTTGTACAGCAAGTTCTACTCCAGTAATTGAGCCGCCTGATTGGTTTTGTTTAGTATTAATAGTTTCGTTTACATTGCCGTATCCATCAATACTTACGTTTGAATCAACGTATTGCGACCCATCCCAAATATCAGGCGTATTATCTAGATAAGTTATTTGTGCAATTGTGCTAGATATATCCTTTTTGAAAAAGTTAACCGCGTAAGAATCGCCGCTATCACTATAATATTCAAAAGATAAATCGTATTGATTAGCTTTATAAGGTGCTAAATAAGGATTGCCACCTGTTTGAGAAAAGCTACCTGCTTGCATATCGGTATACGTTGTTTGTACGCCAATGTCGTCAATGGCAGGGCGCGACATAACTTTAGCCGCTGCGGCTCTTACCAATAAGTTATCACTTAAATTAATACTAAAATTAGCGCTAGGTAACCAGTTAGTGTAACTATTTTTGGCTTTAAGGCTTCCTGAGTCTGTGTAATCAACAACTAATAAAGGTTGGCCATTATCAAGCTCGCCCGTATAACCTAGGCGCCTTTTTCCGTAACCGCTTGAGCTTGTATCCGTTTTTACATAACGGACTCCCACATTACCGCGCCAATCGTAATCACCAATTAAGCCGCTGAGATTAAACTGCGAATAAGCACTTATTTTCTCTTCGGTGACGCTTGATGATGCGATTTCGTTATATTGCTCGTTTGGCCAATTTGGATTTTTGGTCATATCACGAATAGCGCTATGGTATTTATTTATATCAGCAAACAAAAAGTCACGCGGAAAATTACCTGGCTCACTACTTAAAAAATCTGAATAGGGACTTGCTGAAAATATGTCATCAGGCATATCTCTAAGTTCGCCACAAATATCGGCATTCGGTGCTACTAAACCACAGTTATCTTCATGGAATGTTTCAAAGCGATCTCTTACTTTTTCGCGATCTGAATACGCAATACCAAAATCGATTGAATCTAAGGTTAGGCTTTCAGCAAACTCTAAATCGAGTAGGTATTTCCCTTTTGTTTGCAGCTCCGTAATCGTGTCTTCTAATTCGTAATGTGAAACTTGATTCCAATGTGCTCTCACGCTTGTCGGCGAAGCATAATCAATGGTTGTGTCTAAATTAACGGTATCAGTGTTTCTAAAATCAAAATTTAAACTGTCGTTTCGCTCTGGTGAAATATAATTAGGAACTAATAAGTCGCTACGCGGCGTTGATTTTGATGTTGAATGGCTTATATCAAACTCAAGCGTTAATACATCAAATTCTTTTACAGAATTAAACCCAAATGCCTGTGTTTTTGATTTTGACTCCAGCTCTTGAAATAAACCATCAATTCTAAAATCAATATTTTCACCGGTTCCGCCCAGTGTTTTACCCGAAAACTTAGTGCCTGATAAAATAGTACCGTTGTCTGATACAACCACATTTCGCCAATTAGGATACTGTAAGCCGGCTTGCAAACCTTGAGTTTGAGTTTCTACTGAGAGATCCGTATACATGTAATCAAAGGTATTTGTAAAAGTTGAATCTGGTGCCCACTGAAAACTGGTATTAATGCCAGTACGTTCGCGATGCTCTTGCCCTAATGCGTATTCAATTCGCCCGGCATGGCGAAGCATAGTTGGCGTAACCACATTGCCATCTAAATTATGAATGTCGCCTTCAATCACACCCGGCTCATTATTAAGTAATAACCAACGGGTTGTGCCCATTGAATCGTATCGGTTATCACTTTTTTGTTGTGAAAGGGCAATATTAAAACCAAATGTTTCATCAGCAAACGTATTGCTAAATAACGCAGAGTATTCAGGACTTGTTTCGCCAGAAAGCTCACTGTATTTAGCATTTACAGAGCCCAACACATGCAATCCGGGGTTATCTAAAGGGCGTGCAGTCTTAACGTTAACATAAGCACCAATGCTCCCTTCAGGTGTTTTAGCCGTAGGTGACTTGACTACATCAGCACCTGATATTAGCTCTGCTGCTAATACTTGAAAATCAAACGAACGACCAATTTCAGAAGTGGCTAATGTGCGTCCGTTTAACGTAACAACGTTAAATTCTGGGCCAAAACCACGAACGGTTATTTTTGAGCCCTCACCATTTACACGGTTAATTGAAACACCAGGAACACGTTGTAAAGACTCAGCCACATTTTGATCGGGAAACTTACCAATATCCTCAGCAACAATACTATCTTGAACACTATCGCTGTAACGTTTTAGAGATGATGCGGCCTCGAGACTTGAACGAACACCCGTTACAACAATGACTTCAGTATCGTCTTTTACTTTATCGTTTGTAGCAGCTTGAGCAAATGAACAGCTTGAGAGAGCGGCTAAAACACCGAGTGCAATTTTTTTCTTTGAACGCATAGTGATCTCCATATATTTGTGTGTCGTGTTGTCAGATAAAGTTCAACCTTTGAGAGTTTACTCACTTAACAAGAAGTAAATTCGCAAAAGAATAACGTTCGACAAATCTAAACATCATATGTTTAATTGTCAAGAACACTGTTATTATTGCTATGCAAATTACTTTCAATAGCAAAAAAGGAACTACAGTGGATAACTCAATCTTGCTTGAACATATAGCTAAGCATTTACTAAATAAAAGAGAGCAAGGTATCGAGGTACCTGACTTATCATCAGATATAACGCTTAATTCTATAGACGACGTTTTAGCAGTTCAGAAGTTGATGATTAAGCTAAATAATCAAAAAGTGTATGGTTGGAAATGTATGCTTCCATCAGGTGATGGCACGATTACTCTCGCGCCGCTTTTGCATGCACCGGTTAAATCTATGGAACGTTGTGCTCTTTTTACAAAAAATAATAAAGCGCTCATTGAGCCAGAAATTGCATTTGTGCTAAACAAAGACCTAGCAAGCTATGAAGAATATAAAAATGAGGAAATAGATAATGCTATTGGTAGCGCCCATTTAGCGTTGGAGCTTATTCAGAACAGATTTCCAGAGGGTTATCAAGCAACACACTATGAAAAATTGGCCGATGGATTATCTAATCAAGGTGTATATTTAGGCCCTAAAGTAGACGTTAAAAAAGCATATGAGAGCAGTGATATAAATATTGATGTTAAACAGGGCGAAGATTTACAAAGCTATGCAGGGAAGCATCCTGCAGGTTTGCCACAACTTCCTTTATATTGGGCTGTTAACTTTTTAACGGCGAATGGGTTTGAATTAAAAGCAGGCCATATTTTTATTACAGGCTCTTATAACGGTCTAATGCAATTAGATATAAATAAAAAAACATCAATAAAGTACGAAGGTTTAGGAGAGATTACAGTCGAATTTTCATGTTGATACACTGAGGTTCTGTAGGTTAGCCAACGCTTTTAAATTACGTTGTACAGCTAACCTACACGTGTATTTTGATTTTACGGTATACAAAAATCAAATTATTTAAAACTCAAATGTAAAACCAAACTCTCTTAATTTTTCATATACGTTTATGTCAAAACGGTACAAAGTAGCTGCTCTATGGGCTACGTTGGTTTGTTTTTCTTTGCAGTTTATTAGTAAGTTCATTTTTTGAAACTTACGTCTAAAGTTAGGTTTATCGAGTGACTTATTTAAAATCGACTCGTAAATTCCTTGTAGCTCAAGCAGGGTGAATTTTTCAGGAAGTAAACTAAAACCAATCGGCTCGTGCCTTACTTTATAGCGTAAGTAATCAAGGCCACTTTTTAAAATGTCGGCGTGGTCAAACATTAAACTAGGGACGTTATTTACATCAAACCATTCACACTCTACAGCGTTATCGCCACTCACAAGATTGGTTTCTTCAAAGCGTACGAGCGAGTAGTAAACAATAGTTATAATACGCCTAGCGGGGTAGCGGTCTACGTTACCAAATGCACCTAACTGATCTAAGTACAGGTTTTCAACACCGGTGGTACTTTTAACAACACGCAGAGCTGCAAGGTCTAAGTTTTCGTCTTTACGAACCCAATGACCAATTAAACCCCATTGGCTTGTTGCAAGACCGCGATTATATTTAACCAGCAGCACTTTTAACTTACCTTCATGAATAGCAAATACAATATTATCTACGGTTAGATTACTAATGCAGTCATCAGGAATCGATTCTTCGTCAATATTGTTAGAAATATTTGATGTTTTATGGTGCATAAATTACTCAGCCAATGCTATACATACATATTGTTATAAAGACTATTAAGAGTATATAAAAGGCGCTTAAAGCGCAAATAAAAAACATTTATAAATCCTATCTAAAACAATCACATCTATTTAATTAATCACTTTATACACTGTCCCTGTTTTTACGCATTAACGGCGATATTCGACTTTGGTTTGGTATTGGTTTTTTATCGAACGAATAATACCTTTGTATGTTAGTAAATTTAACGCCAAATTAGCGTCATGTATTAAATAAATTACCAGTTGATTAAAAATGTAACATAAATGTTTACATGTGCTAAAAATGCATATAGTATTTTTGACTATATCGATTTGCATTGAAAATTGAGCACACATGAACAACACAAAACACACACTCACAATTAAAGAAAAAATAGGGTACGGCCTAGGTGATACAGCCAGTAATATTGTATTTCAAATGGTCGCTAACTTTATGTTGATATTTTATACCGATGTTTACGGTTTATCTGCAGCTGCTGCGGGTACGCTACTTTTAGCGGTTCGTTTATTTGATGGTATTACCGATCCAATAATGGGCAGCATTGCCGATAGAACGCGTAGCCGTTGGGGTTCTTACCGCCCTTACATATTATTTTTAGCTGTGCCGTACGGTGTGTTTGCTTGCTTAGCATTTATAACCCCCGATTTTGATTCTACGGGCAAGCTTATATATGCCTACTTAACTTACGGGTTATTAATGACGTGTTATACCGCCATTAATATACCGTACGGTGCACTTGGCGCAGTAATGACAAACGATCCTAAAGAGCGCGCATCGCTACAGTCATACCGATTTGCAATGGCAATGGCAGCACTGCTTGTAATTGTATGGGCACTGCCTAAGCTGGTTGCCTTTTTTGGCGACGGCAACGATGTAGTAGGTTACCCACTAGCCATGGTGTTTTTAGGCGGACTTGCCGCAGCGTGTTTTTTACTGTGTTTTAAAATGACCAAAGAAACCAAACAAGTTAAACCCGCGCAAAGTAAAAAGAATGCCTTCCTTGAATTTTTAAGCTTATTTAAAAACGATCAATGGGTTGTTATAGCTGTTATAAGCCTAGCAACATTAATATTAATTGGCGTTAGAGCCTCAGTAGCACCGCATTATATTAAGTACTACGTAGGAGAAGCCTCACTTACTTCTAACTTTTTAACACTCTCAGCAATTGGCTCAGTATTGGGCGCTATATCTACCAACTTTTTAACCAAATTTATTGAAAAGAAAACACTTTTCATTGTCGCTTTAGTGGTCGTAATTATTTCTCACAGCATGTTTTACGTACTTGAGAGCGACGCAATCGTAACCATTTTTATTGTGTACTTTATTGCTAACTTTGCCCACATGATTATTACCCCAATTATGTTTTCGATGGTGGCTGATACGGTTGACTACGGCGCATTAAAAATTGGTCGCAGATTAACAGCAGTTACGTTTTCGGGTCATTTATTGGCAATAAAACTAGGCTTTGCAATCGGCGGTGCTATTGCAGGGTGGATATTATCTGGCTATGCATATGTGCCTAATCAAGAGCAATCAGAACACACGTTATCAGGCATTTTACTCGCCTTTGCTGGTATTCCAGTAATTTGTACCGTGGCATGTTTAATTTTTATAACACGTTACAAACTTACCGAGCCTGAAGTAAAGCGCATTCAAACGCAGCTGGCTGATAACAAAACCATAAACTAATTTAGCAGTCCATTTTGCACCTTTTAAAAGTACAAAGTGGGCAGGCAATACTAGGAGTAAAAATGCAAAATACAGCGCAAGTAGCACCCCCATCTAATGGGTTAAGTGACGCTGAACTTAAACAGTTTAAAGACCTACAACGAGCCAACTCGTTAATACAAAACCACAATGTGTTAGTTGATCACATGTATACCGCCGATCCGTCAGCGCATGTGTTTAACGGCACTGTGTATATTTACCCGTCGCACGACATTGAATCAAAAAATGAAATTAATGATAACGGCGACCACTTTGCAATGCGCGACTACCATGTGTTTTCGCTGGACGAAAGCACAGGCAAAGCCATAGACCATGGCGTAGCACTTTGTGTAGACGATGTAAAATGGGCAAGCAAGCAAATGTGGGCACCCGATGCAGCGCATAAACTTGGTCAGTATTACCTTTATTTTCCGGCACGCGATCAGCAAGGTATTTTCAGAATTGGCGTTGCAAAAAGCGACAGCCCAACAGGGCCCTTTAAAGCAGAAGACGATTACATTCAAGGCACGTTTAGTATCGATCCGGCTGTATTTGAAGATGACGACTCAAGCCATTATTTATATTTTGGTGGCTTGTGGGGCGGCCAATTACAAAATTGGCAAACAAGCGAATTTAACAAAGAAGGTACATATCCAAAAAATGGTGAAGCTGCAATTCCAGCACGCGTAGCAAAATTATCGGAAGATATGATCAGCCTAAGCGAAGACGTAAAAGAGGTTGTTGTACTTGATGAGAGTGGCTTACCAATTACAGTATGCGATAACAACCGCCGCTTTTTTGAAGGCCCATGGGTACACAAACACAACGGTGTTTATTATTTTTCGTATTCAACGGGTGATACACACAAAATTGTCTATGCAACGGGCGATAATCCGTACGGACCATTTACCTATCAGGGCGTTATTTTAAACCCAGTACTGGGTTGGACCACGCACCACTCAATTGTTAAGCACAATGGTGATTGGTTTTTATTTTATCACGACAGTACGTTATCGAGCGGGCAAACCCATTTACGCAGTATGAAAATGGCTAAGCTTGAGCACGACGAAAACGGAAAAATCCAAACAATAAGCCCATATGAACACGCTTAATAAAAATAGTTATAAACAATGCAAATTATCTGCGTGAGCACTGCAACGCCTTTTATTTGCATAAAAAAGATATAGTCAATATGACCATTAATTTATTTGTAAATGGTCGATTTAAGAGGAAGCTGGGGACATATGACAAAATGAAAATATTTTAAAGTAAAAAATTAGCACAAAGAATTAGCATAAACTTGCTGATATTTAATGTTTTTTTAGTTAAGTAGCACATGTTTAAAACTGGTTGTGGTCTTTGTAAAACGTTTAAAACATACACACACAATAATTATTTATTGACCGTAAAATGAAACAAATAGTTTACAATTATGTTTCGAGTAATTCTTAAAGTCTTGCAGTACGTCAATAATAATTAAATAAGAAAAAGGGCATCATGATGTTTAAGAAAAAGATAATTTCAACAGCCATACTCGCTGCAATAGGGTCGGTTACGCTTCCTCACCAAAGCTACGCTGCAGAAACCGTTGTCGATGAAGATGTAGAAATAATACAAGTAACCGGCATTAGAGGTTCATTGCAACGCTCTATGGATGTTAAACGCGATTCTTCTGGTATTGTCGATGCAATTTCGGCTGAGGATATGGGGAAATTTCCTGATACCAATCTTGCTGAATCGCTACAACGTATTACCGGCGTATCAATTGATAGAGCCGGCGGTGAAGGTAGCCGCGTAACAGTCCGTGGATTTGGACCTGCTAATAACTTAATTACTATTAATGGTCGTCAGCTTCCTAATACAACAGGTGACCGCACATTTGATTTTGCAAATGTCGCATCTGAAAGCGTATCGGGTGTGCAAGTTTATAAAACATCAGACGCAAGTGTTACCTCAGGTGGCATTGGCGCAACTATAAACTTAACAACAAACAGACCCTTAAATAGCCCAGGTATAAAAGCATCGTTTGGCGTAAAAGCCGTAGACGATCAATCAACCGATGAGGGCAGCATTACACCAGAGGTAAGCGGTTTATATTCGCAAACATTTGGGGATGACAAGTTTGGTATCTCGATATCGGGTAGTTACCAAGACCGTGAA
This sequence comes from Pseudoalteromonas sp. Z1A8, assembly GCF_011378855.1. Classification (GTDB taxonomy): domain Bacteria; phylum Pseudomonadota; class Gammaproteobacteria; order Enterobacterales; family Alteromonadaceae; genus Pseudoalteromonas. Next base: position 95,880 of record NZ_WTLB01000005.1, on the reverse strand, counting down.
AGCGGTATGCAACAGTTTATTCAAGATCAAGGTTACAGAGCATCTGATTACACAAATACAGGATGGGGCGGCGTACCTGCAGGAGCAGAAGGCGGAACAAACAGACCTACATCAGGTATTTATTCAAACCCGCAACAACCACGTTATGTGTTTGAAGAACGTCAACGTGAACGTGTAAATGGTCAGTTGGTATTTCAATATCAACCTGTTGAAAACATTACAGCAACCCTTGATTACACCGGCTTTAAAACAACCGTTGAAGAGCAGCACACTGATGCCTCAGTTTGGTTTAACTACGCTGGCGACAGAAGTGAATCTGTTTGGGCGGGCGAGCCTAACGCGTACCCACTCATTTACTCAGAAATTTATGACATCCAAAGTGATGCCGACTACCGCGATACGTCGCTTACTGTAGGTTCTTGGGGCCGCGAGGAAAAAACAGATTCATTAGGCTTTAACTTAGAGTGGGCAGTGTCGGATCAACTTAACCTAGAGTTTGATCATCACAGTTCAAAAGCCTCTATGAAAGCAACCGATCCACGCCACGGTACGCGTAACAATATTCAGTTGCCTTCGTACACACGTACGCGCTCTGGGCTTGATTTAACTGGCGATTTACCCGGTATTGCAATTGGTAACATTGAAGATTTCACGCCAGAAACCATGCGTTTATCGGGTAGCTGGTTTGCAAACGACAAATACGATTCAGAAATCGATCAAACACAAATCTCAGGTAAGTACTTCTTTGACGACAGTTTAAGTATTGATTTTGGCGTTGCGGTTAATAAAGTAAATAACCATTATCGTCATACGCAAGTACAGCGCCCAGATTGGGGTGGAGTTGGTGTTGAGGGCGACTTTGCTGATATCGATTGGCGCCAAGATACTATTTTAGATAAGTTTCAAGCTAAAGCGGGTAATTTTGAAGGCACTGCAACACAAGGCGAATATGATTTATTTAATACAATCTTTTTTGCCGACTTTGACGCGATTGTAAATGCAGCCGAGTTTGCTGACCCTGTTGCCAACGTAGATAACCTTTACGGTGATTGTAAAGCAGCCGACGGCGCAGCGGCAGGTCCAAATGGCGAAGGACAATTTTGTGCTTCAACCGATTGGGATGCAGCAACAAACCGCTTTACTGAAGAAAAAACGCAGTCTGCTTTTGCACAAGTAAATTATAAAGGCGAATTGAGCGGCATGTTCTTCGACCTACAAATTGGCTTACGCTACGAAAAAACAGACGTATTTTCTAAAGCAACAGCACCCGGTTATAGCAGCGTAGAATGGAACGAAGATACAGCCACATCAGTAACCGGTGTTACCGGTATTGAAACGCTAAGCCAATCGGCAGATTACAGCCAGTTCCTGCCTAATATTAACTTTAATATTGAAGTAGTTGAAGATGTAATGATCCGCGCAGCGGCGAGCAAAACTATTTCAAGAGCGGGTTATGGTCAGCTACAAGGTGGAACAACTATTAATACCGGCGGTAGTTTAAGTGGTTATTCGGGTGGCTCTGGTAATCCAGGACTCAAACCTCTTGAATCAATTAACTACGACTTATCAAGTGAATGGTATTACGGCGAAGGTAGCTATATTTCGTTTGGTTACTTTAAAAAAGACGTAACCAATTGGATCACAACAGGCACAATAGATTCGGATATTTTTAATCTTGTCGATCCTTTAAACGGTGAGAAGTTCAAAGCAGCACAAATTGCATTAGGTGCTGATGCTTCTAACTTAGCTATTCGAACATATATTTTTGAAAACTTTGCTGATGATCCAAATGTACAGCCTAATTTTGATGAAAATGGCGAGTTAGACGGCGGCACAATTGTTGGTGACCCAGCAACAGATGAACCTGTAAACTTTAGAATAAACGTGCCTGTAAATGGCGACCAAGAATACACCATTGATGGCTTTGAATTTAATATTCAGCACTTATTTGGTGAGTCAGGGTTTGGCGGTATTTTTAACTACACCATGGTTGACTCAGGTCTTGAATACGACAACGATTCACTTGAGGATACAGAAGCACTTGTAGGGTTAAGTGATACGGCAAACGTGGTGTTCTTTTACGATAAAGAAGGCTTACAAGCACGTATTGCGTATAACTGGCGCGATTCGTTTTTAAATGAGCGCCGTGTAAATGGCGATTTAACTGCGCCAATTTATACCGATGAGTATTACCAAATAGACTTTAACGTAAGTTACGAAGTACCCGCAGTAGAAGGGCTTACCGTATTTATTGAAGGTATAAATATTACTGACGAGTACGTAACATCGTACGGGCGCAAGCAAGAGCTGATTTATAACATCACTCAAACAGGCTCTCGCTACGGTTTAGGTGTTCGTTATAATTTTTAATAAATATTATCTACCTATTTAAAGCCGCATTATGCGGCTTTTTTTTGCTCTTTTTAATCTAGTAATAATAATACCCACCTGTTATAGTCAATGTGAATTTAACTTATTTATTACATTCACTTCACAGCAGTAGGTATGCGTAGCAGTAAGTAAAGGCACACAACAATAATTGGAGCACACAATCCATGGCCAATCATGCATTATTAAATAATGTTGAGCATCAGCATTTAAAAATAAACCCTGCACGTAGCACACACTTAGGTGACGGGGTTTGGTACAGCGAAACATTTGTGAGTGAATTTAGAGTCGCTCAAGCACATTACCCAATATTTTTTACCAAAGATGACGCAACAAATACATTTTCGCCGGTGTGTTTATACGGCATAAACAAAGACGAAAACTTATTTTTAGTAAACCAACAATGGCAAGCACACTACATTCCGCTCAGCATGCAGCGACTGCCTTTTGCTATTGCGACTCAAAATACAATGCAAAACGGTGTAGCAACGCAAGAGCGCATGCTTAGTATTGATTTAGACTCACCAAAAGTGTCAACAAAGCAGGGTATTAGCCTCTTTTTAGAACACGGCGGAAATAGTGATTACCTCGAAAATATAATAAACGTGCTCGACAGCCTTCATCATGGCCTTCAAGAAAATCAGCCTTTTATTAAAACCTTAATTAAACATAGTTTGCTTGAGTCGGTATCGCTAGAACTTGATTTAGTAAACGGGCTTAAACATAACTTACTCGGTTTTTATACCATAAACGAAGACTCGCTAAACCAGCTAGGTAGCGAGGCAATTGCAGAGCTTCACTCACAAGGGTATTTAGCGTGTATATATATGGTCATTGCATCGCAAGTACATGTACGTGATTTAGTGGCGCTTAAAAACGAGCAACTTATGCTACAAAAGCAAGCGATGTAAGTGCTTAACTATGGCAAATTTAGTAAATAAAATTCAATCGCTCAGTGGTTTAACTCCCAGTACGTTACCAAGGGAGCTTTTAAACTCGCCTGTGCCTATTGTACTAAAAGGGTTTGTAAGCGAATGGCCCCTAGTTATTGCTGCTAAAAAATCTGATGCTGCAGCAATTGATTATTTAACGCCGTTTTACGAAGGTTTTTTAGTTAATACCTGCACAATAGCCGCCAGTCAAAATGGGGTTGTAGGGTATAACCACGATATGAGTGGTTTTAACTTTACTAATCAGCAAGCGCCATTTATTAACGCGCTTGAGCAAATAACGCAAACTGCAAATAACCCACACGCAGATACGCTATACATTGGCTCTACTAGCATTGCACAATGCTTACCTTCTTTGGTTGATCACTGCCACGTTAATGCGTTAAGCGAAGGCTGTTTATTTAATGCGTGGGCAGGCGGTAAGGTTACCGTGCCAGCACATTACGACGTAGCGCAAAATTTAGCCTGTTGCGTTGCAGGTAAAAGGCGTTTTACTTTATTTCCCCCCGATCAAATCGATAATTTATATATAGGCCCGCTTGATAAAGCACCCGGTGGTCAGCCTATAAGTTTAACCACCACAACAGCACCCAACTTTAAGCAGTTTCCTAAGTTTGAACAGGCAATAAAAGCGGCAACTACCGTTGACTTAGAGGCGGGCGATGCGCTTATTTTACCCAGCATGTGGTGGCACCAAGTACAGGGGCTTGGCAGTTTAAATATTCTGTTTAATTATTGGTTTAAAAATACGCCAGCGGTTTATGGTCAGCCGACTAATGCACTGCACCTTGCTATTTTAAACATACGTAATTTACCAAAGCATGAGCGCGCAGCATGGCAACGTTTGTTTAATTACTTCGTATTTGCCGATAACGAATTTACCCACATACCAACGCTTGCACAGTCTATTTTAGCAAAGCCAATGGATGAGCTTACAGCGCGTAAATTAAGAGCCGAATTACAAAATAAATTAAGACGCTAAGCGTACTTGTAAGGTTTGAAATATGAATCAAAATGCAATTAAAAAAATAGTAATAGCAGGTGGCGGCACCGCCGGTTGGATGTGCAGCGCTGCAATGGCAAAGCTGCTAGGTAAAAATATTGAAGTGTGCTTGGTTGAATCCGATTTAATACCGACCGTAGGGGTCGGGGAGTCAACTATCCCTACGTTGCATATATTTCATGATTTGCTAAAAATTAGTGAATCAGAATTTATGGCAGCCACCAACGCCACCTTTAAATTAGGCATATCGTTTGAGGGCTGGAAACAAAACCAACAAAGCTACTTTCACTCGTTTGGTTATGTGGGGCAAGGCTGTTGGGCTGCGGGTTTTCAGCATTTTTGGCTAAAAGGCATGCAGCAAGGTGTAGCAGCCGATATTGGCGACTATTGCACAGAGCACGTAGCAAGTCGTTTAGGTAAATTTGCTGTAGTACCGAATCAAGACCGTAATCATGCTTATCAGTTAGATGCAGGTTTGTACGCTAAATTTTTACGAAATTTTGCACAGCAAAACGGCGCTAAACGTATAGAAGGCATGATAAGCAAAGTTAACTTAGAGCCCACTAATGGCTTTATAAAATCACTTACTTTGGGTGATGGGCAAATTATTGAGGGCGATTTATTTATAGATTGCACCGGCTTTAAAGGTTTATTAATAGAGCAAGCGCTACACACCGGATACGAAGATTGGAGCCATTGGCTGCCGTGCGACAGCGCAGTAGCAGTACAAACTGAATTAGTAAGTCCAATAGTGCCATACACACGCGCCATGGCGCATAAATGTGGTTGGCAGTGGCAAATACCACTGCAAAGCCGCCGTGGTAATGGCTTAGTATTTTGTAGTAAATACATGAGCGATGAAGAGGCAAAAGCAGCGCTCCTTAATAACGTAGAAGGCAAACCCATTAATGAGCCGCGCGTTATAAAATATCGCACCGGTACACGACGTAAACATTGGAACAAAAACTGTGTGGCTATTGGCTTAGCCAGTGGTTTTATAGAGCCGCTTGAATCAACCAGTATTCATTTAATTCAGCAAAGCATTATTAGATTAATGCAAAACATGCCAACCAAGGCAATTGAGTCGTGCTATCAAGATGACTTTAATAACAAAATGCGCTTTGAAGCCGAAAACATTCGCGACTTTATTGTGCTGCATTACCACGTAACGCAGCGCACCGACAGCGACTTTTGGCGTTACTGTAAAAACATGCCAATACCAGAATCGCTTGCCAAACGCATCGAGCTATTTAAGCAAAGTGGGCATGTTTATAAAGCAGAGCAAGAGCTATTTGGCGAAGCATCGTGGTTACAAGTGATGTTAGGGCAAGGGCTAGTGCCGCAAAATTATCACCCCATTGTAGATAGCATGAGCGATGATGAGTTAAAACGCTTTTTAGAATCAATAAAAAATCATGCAGCTAAAAAGGCTAACAGCTTACCGAGTCACATTGATTTTATTAATCATTATTGCAAGGCTAAGTAAGTTTTATGCTAACACTTGGCAATAACTTACAGCCGCAGTATGAGTTTATAGGGCAAGAGCAAACGCCAATTATTATAATTGACGACTACCTTAGTGAGCGGCAAAAACTTATAAAATTAGCGCAAAGTGCTGCTCAAAGTAATGGGGAGTTTAAGCCCGACGAACTCACTCAATACCCAGGTTTACGTATGCCGCTGCCAAAGCAATGTGTGGTTGATTATTTAAAACCGCTTATACAGGGGTTTTATAACGTATTTAATATTGGGCAAACACTTACCCCATACCCAAAAGATAATACCTTATCGTTAATTACTAAAGCGGAGCGGGAACTATCACTAATACAAACCTTGCCACACTTTGATACAAACGATCCTAACTTAATTGCCATTATTCATTACCTTGGAGAGGGGGCGCATGGCGGAACGGGGTTTTTTAGGCATAAAAAAACAGGGTTTGAAACAATAAGCACAAAGCGCAAAAACACGTATTTAACGCATGCTCAACACATCCTTGAGTGCAGTAACGTAAAACCTAGCTACTGCACCCCACAGCACAGTGAGTTTGAGTGCTACAAGCACATACCTTACAAGCCAAATAGGCTTATTGTGTTTCCTGGGTATTTGCTGCATACAAGTTTGCTTAATACGGCTACCGATATTTCACCGTGTCCACAAACAGGGCGGCTAACGGCCAATATGTTTGTTCATTTTAAATAGGAATACTATGTTTTTTTCTTTACCTAGATTCGCATATAAAGGTTGGCTATTAAGCTTTTTTGTATTGGCGCTGAGTGCCACATCAGTGCAAAAAAGTCATGCTACAGGGTTTGATACTCTCCCTAAAAAGCAATTTAATGTGCTGCTATTTACAAAAACCGCAGGGTGGCACCACAAGTCGCAAACCGAAGGCGTTAAAGCGCTAGAACGCTTAGCCGATAAGCACTTTTTTAATTTAATTTGGCACGAAGAAAGTCATTATTTTAACGACGACTACTTAAAAAATGTTGATGTAGTGGTGTTTTTATCAACCACAGGCGATATTTTAAACCCAAAAGAGCAAGCCGCGCTTGAGCGATTTGTAAAAGCAGGTAAAGGCTTTGTGGGTATTCATAGCGCATCAGACACCGAATACGATTGGCCGTGGTATCAAAAGCTGGTGGGGCGCACCTTTAACATTCATCCTGTTATTCAAACCGGTGTATTAAGCAAAGTGCCTAATACTAACTTTATTGGCTTAAACCATATGCCGCAGGAAATGCTTTGGACTGACGAGTGGTACGAGTTTGGGCCAGAGCTCACTAAGTTAAACTACTTACTCACGGTTGATGAGCAAACTTACAACCCAACTGCTGATTGGGGTAATAACAAAACAGGCTCAGGCATGGGATCGTTTCATCCTATTTCGTGGCATCACAATTACGATGGCGGCCGATCATTTTATACCGCTCTTGGACATACTAATGCGGTGTATAGCAGTGAGTTTTTAACCGAGCATATTTATGGCGGTATTTATTGGGCTGCAACAGGTAAAGGGTTAAAAAGCAGTAATTAATGAATAACTCATAAATGTATTTTTTAATATTATTTACATCACTAAGGCCGCTTTTTTAAGCGGCCTTTTGCATTTTAGGCACTGTGTAAACACCTCACTCATTTAACTTAGTTTATAAAATAAACAAATAGCTTTGAGAATTGCTTGATCAAATGGTCAAAAAGACTATATTAAATTTGCACGCTGATATAATTCAAATAAAGAGGATAAACATGAAAGTATTTTTTAAAATAACAACTTTATTGTTAACACTAATAAGCTATCAATCATTCGCTGCATTTAATAATAACCCATCGAGTGTAGGCGCCAACAGCTCGGGGACATACCGTAACCTTGCTCAAGAAATGGGTAAAACGAACATACAGCAAAAAGTGAATAGTACTTTTGACAATATGTTTGGAAGTAATAATACCCAGCAATTGTATTACCCATACTCAGAAAATGGCGCATATAAAGCACACTACATAAAAGCAATTAACCCAGGCGAAGGTGATGATATAAGAACAGAAGGGCAATCATGGGGGATGACTGCTGCTGTTATGCTCTACAAGCAAGAAGAATTTGATAACTTATGGCGCTTTGCTAAAGCGTATCAAAAAAATCCAGACAATCACCCTGATGTAAAAAAACAAGGCGTTTATGCGTGGAAACTAAAGCTTAATCAAAACGGTTTTGTTTATAAAGTAGATGAAGGCCCGGCACCTGATGGCGAAGAGTACTTTGCTTTTGCACTACTTAATGCGTCAGCTCGTTGGGGTAATTCGGGCGAATTTGATTATTATGCTGATGCCATTACTATGTTAAACACAATTAAAAACAAGCTGATGCAAAACCAAATAATCCGTTTTTCACCTTACATTGATAACCTAACAGACCCTTCTTATCATATACCTGCGTTTTACGACTACTTTGCAAATAACGTGACTAATCAAGCCGACAAAAATTACTGGCGACAAGTGGCTACAAAAAGTAGAACCTTACTTAAAAACCATTTTACAAAAGTGAATGATAATCCGCATTGGAACTTACCTACATTTTTATCGCGCTTAGATGGCAGCCCTGTTATTGGTTACATTTTTAACGGCCAAGCAAACCCAGGCCAATGGTATGAGTTTGATGCATGGCGCGTAATTATGAATGTTGGCTTAGACGCGCACTTAATGGGGGCTCAGGCGTGGCATAAAAATGCAGTTAATAAAGCACTTGGCTTTTTAAGTTATGCAAAAACAAACAACAGTAAAAACTGTTACGAGCAAGTGTATTCGTACGGTGGAGCGCAAAACAAAGGCTGCGCAGGCGAAGGTCAAAAAGCAGCAAATGCAGTAGCGTTACTTGCTTCAACAAACACTGGGCAAGCAAATGAGTTTTTCAACGACTTTTGGTCTTTATCGCAACCAACGGGTGACTACCGTTACTACAATGGTTCGTTATATATGTTAGCTATGCTGCATGTATCGGGTAACTTTAAGTTTTACAACAACACGTTTAATTAAAATAACAATACCTAAGCAGCAAAAGCCTAAGTAGCAAAAATCTAAGTAGTAAAAGCTTAGGCAGCAAAATCTAGATAATAAAAAACCGGTGTAACCAAGTTACACCGGTTTTTTATGTATAACGAGTAAGCTAACTTTTCTCTTTAATAAGTTGCTTAACTAATTTAACTAATTAGCCAAACCCGCTACTTTTACATCAAGCGTAAACAAGCCCTTAGCGGTGGTTATTAATAATGTTTTTCGGTCTTTACCACCAAACGCAAGGTTGGTTACATTAGGGCCAAGTTCAACTTTATCGATAAACGCGCCACTTGGCGTGTAAATATTAATAACGCCTTTGCTGTGGCTACTTACGTAAATATTGCCAGCAGAGTCTACTTTTATACCATCTGGCGAGGTTACTTTAATAAAGTCTTCACGTGGTGAAATCTCACCATTTTTATCAATAGTGTATTTGCTTACGCGGTTGCTAAAGTCGCCAACATAAAGGGTATGCTGATCTGGCGAGAGCGCAACACCGTTGGGTTTTTCAAGCGTGGCGTCAATTAAACTAAGTACGCCTGTATTACTTAACTTATACACACCGGTATAAGGCATTTTTTGAGTGCGTTCGCCTATTTGCCAGTTAGGATCGGTAAAAAATATATCGCCATTTTTATGCATAGTCATATCGTTTGGCGAGCTAAAGCTTAGCCCATCAAACTCGCTAACTACCACGGTATTAGTTTTACTTCTTATATTAATTTTAGAAAGCGACTGCGTACTGTGGTTAAGCGTATAGAGGCTACCGTTTTTTGCATATAGGCCATTTGTACCACTGTGTTCTAAATAAGTGGTAAGGATATTGGGCAGCACTAATTTATAAATGGTCGAATCGGGGCCGAGTGCTTGCGAGCTTGCAAAGTTCATTTCAGAAAAATAAAACGCATTGTCTTGGCTTGACCACGTAGGCCCTTCTAAAAACAAAAGCTCGTCACTAACAAGTGTGGGTGTTACGCCTTTTATTAATGGTGACTGCTCATTGCTTTGGCTGTTTACAGCGTTTAACAAAGGTGTGTTTTCAAGTTGTTGTGCCAGCGCTGCTTTATTAAAACAGAGCATTAATACAACTAAACTTAGCGTTTTTTTGTGTGTTTTTAGCATGGACGTTTACTCAGGTTTGCTTAATTTATAATTAATGGTCATTTTGACTATATCATTTATTTTTTTCGTTGTATGATATTTATTGAAAATAATAACGATTCAACGGAGCACACACATGCATAAAAAACACACACTCAGCCTGCTTTTACTTGCAGGATCATTAAGCGTAAACGCTGCAAAAGACCAAGATCCAGCCCCAGTCCCAGCCCTTAAAAACACCTTTGCAGACTCATTTAAAATGGGGGTTGCTGTAAATCAAGATATAGTGACAGGCAAAAACGCAGCCGCGCAGTCAATTATTGCTAAGCAATTTAATACAGTCACCCTAGAAAACGCCATGAAAGCAGAAGTAATTTATCCGCAAAAAGGTAAGGTCGATTTTAGTGGTGCAGATGCATTTATAGATTTTGCCAAGCAAAATAACATGTTTACCGTAGCCCACACCTTAGTGTGGCATAACCAAACGCCTGACTGGTTTTTTACAAATAGCAAAAATGAGCCAAATACCCCAGCAGAGCAGTTAGAGCAAATGCGCAAACACATAGAGCTGGTAGCAGGGCGCTATAAAAACAAAGTAGATGCGTGGGATGTAGTTAACGAAGTAATTGCTGATGACGGATCTTATCGACCAACTGTGTGGGTTAACCGCGTAGGCGATGGCGATACTATGGTAAAAGCCGCATTTAAATACGCCCAGCAGTATTCGCCTAATACCGAACTTTACTACAATGACTTTAATGCATGGCGACCAGAAAAAAGAGACGGCATTATACGTATAATCAAAATGCTGCAAAAAGAAGGTATCCGCATCGATGGCATTGGCATACAAGCGCATTGGGGGCTTAACTTTCCTAAAATGCAATACATTGAACAAGCTATTGATGCATATGCCGCACTGGGTATAAAAGTGATGATCACCGAGCTTGATATAGACGTGCTGCCTTTAACAAAAGAAGGGCAAATCACCGGCACCGATATGATGAAACCACAGTTTCAGTTAGAAGAGTTTGAAACCTACCTCGACCCTTATAAAAATGGCTTACCTAGCGACGTAGAGGCGCAATTAAACGCCCGTTATAAAGCCTTGTTTGAACTGTTTTATGCAAAACGCGATAAAATAGACCGCGTAACCTTTTGGGGATTACACGACGGCATGTCGTGGAAAAACGACTATCCAATCCCAAACAGAACAAACTACCCATTACTATGGGATCGTAATTTAAACCCTAAGCCAGTTATTAAAAACATTGCTGAAGTAGTTCAGTAAATCGCATTGTGTAGTCAAAGCCGGCTATTTTTAAATACTCGGCTTTTTTTGTTTGGAAATTTCCATATAGGGGAAAATAAAAGTCACTTTACTAAGCGATGAGCTGGCAAACCTTGAACTTACCTAAGTAATACAAGCGCAAATATCACTTACACCTTCTATTTAATTATTTTCTTCAAACTCAAAGCAAACGCAATATGAAGCGGGTTAAATTTTAACCTTGATACTTATTGTTAAATAGACTATAACTATGTTGGTTTTAGGTTAATTTAATGATTGTATATTCACACACACGATATAGAACAATAAAAATTTAATTTAAGCCTTAACTATAACTCGATGATTTTAAGCTTATATATGTACCCTTGTACAAGGTGAATATTAACGTTTGAAGAGATATTAAAATAATAAACATAAATGACTGTTTGTTTTTCTAATTAGTTGTAGTCATATTGAATAATAGTTTCTGATGATGCAGTAGAAATACTCTTATCATATTTTATTTACTCAAATGGCTTTACTGCACCTAGTTTAAAAACGACTCATTTATTGCTTTAGTCTAAGGAATAAAAAATGAATAAATCGATTTTTCGTAACACCGGATTAGTGACCTTAGTGTCACTTTTAATGGCGTGCGGGGGGAATAATAAAGATACACCGGTGCCTGAACCCATACCGGAAGTAGTAGCCCCTGATACTCCAGAGCCTGAAGCGCCAATAGCAGCTGAAATAACAAATGGCGGGTTTGAAGAAGACACCGCAGGGCAAACAACACCTGTCGGAAATTGGGTATTTAGGCCAACACAAGAATCAAGCGCAACTTCTACTATAGAAGTAATAGAATCCGAAGAAGGCGTTAATACTTACAAAGGCACAAAAGCAGTTGAGGTGAGCGTTAATACATTGGGTGACAACCCGTGGGGTATTGAAATAGCTTATGAAGACCTTCCTATTACCGGAGGTAAAAATTATGAGTTTAGTGTTTGGGCCAAAGGTGAAGAGGGAACCAGTGCCGATTTTTGGATTCAAACGCCTGCGCCAGATTACGGTCAACTTAGCCTAGTAAAAGAAACACTCACAGGCGAGTGGCAAAAAATAACATTAACAGCTGCAACGGCCGAAGCTGACTCTTTAGTAAGGCTGGCAATTCACTTTTCAAAAGAAGAGAACATTAATAAGTCTATATACCTAGACGAATTTTCAGGCTTTATTTTAGACGATGTCCCAGCACAAGAAATACCTGATGTTCAATATAGCGAAGTAACAGCACAAAGTTTAAAAGCATTGGCACCTAATTTTAATATTGGCGTGGCTGTGCCAGCGGGTGGTTTTGGTAACAGCATAATAGATAGACCAGAAATTAAAACGATTATTGAACAACACTTTAATCAGCTCTCGGTTGAAAATATTATGAAGCCTACCTATTTACAACCAACCCAAGGCGAATTTTTTTACGATGATTCTGATGAGCTAGTTAACTACGCCAAAGACAACTCACTCACTGTGCATGGCCATGTTTTTGTGTGGCACTCGCAAATTGCGCCTTGGATGCAAAGTTTTCAAGGTGATAAAGCCGCGTGGATAACCATGATGGAAAACCACATCACTCAAGTTGCCACTCACTTTGAAGAAAAAGGCGATAACGATACCGTAGTTAGCTGGGATGTAGTTAACGAAGCGTTTATGGAAAATGGTAAATACCGTGGTGAAAAAACCACTGACGACAGCGCCGACGAATCTGTATGGTTTGAAAATATAGGATCCGAATTTTTACCATTAGCCTATAAAGCAGCAAGAGCGGCCGATCCTGATGCCGACTTATACTACAATGATTACAACCTGATTTGGAATGCTGATAAATTAGATGCCGTTATATCTATGGTTAACGATTTTCAAAACAATGGCGTGCCTATTGATGGTATAGGGTTTCAATCTCATATTTCACTTAACAGCCCTGACATTTCAACCATTCAGGCACATCTTCAAAAAGTGGTCGATATTCGCCCTAAAATTAAAGTAAAAATTACCGAGCTAGATGTTCGTATGAACAACGAAGGCGGCATTCCTCTAACTTACCTAACCAGTGAAAGAGCGGATGAACAAAAGCAGTATTACTATGATATTGTTAAAACATACCTAGAAACTGTACCTGAAGATCAACGCGGTGGCATAACTATTTGGGGCGTAATTGACGAGGATAGCTGGTTACAAAACTGGCCAGAGCCGACAACAGAATGGCCACTGTTATTTTTTAATGACTTTACTGCAAAACCTGCCTTACAAGGATTTGCTAATGCATTAAAAGAGTTAATTGAAGTTGTACAACCAGCACCTTCATCAGAGCTGCTAACTAATGGCGACTTTGAAGCCGGACTTGATTCATGGCAAGCGCGTGGCAGTGCAAGCATAACCTTAGAGTCAACCCAAGCTCATAGCGGTAATTATAGCGCTTTAGTACAAGGGCGAACTGAAACGTGGAATGGGATACAAAAGGATGTAAAAGGCTTATTTACAGCAGATAAAACCTATAACGTATCTGCATGGGTTAAGTTATCTGACGATACCAGTACCGTTTCACCAGATATAAAACTCACACTACAAATAGAGCACACTAGCACTGAATACCTTGAGTTGACGCCTGTTACAACAGTTGCAGCAGGCGACTGGATACAGTTATCGGGTACTTACACTCATTCAATTACAACGCAGGAAAGCGCCGCTTTACTTTATGTTGAGTCAAGTGAACTCACCGCTGACTTTTATGTGGATGATGTATCGGTAACCTTGGTCGAATAAAAACCTAGCTAAAGGAAATTAACCCCAGATTAAATAGTCTGTATTTTTATACAGACTATTTTTTTGCGCGGGCTTTAATTGTTTATGCTGGATGCAGCAGGGTAGCTTGTGTATTCAAAACCGAATATTTTTAAATGCTCCTCTATTTTATGTTTTCGGGGTTTTTCACAAAAATAAAAAATGAGAAGTGCCTCATGACTTTAAAGCATCATAGAAAGAGCATAGGGCTTAAAGTTTATAGCTAGTAATACGTTGTAGTATTTGGTACTAATACGGGAAATAAATACAATAATACATTTATCAGAAAACGAGATTTATTTATAACAGATAGATAGTTGCATAAGGATATATTATCGTGAATTGGATAGCTGCTTTTAATCGACTTTTCCTACTTTTAGATAAAAGTAATACACCTGCATACCATAGTGGGAATAGTTTCATTAAAGTGATTCAGCAATATGATAGAGAACAGCCTAGTTATTCTCTATATATTAAAGAAAGAAATAATCGAGGCCTTAGTACTACCAGGAAAGACTTTTATTGGGATATTTTAATTGGTTTAGATGACTCAGTGCGATTAGATGTTTTCAGAACTTTTATCGATATTATTTCCCCGCATTTTCCTACTGAAACTGATGAGCTTAAATCATATTTATTTAGCTCTGGCAATCCAGTTCCTCAAGTTGTAATTCCGCAAGATAACTGGAATTCTGAAAAATTAAATACACTAATAAAAAGAATAGATAACGCTATTGACCAGCAGAACTACAATCATTCAATGACATTATCGTATACATGTTTGGAAGGTTTATATAAAGCTTATGTATATAAGCATTTACCTCAAAGTTCTCAGTTAAGTGAATTAATACCTTTATCGAAACTTGTACGAGACGATATAACTACAAAATTGAATGCTATTGGGCCTTTTCCGCAGAATATGGTTACAAGTATTTCAACGCTTACAAGTGCGATAGGGAATTCACGAAATGGTTTTAGTGATTCTCATTTTGATAATGAATCGAATAAATGGCTAGCTAGTTATAGCCGAGATTTAGTGAACTCCATAGGGAGGTTGATTTTGCACTTTCTATGAAATAATAAAAATTAATTCATGAATGAGTGTAAATTTTAACGGCTCTTTGTTACTAAATAAAATGTATGATAGATAATTAAAAACAGCCTGATCTCACATCAGGCTGTTTTGTTTTCCTCTAAAAGCGAAGCGTCTCTTAACCTCTTTGTGCATCATTCTCTTGGTTTATTTCACTTGAAAACTCAAAAAGCCATTCAAAACTACTTAGCCTGATACCTCACTACCACAAACTTAAGTGGCACATCGCCGTTGTTATAAATCCCGTGTAGGTCATTAGGGGCTGCAAATAAAATATCCCCGGTGAGTGCTGGTTGGCTTTTGCCATTAAGTGTCCAGGTACCTGAGCCCTCAAGAATCATTAAGTATTCTTCATCGGGATGCTGGTGGGCGGGGTGTATTTCGTTATTAGGTTTAATAACCGCCACACCTGTAATAGCGCCTTTGGTAAGTGATGTATCGCCGTAAAAGTAGGTATGAAAATCACCGCCTTCGTAGTGAGTAATGTGCGCGTCTTTTTGGCTCACTATAGATGAGGTAAGTTGCTTGGGTTTATCTGCTGCGCTGACAGGTAATGCAGTAATTATTGCAGAAGTTAATGCAGCAGTTAATGCGACCGTTAATGCAAAGGTGCCTGCGGCTTTTAGTGATAAAGTGTTTGTTGTGTTTTTCATGTGTGTCCTTGCTAATTTATTTACTAATTATCTTGCTAGTTAGGTATGCAATTAAGAAATGTGTGCTGTGTTATTTTTGTTCAGTCTATTTCAATAAAACGTTGTTGTCAAAAAGACTATATGGTGTTAAGTTTACCTTGCACACTAAAAAACACACAACAGGTACATCATGCATAAAAATAAACTAACGATTGCTATTTTATTAGGAATGTCGAGCCTTACACTTGGCTGTAATGGCTCAGCAGAGCAAAGTAAACCGACTTTAAAAGCACAAAAAGCGCCGGCGCAATTAACGCTTAAAGCGCAATTTAAAGATCACTTTAAAATTGGTACCGCAATTAGCCGCGACCAAGTGTTAGGAGCTTTGCCTGAAGATTTAAACGTGGCTAAAGCGCAATTTAATACCTTTACGCCAGAAAATTCTATGAAGTGGGAACGTATACACCCAGAGCTTGAAACGTATGATTTTGAAGCCGCTGATGCGTTAGTTAAGTACGCACAAGAGAACAACCAAGAGTTAGTTGGGCATACATTAGTGTGGCATTCGCAAACACCTGATTGGGTTTTTGAAGATGAGCAGGGCGAACCGCTTACTCGCGACGCATTACTTAAGCGTATGCAAAACCATATTAATGCTGTTGCAGGGCGTTATAAAAACCGTATTTTTGCATGGGACGTTGTAAACGAAGCATTAAACGAAGACGGCACACTTCGTGAATCTAAATGGAGCACTATTATTGGTGACGACTTTATAGAATACGCGTTTAAATACGCTAAGCAGGCAGCGCCTAATGCCAAGCTGTATTACAACGACTACAACTTGTATAAGCCAGAAAAAAGAGCCGGTGCAATTACGCTTATTAAAAATTTACAAAGCAAAGGCATTGAAATAGATGGCATTGGCATGCAAGCGCATTATTCGCTTGATAACCCTGAGCTTTCGTTAATGGAAGACTCTATTGTGGCATACGCAGCAACGGGTATTGATGTGATGATAACCGAGCTTGATATTTCGGTTTTACCGTTCCCTGAAGGTGAAGAACAAGGCGCTGATATTTCGTTAGATATTGCGCTACAAGAGCGCTTTAATCCATATCCTGACGGATTGCCTAGTGAAGTAAATACCCAGTTAGGCGAGCGCTACAAAGCCGTGTTTAACATACTTAAAAAGCATGACGATAAAGTAAGCCGCGTAACATTTTGGGGTATAAGCGATGCAGGCACTTGGCGTAACGATTGGCCAATGCAAGGGCGCACCGATTACCCATTATTAATTGACCGTGAGTTAAAACTTAAAAGCTTTGTAAGCGATTTATAATAGCAAAAAACATTTAACCTCCCGTAAAGGATCGCTTAATAGCGATCCTTTTTTGGTTTTAAGCGCTTAAAATAGCTATTTTGATAGGTTTATTATTAAGATTTCAAGTTAGTTAAGCAGTAACTAATATGCGTTTGCAAAGGTACTTGTGGTGTTAAATAGCTAAATGGGAAGTGTGGGTTATTAGGGCTGTCGGGGAAAAATTGCGGCTCTAGGCAAATACCGTCAAATTGGTTAAACGGGCTTTTTAAATGCTGCCCTGTATAAACCTGAATAGCAGGGTAGTTAGAAAGCACACTCAGCATTACTTTTTCATCGGCGCTTGTAAGCGTCGCGTGTTGCTTATTGGCTTGCAGATTGAGTACTTGCTCGGTTACAAAGTTATGATCGAGTTTATCGGTTTTATTAAGCACCCGCGCATTTGTGTAGTCAAAAGTGGTATTTGCTACAGGGGCTATTAAACCTGTGGGAATGGCGTTTGTATCTACGGGGGTATAATGCGCGGCGGCCAGTTTTAATGTATGCCCTTGTGCGCTGTTAGTAATGCCATTTAAATTAAAATATGGGTGCGCTGTTGGCCCTGCAATCGTTTTTTTATTACTGGTAATCGTAAATTTAATATCAAGATTACTTTGGTTTTTACTGTTAGTGGTAAAGGTATACAGCACGTTAAATATAGTTTTACCGGGGTAGCCGTTATAACCATCGGGTAGGGTAATACTTAAACTTAACGCATTTTTTTGATGGTAATCGAGCTGCCAAAACAAGTCGCTTAATGCTTTTTGACCGCCGTGGAGTTGGTTTACGCCTTCGTTTTTATTAAGCGCATAGGCTTTATCATCAATGTTTATTTGGGCGTTACTTAGCCTGTTTGCATAAGGGCCGGCTACAGCGCCTAAGTAAAACGTGTCGTTTAAATAGTCATTAATATTAGAATAGCCAAGTATAATATTTCGTTTTTTATTATCAACATGGGTAACCCAGCTGGTAAGCCGGGCACCGTAGTTAATAATAGAAATAGTGTCGTTTGTCTCATTACTTAGTGTGTATTGAACAATTGAAGTTGTCATGTTGGTTACTCTTTTAATTGTTCATTCTGGCTTTTTTAATTTCTTCTTTTACGATTGGGTACAGATCGTATGTTGGATAAAACTCAGTGCTGTAGGCTTTCCAACCATAACGTTCAATCGATAAATTTACTTTTGGTAATAACGCTGCCGGAAAGCGCAAGGTAACTACTTGCCCTATACCCATCATTACTTTCCAAGATTCTACTGTAGCGCCCTCTGGTGGGAAGTGTTTGTAAAAGTTAGCGTTGTTTAGTATTTCTTTTATTTCAGAGAGGTTTTTTGATTGGTCGTGCTTTAAAAAAATCGTTAGCATTAGTTCATCATTTTGCTCGTCACTTGCCCATGCGTTAAAACTAGTACTTGCACTAAAAAGCATAATTAATAGTAAATATTTCATAGTTCACCTTTGTTAGTTAATTATAAAAATGCGCCGAGCTTTGGGAAGCTTAGCGCATTAATTGGATAAAGTTTGGATTATTTAGCGCATTACGCGTACTAAATATATTAAGTGTTGGCTTTAATTAACGCCTGCGCGGTGCTCACTACATTTTTGGTGGTAAAGCCAAAGTGCGCTAATAACACGTTACCTGGCGCCGACTCACCAAAAGTGCTCATACCAATTACTTTGCCTTGTAAGCCAACATATTTAAGCCAGTAGTCTTGGTGTGATGTTTCAATTGCAATACGGTTTGCTACCGAGTTTGGCAATACACTTTGCTTGTAATCGTCTGATTGTAGATCAAACAATGTGGTGCTTGGCATTGATACCACACGCACTGCAACACCTTGTGCTGTAAGCTCTTTTGAGGCTTGCATTGCTAAATCAACTTCAGAACCCGTTGCAATTAAAATAAGCTCAGGCGCTTTATTGCTTTCGCTAAGAATATAGCCGCCTTTTTCTATGTCGCTAATTTGCTGAGCGGTACGTGGCTGGTGGTTGAGCCCTTGGCGACTAAAAATAAGCGCTGTAGGTTGCTGCTGATTTTGTATTGCGTTTTTCCACGACACTGCAGTTTCTACTGCATCACATGGGCGCCATGTTACTAGGTTTGGGGTCATACGTAGGTTGGCTAGTTGCTCAATAGGTTGGTGAGTTGGACCGTCTTCACCTTGGCCAATAGAGTCGTGGGTATACACAAATATATTTTGAATACCCATAAGTGCCGACATTCTTACTGCGTTACGGGCGTATTCTATAAACATTAAAAATGTAGCACCGTAATTAATAAAACCACTGTGCAGTGATATGCCATTCATAATGCCGCTCATACCAAACTCGCGCACGCCATAAAACAGGTAATTACCGCTGGCGTCATCTGCGCTTATGCCTTTAGATCCAGACCACAGCGTTAAGTTAGAGCCGGCTAAATCGGCAGAGCCACCTAATAACTCTGGTAAATGCGGTGCAAAGGCTTCAATGGTGTTTTGCGAGGCTTTTCGGCTGGCAATATTAGCAGCGTCTTTGTTGCACTGTGCAATGTAGTCGTTTGCTATGGCTTCAAAGTTGTCAGGTAGCGTGCGTTTAATTACGCGACGCTCAAATTCTTTGCCAAGCTCTGGGTGGCTTTTGGTGTAGTCGCTAAACAGTTGCTGCCATTGTTTTTGTTTTTTATCACCGCTTTGTTTAGCGTCCCAATGTGCGTAAATATCATCACTGATACTAAATGCTTCATTTGGTAGGTTTAAAAATTTACGCGCAGCGGTTATTTCGTCATTACCTAATGGCGAGCCATGGCAGTCGTGCGAGCCTGATTTATTTGGCGAGCCAAAGCCAATCACGGTTTTACAACACAGTAGAGTAGGTTTGTCGCTCACTTGTTTGGCTTGTGCAATAGCGTTTGCAATTTGTTCTGGGTCGTGGCCGTCTATATCTTTTATTACATGCCAGCCGTAAGCGTCAAAGCGTTTAGCGGTGTCGTCTGTAAACCAGCCCTCAACGTGTCCGTCGATAGATATGCCGTTATCGTCCCAAAAAGCAATAAGTTTACCCAGGCCTAATGTGCCTGCAAGCGAACATGCTTCGTGCGATATGCCTTCCATTAAACAACCATCACCCATAAAGCAGTAAGTGTAATGATCAACAATATCAAAACTCTCTTTGTTAAATTGTGCTGCTAGGGCTTTTTCGGCAATAGCCATACCTACGGCATTTGATAAACCGGCGCCAAGCGGACCTGTGGTTGTTTCAACACCTGGGGTATAACCGTATTCAGGGTGACCTGGGGTTTTGGAATGCATTTGTCTAAATTGTTTAAGCTCGCTAAGTGGTAGTTCGTACCCGCTTAAATGCAATAAAGAATAAATAAGCATAGAGCCGTGCCCGTTACTGAGAACAAAGCGGTCTCGGTTTGGCCAATTAGGATCGTTTGGATTGTGGTTTAAAAAATCGTTCCACAGTACTTCGGCTATATCGGCCATACCCATAGGTGCGCCCGGATGCCCTGAATTTGCTTGCTGTACCGCATCCATACTGAGTGCGCGAATGGCATTAGCAAAAGGCGCACGAGAAGAAAGCTGAGTCATGTATTACCTCAAATAAAATTAAAAAAGCCCGCACGTAATGTGGCAGGCTTGAGGGAAATTAGTGTAGTAGGTCTTCAACCAATTTAGCCAAAATACGCTGGTCTTTGGCAAAGTTACGAATGCCTTCACCGAGCTTTTCGCTGGCCATTGGATCTTCGTTGTGCTGCCATAAAAACTGCTGATGGGTAAGCTCGGTTATTTCACTTCGCGGCGCTTTTGTTATGTTTGCAGCGTCAAGTTTAGTAACCAGTTCACCTTCTTGGCTTTGTAAGCTATTTAACAGCGGTGGCGAAATAGTGAGTAAATCACAGCCAGCAAGTTCGATTATTTCTTCAATGTTTCTAAAGCTTGCGCCCATTACCACGGTTTTATAATCGTACTTTTTGTAATACTGATAAATACCGGTAACCGACTGCACACCAGGATCTTCACTTGGGGTGTAATTTTTGTTTTCAGCCGCTTTGTACCAATCAAGAATACGACCAACAAACGGGGATATAAGTGTTACATTAGCTTGCGCGCACGCAATGGCTTGCGCCATCGAAAAAAGCAGCGTTAAGTTACACTTAATGCCTTCTTTTTCTAACTGCTCAGCGGCTTTAATGCCTTCCCACGTTGAAGCAAGTTTAATAAGTACGCGGTCTTTTGAAATACCCGCTTGCTCGTAAAGTGAAATAAGCTTACGCCCTTTGGCAATACTTGCTTGGGTGTCAAACGATAAACGCGCATCTACTTCGCTTGATATACGCCCAGGTATTACTTTTAGTATTTCACAGCCAAAATTAACAATAAGTTGGTCGCAAATAGCGTCAACGTCGTTGCCAGCTTTGCTTATAGCATCACTAATTAAATGTTTATACTGGGGTAATTTTGCAGCTTGTAAAATTAACGAAGGGTTGGTTGTTGCATCAACCGGTTGTAGAGCTTTGATTGACTCTACATCGCCACTGTCGGCAACGACTGTGGTTACTTTTTTGAGTTGTTCTAACAAGTTCATAATGATGTACGCCTCGGCTTTAAAACCGAGGCGATGTCCTTATACGTAGCGGTTAACAATATTCTCAAGCAGCTCTTGGCGACCAGAAACTTGCTTAGGATCGATGTTGTTCTCGTGTACTAAGGCAGAAAGGCTCTCAAGTGATTGCTCACCATTTAGAATGCTTTGACCTAGGTCTTCTTTCCAACCAGCGTAACGTTTTTCAACAAAATCAGTCAGCTCGCCACCTTCAATCATTGCTGCTGCATTGAGTAATGCTTTAGCCATTGTATCCATACCGCCAATGTGACCAATGAATAAGTCATCACGCTCACACGATTGACGACGAAGTTTAGTGTCAAAGTTAAAGCCACCGGTTGTAAAACCACCCATTTTTAAAATTTCGTAAACAACAAGTGTGCACTCGGCTACGTCGTTAGGAAATTGGTCAGTATCCCAACCGTTTTGCATGTCGCCACGGTTAGCGTCAATACTACCCATAATGCCCTCAGCGCAAGCAACTGCAATTTCGTGATGGAAACTATGACCCGCAAGTGTTGCGTGGTTTGCTTCAATGTTTACTTTAATTTCGTCTTGTAAGCCATGTTTATATAAAAAGCCTGCAACCGTTGCTGTATCGTAATCGTACTGGTGCTTAGTTGGCTCTTGTGGTTTTGGCTCAATTAATAATGTGCCTTTAAAACCAATTTTTTTCTTGTGCTCTACAACCATTTTCAAAAAGCGTGCGTACTGTTCGCTTTCTTGTGCAAGGTCTGTATTTAGTAGCGTGTCGTAACCTTCACGGCCACCCCAAAGTACGTAGTTTTCGCCGCCTAAGCGATGCGTAATTTCCATTGCATGTTTAACTTGTGCTGCTGCGTATGCATACGTATTAGGATTAGGGTTTGTTGCACCACCGGCACAAAAACGCTGATTTGAGAATAAGTTAGCAGTACCCCACAGTAGTTTTACACCTGTGCGCTGCATTTCTTTTTCGATAATGTTAGCTATGTGCGTTACGTTATCGTGGCTTTCTTGTAGTGTTTTGCCTTCAGGGGCAATATCAACATCATGAAAACAAAAGTAAGGAACGCCTAATTTTTCATAAAATTCAAAGGCTACTTTTACTTTTTGTTCAGCAAGTTCTAATTGATTGCCTACAGGTTGGATCCAAGGACGATCAAATGTACCTTCACCAAAAATATCAAACCCAGTAGAACAAAAGTTATGCCAGTAACAGGCTGCAAAACGTAAATGTTCTTTCATTGTTTTGCCAAGCACTACTTGGTTTTCGTCGTAGTAACGAAATGCAAATGGGTTTTTAGAGTTTTCACCCTCAAATTTAATTTTTTCAACGTTTGTAAAAAATTGCTCGCTCATAATGTGCTCCATTAATTTTATAATAGTGTATTAAAAGTATGTTTTTACACTTTGATAAAGTGCTTTGTATGTTGTGTATTGCTGTGCGTAAAAGTCTTGCATAACTGGGTCTGGCTCAATTGTTTGCGTTACTTTGCCGTTAACACACACTTGTTGTGCAGGGAGTTGTTCTACTCCTATTCGGGCAAGTCTTGCGGCGCCAAATGCAGGGCCAACTTCTGAGCCTTCTCGGTAAATAAGGGGGCGGTTAAGTACGCTTGCGATGATTTTTCCCCACAGTGGGCTCTTAGCGCCGCCACCAATAACGGTTACATCGTCAATTTGTGCGCCAGCATCAAGCAGAACTTGTTGGCCATCGGCAAAGGCAAAAGCAACGCCCTCGAGTACTGCGCGGCCAAGGGCTGCTGCATCGGTATCGCTGTCTAAACCAAAAAACACACCTTTGGCATCGGGGTTATTATGCGGCGTACGCTCGCCAGTTAAATAAGGTAAAAATATCACTGAGCTTGGTTTGCTAAAATCGCATTTACTTATTTGTTCAAGCAATGCGCTTTCGTTTTTAAAACCGGTTAATTTAGTGACCCAGGTTAAACAACTTGCTGCGCTTAACACCACTGACATTTGGTGCCAGGTGTTTTCAATGCAATGACAAAAAGTATGTACAGCACCTTCTGGGTTAGGCAGGTATTTATCGTTAGCAACAAAGTAAACGCCCGAAGTACCTAATGATAAAAACGCTTGTTTAGGCCTTACTACGCCAACACCGGCAGCGCCTGCGGCATTATCGCCACCACCTGCAACAACAGGCACTTGCTCCATACCCCATTTAGCAGCAACTTGGGCTGTTAATTTGCCAGTAATTTGTGTGCCCTCAAAAAGGGTAGGCATGTGCTGCTCTGTTAAGTCGCAAGCGCTAAGCATTTTTTGCGACCATGCTCTTTTTTCTACGTCTAGCCATAATGTGCCAGCCGAGTCAGACATGTCTGATGCAAAATCGCCGGTCATTAAAAAGCGTAGGTAGTCTTTTGGTAACAATACTTTGGCTACTTTGGCAAAATTTGCTGGCTCATGCTCTTTTAACCACACTAATTTTGGTGCAGTAAAACCAGGCATGGCAATGTTGCCGGTAATATTACGAGAGTTAGGTTCGCGTTTTTCAAGCTCTACACATTGCGCTGCGCTGCGCCCGTCGTTCCATAAAATGGCGGGGCGAATAATATTATTGTTTTTATCAAGTAGTGTTGCGCCATGCATTTGCCCAGAAAGGCCCACAGCCTTTACTGACTTTAGTAATGCAGGGTGAGTATTTTTAAGCTCCTCGATTGCGCTAGATGTAGCAAGCCACCAATCTGCTGGATTTTGTTCAGAAAAAAGGGGGGCCGGGCGTGAAACGCTCAAAGATCCGCTCGCTTGAGCAAGCAATTGGTCTTGCTCGTCTAAAATAATTACTTTTACACCTGAAGTGCCTAAATCGATACCAAGGAACATAAATGTGATGCTTAATGTTGTTTTAGTGTTAGCGCTAACATTAATGATTTGATATTGTTAAGTCAAGCTGGTTTTAAACTATGTTTAACAATTAATTTGCAAGTTTATAGCTTGATTGTTGGAGTTCACTTAAATTTCTTTTTAAGATCATAAGGAAACACTATGAAAAAAATAAATTGGGGTATTGTTGGTTGTGGCCGAATTGCGGCACAATTTTGTGAAGACTTAGCACATACCAATAATGGTGTTGCGTACGCGGTTGCAGCAAGAAGCGGGAGTGATGCAACCGCTTTTGCGAGCAAGTATGGTGCGGCCAATGCCTACGAAGGGTATCAAGCATTATTTGACGATAAAAACGTTGATGTGGTTTACATTGCGACCCCGCATAACTTTCACTTTAAAAATGCCAGCGATGCTATTAAAGCAGGTAAGCATGTATTGTGTGAAAAGCCCATTACGGTTTCGGCTGAAGAGTGTAAGCAGTTGTCTTTACTGGCTAAAAAGCACGACGTATTTTTAATGGAAGCCATGTGGACGTACTTTTTACCAGCAATACAAAAAGCTAAACAATGGGTAGAAGAAGGACGAATAGGCACTATTAAGCATGTTAAAGCCGACTTTGGCTACCCCGTGCCTTTTAATCCCGACGGGCGTGAATACAACCCCGATTTGGCGGGCGGTTGTTTACTTGATATGGGAATTTATCCGCTAGCTATTGCCAATTACTTTTTAAATAACGACCTGGAAAACTTATACGTAAGAGCAAATATTCGCTACAAAGGCGTAGAGGACGATGTACTTATTACGGCTAATTGTGGCGATGTAATGGTGAGCTTAGCAACGTCATTTCAATGTCGGTTAGGTAATGGCGCGTATATTATTGGCAACAAAGGCTATATAAAAATACCCGATGCATTTAGAGCTTATGAGTGCTCTTTGTATGAGCTTGATGATTTAATTGAGCATTTTGAAGATGGCAGGCAGTCACAAGGTTACAGCTTTGAAGCCCAAGAAGTAGGGCGCTTACTGAGCGAAAATAAACGAGAGAGTGACATTATGAGCCACTCTCAGAGTTTACTTTTACAATCGCAAATGGAGCGTATTAAAGCCCTGTTCTAAAATAGTTTTAAGAGAACTTTAAAAGAGCTTTAAAGGAGTTACAAAGGAGCTTTAAAAAGCTTTATATCAGCTTTAAATCAACTAATAAACTTAAGTGGCGGCGATTTATTCGCCGCTAGGTTCGTCATAATCAAAAAATGAAAAGTGAGCTTCTTTATTTTGCCCCGATAAGTCTTGGCACGCCATACCAACAAAAGCACCGGTAAAACAAGGGCGATACCCTTGCGGTGATTGCTGTACGTAATCATCAGATAAAATACTACCATCGAGCACTGGGCCAAACGTTATCCAGCAGTTTTCCTCGGTGGCGTAGTAAAACTGCAGCTGAGCGCCATTAAAATCAGCTTTTAAGTAAACAGGTTTGTTTGTTTTAAGCAAAAGCGGTGCAACAGGTGTGCTTGTTTGGTATTTATCGCAGCTAATTATATTTAAATAACGCGGTGTGGTTTCATCGCCTACATCGCCGCCGCTTATATGCAAATAGTAATAATGTGCGGTGTTGTAATAACACACTAGCCCCGCCATCTGCTGAAAGCTGCTCGGCGCAAAATCAACGCATGTACTGCTAACAGTATGTTGAGCCTGTACCCGCCTGGCAATAAAACTTTGCTGATGCAATGAGCTTAAAGACTCTTTACCTACTAGGGTGAGCGATGCTTTTTGAGTATTTTTATAGACCCAACTTTTGCACATGGGTATGCGCAATGACTGAAAATCAACAGTCAGATCATCGTTACTAAAATCAATATGTGCAGGAGGTTGCGGCTGTGGATTTAGCATTAAACCTTCAACGGGTACGTGTATTCTGGGGGCTTTATTTGTGTGTTTTGCATAAGGCCAGCCATCGTCTTTCCAGATTATTTGCTCAATTGCTGTTTCACGCCCTGTAATGCAGCGGCCACGCTCGGTCAGTGGTCTAGATGTTAAAAATACCGTATACCAATCACCGGTTTGTGTTTGAAAAAAATCTCCATGGCCACATTTTTGTAGCGCATTAATCGGCTCATGTACTGCTGTTATTACAGGGTTGTGTGGGTGTACTTGGTAAGGGCCAAATACGTTTTTAGCACGCGCTACACTAATGCAGTGTTCATACCCAGTGCCACCTTCAGCGGTAATTAAATAGTAGTAATCGCCGCGTTTTAAAATATGTGGGCCTTCAGTGCAACCAAGTTCTGTGCCTGAAAATATAGGTTTAACATCGCCTATTAACTTATTGGTTTTTAGGCAAAGCTCTTGCATCACTATGCCACCAAATAGTGCGTTGTTGCGGTGATCAACCAACATGTTGAGTAAATAACTTTTACCGTCATCATCGTGAAAAATAGACGGATCAAAACCACTTGAATTTAAGTAAGTCGCTTGTGACCAGTTACCGGTAATATCAGTGGTTGATACAAAATAGTTTGGTGTGTCTTTCCAAGGGCCATCAAAGCTTTTTACATTGGTATATACCAAATAAAAACACCCATTGTTGTAGCTAAGTTGCGCAGCCCATACGCCGCAAGAGTCGGGCACTCCTCGCATATCGAGTTGCTCTACGGTGTTAAGTGCTTGGCCTATAACTCGCCAATTTACTAAATCGGTAGAGTGGTGAATTTGCACACCGCCAAACCATTCAAATGTTGATGTGGCTATGTAGTAATCGTTATTAACTCTGACAATGTTTGGGTCTGGGTTAAAGCCTCTTAGAATTGGGTTTTGCAGCATGCTCATAATATAGGCCTTTTTAAGTTTTTTATATTATTGGGTGTGGATATTATAAATTTGTTGTTAGCGCTAACATTTTCAGTGTAGTATAAGACTTTGTCAATAAGTAATCATTTAAAACGCGCTGTAAACAATATCAAGCTTTACAATTATGTATAATGAAAATTAAGAAAGTTAATTATAACAATCCACTGATTGTGAGTAGGTAATAACAGTAATGGCCGATCCTAAAAGAGCAAGAATACAAGATGTAGCCGAGCAGGCTGGTGTATCAATGATGACAGTTTCGCGCGTGCTCAACCAAGACAAAAAAGTAAGCGACAAAACCCGCGAAAAAGTAATGGCGGTTGTTGAGCAATTAAACTACCGGCCAAATGTGTCTGCTAGGCGTCTTGCTAGTACTAAGTCATTCTTTTTAGGACTGTTGTACGATAACCCAAGTGACTCTTACATAAGCCAGTTTTTATTGGCAGCGCTTAAAAAATGCCGCGCATTGGGCTATCACCTTGTTGTTGACGAAGCGCATACCGATATTGACAAAACAATTGAATCGGTAAAGCAACTTATTGATGTTACACAGGTTGATGGCATGATTTTACTGCCTCCTATGTGCGACAACGAACAGGTTTTAGATGTTCTTACTAAAGCAAATGTTCCGTTTGTAAGAATAACACCAGATACAAAATTAAATCGCTCCCCTTATATATGCATGGACGATTATCAAGCGGCGTTTGATGTTACAGAGCATTTAATAAATCAAGGGCATAGCAAAATTGCACATATTATTGGCGACACTAAACAAGGTGTAAGCCGTTTGCGTTACCAAGGTTATTTAGATGCATTGCGCTCTAATAAAATAATAACGCCACCTGAGTATATAGAGCAGGGCAGTTTTACCTATCAATCGGGCATGGAAGCGGCAATAAAATTACTTTCGCTTGATGATAAACCAACAGCTATTTTTGCAGCTAACGATGATATGGCGGCCGCTGTAATCTCAATAGCTCAAAAACAAGGTATTAATATTCCAAGCGAACTCTCGGTTGTTGGCTTTGATGACACGCAACTTGCAACCATAGTTTGGCCAAATATTTCTACGGTAAAACAGCCTATTAATGAAATGGCTGAGCTTGCGATTACTTTACTTGCATCGGGTCAGTATAACGATTTAAGCAATGTAAAAAGCTTAGACTTAAGACATATTTTAGATTTTGAATTAATAGAAAGAGAATCAAGCTCAGCCAATAAAAACAACTAAATAAACGAGTACGCACACCCTTTTGAGCTTCAAAATCTATATAAAATAACAACAACACACAATATGGATACTTATGAACGAGAAAGAAAATGTACTTTTAATAGTACTGGTTTGCTTTGTTGCGACCATTGGCGGGTTTTTATTTGGTTTTGACAGCGGTGTAATTAACGGCACGGTTGATGGATTACAAACGGCATTTGGCTCCAGTAGTGCGGGTACGGGATTTAACGTATCGAGCATGCTAATTGGTTGTGCCATTGGTGCGTTTTGCGCAGGTCGGTTAGCTGATAAATTTGGTCGGCGTCCGATATTACTTTTTGCCGCTGCTTTATTTATTATAAGTGCTTGGGGCTCGGGTGTGTCAGTCACCTCGTTTGAATTTGTGATTTATCGCATTTTAGGCGGCTTAGCTGTAGGGGCTGCGTCGGTTATGACCCCAGCTTATATTAGCGAAATTGCCCCGGCGCGATACAGAGGCACGCTCTCTACACTGCAACAAGTGGCTATTATTTTTGGTTTGTTTAGCGCATTTGTGAGTAACTACTTTTTAGCCAATACTGCTGGCGGTTCTACGGCTATATTTTGGCTCGACTTTGAAACATGGCGTTGGATGTTTTGGGTTGAGTTATTACCTGCATGCTTGTTTTTAATCGCTTTATTTTTTATCCCCGAAAGCCCTCGATACTTAATTATGGCTGGTAAAAAAGACGCTGCTGCACGTGTTTTATCGTCATTATATGGTGCTGAAACTGCCGCTCTTAAATTAAATGAAATAGCAGAGTCTCTTGCTGGCGATAAACACCACCCTAAATTATCTGATCTTATTGATAAACCTAAAAAACGTTTACGCCCCATTGTTTGGATAGGAATTGGCTTAGCTACATTTCAGCAATTAGTAGGCATTAACGTTGTTTTTTACTACGGCGCGGTACTTTGGCAAGCAGCCGGTTTTACTGAATCTGACGCGTTACTTATTAATATAATAAGCGGCTTTGTAAGTATTTTAGCGGTGTTTATTACCATGTATTTTATAGACAAAATTGGCAGAAAACCTTTTTTGTTAACCGGCTCAATTGGTATGACGGTGACACTTTCGGTTATTGTTTATGCCTTTTTAAATGCAGATATTGGCTCAACAGGCAACTTAGAATTAGGAGAGCAGGGCATAGTTGCTTTAATAGCCGCTAATGCTTATGTATTCTTTTTTAACTTATCGTGGGGCCCTGTAATGTGGGTTATGTTAGGCGAAATGTTCCCTAACCAAATTCGCGGCTCTGGCCTTGCAGTTACCGGCTTTGCCCAGTGGATAGCTAACTTTTTAATTACCTGGTCGTTCCCTGTTATGCTCACCGGTATTGGTTTAGCAGGGGCTTATGGTTTTTACGCATTTTGCGCGTTTGTTTCAGTTATATTTGTATTTAAGTTTTTACACGAGACCAAAGGCAAAGAGCTTGAACAAATGAAAGGGTAGTATTATCTCTTTAATAAGCGCCAAAACTAAAGCAATAGATAGTTTTGGCGTTGTTAGACTGCTTCACTCGTTAAGCTTTCTTTTTATTAACCTAACACACTTCATAAACTCGCAATAACTATCTTAAAGCACTAAAAATGTGGTTTGGACGTTTTGGTGGAAATCGATAAAACTGTAACTTTTTATAATGTTCATTTGGATCTCAGCTCTAGTTGTTTTTTAAATTTTGGATGAAAGAAATAAACGAGTTGATTAGATGGACTATTTAACTATCTGAAATATAGGCTTTAATTATTGCGACTGAGTGAATTTTAATCACGAACCCTTGGGCCGGGTGATCAAGAGTGGGGAGTGCTTTTTCTTTGGTTTTTATTATTACTTTGAAGTGGTACGACTGAGTGGATTCGAACCACCGACCCCTACCATGTCAAGGTAGTGCTCTAACCAACTGAGCTACAGTCGTACAATTTTATGAAGTGCTAAGATTGTATTTTTATTAAAACTTACTTAAATGTTGGTACGACTGAGTGGATTCGAACTACTGATCCTTGGACCGGGTGGTCAAGAGTAGGTAGTGCTTTTTCCTTCAATTATACTTTTCTTAAATGTTGGTACGACTGAGTGGATTCGAACCACCGACCCCTACCATGTCAAGGTAGTGCTCTAACCAACTGAGCTACAGTCGTATTACTTTATTTAAGTAGGTGTTAATTGCTTAACAACGGCGGCTAATATATAGCGTGGCGGTTGGTGAATCAAGCAAGTTTGTTGTTTTTGAGTTTATTTGCCGTTTTTTTATTCATATTGGGCTTATTTCACACGTTTTATAAAATACTTGCCACCAAACCACATGTTTTTTAGCTGAGCTTTTTAGTAAGTTCAGTAAGTTACTTGTCGAGCCCGTTTTTACTAAGTTATTAATTTGAGGGCTGGAGATACTTTCGTTAAACCAAAGCTCGTTATAAAGCGGTTGTAGTACTTCTAAATAACCAGTTAACTGCGCTTGATAGGGCTGAATTTGTTTTAGGTAAAACTTTTGAAATACGTTGCTCATGATTTTTGCGTTTTTATTGTTTTTACCCTCTGGGCATAGGGTGTTAAAGTTTAGTGTTTTTACAAGCTGTGTGGCGTTGTTGTTTAACACTACCTGTTTACGGGCTGACTGAATTAAAGCTTGGTTAAATTGATATTTATTAAGCTGTTCGAGTGCACTAAAAATAGAATCGCTATTAATTTCACTAAATTCTTTAGCGTTAATTTGCTGCTTAATAAGTACAAGTTGTTTGAGCGCCTGCAAGGTATCACTAAAGCCTGCGGGTTCGCTACTTAGCTCGTTTGATGTTAACAGCCATGTTTTATTAAGCTCTGGTTCTTTAAATAGCATGGCGTTAAAAAAGTGCATTAGGTGTGTTTCTTTGTGGTTTTTGGCAGCGAGTATTTTTGTGTAACTAGGGCTATTTTTATCAAGTGTATTTAAGCAAACCTGCGCACTTTTAATAAAGTTTATTTGATACTTTAATTGCCCCGCAGCACTGGCTGTTTTTCCTAATTGGTTATTATGCTCACTTATAAGCACGTTAAGCTTACATTGGCTAATACCTGCAAGCTCAACGATACTCAATGTTAAGTCACTTTGTGCTATTGGGGTAGGCCGCAGTAAGAGGAGTTGCTTGAGTGACACAGGCTTTGTTGTATTTACATTAACGGTGCTACTTAAGCGCTCAACATAAGTTGCGTTTACACTGCTGGGTGCTTTACTACAGCCGGTAAGCGCAAAAACGAACATTACCAGTATTGTAGCTGGTAATGTTTTCAGGCTGAGTTTATTAGTTTTGATTAAGTGTATCAATTTTAAGAAATTCATATTTTAGACGTTTTTTTACCGTTAGCATTAATAAAATAGCAGCGACACTAAGACCTACTATTATCCCAGTCCAGAAGCCGTGTGGCCCCATGGCTGGCACAATTATGTCTGTTCTTGCCAATACGTAACCTAAACAAAAGCCGATTAACCAATACGATATAAACGTGATATACGATATAGGCGTGGTGTATTTTAACCCTCGAAGTATGCCATTTGCTGCAACTTGTAGTGCATCCGGTAACTGATAAATACACGCTAAAATCATAATTGATGAAGCCAATGCCATTACGGCAGGGCTGTCGGTATAAAGCTGGCTAATTAAATCACGGCCGAGGAATGTTATGAGTGCTAAAAATAATGCAATAGCAATTGCTAAAATATAGCTAGTAGATACCGCAACTTTAAGTTCGGTCATTTTATTTTGGCCAAATAAATTGCCTATACGAATACTTATAGCGATAGATAAGCTCAGCGGCATCATAAATAACAAAGTAGTAACGCTTGCTGCTATTTGATGACCAGAGACTGCAACTGCACCTAAGTGCGCTATAAACAGAGGTATACATGCAAATAAAGTAACTTCAAAAAAAGTGGCTAGTGAGATTGGTATCCCTAATTTTGTAATTATACCAATAGTGGTTAGGTTAGGTTTTTTAAATGATGAAAGCAGGCCTTTGGCATCTACCTTTTTACTTGTGTGGCAATAGGTAACTTGCGCTATTGCCATAACGGTTAAAACAATGGCTGTTGCTATACCACACCCTGCGCCGCCATAAGCGGGTAAGCCAAATAAGCCATTTATAAAAATATAATTTACCGGAATATTTACGGCTAAACCCAGCAGGCTTATATAAAACGCGGGCTTGGTCATACCCATGCCTTCGGTAACGTTTCTGTATACCGTAAAAGTTAAAAAACCAAAAATGCCCCATTTAACAAAGTGAATGTAATCATACGCAAGATTTGCAATCGCTGGGCTGGTGTCTAGTTTAAAAATAATGGTGTCGGCTAAATAGGTAATAGAAAAGCCTACGCAGCATAAAATAGCCGTTAAATAGAGAGCTTGTTGAAAATAATGACTAATACCTTTGCGATCATCGCCACCTGAAAACTGCGCAATAATACCAGTAAGCGCTAATAAAATACCTTGAAGGCCAAGTAAAAGAGGATTCCATATCCCCGTAGCAATAGAAAGTGCAGCTAAATCAGTAGGGCTGACTTGTCCGGCCATGATGGTGTCGACGACCGACATTAAAATAAGAGTTACTTGCGCTAAAAAAACAGGTAAAGCGAGGGAAAGTAAACGCTTGGCTTCCCAATTACAAAAGGTCATAAAAACAGCTAGTTGATAAAATAGGGCGTAATTGTAATCTATTGGGGTTTAAATAAAAATCACAGGAGTGAATGATTTTATGAGTTGATACGTTAAACTAGCACTTTGTAATAATTTAAAGTGATTTTATGTTTACAGGAATAGTGCAAACGCAAGCTACGGTAGTCTCTAAAACTCAAACAGACGGTGTTTTACGCTTAGTTGTATCGGTAAGCGATGAGTACGTTAAGCATTTAGATTTAGGCGCAAGTATTGCTATTAATGGCTGTTGTTTAACCGTTGTGCAAGTTGAGCTAAGTAATCACGATGTGGTGGCGCAAGTGCATTTTGATGTGATTGACGAAACCCTAAAGTTAACTAATTTAGGCCTACTTGAGCTAGGCAGTTTAGTTAATTATGAGCGCTCTGTTACGTTTGGTACTGAGTTGGGTGGGCATATAGTGTCTGGGCATATTCATTGTACGTCACAAATTTCTCAAATAGTGAAGCTTGAGAATAACTGCAAAATACAACTCAGTTTGCCAAAAGAGTGGCAAAAGTATGTGCTATATAAAGGCTTTGTTGCGGTAAATGGCGCAAGCTTAACCGTAGGCGAAGTTGACGAACAAGGCTTTTGGTTACATCTAATTCCAGAAACGCTCGCCATTACAAACATTGATGCAGCGCAAGTGGGTGACAAGTTTAATATTGAAGTTGATCAGCAAACTTACACTATTGTAAATACGGTAGAAAACTACTTACGCCATCAGGCTTAAGTTAAAATATTTGTTCGTCGTCACTGTCTACGTGTAGCTCTAATTTATTGTTAGCATGATCTATATGCATATTTAAATGAATTGGGTTACAACAGGCAGTGCATTCCTCAACGTAGTCTTGATCGCCCATGCTTGCGTCTAAGTCTAAATGTATGTGGTGGCCGCAGTGTGGGCACGTTATTCGTTGTGATAAAAAATCTTTCATAATCACTCCAGTTATAAATAATTAAGTAATTGTGTATATGCTAGCAACTACTTAATGGCTCAAAGCTGAACTCCTTACTTACTGATTAAATATAGTTCTGAATAGCCTATTATGACATTTATTTTACGCAGAAAATTGTATTAAATGAGCAGCTTTTCTATATGTTGTTTAGCTTCAGTAAGATAGTGCCCGGCAAATATATTAGCGTGATTTAAAATAGGGTATAGCTGGTATATTAACTTACGTTTTTCGTAATTTTGAGAAAGCGGGTAGTGCGCGTTATAGGCGCTATAAAAGTCTTTTGGCAGTGGCGCAAATAGTTCGCTCATTGCAATATCAACTTCCCGATCACCATAATAACAAGCCGGGTTAAATACCGTTGGCTCTGCTTTTAAAAAGCCCATATTTCCTCGCCAAAAATCGCCATGTAATAATGAAGGTTCTACTTGGTGACTATGCAGCTGTTCTTTAACGGCATTAATTAAGCGCTCGGGTTCAATAAAGTTAATGCCTTTTTCAGCGAGTAACTGTAATTGCCACCCTATACGCTCTTCGGCGTAAAATACATCCCATTTTTTATGCCAGCGATTAGGTTGTATGGTAGTGGCTATATAGTTGTCTACATCAAAACCAAACATGGCTTGGTCGTGTTTTTGATGCATTTTAGCGAGGCTGCTTCCCATAGTTGCCCACGTGTTGTGGGGTTGTTTATCTAAAACAAGCCACTGTAAAACAATAAACGAAAACTCTATATTTGCACCGGTTGTAATACATTCAGGGACTTTAAAATTACTATTTTGCGCTAAAAGCTTTAAGCCAATAAATTCACTTTCTAAACGCTCGAGTTCGCTTTTTAATGCTATTTTAACGAAGAAGTTATGCGTACCATTGGTAATATGAAATAGTTTGTCGGTATTTGTACTTTGTAATTGGCGTTTATAGGTGTGTTTAAAGTCAAAACTAATGGCTTGGCTGATGTGCTCATTTACTGTTTTCCACATAACAATTGCTCGCCTTTTAAACAGATACTTAAACTATGGCAAAAAGGTATTAATTTAACAATCTAAACGTTGTAAAATTAATGACTATATTGCATAAAAATTACACTTACTGTAATGGAGTAAAAATGAACAAAAGTTTAATAACCAATTTGCTAGCGGGTTTATGTGTTGTTGTAGGTTTTATGTTTAACCAAGCAATTGTGTTATCTGTTGGTTTATTTGCACTTTCTGGCGCGGTAACTAATTTATTAGCTATTCATATGTTGTTCGAAAAAGTCCCGTTTTTATATGGCTCGGGTGTTATTGCGCTTAAGTTTGAAAGCTTTAAAGTAGCTATACGAAACCTAATATTAACGGAGTTTTTTTCAGAGCAAAAAATTAATAATTTACTCAATAAAGTGCAGCCCAATATCGACTTTGAGCCAATAATTAGCAATGTTGATTTAAACCCTGCATTCGACAATTTACTTGTCGTTATTGAAGAATCTCAGTTTGGTAGCATGTTAGGTATGTTTGGCGGCACTGCAGCAATAGAGCCAATGCGTGAAAAGTTTATTGAAAAAATGCAATTGTCGCTTAGTGAAATTTCCCAAACTGACGATTTTAAAGCATTAGTAAGCCAAACACTCTCACAAGGTAATAGCGCAGAGAGTCTACATAAAACAGTGCTTAAATTAGTTGATGAGCGCTTAGATGAGCTTACCCCAAAAATGGTTAAAGAGATTATTCAAACCATGATCCGCGAGCACTTAGGCTGGCTTGTAGTGTGGGGTGGTGTGTTTGGTGGTTTATTTGGTTTAATAGCGGCCGTGATTTAAATATAGCTACTGATACCAATTAAAAAAATAATCATTTTATCGCATTAAATAGCGCACTTACTGCATTAAAAATTGTTCGTATACGAGTGCATGGATGCAGGAGGTAGAGCAATGCAGGGAGCAATTAGTGATAGCAACTACACGTTATAATTTCGCCTTATTATTGCGCTACTTTATTAGCGCAATAATAGATAACTAATTTAATGCAATTTGTATGACTTATTTTTTCAGGCTGTTATTATCGCCCCCATAATTTAGTCGTGTTTTTTAGGAGCAACGGTGAGCAAAACGTTAGCCAGTTATTATCAGCAAGCATACGCTTGCGATCAGCAGCATTTTAACCAGTGTTTTTATTGTGGTTGTGAAGCAACAGAGCGCGACCATTGTCCGCCGCTGCATATGCTACAAAGCATTGTTGATTTAGGTGAAGAGGCTGACTTTATATCTATTCCTGCGTGTTATGAGTGCCATGCGCTTTTACATAACGAAAGGCTGATGACGATTGATGAGCGTTTCACTAAAATGAAAAAAAAGCTTGCCACTAAATACGCAAAACCTCTGCGTGTTTATAACATGTGGGAAGAAAACGAACTTGGCGACATGAGCGATGAGTTTGCCCATAGTATTCAAGCAGGTATGAAATTAGGAAAAGAAGCGGCTGAGCGTTTAGCGTTTACTGGTTTTAGCTATGCCACAGAAGATGCCAAAGTCGCTGTACGCGAAAAAACGAAAGAATTTGATGTAGAAGGCATGATATTTACCGACTTTAAAGAGGCGTTAAATTACTGCATTAATGACTTAAACGTACAAAAAAGTGACTTTTATAAAATATTGGTTGAAGACTACCAAGGCGATTTTAATAAAGCATTGAGCCAGTATCGTCACCGCCATGACAAAGTAACTGCGGCTAAAGATGGTAATACAATTATTAAAGATTTTTCAAAGCTACATAAGCAAAACTCTGATTTTGTAACCCGTACGGTTAAGCATTTTATAAGCAAAGATCCATCGCTTACAACCGAAGGTGCGCTTGAAAAGTTGTATAACAATTATATAAAGAAATAATTACAGATATTCATCTTAATTAACTGCGTTTTCACCTGTTTTTTTGGCTTTATTCCTTAGCTTTCGCTAAAGTAGCAAAAAAACAGGAGATCCAAACAACATGCAAAAATTTGCACCTTCTTTATTAGCAGTTGGCTTAGCTGCTGCACTTGTAGGTTGCCAAGAAAACGGCCCGCAAGACGATAAAATAACAATCAACAAAAATCCTTACCCAAGCACTTATCAGCCCGTAGCTACATCAAGCACACTTATTACAAATGCAACAGTACTTACCGGTACTGGTGAGCGTTTAGATGATGCTGACGTATTGCTTGTTGATGGCAAAGTACAACAAGTAGGTAAAGACTTAACTGCTACTGCTGATATTACAATTGATGCACAAGGCAAATGGGTAACACCGGGTATTATTGACGTGCATTCGCATTTAGGTGCCTACCCAAGCCCGTCGGTTGAGTCGCATCAAGATGGCAACGAAATGACCAGCCCTAACACTGCTGAAGTGTGGGTTGAGCATTCTATTTGGCCACAAGATCCAGGCTTTAACCGTGCTCGCGAAGGCGGTATTACTTCTCTGCAAATTTTACCAGGCTCAGCTAACTTATTTGGTGGACGCGGCGTTACGCTTAAAAATGTACCTGCACACACTATGCAAGGCATGAAGTTTCCTGATGCGCCATACGGTTTAAAAATGGCGTGTGGTGAAAACCCTAAACGTGTTTATGGTCGTCAAGGTGTATTGCCTTCAACCCGTATGGGTAATATGGCAGGTTATCGCATGGCGTGGGCTGAAGCCGCTGAGTACAAACGTGCATGGGATAAATACGATGCCGATTATGAAGCAGGTTTAAACCCAGAAGCACCAGTACGTGATATTAAACACGATACGCTGCGTGGTGTGCTTGAAGGCGAAGTACGTATTCATAATCATTGTTATAAAGCCGAAGAAATGGCAATGATGATTGACCTGTCAAAAGAATTTAATTATGACGCGGGTACGTTCCATCACGGTGTAGAAGCATATAAAATTGCTGACCTACTTGCTGAGAATGGCTCGTGTGCTGCACTTTGGCCAGACTGGTGGGGCTTTAAAATGGAAGCCTACGACATGGTTCAAGAAAACGTGGCTATTGTTGATGCAGTTAAAAATTCATGTGCGGTTGTTCACTCAGATTCAGATACAACAATTCAGCGCTTAAACCAAGAAGCGGGCAAGGTTATGTACCGCGCTAACGAAAATGGTTTTGATATTTCTGAGCAGCACGCTATTAAATGGATCACGGCTAACGCGGCTAAATCACTTGGTATTGATGACAAAACAGGTTCACTAGAAGCCGGTAAGCAGGGCGATGTGGTTATTTGGAATCAAAGCCCATTTAGTGTTTATGCTAAAGCTGAACAAGTGTTTGTTGATGGTGCAAAGGTTTACGATAGAAACGACAGCGCGTATCAAGCAACAAGTGATTTTATGTTAGGTCAACAATAAGGAGCACCCAGAATGAAAAATTTATCACGTTCGTTTTCGCTTTCTCTGGTTGCTGCAGGATTATTAGCATCTGGTGCTGTAAGCGCACAATCGCTAGCAATTATTAATGCAACATTGCATACGTCATCAGATCAAGGCGTATTAGAAGCGGCAAGCATTGTCATGACAGATGGCAAAATCACAGCAATTAACCCAACTGAAGTTAAAGCCGATAAAGTTATTGATGCAAAGGGTCAAATTGTAACCCCTGGCTTTATTGCAAGTATTAATCAACTTGGTTTAGTTGAAGTAAGTGCAGTTGCGGGCTCTCGCGATGCAGGCGAGGAAAAGGCTGGTATTGATTTTGATGTAAGCTTGGCTTACAACGCACATTCGAGCTTAATTCCTTATGCGCGTAAAGGCGGTGTAACACGCGATGTAATTACCCCTCATGGCGGCGATAGCATTTTTTCAGGCCTTGCTAGTGTTGTTGATTTAAGTGGTAGTTTTGACAGCAACATGCAAAAACAAGCGGCTTTAATTGTTTACTTAGGTGAGCGTAGTAAAGGTTCTCGTGCTTTTACTTTGCAAACACTTATTAATAAGCTTGATGAGCACAAAACTAAAGCCGGTAAAAAAGCTAA
The DNA here is from genome assembly GCF_011378855.1 of Pseudoalteromonas sp. Z1A8. Taxonomy (GTDB): domain Bacteria; phylum Pseudomonadota; class Gammaproteobacteria; order Enterobacterales; family Alteromonadaceae; genus Pseudoalteromonas. Next base: position 56,579 of record NZ_WTLB01000005.1, on the reverse strand, counting down.
AAAAGATGACGACAAGCCAAGTACTGAAGACAAAGTAATGGCAAAAGTTCTCAGTGGCGAAATGCCATTAGTGGTTGGCGTATCGCGTGCGGCAGATATTATTGAGCTTATTAAAGTAAAAGAGCAATTTGGTATTAACTTAGTACTTAACGGTGCACAAGACGCTGTTGTAGTCAAAGAGCGCGTTGCTAAAGCAAATATCCCAGTAATTATTAGTGCAATGGATAGCTTACCAGCAAGTTTTGATTCGCTTCATGCGAGTTTAGATAATGCAGGCGTGCTTGAAAAAGCAGGCGTAAAAGTATTATTAACAGTAGGCGGCGATGCAAGCCACAACATTTACCAGCTGCGTTTTGATGCTGGTAATGCTGTATCGTACGGTATGAGCCAAGAGGGCGCGTTAAAAGCGGTTACATCAAACGTTGCTGATGTATTTGGTATTAATGCAGGTAGCCTTGAAGTAGGTAAAGCAGCTGACGTAGTAATGTGGAGTAATGACCCGTTTGAACTCAGCAGCCACGTGAATAAAATGTTTATTAATGGCGTTGAGGTATCTACACAATCTCGCCAAGATAAACTGCGTGACCGTTATATGACTGATTCAAAAATGCCACGTGCATATACCAAGTAATTAATATACTAAATAATTAAATTAAGTTTAATTATTTTAAAGGCCGCTATTTGTAAAATAGCGGCCTTTTTTATAAAATTTAGGCACAAAAAAGCCGCTTACTTTTACAAGTAAGCGGCTTTTTAATTCAAACTAATATTTATACTAATTTAGCAAGAATATCGTTAAATGTAGTGCTTGGACGCATTGCTTTAAACGCAGCATCGTCATTAGGTAGGAAGTATCCGCCTAAATCAACTGCAGGGCCTTGCGCATCGTTAAGCTCACTTACGATTTTATCTTTATTAGACTCAAGGTCGCTAGCGATTTGAGTAAACTGTGCTTTAAGTTCACTGTCGTCATTTTGCTTAGCAAGTTCTTGTGCCCAGAATAAAGATAGGAAGAAATGAGAACCACGGTTATCAATTTCTTTCACTTTACGTGAAGGAGACTTGTTTTCTGCTAAGAAAGTGCCTGTTGCTTTATCTAGTGTATCAGCAAGTACTTGTGCCTTGTTGTTACCCGTCGTTACGCTAAGGTGCTCAAGAGAAGCAGCAAGTGCTAAAAATTCACCTAAAGAATCCCAACGTAAGTGGTTTTCTTTTTCGAATTGTTGAACATGCTTAGGTGCAGAACCACCCGCGCCAGTTTCAAATAAGCCACCACCGTTCATAAGTGGAACAATTGAAAGCATTTTAGCACTTGTACCTAGCTCTAAAATTGGGAATAAATCTGTTAGGTAATCACGTAAAACATTACCTGTTACAGAAATAGTGTCTTTACCTTCTTTAATACGCGCTAATGAGAACAATGTTGCTTCAAGCGGTGCTAAAATTTGAATGTCTAGGCCAGCTGTATCGTGATCTGGTAGGTATTTATTTACTTTTTTGATTAGCTCAGCATCATGTGCACGGTTTTCGTCTAACCAGAAAATAGCTGGAACGCCCGTTGCGCGTGCACGGCTTACTGCAAGTTTAACCCAATCTTGGATTGGTGCATCTTTAGCCTGACACATGCGCCAAATATCGCCTTGCTCAACACTGTGCTCAAGTAATGTAGTACCGTTTGCATCAACAACACGGATAGAACCATCTGCTTTAGCTTCAAACGTTTTATCGTGTGAACCATATTCTTCAGCTTTTTGAGCCATAAGGCCAACGTTTGGAACGCTACCCATAGTCGTTGGATCAAACGCGCCGTTTTCTTTACAAAAATCAATAGTTGCTTGGTAAATACCTGAGTAACAACGATCTGGAATTACAAAGCTTGTGTCTTGTAATTTACCATCGTTATTCCACATTTGACCGCTTGAACGGATTGCAGCAGGCATAGACGCATCGATGATCACGTCACTTGGTACGTGCAGGTTTGTAATACCTTTATCAGAGTCAACCATAGCAATAGCAGGGCGGTTAGCGTAAACAGCTTGAATGTCTGCTTCAATTTCTTCGCGCTTAGCGTCGTCTAATGTTTGAATTTTAGAATATACATCGCCTAAACCATTATTTACATCAACACCTAGCTCTTCAAAAAGCTCACCGTGTTTAGCAAATACATCTTTGTAGAATACTTTTACAGCGTGACCAAAGATGATTGGATCAGATACTTTCATCATTGTCGCTTTCATGTGAAGCGAGAATAAAACACCTTTTTCTTTAGCAGCATCAATTTCTGCAGCTAAGAAAGCTTGAAGCTTAGAAGCGCTGATGCTTGATGCATCAATAACTTCGCCAGCTAACAGCGGCGTGCTTTGTTTAAGTACTGTAACGTCGCCGTTAGTTGCAACATGTTCAATACGTACATCAGTGGCTGCATCAACAGTGACTGACTTTTCTGAACCAAAGAAATCGCCTTCGCTCATGCTTGCAACGTAAGACTCTGAATCTTTGCTCCACGCACCCATTGAATGTGGGTTGTTACGTGCATATTCTTTTACAGAACCTGGCGCGCGACGATCTGAGTTACCTTCACGTAGTACTGGGTTTACTGCACTGCCTTTAATTTTGTCGTAAGCAGCTTGAATTGCTTTTTCTTCATCATTTTTAGGTTCAACAGGGTAATCTGGAAGTGCATAACCTTGTGCTTGAAGCTCTTTAATTACAGCGCGAAGCTGTGGTACAGATGCACTGATGTTTGGTAATTTGATGATGTTTGCTTCTGGTGTTTTAGCAAGCTCGCCAAGTTCAGCTAGTGCATCACCAATGCGTTGTTCTGGTGTTAAATAATCAGGGAAGCTAGCAATTACACGACCTGCTAATGAGATATCGCGAGTTTCAACTTCAACACCGGCCGCATTTGTATATGCTTGGATGATCGGTAGCAACGAATAAGTTGCTAGTGCCGGAGCTTCGTCCGTTTTTGTATAGATAATTTTTGATGTCATCATCATTCCTAGATAGTCGACCGATAAGGTCTTATTCAACAATGCAAAGAAAATCATTACTGATGAGTGAGTACATATTATTAAACGAGTTAATGCACACGTACGCTCGTAATGAATAGTTTGTTAGGTGTTGGTACTCAGCGTTGCTCTTTTATAAAAGCAGAATAGTCACACCTGACGAACTGGAATTGTATTTATAGCTAAAAAATTAACAAAAATAAATCAGCCTTTAGCCTAGTACATATATAAGAGGCGACAAGTTGGATTAGTTGCTGCGTTAATACGCAATTTTTAGCACTAAGAGTGTAACAAGCTTAAATAAAAAGGGCTAGAGTTTGAGCATGCCCAATAAGCAGTTAAACAATCAACTCTTAGAACATTGGGGTATATAAAATAAATTCAAGGAAAAGGGTTGAATTTGAATGAAAAGAGGCAATAAATAGGGGAGAAGAGATAAGTTAGTATGCTTAAGGAATTAAGCGAGGATCTTAAAAGGTCACTCGCTTTAGTCGAACAAAACAATAGTCACTCAATAATGTCACCATCTGGGGCAATATTTTTAGCGTGTAGACCTTTAGGTCCTTGTTCTAATTCGAATGTTACATCTTGACCAGCTTTAAGCGTTTTATAACCGTCCATTACAATTGTTGAGTAATGAGCGAAAATATCATTCTCGCAGCCGTCTTCTACGATGAAACCAAAACCTTTAGCGTTATTGAACCATTTAACTTTACCGCAAGCCATACTTCTACATCCTTCAATAAGTTGACTAATTTAGTTATTCTAAATTGTATTATTTGCTAGACTGACTAAGGTTTAATCAATCTACGTTTGACTGTAGTTTATTTAGCCAACCAGTCAAGTGTTTTGAGTTATTTTTTTAACATTTTATTTATTTTTTATTCAAGTTTGCTTGAGTTACAAAGACAAGACTATATTTAATTATGAGTGGTATGAAAGATTCAGGTGTTATCGACACAGTTCGCGACAGTGAAAAGCAAAAGCTACAGCCGCCGCGAAAATATAAAGTTGTTTTAAATAACGACGACTACACGCCGATGGACTTTGTAATAGAAGTTTTAACGACGTTTTTTAATATGGATAGCGATAGAGCAACCGACGTGATGCTTCAGGTTCATGAAAAAGGTAAGGGTATATGCGGTGTTTACAGCGCTGACGTAGCCCATACTAAAGCTGAACAAGTTAACCGCTACGCGCGTGATAACGAGCATCCACTGCTTTGTAGTTGTGAGCAGGAATAAATACCAGTTAGGGTGATCAAACATCCGATTGTTGTGGTATAAATTATTATCTCAGTAAGGGGTTGCCAATGCTAAACAAAGACTTAGAACTCACATTAAATGCCGCGTTTCGTGAAGCGCGCACTCGCCGTCATGAGTTTATGACCGTAGAGCACCTTTTACTTGCGCTGTTAGATAATCCTTCTGCAGGAGAAGCACTAAACGCGTGTGGTGTTAATATTTCTGGTTTAAAAACCGAATTATTAGAATTTATTGACGAAACAACACCCGTCATTCCAGATTTAGAAGAAGAGCGTGAAACTCAGCCAACACTTGGTTTTCAACGTGTACTACAACGTGCTGTGTTCCATGTGCAATCGTCAGGCAAAAATGAAGTTACAGGCGTAAACGTACTAGTCGCTATTTTTTCTGAGCAAGAAAGCCAAGCTGTTTACTTACTTAAAAAGCACGATGTATCGCGCTTAGATATTGTTAACTTTATTTCGCACGGTATTTCTAAAGCTGATGATGAATTAGGTAACGACAGCGACGATATTCATGATGAAGTGCAAGAAGTTCAAAACGAAGAAGCAAGCAAGCTAGACAGCTTTACAACAAACTTAAACGTTCAAGCACGTGAAGGTAACATTGACCCACTGATCGGGCGCGACAGCGAAGTAGAGCGCACGGTACAAGTATTGTGTCGTCGTAAAAAGAATAACCCATTACTTGTTGGTGAAGCGGGCGTTGGTAAAACAGCCATTGCTGAAGGCTTAGCGTATCGCATTGTTAATAAGCAAGTACCAGAAGTAATTGCAGATGCCGTTGTGTACTCGCTAGATATGGGTGCATTGCTTGCTGGTACTAAATACCGTGGCGACTTTGAAAAGCGTTTTAAAAGCTTATTAAAAGAGCTACAAGCAGAGCCTGGGTCTATTTTATTTATTGATGAAATACATACTATTATTGGTGCCGGCGCGGCGTCTGGTGGTGTTATGGACGCATCAAACTTGCTTAAACCACTGCTTTCTAGTGGTAAGTTACGTTGTATGGGTTCAACAACTTACAACGAGTATAAAAATATTTTTGAGAAAGACCGTGCATTGGTACGTCGCTTCCAAAAAATTGACGTACTTGAGCCAAGTGTTGCCGATACCACTAAAATATTAAACGGCTTAAAAGAGCGTTACGAAGAGCACCATGGTATTCGTTACACTCAAAAAGCATTAAAAGCAGCCGCAGAGCTTAGTGCTAAATATATTAATGAGCGCCACTTGCCAGATAAAGCAATTGATGTAATTGATGAAGCCGGTGCAAGTCAGCGCTTGCAACCTAGCTCTAAACGTAAAAAAACCATTGGCGTAGCAGATATAGAACTAATTATATCTAAAATGGCACGTATTCCTGCGCAAAGTGTATCGTCAACAGATAAAGAAACGCTTAAAAACTTAGACCGTAACCTTAAAATGCTCGTGTTTGGGCAAGATCAATCTATTGATGCGCTTACATCAGCTATTCGCTTATCTCGCTCTGGTTTATCGAGCGAAGAAAAACCAGTAGGTTCGTTCTTGTTTGCAGGGCCTACCGGTGTGGGTAAAACAGAAGTAACTAAGCAACTTGCTAAATGTATGGGTGTTGAGTTTATTCGTTTTGATATGTCGGAATATGTAGAACGCCATGCAATAAGCCGATTAATTGGTGCACCACCAGGGTATGTTGGTTTTGAACAAGGTGGTTTATTAACAGAAGCTGTGATTAAAAATCCACATGCAGTTGTACTACTAGATGAGATTGAAAAAGCGCATCCAGACATTTACAACATTTTGCTACAGGTTATGGATCACGGTACATTAACCGATAATAACGGTCGTAAAGCTGATTTTAGAAACGTAGTGGTTGTAATGACTACCAATGCGGGCGTTCAAGAAACTACGCGTAAGTCGATTGGTTTTACAGAGCAAGATCATACGCACGATGCAATGGGTGCAATTAATAAAGTATTTTCACCAGAATTTAGAAACCGTTTAGATAACATCATTTGGTTTAATCACCTTGAACGTGAAGTTATTCTACTGGTGGTTGATAAATTTATTGTGGAACTGCAATCGCAGCTTGATAAAAAATCAGTTAACCTTGAGCTTACGTCTAAAGCGCGTGAATGGCTTGCTGATAAAGGCTACGATAAAGCGATGGGTGCACGTCCAATGGCGCGTGTTATTCAAGAAGAGCTTAAAAAGCAGCTTGCTAACGAAATACTCTTTGGTGAACTTGTTGATGGCGGTACGGTTAAAGTATCAGTTAAAGACAAGAAGATTCACTTTGATTACGAGAGCAGTCTAACGCCTGCGTAAAGCTTGTTGTTAAAAAGTTTAGTTAAATAAAATGGCCCGCTAAATAATAGCGGGCCATTTTTTTTGACTTTATTTATAGGCAACAAAAAACCCAGTAAAAACTGGGCTTTTTGTTTATTAAATGTAATTGCTAGTCAATATCTATCAATTACATTTAATAAACGCTTAAAGCTAGTTAAATACTAGCCAAAAACTAAATCTCGTTTACGCACTTACTTAGCGAGCACGGAATACGATACGACCCTTTGATAAATCGTAAGGAGTCATTTCTACCGTTACTTTATCGCCGGTTAAAATACGGATATAGTTTTTGCGCATTTTGCCTGAAATATGAGCCACAACTACGTGACCATTTTCTAGCTCAACTCGGAACATTGTATTTGGTAAAGTATCAAGGACAGTCCCTTGCATTTCGATTACGTCTTCTTTCGCCATGTTTAGCGTAACACCTCTTTAATAGTTAAACGCTGCAGATTTTGCCCAAAATACACCAATAAGTAAAGGCGCAGGGGCTATATTTGCAAATTAAATAGCCACCCACTCATCATTGAGCTGTTTTTGGGCAGGTAAAAACTGAGTTTTGTACTTCATTTTGTCGCATTCGTCTATTTGATAGCCTAAGTACACGTATTGTTTATTTTGCTCTTTAGCAAACTTAAGTTGCTCTAATATCATTACCGAGCCTAAGCTATAGTGTTCAAAGTCGGGGTCAAAAAAAGTATAGATTGCTGAAATAGCGCTGTTCATACAATCAGTTACAGCAACGGCAACTAAAGTATCTTCATGCCATAGTTCAATAAATGTGATTTTGAGCCAACTGCAAAGTAAAAAACTTTGAAACTGTTCTTTTTCAGGAGGATACATACTTCCGTCTTGATGACGCATAGATATGTACTTGCTATAAAGTGGATAGTACTCAGGTCGCTCTTGCGTTGAATATTTTATCTCAAACTGTGTTTTTGCTTTGTTTAGTTTACGTTTTTGCGATTTTGAGGGCATAAACTCTTGTGCTAATACACGTACAGAACTACATGCACTGCATATTGGGCAATGCGGACGGTATATTTGATTACCACTGCGACGAAATCCCAAGCCTAATAATGACTCAAATTTGTCGGTGCTGTAGCAACTAGGATCAAGAATAACTAAAAGTTGCTCTTGTCTGTTGGGTAAATAACTACAGTCAAACTCTTGGGTTAAACCAACACGTGCAGGAAGTTGCTCATTCATAGATTGCGTCAAGTTCTTGTGGCTCCCACATAATAGGGTTAACAGTATAGTTATGTGCAGCTTTTAGTTTAGTCAAAAATGTTGAACGGGGGATTACTTGTGCACCCAGGGTCATTAAATAAGGATTTTCTAGCTGGCAATCAATAAAATGTGCATCATGACGTTTAAGCCAATTTACCAATGCCCACATAGCAAGTTTGGAGCAATTAGTTTGATGATGAAACATCGACTCGCCACAAAATACCCCATTTTGCATTATGCCGTATAAGCCACCTGCAAGCTCTCCGTTACTCCATACCTCTAAACTATGTGCAATGCCAGCATGGTGCGCGTTAACGTAAGCGTCGAGCATGTCAGAGGTGATCCAGGTGCCATCGGTATCAAGGCGTTGATCGCGACAGGCTTCTATCACTTCCTCAAAGGCATTATTAATAGTTACTCTAACAGGGTGTTTTTTTAAATGCTTACGCAGGCTCTTACTTATATGAAAATCATTAAGCTCAAAAATGCCTCGCTCACTTGGCGACCACCACATAATAGGCTCATCTTCACTAAACCAAGGGAATATTCCGTTTTTGTAGGCATTACTTAGCCGAGGCAAGCTTAAATCGCCACCAATTGCTAACAAGCCATCAGGGGATTCTAATGCGTATTCCGGGTTGGGGAATGCTATATCGGTTTCGCTTAATTGGTATAGCTGATTTCTCATACAGTACTTATTTTATAATTGATCGTAAAAGTGTAACTATATTTTAGGCATAAAAAAAGGGCTGAATAATCAGCCCCTCTAAATTATTTTGACCGCTTATAGATTATCTAAGAAACGTTCAGCATCAAGTGCAGCCATACAGCCTGTACCCGCTGATGTGATTGCTTGACGGTAAATATGGTCTGACACATCACCTGCAGCAAAAACGCCTTCTACGCTTGTTTGAGTCGCGTTGCCGTGAAGACCAGACTCTACAACTAAGTAGCCATCTTTCATTTCTAGTTGGCCAACAAACATATCTGTATTTGGCTTATGGCCAATAGCAATGAATACGCCTGCTAAATCAAGCTCCTCAGTTGCATCAGAGTGTGCATCTTTAATACGAACGCCTGTTACGCCCATTTGGTCGCCTAGTACTTCGTCAAGCGTGCGGTTGTAATGCATTACAACGTTACCGTTTGCTGCTTTTTCAGCAAGGCGGTCAGCTAGTATTTTTTCACTGCGGAAACTATCACGACGGTGAATAACATGTACTTCATCAGCAATGTTAGATAAGTAAAGCGCTTCTTCAACCGCTGTATTACCACCACCAACAACTGCTACTTTTTGACCTTTATAGAAAAAACCGTCACACGTAGCACACGCCGAAACACCACGGCCTTGGAAATTAGTTTCTGACTCTAAGCCTAAGTATTTAGCAGACGCACCGGTTGCAATGATTAACGCATCACATGTGTAAGTACCTTGGTCGCCAGTTAGTGTGAAAGGGCGCTTAGATACATCTACTTTATTAATGTGATCGAATATGATTTCTGTTTCAAAGCGCTCAGCGTGCTCTTTCATACGATCCATTAACGCAGGGCCTGTTAAACCGTGTGCATCACCAGGCCAGTTTTCAACTTCAGTTGTGGTTGTTAATTGGCCACCTTGTTGAATGCCTGTAATTAAAACAGGGTTTAAATTTGCACGTGCTGCATATACTGCGGCAGTATAACCAGCTGGGCCAGAGCCTAAAATTAGTAGCTTACAATGTTTTGCTTCAGTCATTATTTTTCCTAAACGTTTAATACGGTGTTCAATATGCTCATTAATGCGCTTGATTCTAAGAAAAACAAGGCAGATGTAAACAAAATCCGCGATTATTTTTTTTCTTAAATCGAAAAGCTGTGCAGTATTGTGTACTAGAGTTCTTTGCTTTTACAGTTAAAATGCCTAAGTAGCTCAATAAATAGACTAACAGGCAACAAAACAGCGTTATTTCATGACCCCTTTGATTTTTTTTGTTATGTTTTACCTAATTTTATTTGTCACTGATAGATTATGTGACCTAAGCAAATAGGCAACTATGTTATTTTGGCAGGAAAAACCCGCATTCGGGTTGACTTCAAAAGACGTTAACGTCTTAACCAATGCGCAAGATTACCGAACGCAATTGCTACGCTTGATAGCGAACGCAAAAAAACGAATTTATATTACGGCGTTGTATTTACAAGATGACGAAGCGGGCCGTGAGATTTTAGACGCGCTGCATCGTGTGTCATTGGCAAACCCGGCACTTGAGGTAAAAGTGCTGGTGGATTTTCATCGTGCGCAACGTGGTTTAATTGGCGCAGATAAATCAGACGGCAACGCAAGCTTATACTGTGACGATTTAGAAAAGTTTAAATCGAACGTACAAGTGTATGGCGTACCTGTAAAAGCTAAAGAGCTTTTTGGTGTATTGCATTTAAAAGGTTTTGTAATTGACGACACCTTACTTTACAGCGGTGCAAGCTTAAACAACGTTTACTTGCAATACAACGAGCGCTACAGACTCGATCGTTACTTTTTAATAACGCAGAGCGAACTGTGTGACTCAGTAGTTGATTTTATTGAAACAAAGCTGCTTAGTTCAGTTGCTGTGCCGCGCATAGACACACGACCGCTTAAGCGTTTGCACGACTTTAAGCTTGATCAAAAGCAATTAATGCGTGATTTAAAAGTCGCAAGTTATAACGCAGCAGAGCAGCTAAATACGCAAGCATTAGGTATTCGCTTGTTTTTAGGACTCGGGCGTCGTAATAACGAATTAAATCGTTTAATAAAAGCGTTATTTGATAACACAGAGCAAGAACTTGTGTTGTATACGCCATACTTTAATTTTCCGGCGCCGCTTATGCGATCACTGCGTCGATTATTAAAGCAGGGTAAGCAAGTGACTATTGTTGTAGGCGATAAAACAGCAAATGACTTTTATTTACCGCCAAGCGAGCCGTTTAGTAAAATAGGGGCATTACCTTATTTATACGAAACCATTTTACATAAGTTTGTAAAAACGCAAAAGCGCCATATCGACAACGGTAATTTAAATGTGTATCTGTGGAAAGATGAAAGCAATTCGTTTCATTTAAAAGGTATTTGTTCAGATAGAACAAAACATTTACTGAGCGGGCATAACTTAAATCCGCGTGCATGGGGTCTTGATATCGAAAACGGTATTTTAATAGAAGATCCAGAGCAAACAATTATGGATGCTATTGATAACGAAAAGCAGGAAATTTTACAACACTGCCGACGTTTAACAGGCCCCGATGATTTAGAAACGATGGACGATTACCCGCAGCCAGTTAAAAAATTACTAGGCCAAGCTAAGCGTGTAAAAGTCGATTTTATTATCAAGCGTTTTATCTAATGTGATTGGTATAAATCTAAAATTTAGACACAAAAAAAGCAGCTAATTAGCTGCTTTTTTAATGCTTATACCTAAATAATTACTTAGGTATAAGCGGTAACAATAGTAGTTACGCATTTTCTACTGCAGTGCGTGGGTCAACATATTCCATGTTGAACGCTTCAGCTACTTCTTTGTAAGTTACTTGGCCTTTAATTACGTTTAAGCCTTTTAAGAAGTGAGCGTCATCTAGTAATGCCTTTTTATAACCTTTGTTTGCAAGGTTAATGATGAAAGGCAATGTTGCATTATTAAGTGCAAACGTAGATGTACGAGGAACAGCGCCTGGCATGTTAGCAACACAGTAGTGAACAACTTCATCAACGATGAAAGTAGGATCAGCATGCGTAGTTGCTTTAGAAGTAGCAATACAGCCACCTTGGTCGATTGCAACGTCAACAATTGCAGAACCAGGTTTCATTGCTTTAATGTGTTCAGCAGTTACTAGTTTAGGTGCAGCAGCACCTGGAATTAGTACGCCACCAATTACTAAGTCAGCTTCTAGTACGTGTTTTTCTAGTGCATCAGCAGTTGAGTAAATAGCTTTTACTTTATTACCAAATTGCGCATCTAGTGCACGTAAAACGTCGATATTACGGTCAAGTACTACAACTTCAGCACCCATGCCAACAGCCATAAGTGCAGCACTACGACCAACCATGCCGCCGCCAATTACAACAACTTTAGCAGCTTCAACGCCAGGTACGCCACCTAGTAGCATGCCACGACCGTGGTTAGATTTTTCTAGCGCTTGAGCACCAGCTTGAATAGACATACGACCAGCAACTTCACTCATAGGAGCAAGAAGCGGTAAACCACCGCGAGAGTCAGTTACAGTTTCGTATGCAATACAAATAGCTTTGCTTTTCACAAGGTCTTCAGTTTGTGGAAGATCAGGTGCAAGGTGAAGGTAAGTGAAAAGAATTTGGTCTTCACGTAACATTGCACGTTCAACAGCTTGTGGCTCTTTTACTTTTATAATCATGTCTGCTTTAGCGAAAACGTCAGCAGCAGTTGCTAAAATTTCAGCACCCGCTAGCGTGTAATCTTCGTTAGTAAAACCAATGCCCATACCTGCATCAGTTTCTACAATCACTTGGTGACCGTGGTTTACTAATTCACGAACACTCGCAGGAACCATACCTACACGGTATTCATGGTTTTTAATTTCTTTAGGAACACCAATAATCATAACTTTTGCCTTATTAAGAACGGATTAACATTTTTCACTATTATATTCATCATAAGGGCGTGTGTCTCACCTTTTTTAAAGTCAAATCTAGTGTTATCATCTATATAACAAAAATAAACAGCATAAAAAACTAGTTGGTACTATGCATCAATTATTAGATAGAATTGACCGTAAAATTTTAATGGAATTACAACATGATGGACGCCTTTCAAATGTTGAACTGGCCAGACGAGTTGGCCTAAGCGCCACGCCCTGTCTGGAGCGAGTGAAAAAGCTTGAGCGAGAAGGCTACATCCTTGGCTACAAAGCAGTGGTCGATCCAGCTAAGCTGGGGCAAGGTTTATCGGTGTATGTAGAAGTAACAATTACTAAAACATCTCCCGACGTATTTGATGAGTTTAGTGCGGCCGTTAAAAAGCACGAAGAAATTATAGAATGTCATTTGGTATCGGGTAATTTTGATTTTTTACTTAAAACGCGCGTAAATGATATGTCAGAATATCGTGGTGTATTAGGCGACATATTATTAAAACTGCCTAACGTAAGTGAAAGCCGAACTTATGTAGTAATGGAAGAAGTAAAAGGTGAAGAAGGGGTCATTATCCGCCCTTACATTGCTTAATATTATTTATAGTACAGCTATAATATTGGTTGTTAATTTTTAAGCTAACTAAAATCAATCTTCGAAGATCTAAACATGATGCGCTCAAATTATAAAAACTTGTTCATAATCAGGCCATGAAGGTTAAGATAAAGTGCAACAAATTGCATTTCCTGCTAAGGTATTTGACTGCAAAGCAAGTGCGAATAGAATAATAAAGAGGGATAGGAAACTATGCGCCTAAACGGTGTGCAAAGACTATTAGAAACAGGGCTGATTATCAGCACCTTTATGGCAATATTTATTTTATGTGCCTTAATCAGCTTTGATCCAGCAGATGCTGCATGGTCGCAAACTAGTTTTAGCGAAGTAAGCAACATCACAGGAGCAGCCGGTGCATGGATAGCCGACATTTTATTACTCACCTTTGGTTGGTTGGCCTATTTAGTGCCTGCGGCCATTCAGTTATTTGGTTATTTGTTATTTAAACAGCCTCACCGTATTTTACAGCTTGATTACACCACCTTAGCGCTACGTGTGATTGGTTTTGCTTTATTTATTACTTCAGCGACGGCTATCAGCAGTATAAACTTTGACGATATTTATAACTTTTCATCTGGTGGGGTAGTGGGCGATGTTATTGCATCAGCCATGATGCCTGCATTTAACTTTACCGGTACATCTATATTATTGCTGTGTTTCTTTTTTGCAGGCTTAACATTACTAACCGGCGTATCGTGGGTTGATTTTGTGGATTATCTTGGCGATTTAATGGTTAGGCTTTACCGCTTTATTGTATCGTACGCAAAAGGCTGGATGCACCGAGAACACGCTGCAGGCAAAGTAAATAATAACGATGAAGCTGACGCTCACTTTGAAGACGATATTCATGAGCAAATAGAGCTACCTACATCAGATAAAAAAGCAGATAAACAAAAAGCAATTAATAAACCGCAAACGCCATTTAGCGAGCCACAAATTAGTGATGACTTTATGCCGTTTGATGAGCTTGACGACATACTCGATCAAGAAATTGGCTTTAGCGCCATAGATGACGAGCCAATGGATACAGAAGCTGCATTAAATGCACTAGACCAAAGCCCCGTTATAGAGCCAGAAAAACCAGTCACAACGGTGGTATCGCCAGCTAGGCCAATGCCTAAGCCAAAACCTGCGTATCAACCGCCGCCAACGGCTAAAGAAAAGTTTGAGCAATTACTAACGCAAGAGCCACCACCGGGGCCATTACCGTCGCTTGATTTACTCGACAGACCGGATAAAGCTAAAAACCCTATTTCGCAAGAAGAGCTCGATACAGTATCGCGCCTAGTAGAGACAAAATTACTCGACTTTAACGTTCAAGCTAAAGTTGTTGCTGTATACCCAGGGCCAGTTGTTACACGTTTTGAGCTAGATTTAGCACCCGGTATTAAAGTGTCTAAAATTACAGGTTTGGCTAAAGACTTAGCTCGTTCGCTTTCGGCAATTAGTGTGCGTGTTGTAGAAGTTATACCGGGTAAAACGTATGTAGGTATTGAGCTTCCTAACAAACACCGCGAAATAGTACGTTTGTCAGAGGTAATAAACGCGCCTAAATTTGAGCAAAACCCGTCGCCACTTACCATGGTGTTAGGTAAAGATATTGCCGGTCAGCCTGTATGTGCTGACCTTGGTAAAATGCCACACTTACTTGTTGCCGGTACTACAGGCTCGGGTAAATCAGTGGGCGTTAATGTCATGATAGTAAGCTTGCTGTACAAATCAGGTCCTGACGATGTACGTATGATCATGATTGACCCTAAAATGCTTGAGCTTTCAGTATACGAAGGCATTCCGCATTTATTGTGTGAAGTAGTAACCGACATGAAAGAAGCGGCTAACGCACTGCGTTGGTGTGTAGGCGAAATGGAACGTCGTTATAAATTAATGTCAGCATTAGGTGTGCGTAACTTAAAAGGTTACAACCAAAAAGTGCTTGAAGCCAAAGAAGCGGGTTACCCGATTCTTGATCCATTATTTAAAGACACAGATGGCATGAAAGAAGGCCCAGACGAGCTAGGTAAATTACCAAGTATTGTTGTAGTAATTGACGAATTTGCCGACATGATGATGATTGTAGGTAAAAAAGTAGAAGAGCTAATTGCACGTATTGCCCAAAAAGCACGTGCGGCAGGTATTCACTTAATACTGGCAACTCAGCGCCCATCGGTTGATGTAATTACAGGTTTAATTAAAGCAAATATACCAACACGTATGGCGTTTCAGGTATCAAGTAAAATAGATTCGCGCACCATACTTGATCAACAAGGCGCCGAAAACCTACTGGGTATGGGCGATATGCTTTATTTACCACCAGGTACTAGCGTACCAGAGCGTGTGCATGGCGCGTTTGTAGACGACCATGAAGTACATGCTGTAGTAAACGATTGGAAAGCGCGTGCAAAACCAAATTACGTTGATGAAATACTCAATGGCGATGCAAGCGAGGATATTTTATTACCCGGTGAAGCTAGCGAAAACGCAGACGAAGAAAACGATCCGCTATACGACGAAGCTGTGTCGTTTGTAATCGAAACCGGCAAAGTATCGGTATCGTCAGTACAACGTAAACTACGTGTTGGTTATAACCGAGCAGCACGCTTAGTAGAACAAATGGAAACATCGGGTATCGTGAGTTCACCAGGTCATAACGGCGCTCGCGATGTATTAGTACCTAATGGAGCAAATTCATGAAAAAATTTAACGCCTTATTATTAGTGTTAGGCAGCGTACTTGCTGCACCAAGCTTTGCTGACGACAGCCAAGCATTACAAGACCAACTTGCGACTTTAAAAAGCTTTAAAGCGCAGTTTGCACAAAAAGTAACAGACAAAGAAGGCCAAGCAGTGATGCAAGGCGAGGGCACAATAGCCCTTCAACAGCCAATGATGATCCGCTGGCAGCAAACTAATCCAGACGATACGTTATTTGTATCAAACGGCGATAAAACATATTACTTCGACAGCTTTGCTGAGCAAGTAACGATTATGAAAACCAGCAGCCTAATTGATTCAACACCGTTTGTGCTACTTACATCTAAAGACCCAGCACAGTGGGAAAAATACAGCGTACTTGCAACAAATACAGGCTTTAGCGTAACACCAAATAAAGGCGTAGAAAGCCAAGTAGAACAACTTGATATAGCGTTTGCAGATAACGAACAAGGCCTTGCTAAATTAGTAGTTACCGACAACTCAGGGCAGTTATCGTCATTTACGTTTAACGATGCACAAGTTAATACACAGCTTGATAAAAGCACTTTTGAATTTACGCCTCCTGAAGGTGTTGAAATAGACGATCAGAGTAACGGTGAGTAATTTAGGATTTAATTTTGGGCCCGATGTACGCCCACTTGCCGCGCGTATGCGCCCTACAACGCTTGACGAGTACATTGGTCAACAGCATTTATTAAGTGCTGATAAACCACTGCATCAAGCCATTGTAGCGGGGCGCTGCCATAGTTTAATTTTGTGGGGCCCGCCCGGTGTTGGTAAAACGACACTTGCGCAAATAATTGCCAACCATGCAGATGCCTCACTTATTCAAATGTCGGCGGTAACCGCAGGCGTAAAAGATATACGCGACAGCGTAACGCAAGCGCGAGACAACCTAGAAAGCCGTGGCCAACGCACCCTTATGTTTGTTGACGAAGTGCACCGCTTTAATAAGTCTCAGCAAGATGCTTTTTTACCGCACATTGAAGACGGCACCTTTATATTCGTAGGTGCAACCACCGAAAACCCATCGTTTGCACTTAACAACGCTATATTGTCGCGTGCACGCGTGTATGTTTTAAAATCGCTTGCCGATACCGACTTATACACCGTAATAGAGCGCGCACTTAAAAAAGACGAACAATTAAGCCAAAAACATATAACTATTGCCGACAACGCTAAAAAGGCGTTATGCCAAGCAAGTGGCGGCGATGCGCGCAAAGTACTTAATTTACTTGAACAAGCAGTTGACTTAACAACTGAGCAAAACGGTCAATACAACGTAGACGAGCACGTACTTAGCCAAGTACTGCCCACGCATTTAGCTAAATATGACAAAGGCGGCGATGAGTTTTACGATTTAATCTCAGCCTTTCATAAATCAGTACGTGGCAGCTCTCCTGATGGTGCACTGTATTGGTATTGCCGAATTTTAGCTGGTGGCGGTGACCCTCTATACGTAGCAAGGCGTTTACTTGCCATAGCTACAGAAGACATAGGTAACGCCGATCCGCGCGCAATGGAAGTAGCCTTAAATGCGTGGGATATATTTCAACGTGTTGGGCCAAGCGAAGGCGAACGTGCTATTGCACAAGCCACATTGTATTTAGCCAGTGCACCCAAAAGTAATGCGGTGTATATGGCGTTTAATCAAGCCAAGCAGGATGCTCAAAACGAGCCAAGTTACCCAGTGCCTGAGCACCTGCGTAATGCGCCAACTAACTTAATGAAAGACTTAGGTTACGGCGCCGAGTACCGCTATGCGCATAACGAAGAAGGCGCATTTGCCGCAGGTGAAAAGTACTTACCGCCAGAAATGGAAGGTAAAGAATATTACTTACCGAGCGATC
Source organism: Pseudoalteromonas sp. Z1A8 (assembly GCF_011378855.1). Lineage (GTDB taxonomy): Bacteria > Pseudomonadota > Gammaproteobacteria > Enterobacterales > Alteromonadaceae > Pseudoalteromonas. The sequence goes on along the minus strand of NZ_WTLB01000005.1, from coordinate 38,949 downwards.
GCGGGCTTGAGCAAAAAATTAAACAAAAACTCGACTACCTAAAAGAGCGCGATGCGCAAAGCCCACTTAAACGGTACGAAAATGATTAAACTTTATATGATGATCGCCCTTGGCGGAGCCTCAGGTGCGTGTTTACGGTTTTTTATTAGCGAAAGCATGCTAAAACTCCTCGGTAGGGGATTCCCTTTTGGCACGTTGACGGTTAATATTCTGGGTTCATTGTTAATGGGCATTTTGTACGGTTTGATAGATAAAGAAATTATCACCGCTAGCCCCGCCAAAACCCTTATCGGTATTGGCTTTTTAGGTGCATTAACCACCTTTTCAACATTTTCAATGGACTCGTTGTTGTTATTACAACAAGGTCACTTTATTAAAATGGCCCTCAATATCATCTTAAACGTGATGGTGTGTATTTTTATGGCTTGGCTGGGCCTTCAGCTAGTAATGCAAAAAGGTTAAAAAACTAACATGTTAGATTCTAAATTTTTACGTCAAGACATCGAACAAACTGCAGCACGTTTAGCTGCGCGCGGTTACGAACTCGATGTAGCGACGGTAACGGCACTTGAAGAAAAACGCAAAACATTACAAGTAAAAACGCAAGAACTTCAAAGTCAACGTAATGCAAGCGCAAAAGCAATTGGTCAAGCCAAAGCAAAAGGCGAAGACGCACAGCCACTACTTGATGCAGTGGCTAACTTAGGCAGCGAGCTTGACGCCGCAAAAACAGAGCAAGATGAAGTATTAGCCGCGATTAACGACATTGCTTTAGCAATTCCAAACTTGCCAGACGAGTCGGTACCTGCCGGTAAAGACGAAGATGACAACGTTGAAGTTTTAACGTGGGGAACACCTAAAAAATTCGATTTTGAAGTAAAAGACCACGTAGATGTAGGGCAAGACCTAAACGGCTTAGACTTTGAAATGGGCGTTAAAATTAGTGGCGCACGCTTTACCGTAATGCGCGGCCAAGTAGCGCGTATGCACCGTGCACTAACGCAATTTATGCTAGATACACACGCAGACAAAAACGGCTACACCGAAATGTATGTACCGTACTTAGTTAATAGTGCAAGCCTTTACGGCACGAGCCAACTACCTAAATTTGCGGGCGATTTATTCCACACATTAGGCCTTGTAAACGATGACGGCGAACAACAAGCCGGCTTTAGCTTAATTCCTACAGCTGAAGTACCGCTTACAAACAGCGCACGCGACGAAATTTACGATGAAAGCGATTTACCAATTCGCTTAGTTGCTCACACGCCGTGTTTTAGAAGTGAAGCAGGCAGCTATGGTCGCGATACACGTGGCTTAATTCGTCAGCATCAGTTTGATAAAGTTGAACTTGTACAACTTGTAAAACCAGAAGACTCAATGGCAACGCTTGAAGAGTTAACAGGTCACGCAGAGCAAATACTACAAGCGCTTGAACTTCCGTACCGTAAAGTAATTTTATGTATGGGCGACATGGGCTTTGGTTCAGCTAAAACATACGATTTAGAAGTATGGTTACCTGCGCAAGATACATACCGCGAAATTTCATCATGTTCAAACATGGCAGATTTTCAGGCGCGTAGAATGCAAGCACGTTTTCGCCGTGAAGGTGTTAAAAAGCCAGAGTTACTACATACACTAAATGGTTCAGGCTTAGCCGTTGGCCGTACACTCGTAGCCATACTAGAAAACTACCAACAAGCCGATGGTACGGTAGTAGTACCAGAAGTATTACGCCCATACATGGGTGGACTTGAAGTGATTGGTAAACAATAATTCGTAGCAAGTAAAACATTAAAATGCCGCGTTATCTAAATGGAAACGCGGCATTTTTCATTCTAGTTATACACTAAAGTTTAATGACTGTTATTAATCTACTATAACCACTTGAAATACACATTACATTAATTTTAAAATATATTATTAACTCGCAAGGGAAACAACGTTAATGTTAAATAGCCATATTACATTTCATACTAAACACGACACACATAAAGAAACACTACTTAAGTTTGTTGCTTTATTGTGCGTACTTATTGCTTATTTTTCGTATATGAGCTGGAAATATGATGCGTCTACAGGCTTTGGTGTTTCAGTACTTACATGGAGCTTTTTTGTTTTATGTACGCCAATTGCGGATGGTGGGTTTATTTTAGCGTTTCCAATAAGGTTATTATTTAAAATTAAAATGGCCTATACACAAATAGTACTTTGGTTTGTTGCGATCGGTATTAATGTGTATATGTATTTTAAAACCCCTGAAATTTATGACTTAACATTCGTAACTCAGTTATTAAAACATATTTTGTCAGAGCCGTACCCCTATTGGAGTATTTTATTGATTAGTGCGCTTGGTACTTTTTTGTCAATTTATTTTGGTGATGAAATGATGGATGTAGCCTCGCATAAAGACAGGGCCAAAGCGCAACGTCATGGATTTAAATACAAAACATTTATGGTGCTTGGTTTAGGTATTTTAACTGTAACGGCTTACTACTTCTTGTTAAGTAGCTTACATATTGCTTTACCTCAATAAATTTATAGGATATATAAACGCAGGATATTTAAAGCAAGCCATTAGGTTTTTAATTGAATCATGGGTTAATTAAATTTAGCACTCATTTTTTTGTAGTTAAGCGGTGTAATCACCGCTCTATATAAAAATCAGGAATAATATGAGTTGCCTATATCATCGATAATAAAAGACAGCCACTCTAAATTTTGTTGGCACAAAAAGTAAGGTTAGTGGCGCAGTATAATTAGTTTAATTAAAATATCCGTCCGTTTAATAGGCTGTTAATTCAATATAGGTAACAAGGGGGAGTCTGGATATGATTGAGACATTAAAGATAAAATTACTTGAAGGTATGCACGCTTATAATGATTGGGAATGTGCTTTGGAAATCCCAATTGACTATAGTTTGGATGAATTACATCAGGCAATTTTGTGTGCTGTAGACTTTGATAATGATCATATGTATGAGTTTTGTATTGGTAACTCTTATTACTCTAGAAACGCGCAACGTATAGCATGCAATGAAGATAAGGTAACCCAGGAAACAATTGATAGCATATTTCCACAAGCTAAGGGTAAAAAGCTCTATTATATGTTTGATTACGGTGATAGCTGGTTGTTTCAAATAAGTAAAAGCAGAAAAAAACGCTTTAGTGAAAAGCCTGATATACTTTATCCTAAAGTGGTACTCGAAAGCGGTATAAAACCGGAACAATACCCTGATTGGGATTGATGGTTTTATCTAATCAGGTAGTTGTAGAGCGTTGTGCTCAACTCGTTTTGACCACCGCTTGTATTCATTAGTATACCTTTCGTTTAACTCATATTATGTTAGTCCACGGTTAAAACTACGTGCTCTAACCTAATATTAATAACGCCAATTACCTTGATGTGACTAAAAAAATAATGGGGTCAGGTCTGAATGGCACTGCATTAAGCGATAACCATATGAATATAAATATTAAAAACTTAAAAACACAGAAGAAGCAGTCAGAAAAAATTATATAATTGATTCACCACAAACCAATATAATAGATCCTGACTGCATGAATTATTTTATCACTGAATCCCCTCAAAACGCATTAACCCCCCCCCTAATTTTATTGATTCAGATTTTCTAAAGATTTTAAAATCAGATCTCATCGCATCGATTATTGAACGCAATATTCCTGCGTATCGTGAACGGATTTTTACGCCAACGGTAATCCTCGCAATGTTTATTAAACAGGCGCTAAATTTTGACCGTTCATGTGTAAGTGTGGTTAATGATTTCATTATTGATAACATTAATGAACTACCAAGGAACATCAGTAAATCAACAGGTTCTTTTTGTCGTAGTCGACAAAAATTACCTTTGAAACTTATTAAGGAATTAGTGCATTACACTGGGAGTGCTATCACAGAAAAAATACATAATAGAAGTGATATTGAGGGAAATATTTACTTAATTGACGGCACAACTTTTACGCTTCCTGACACGATTAAAAATCAAGAAAAATATCCGCAGCAGTTCGCTCAAAAAGCAGGTCTAGGATTTCCAATTTGTCGCTCATTAGGTATTTTTTGCTTAGAAAGTGGGGCTATTATTAATGCAGAAATTGCCCCTTATAACGATAACAGTGACACCCATCCTATTTTTTGCAGTTTAGTGAACTAAGTACTAGGCTTTTATCAGTGTGAAAAATAAGCAGGGTGTCTTATGGCAATTGCAAGAAAGCGCCAAGTAAGTTTGGTTGATACAAAGTACTACCATTGCATATCACGTTACGTACGCCGTGCATTTTTATGTGGGGAAGACCACTTTACAGGTCAATCCTACGAGCATCGTAGAGGCTGGGTTGAAGATAAACTGCTTGAGTTAGCCAAAGTGTTTTGTATTGATGTATGTGCTTATGCTGTTATGAGTAATCACACCCATTTAGTGCTGTATGTTGATGATAAAAAAGCGAATAGGCTAAATGATAAAGCGATTGTTATTCGCTGGCACAAGCTGTGTAAAGGCACTGTACTTACGCAAAAATACATACAGGGTGAAAAGCTAAGTAAAGCTGAACTTATCTTTTTTAATCAAACAGTAAAACAATACCGCGAGCGCCTATCAAGTATTAGCTGGTTTATGCGGTTGTTAAATGAAAACATTGCTCGCAGAGCAAATAAAGAAGATAACTGCACTGGCCGTTTTTGGGAGGGACGATTTACGTCTCAAGCATTATTAGATGAAGCAGCCCTTGCGGCCTGTATGGCGTATGTCGATTTAAACCCCATTAGAGCTAAAATGGCTAACACCCCAGAAGAGTCAGACCATACCAGCATCAAACAGCGTTTAACGTATGCAAAGGATGGCAAGCAACCAAAACAACTACTGCGCTTTGCAGGCATGCCTCGTCAAATTATGCCAAAAGGGCTGCCGTTTGAGCTTAAATCGTACCTTGAACTTGTTGAGCTAACAGGGCGCTGTATACGAGAAGACAAACGTGGTTATATTGAAAGTACACACTTACCCTTACTCGAAAGAGTTAATATCTCCCCAGAAAACTGGTTAAAGCTCACCACACAATTTACGCGTGTATTTCATGGTGCAGTCGGCAGGCCAGCCTCACAAGAAGGTTATTGTGAAAACTTAAACCGAAAGCGGCGAGCGAATATCAGTAACTGCGAAAAGCTACTGGCATAAAACTTAAACTACTCAGTAATAAATCACAACTGCATTATGCAGTCATTTTCATGCGTGTAATTTAGGTTTAACAGTGATAATTGCTTATTAAATGTGTAACGCGCGAGTAAAGATATAAAAAGAGGTGAACTCTTAGCTCAAAAAAGTAAATTTAGTGGCGCTAGATTAGTTTACAATTGGAGTGGCTGTCTAGTTTAATGCGCAGTAAATTTAAAAGCGCACTTATTTTGCCCTAAGCAACATTAGCTTTGCATCTTTCCCATCGGTTAATACCGCTACGTTACCTTTATCAGTTATAAATACATCTCTTAGTCTTCCTGCGGCCTCAGGGAAGACGTGGGACTGCGTAAATTCACCATTGGCCAGATTAACGCTGTAGAGTTTTTTATCGACGAGTGTAGTTATGAGTACATGTTGTTGCAGTGAAGGGAAAGCGGCATGTTTAGAACCATAATACGCCATGCCTGATGGGGCGATTGATGGCGTCCAATTGACACTTGGTTTTTGCATGCCTTTATATTCGGTAAATGGTGAAATACGCGCTTGCGAATAATCTTTGCCATAGGTGATTACCGGCCAGCCGTAATTAGTCCCAGCGGTTAAGTAGTTTAGCTCGTCACCGCCTGCAGGGCCATGCTCGTGGCTTACAATTTGCTGCGTATCGTAATCATAAACTAAGCCTTGCGGGTTACGATGACCGAGCGAATAAACAGCATGTGCATTTAGGTTTTTGTGATTAATAAATGGGTTGTCTGTTGGAATGGTGCCATCTAGGTTTATACGTAATATTTTACCAAGTTGGCTGGTAATAACCTGTGCTTGCTCTCTAAAGTCAAACCCATCGCCCGTTGAAACTAATAACGTATTATCGGGTAGTACAAGGGTGCGGCCAGCGTAATGTTGTGGTGTGTTTTTATTAGTCGCTATTTTATAAATAACGTAAGGCTTTGAAAAGTCAGTGCCATTAAACGTGGCTTTGGCAACAACCAGCCTGTTTGCGCTTGCATCACCTTGGGCGTAGGTAAAAATAACTTCTTTGGAGTCGTTATAATCTGGCGATAATACAATATCGAGTAAACCACCTTGGCCTGCAACGTATAAGCCCTCAAGGTTTAATTTTACTCTTGATTGCGCGTTGTTTTTAACTATCACTACGTGGCCATCACGCTCTGTAATTAACCATGTGCCGTTTTGTAGTTCAACCATGCTCCACGGAGACTGTAATTGAGTAGCCAGTGTTTTTGTACTGTATTGCTCCTTTGGTAACGTAGCGCCTGCATTAACAGAAAACGCAAAAAGCGAAAGCAGAGTAAAAAAAGAGATACATTGTTTACGGGGCAAGCCTTTGCTAGCATGGCTAATATAAGAAAAAAGCTTTATTTTAAGTTGAGATAACCATGTCGTTTTTAACACGTATATTGCCTTCATTTTTAGTTTCTTGGTTACTTACATTCACACTTGCTAGCTTGTTTCATAGCCAATACGTTGTCAATCAATTAGTTAATGTAGGTGTGGTGGTAGCCTTTAGCGATCGCGTTAGTTTAACGCTTGATGATTGGCTCGGCTTATTACCTACCTACGGCGCTATTATTGCTGTTGCACTTGCCATCGCTTTTTTTGTTACCGTAAAGCTTAATAAAAAGGTTCAAAAATACAGTACTCAGCTATTTGTTATTGCTGGCATTGTGGCATTTACTATTGTGTTAATTGCCATTGAATCAATTATGAATATTCATATTATAGCGGGTGCAAGAGGCTGGGGTTTTTATTTGCAGCTGCTTGCAGGCGCGGTAGGTGGTTATGCGTTTTCACAATTAATAAAGGTAACTAACAACCAAAAAGCGTGTTAGATGTATGAATGTGAATACGGCTTATACGTTATTTTGATGATTAACAAATAAAAGCCGCTGTTTATTATAAACAGTGGCTTTTAAATATGATTTTTTAGAATTTAATTAAAAAATTAAACTAATTAGTTTGTAGCTACTTAGCCCAAAAATTAGGATTAAAACGGGTAGGGTGACTAGGTTTAAAACCACAGAGTTTGTGTAGTTGCCCATAACGCCTTTTTGATTAACCAGCCATACAAGGTAAGTACTAACAATAGGGAGTAATAACCCGTTAGCCGCTTGCGCAAATATAATTACCGCTACAGGGTCTAAACCGAGTGAGGCAACCGCAGCACCAAACAATAAAATAACAATAGCAACGCCTTTGAAGCGTGCGTTACTCATATCGTTTGACCAACCTAACATGCCACACACAGCATAAGCACCCGCAAGTGGCGCTGTAATGGCGCTTGTTAAACCTGCTGCAAACAAGCCAATAGCAAAAAAGTAATGAGCGGCATCGCCAAGCAATGGCTCTAGCTGTACGGCCATGTTAGCAGCACTAATTTGCCCCGCATCTGTGCCATAAAATGCAACCGATGCAGTAGATAAAATAGCGAGCGTGATCACACCGCCTAAGGTGATTGATAGGCCTGTATCAACATTTGTTTGTTTGATCACTTTTTCCATATCGCTGTTACTGTCGTGTCTAGCAGCGAGCACGCCGGAGTGTAAAAATAAGTTGTACGGCACAATGGTAGTGCCAACTAAAGCGAGTATGGTTGTAATAGAACCCTCAGGCATACTAGGAATAAAACCTGAAAATACATCACTGAGCGAGGGAGCAGCCATTACAAGTGTTGAGATAAACACTAAGCTCATTAAAATAACGAGTAGAATTAGCGCGTTTTCAACCACTTTATGTTTGCCGCTATACAATAAAGCAGCACTTAAAAAAGCAATAAGTGGTGTCCATATTTGAGAGCTAACTTGAGGGAATATTTCAATTAGGCCCATGCTAGCGCCACTTAAGTTACCCGCTTCATAAGCTGCACTGCCCACGCCAATGGCGCTAATAACTAAAAATATAGCCAAAGATTTAAATAAGGGCGTTTGAATATGTGCTCTGAGCGCTTGAGCTAAATCTTGCCCGGTAGCAACGCCAAGGCGCGCCGCCATAGATTGTAATAATATAGTGGCAATTACTGAAAACAGTAATGTCCATATAAGTGCAAAACCAAAGTTTGCACCTGCCACGCTGGCAGTAGTAATGGTCCCTGGTCCAATGAAGGCAGCGGTGACGAGTAGTCCTGGTCCTAATCGCATAATTGACCTTAATAGTGCTATTGCACGTTTTTATTTAAAGTTACATCCAACGTTTAAAAACGATATTTATACGCGATGCCTGTTGTGTCATTGCTGCCACTTAAATTAAGTGCCTTGCAGCGACAATCGCCTTTTGGCAGGTTCTCTTTTAACAAGCATATGTTAAAAAAGGTCGCGTAGGATACCAATTTATATATAAATTTAAAGGGGATACAGTGCGTTTGGATAAAGTTTAAGCTAAAAGTGGGTATGAGTAAGTGTTACAAGCTAAGGTTTAAAGTTAAAATAACGCTTACTGCACAAACAAGCAGAGTATTAAATGCAGTAAATTTTAAACGAATATATAAGCCAATCGAGTTAAGTAGGTGATGCCGATATTAATATCAGCATCAGTGTATTTACTTTATTAGCGATTTAATCACTTCTAAGCCTTTTTTTAGTGTATTGGCATCAGTAGCATAGTTAATACGAATACACTCGTGTTTGTGTGGCCAGCTGTCGTCAATGCCAATAAAAAAGTTGTGCCCAGGAATTACATACACATCTTGAGCTTTAAGTTCTTGATACAACACTTCGCTGGTTATTTTTGCATCTTTAAACCATAGCCACATAAAAAAGGCACCTTCAACTTTGTGCAAATAAACAGGCAGTTCGGAAAATACTTCATTAAACAACTCAATCGCTATTTGTGCTTTATTACGATAAAAAGGCAACACGACATTACGGCAAAGTGGAAGTAGTTCACCGTCGTTAATTAAGCGCGTCACTAAGCTTGGGCCAATACTGTTTGGCGATAACACCATACTGCCATTTACGCGCCCGATGGCTTTAATAATCTCATTATTGGCAACTACAATACCGGTACGTAAACCCGGTAATCCTAATTTTGAAAGTGACATGCATAATATAATGTTTGAGTTCCAGGTTAGGTTTGCATCGGTATAAATACAGCCAGGAAAAGGGTCGCCATAGGCATTATCAATAATAAGCGGTATAGCGTACTTATGTGCAAGCGCATCCAAATGGCGTACTTCTTCATCGGTAATTACGTTGCCGGTAGGGTTTGTAGGGCGTGATACACAAAGTGCACTAATACTACTGTCGGTTGCTAATACGTTTTCAACTGCGTCAAAATCAATCACATATTTAAATTGTTTTGAGCCATTTTCAGTATTTAGAATTTCGATATCTGGTTTTATGGCAACAAACATATCATCCGATAAACCTTGGTCGGCATAACCTATGTATTCTGGCGCAAGGGGAAATAAAATCTTTTTGTGGCTGCCATCAGGCATTTCGCCTGCCAGCATATTAAACAACACAAAAAAGTTAGCTTGGCTGCCATTGCCAAGTGCTACGTTATCGGCACTAATATCCCATGCATATTCTTTACTTAGCTGGCCCGCTAATGCTGCTCTAAACTCGTCGTTACCGGTTGGGCCGTCGTAAAGGCCAAATACTTGCGATACTTTATTACTAGCAACTAGCTTTTGTAATTCAGCTAAAAACACATCATTTACTTGTGGTACTAATGCGGGGTTACCGCCACCCAGCATAACAATATTAGGATTGTTGCTGTTTTTAGCACCGCCTAAGTCTTCCATTAACTGAGTAATGCCGTTGGGCTGTGTAAATTTAGTGCCAAAGTTTGAGTAGTTCATAATACCTGTTTTACGCTAGTAACGGGGAGGGCAGTATAGCGTAAATTATGTGCTTAAATTGCATGTTGAGAATAATTCACGGCATTGTTTTATTGTGTACAAGGCCATTTATTTTAAGCATTGTTATACTGTCCTTTAAATCATAAAAAGATTATTTAAACATGGCATTTGATCGCGGTTTAGAAGAAAGGCTTTACGAGTACTTTGAGAGTCGTGACGATTTAAAGGTCAAAAAAATGTTTGGCGGTTTATGCTTTTTACTCTCAGATCGTATGTGCTGCGCTATTATCGACGATAAATTAATGGTGCGCACGGGCGCTGATAATTATGAGCATTGTTTAGCTAAACCTCATGCAACTAAAATGGACTTTACGGGTACGGCCATAAAAACCATGGTATATGTAATGCCTGAGGGGTTTGAGTCAGATACAGATTTAGCTCAGTGGCTTGCCATTGGTAGTGACTTTGTTGATTCATTACCGCCAAAAAAGGCAAAAGTAAAAAAGGTTAAAGTCGCAAAGCAAATTTCTGTTTAAACAAAAAGTTACTTTTTATTTTTAACGCCGTATAAAAATTCTTCGCCGCAGTCCATATACAAATCAAATTTGGTCATTACTTTGGTAAACATCGGGGCGTGCAAAAATTCGTTTAACCACGCGCGTATGTGTGCGTATTCGCTTTGTAAGTACCAGTGTTTATCTACGCGAGCAAACTGTCTAATAAACGGCAGTAGAGCATAATCGGCTAGGCTTTTTTCATCGCCCATTAGGTATTTATGTGTGGCTAGTTTTGCTTCAAATTGCTTAATAAACTCTTCGCAGACTTTTTGGTAATAAATTTGTGCCATGTCTTTTGTACGGGCATAAAACTTGTACTTTTCAAGCACTGGTTTAAATTGCGTGTCGTTTAGCTTAATTAACTCAAGCATACGCTCAAGTGCTAATGAGTCTTGAGTATGCAGTAAATTATGCGGATCGTTTTGTTTTAAAGCCCAGAGCATTATATCGAGGCTTTCATCTATTACGTGACCATCAGGTAATAATAAAACTGGCACTGTACCTTTTGGCGATATTTGCAAAAGATGCGGTGGTTTGTTTTTGGTTTTAATAGCGCGTAGTAGCACTTGTTGCTCTGCCATTAAAATACCCATTCGTGCACGCATTGCGTATGGGCAGTGTTGTAATGAATATAATAATGGCAATGTCATGTTATTGCATACCTTAACTGTTTAAGCCTTCAACATATTGCTGACGTGTTTTTACTTTTACCATGTGATTTAATTGATCAGCTGCTTGTGTTTGCCCGCTAATTAAATCTTGGAAATGGGCGAGTAACACGGCTTTATCTAGCTTTTCTTTATCGCCTGAGCCAATGTCAGTTAAATCAATCATGAACTCGTCAAACTTATCGGCGTAATCGGTCACAATATCCATATTTAAAAATTGCTCATGATTATAAATGCTTGGGTAGCCGCCTTTTTGTTTATCAATGGCAAAGCTAATGCCTTTAACATTGGTAACGGTTGTTTCTTTTTTACAGCTCAGCATACAGCTGGCATCAATACGTGGTTTTTTACAGCCAACGGTTTGCTGGAAAAAACACTGGCGGCTAGTCATCATTAGTATTGGATGATAAATGCTGTACATCATTTTAAAGTTGTCAGGGCGTTTAATACTGCGCATTTGCTGCTTGTTTATTTCGTTTGAAATAAACGCGCCTTTAGCATTTAAATCCTCTTGTAGCGTTAATAACGCATAAGAGTTTGTAGTATTTAACAACGGGCCTGCAATCCAGTCAATGCCCATTTGGACTGCTTTGTATGCCACGCCTGTGTTATTACTAATAATAAGTTTAGGTTTTGCCACTTCTAATAAACGCACGGCTTCGTCAAAGTCTTTACCAATTAACACGGCTGGAAACCACGGAATTAACTGTGGGTGCTCTAAAAATACATTTATGTATTTATCGTTATCGGTTCTAAAGCTTTCAGGCAATTTAAAGTAAACGTCACCGTCAGTTAAATTACATAAGTGAACGTCTTTTATATCCGATATTAAAACAGAGAGCGTCGTTTTATTTTCGGCTTTTTCGTGATTCACTAGCTTAGGTAGTTCAACAGGGGCTATAACGTCTTTGCCTTCGTTTAATAAAAATGCTACCTGCTTTTTAATACGCGCTAGCTCTTTAAACGGAATGCTTAAGTTGTCGCCGAGGTTTGAGTAATCCATATTTTTAATTTCAAAATTGGCATTACTAAATGTTTTAAAGCGCTTATCAATGGCAGCAATATCAACTACTGATTTATCAGCGGTATGCATAACCATTTGCGATTGCACTTCAAAGCGCTGAGGTTGCTCAGTGTTTATATTCGCGCTTTCATTTATTAACGAACTATCGTTTTTATCATTAATAACCAGCGTTACAGTAAATGGCTGGTTTAACTGTCCTGAAAATTCAAAACGAAGCTCACGCTTTGAAATATCTAAAAACTCAATTTTCTTTTTAACTAATGAATCAATTTCACTTTTTTGGGTAGAAAGCTCTTGTTGCGCATCGTAAATTTGTACAACCGAAATAGCGTTACTTTTTTCGTTTGCGTGATCAAAGCTATGGTCGCGCGGATTGTCGGTAAACATGTTTTTGGTCATGTCGCCGGTTAAAAACTTATTAGTAAAATTACGATTAAATACTTTATACAAGCTAGAATCGTCTTCAATTAAGTTACCTGTTTGTACAAAGGTATCTATTTGTTTGCGCCAGCTATCAATCACTGTGTGTACGTAGTTAGCGCCTTTAATACGGCCTTCTACTTTTAACGAGTCAACGCCTGCGGCTACTAGCTCTGGTAGGTCGAAATAAGCTGAATTGTCTTTTAAGTTTAATGGGTGTTTGTTACCCATGGCCGTTGGCTCGTATTCGTCACGACATGCTTGCGAGCAACGACCACGGTTGCCCGAGTTGCCCACACTGACCGAGCTTGAATAACATTGCCCCGAAAATGCAATACATAAAGCGCCGTGCACAAACACTTCGGTTAATACATCGCATTTGTGTGCTACGTCGGTCAGTATTTTAATTTCAGTTAAGTTAAGCTCGCGCGATAAATTTACGCGTGTAGCGCCAATGCGCGCTAAAAACTCAACTTGTGATTCGTTATGTGTAGTTAACTGAGTTGATGCGTGAATATGCAAAGTAGGGAAGTGTTTTTTAACAATATTGAACAACCCTAAATCTTGCACAATAATGCCATCGAGCGTGGTATTTACTAGCTGGTTTAACAGCTTAAATAGCGCACCCATCTCGTGCTCTAGTATAACTACGTTTAGCGTTAAAAATATTTCACATCCGTATTCATGCGCTAAGCGCAGTGCGCCGTTAAGCTCATCAAACGAAAGATTAGACGCTCGGTTACGTGCATTAAAGGTATCTAACCCACAATAAACCGCATTAGCACCGGCTACAATGGCGGCTTTTACCGCGTTTACATCACCGCCTGGGGCTAATAGTTCAATCTTTCTACTCATTACAACTTCACTTTGCTCATATTTAATTGTCGCGGATTTTATCTGTTTAGGCGCGTTAATGCTATTTATTGAGGGATATAAAAAATACATAATTGAAAGACTGTATAAAATTGTGATTAAGCTGGCTGATTTATTACGTAAACATGTAATAAAATGATAGTTTATAAGCAAGCTAGTCTTTCAACTTTACTTAGGCGATACCCATCAGTAATCAAAATATTAAACAGTTAAATACAGATTTAAACGCTCAAGAAGCTGCAATTACCAACACTCACCTAAAAATAGCCACATTTAACCTGTTTAACTACCTTGAGCCGCCCAATGCATATTATGAGTTTGAGAAAATTTATACCGCGCAACAGTGGGCTAAAAAGCAGCGATGGATTATTGATTACTTAATAGAGCATACCCCTGACGTGATTGGTTTTCAGGAAGTGTTTAGTATTGATTCGTTAAAAGAGTTAATGGGTGAGCAGGGTTATGATTACTTTGCAGTAGTTGATGAGCCCGAGGTGATTGACGACTTTATTTATAAACGCCCTGTAGTGGCAATTGCCTCTAAATACCCGATAGTTGAAGTGGCGTCGGTTGAGCACGATAGCGAGCTTGCAAGTGCGCTTGGCCTTAATAGTGAGTTTACTTTTAGTCGCAAGGTATTAAGAGCGACCGTTACTTTGCCGCACATAGGCAATACTGATTGTTATGTGGTGCATTTTAAATCTAAGCGCCCAATGATTAATGTTGATGAGCACAATAAAGAGCTTACACCCGAGAAAAACATAATAGAGATTTTAAAAGCGAATGTAGCGGGAGGGTGGGGTTCAACTATTCAGCGTGGCAGTGAAGCTACATTGCTAATGATACAAATGATTGCTCGGCGTGAAGCGACGCAGCAACCGATGGTATTAATGGGAGACTTTAATAATGAACTTGCGGATGGCGTATTAAGTCATTTACTTACAAATACGCTGCGTTTTGCTCCCGCGTTTGATGCTAAAACTTACCTTGCTAAATATTGCTTAAATGATTCGTGGGATTTGTTTGTTAAGTCGCAGCTAAGCAATGATGAAGTTACTAGCGACGATCTAATAACAAACGATGAACAAAGTGATTGTGATAGCAATAATAGTGAAGTTGTTGATTTAGCAGACAAAAGCCAAATAAAGAATACAAAAATAACAAAGGCAGCACCGTTGAGGCCGCCTACACATTACTACGGCACTAGCAGCTCTGTACTTGATTACATTTTATTGTCGTGTGAGTTTGACGCCAGTTACGATGACAGCTTTTTTGAAGTAAGCGCTTATAACACTTACGACAGGCACTTAATCAACCCCGAGTACGAGCGTGATGATTTAACTACCGACCATGGTGTTGTGTTAGTTACGCTTAAATTGAGATCATGAACGGTCTTTTATGTATGAATTAACACTAAACCTTGTTTATGGTTGATTACTTTGCAGCAGAACTCACGTGCTAGTGCACGTTCTGAAAAAGCCATATCAATAGTTAAACCAGCATTAAAAGAGCAGCTTTTTTATTAAAGGGTTTAAATACGGTGCCCCTATATTTATTCGGATATTTAAAGAACCTGATACTCTTTTTGCTTAATCTTATATTTTTGGAGACTAAAAAATAAGCCGTTTTTGGTAGGGCGTACCTTATTTGTAATCTTTATTATTGCGTTGAATGTTTTTTGATCTAAATCATATTTATAAACGCCAGTAATGATAGATTATTAATAGGGGTACTGACATTTAAAATTCATTAAAACCATCTACTATCGTGAAGTAACAAAGTAGAGTCACTCCTATAATACAATTAACTAGTGCATTGATAGTTAACACCTAAGATAGTGCAGTATTAGCCTAATCTTATTAAATACGCCAATACTAACTATATTTACCCACTTTTATATACATGGAGTTTTACCGCATGACGATTAAATCGACACTCAAATCTATCAGTACAATCGCTGCTGTGATTATATTGGGTGGGGGTGGTTGGTATGTTTGGCAAACTCAGCAATCTGCACTGCTATCTGAGCAATTGCCAGAGAGCGTAGCCTATGGAAATGGTCGTATTGAAGCGACGGAGTACGATATTGCAACAAAATTGCCGGGTCGCTTAATCGAGGTTTTAGCACAAGAAGGCGATATGGTCGAAGCCGGTCAAACCTTGGCAGTTATTGATACTGAAGATTTAAATGCACAATTACGTGAGGCTAATGCAGGGTTACGTGTTGCTACTGAGTCACGCAAATATGCTTTGGCAATTGTAGAACAACATAAAAGTGAACTTACTTTTGCAGAAACCGAGTTACGTCGCTCAGTAACACTGCTTAAACAGGGGCATATTTCTAAAGAAGTGGTTGATCAAAAGCGGACAGCTTCAGCAACAGCGCAAGCAGCTTTAAAAGCGGCAAATGTAAAAGTGGTGCAGTCGGATGCAGAAATAGATGCGGCACAAGCGCGTATTGAACGATTACAAAGCAATATTGCCGATAGCACACTTAAAGCGCCGATTAGTGGCCGAATATTATATAGATTAGCAGAGCCCGGTGAAGTGCTTGGCAGTGGTGGTAAGGTTTTTTCTTTGCTTGATTTAACCGATGTGTATATGAGTATTTATTTGCCAACAGCGCAAGCTGGCAAAGTAACCATAGGCTCTGAGGCACGCATTGTAATAGATGCAATAGCACAATATACGTTACCCGCCAAAGTTACTTTTGTATCAGCGCAAGCACAATTTACGCCTAAGTCAGTAGAAACGCGTAACGAGCGTGACAAACTGATGTTTAGAGTAAAAGTGAAGCTAGACTCAAAGTTATTAAACGATCATATTGAACAAGTTAAAACAGGCGTACCTGGGCTTGCTTATGTTTTATTAGCACCAGAGCAAAATTGGCCTATGCAGTTACAGGTTAGAGTGCCTGAATAATGACTGATGCAAACAATAGCGAAAAGCAGAGTAATAAAGCTAAAAAATCTTTTAGTGTAGTAAAACTGACTCAGGTTACGCATTGCTATGGCAATAATTTAGCGTTGGATAATATTAACCTAGAGTTACCTGCAGGCAGTATGGTAGGTTTTATAGGGCCAGATGGCGTAGGTAAGTCGAGTTTGCTCGCGCTTATAGCGGGAGCACGTGCCGTTCAAAAAGGTGATATTGAAGTGTTAGGGGGCGATATGCGTAGTAGCCGTTTTCGTACCTCAACTTCGCCACGTATTGCTTATATGCCACAAGGATTAGGCAAAAACTTATATCCCACCTTGTCTGTTTTTGAAAATATTGATTTTTTTGGCCGTCTTTTTGGACAAGAAAAAAAAGAGCGCCAGCATCGAATTAAAAACCTATTAAAAAGCACTGGACTCACTGAGTTTGCCGATCGCCCTGCAGAAAAACTCTCAGGCGGGATGAAACAAAAACTCGGTTTGTGCTGTGCGTTAATTCATGACCCTGAGTTATTAATTTTGGATGAGCCAACAACGGGGGTCGATCCGCTTTCTCGTCGTCAATTTTGGCAATTGATTAACCATATACGCGCTCAGCACACTGATATGAGTGTACTCGTTGCTACCGCTTACATGGAAGAGGCAGATGATTTTGATTGGCTAATAGCCATGGACGATGGCAAAGTTATAGGTACTGGTAGCCCAGAAGACATTAAAGCACAAACAGGGAAAAAATCGCTTGATGAAGCATTTATATCATTATTACCTGAAGAAAAACGTCATGATCATCATGTACTTGTAGTTCCTCCTCGCCAGAAAAATCTAAATACAACAGAAGCCGCTATTCAGGCTACAGCGCTTAGTAAAATATATGGCGATTTTACGGCGGTTAATAATGTTAGTTTGCGTATTGAACAAGGCGAAATTTTTGGCTTTTTGGGGTCAAATGGTTGTGGCAAAACCACAACCATGAAAATGCTAACAGGCCTGCAACCGGCATCTAGTGGCGAAGCTAAGTTATTTGGTCAAGTTGTTGATGCTAACAATATAGAAACCCGTAAACGCGTTGGTTTTATGTCGCAAGCATTTTCACTTTATAATGAGTTAACTGTTGAGCAAAATATGGTGTTGCATGCGCGCTTATTTCATTTGCCTGCAGAGCAAATAGCGCCGCGTGTTAATGAATTAATTATACGGTTTAACCTTAAAAAATACCGTGATGATTTTCCTGTCGATTTACCATTAGGTATTCGCCAGCGTTTATCACTTGCAGTGGCGGTAGTGCATAGCCCTGAAATGCTAATACTTGACGAACCTACCTCAGGCGTAGACCCTGTTGCACGTGATGACTTTTGGGAATTACTTATTGAGTTATCGCGGGATCAGGGCGTTACTATTTTTATTTCGACCCACTTTATGGATGAAGCCGCACGCTGCGATAGAATATCGTTAATGCACGCAGGAAAAATACTCGCCAGCGATACACCCGCTGCACTTTGCAAAGCGCGTAGTGCTGATACTCTCGAAGATGCCTTTATTACTTACTTAGAAGAAGCGGTACTTGAATCTGCTGCTTCAAGTTTGCCAATTTCAGCAGTTGACGAGTCTGATACATTATCAGATGAGTTACTTACAACATCGACCACTCATAAAAAGAAAGGGAATGCCGCTTTTAGTTTATTACGATTATTTGGTTACGCACATCGCGAAACGCTAGAGCTATGGCGCGATCCTATTCGTTTAACCTTTGCGTTGCTGGGCTCAATTATTTTAATGTTTATTTTGGGTTACGGTATTACCTTTGATGTTGAAGATTTGAGCTTTGCGGTGATGGATCAAGATCAAACCCCTGAGAGTCGAGATTACATTCAAAATATTGCAGGATCGCGTTACTTCATACAAAAAGCCGATATTAAAAGCCCTTCAGAGCTAGATAAACGAATGCGCAGCGGCGAGTTAAGTGTGGCAGTTGAAATTCCACCTAATTTTGGTCAGCAATTGAAACGCGAGCGAAAACCAGAAATTGTAGTTTGGATTGATGGTTCAATGCCTTTTAGGGCGGAAACTATATCGGGTTATATGACGAGCTCGTATTACACTTACCTCACTGATTTATCATTGCGTACTTATGGGGTAATACCCAATTTGGTACCTGCGAATATTGAATCGCGCTATCGTTATAATCAAGACTTTAAAAGTATTGAGGCTATGGTGCCTGCTGTTATTCCACTTTTATTAGTGTTTATCCCTGCGATATTAATGGCGCTGGGTGTTGTACGTGAAAAAGAATTAGGTTCGATCACAAATTTATATGTTACACCGGTTACGCGACTCGAATTTATTATTGGTAAACAACTGCCTTACATTTTAGTTAGTATGGTGAGTTTTTTTGGTTTAGTTGCCCTTGCTGTCACTGTGTTTGGCGTTCCGCTAAAAGGAAGTTTATGGGCGTTAAGCGTGGCTGCATTATTGTATGTAACAGCAACAACGGGGGTAGGGCTGTTAATTTCGGCTTTTACTAAGACACAAATATCGGCATTAGCAGCATCAACTGTGGTTGTATTGATGATTGCAGTTAACTTTTGCGGGTTGATTGACCCTGTTTCATCGCTAGAAGGCTTTCCTGCAATAATCGGAAAACTGTTTCCAACTACCTACTTTTTAGAAGCATGTCGTGGTGTATTTAATAAAGCCCTTAACTTTTCTGATTTATCGGCGCAGCTTTTACCTTTACTTGCTTTTATACCGGTACTGACTCTAGCCAGTGTATTTTTACTTCCAAAGCAGGATAAATAGCCATGCAACATCGCGGGAATATTCTTAATTTAGGTATTAAAGAACTGCGTAGCTTATGGCGCGATAAAGTGCTGCTATTATTTGTATTTTTTGCCTTTACAGGATTAATTTATGTAGTCTCTTCGGCAACTTCTATCGAATTAAATAATGCACCTATTGCGGTTGTTGACGACGATCAATCACAATTATCTAAGCGTATAATTAATGCATTTTACGACCCTTACTTTAAAACGCCTGACGTTATTGCATTAAGTGAAGTGGATCCTTCACTTGATAACGGAAGCTATACCTTCGTGCTAAATATTCCGCCACACTTTGAGCGTGACGTACTTGCTGGTAAACAACCCACATTACAAGTGAATATAGACGCCACTCGTATGTCGCAATCATTTATTGGTGATAATTATATTCAAACAATTATCAGTGCTGAAATAAATGAATTTGTGAAAGGTTATCGAGCGGTATACACGCTACCTATTAAGCAATCGGCGCACATAATGTTTAATCCAAATATGACCAGTGTGTGGTTTGGTAGTGTAATGGAATTAATGAATGTTATTACCATGATTTCGATTATTTTAACGGGAGCCGCAGTAATACGTGAGCGTGAACACGGTACGCTAGAGCATTTATTAGTAATGCCATTAACGCCGTTTGAAATTGTAATGGCTAAAATTTGGGCTAATGGTTTGGTCATTTTATTACTGACCACTTTTTCACTCTTTATTGTGATTGAAGGTTTTTTACAAGTACCGATTCATGGATCAGCAGCGCTATTTTTGCTGGGTGCGGCAATTCATTTATTTGCTACAACATCATTGGGTATATTATTAGGCACTCAAGCACGGACTATGCCGCAATTAGGCTTATTGATGATCCTTATATTATTGCCATTACAAATGTTGTCAGGAGGTGTCACACCGCGTGAAAGTATGCCTGATATAGTACAAAATATTATGCTATTTGCACCTACTACTCATTTTGTGAAATTTGCTCAAGCTATTTTGTACAGAGGAGCAGGCTGGGATGTAGTTTGGCCTTACTTTTTGGCTTTATTTGCTATCGGCAGTGTATTTTTTATATTTGCTTTATCACGGTTTCGTAAATCAGTCGCGTTGGGCTGATAGAGATTATGTACTAGGTAATTTTTATAAATAGATGGAAGTACTTACATTTATAAATAACTTTACTAAATTAAGTTTATATTTATCAATTAATTAAGTGCGGCCTAAAACTTGCTCTACAATACCAATTAAAAACACAACAAGGGATTTAATAATGACTGAAGTTGCACTTTCGGCCTACTTGGCATTTTACCTGTATTTAATCATGTTACTTGTACAATGGGCGGTAGCTACATTTAGTAAAGCAAAAGAGCCTAATGCAGTACCAGGTAAAATAAGCGATGATTTATCGCACGACAGTTTTATATTTAGAGCGCATCGCACGTTTCATAATACGCTTGAAAACAGTGCGTTATTTATAGGTACTGTTTTATTTGCCTTTGTAATAAATTTACAGAGCCCTATTTTTGCAATGTGTGTTTGGGTGTACTTAATCGCGCGCTTAATTCACATGGTGCTGTACTACGCGATTGCTACTGAGAAAAACCCAAGCCCACGTAGTTATTTCTTTTTAATAGGTGTGCTTGCTAATGTGGTTATGCTGGTATTGATAGGGCTAAGATTAATAGCTTAAATTAGGTTATAACCATATAAAACATAAAAGCGAAGAGCCTAGTGGCATCTTCGCTTTTTTGTTTAAAGAGCAGCGCGATGTAAAATCACGCCTACAGTAGGGTAATATTAATGGCTAATCCATTCCTATAAACCCACCCGTTTGGTGAGTCCATAGGGCTGCGTAAATGCCGCCTTTAGCTATTAATTCTTCGTGAGTGCCTTGCTCCACTACGCCGCCGTCATCAAGTACAATTAATCTGTCCATTTGTGCAATGGTTGAGAGCCTATGCGCTATGGCAATTACTGTTTTGCCTGTCATTAAATCATCAAGACTTGCTTGAATTGCCGCTTCTACTTCTGAGTCGAGTGCGCTGGTGGCTTCGTCGAGTATAAGTATGGGTGCATTTTTAAGTAGCACTCGTGCAATAGCAATACGCTGGCGCTGACCGCCCGAAAGAGTAACGCCGCGTTCACCCACTTGCGCATCAAAACCTTTGTTGCCTTTGCTATCTACCAAGTCGTTTATAAACTCAAGCGCCTTAGCTTGTTTGGTCGCGTTGATCATTTCATCGTGGGTTGCATCGGGGCGACCGTACAAAATGTTGTCTTTTACTGAGCGGTGAAGCAGGGAAGTGTCTTGCGTTACCATTGCTATATATCGGCGTAGGCTTTCTTGGCTTACGTCTGTGATGTTTTGGCCATCAATTTTTATGTTGCCAGAGTCGGTGTCGTAAAAGCGTAGTAACAAGTTAACTAGCGTTGATTTACCTGCGCCAGAGCGACCGACTAAGCCAATTTTTTCGCCAGGTTTAATATTTAAGTTTAAACCGTTCATTACAGGGCTTCGACTAGTTTCGTTTGCAGCTTTGCCATAGTTAAAGTGTACGTTGTTAAACTCAATAGCGCCTTGGCTTACGTTAAGCGTATCGGCATTTGGTTTATCGGCAACTTCAATAGGGTTTGACAGTGTTTTCATGCCATCGGCTACGGTGCCGATGTTTTCAAACAAGCTGCTTATTTCCCACATGATCCACTGTGCCATGCCGTTTAATCTAAGTGCTAAGCTAACGGCTACCGCAATAGCGCCTGCGCTAATTGCGCTAAGTGACCATAAATAAAGTGATACGGCAGCAACAGAGAACACTAATAGATAATTTAGGGTTTGAATAACAAAGTTTAAGCTGGTTACTAAGCGCATTTGCTTGTACACAGGCTGCAAAAATACATCCATGCTTTGTTTTGCGTATTGCTCTTCACGTTGGGTATACGAAAACAGCTTAATTGTAGAAATATTAGTGTAACTATCAACAATGCGGCCAGTCATTTCTGAGCGAGCATCGGCTTGTGAGCTGGCAATTCTTTTAAGGCGCGGTACAAAATAAAGCTGCACGCAAATATATAAAGCTAACCAAACGAGTAATGGGATCATTAAGCGCCAATCGGCTTCAGCCACTAAAAACACCATAGAGCCAAAGTAAACCACGATATACATTAATACATCGAGTAACTTAGTCACCGTCTCGCGTACAGCCAACGAGGTTTGCAATACCTTGGTGGCGATTCTTCCTGCAAATTCATTTTGATAAAAACTAACACTTTGGCGCAATAAATAACGATGCGCTAGCCAGCGAATCGACATGGGGTAATTACCCAGTAGGGCTTGGTGTAAAATAGCGGAGTGAAAAAATACAACAACGGGCAGCACAACTAACAGCATAACAGCCATTTTGATAAGTTCTGATTTTTGTTCTACAAACAAGGTTTGAGGCGTGTAGGCTGTTAACCAATCAACAAGCTGTCCCATGTAGCTAAATAAAGAAACTTCTAAAATAGCGAGCATGGCGGCACTAATTGACATAAGCAACAGTGACAGTTCCATTCCTTTGGTGTAGTGGCGACAAAAAGCAAACAAAGTAGAAGGCGGCTGAGTGGGTTGGTCCTCAGGAAATGCTTTTGTCATTTTTTCAAATAATCGATACATTTTAAAAACTTAAATGGCAAATAATGGCGGCTATCATACCAGTTAAGTATTTTAAAATGCAGGTTTGTAGGGCATTAATTATGAATATGGTAGAGCATTATTAATATAAACTTATATCTAACAGAAAATCTAAAAAGCGCTTTACTCATCTTTATAATGTTGGGTAATTTAGATTTATTCCTTTTATCATGTATAAATCATCATACCTTAGACCACCGTTGCCATAAGGCTTTTTAATAGGGCCTGTATTACAGTTTGCTAAAAAATATATAAGCGGCTGCTCGCGCTTCATTCTAAATTGTGCATTTTTATACACCAGTGTTTGCTTGCTAAATTCACCACCTTTTACGTAAACATTGTATTGCTGACCTTGCTCTGAGGCTGCTGAATTATTAACAACGTACCATACGTCGTACCAGGTATTTGTTTGCAGAGGTTTAGCCGATTGTTTGGTAGTGTAGTTTTGAATATTGCTATATCCGCTGTTGGTTTTAACCATTAATGCGCCATCGTTTACAAGATCGTTTGATTCTGTTTTATCGGTTACGCGAAGTGTTGGCTCAAACGCATCGTACGCATGTTTATTAATGAGCTCTGGGGTGAGGTTACTCAAGCCGAAAGCGTGGTTATTAGGAAACGCTGCTACGTTTATACGCATATAAAATGTGTAGGTGTCGCCAACTTCAACCGCTTGTGGGAGCTTTTTATAAGAGAGCGCCTTGCGATTACCAACAATACCCTCGCGTGCGGGCTTTTTTAGTAAATAATGATTTGCAGATGCGGTTGCTTGTTCTGGTTGTATAACTGTTATTTGTGGGTTTTTAACCTGTGGCTTAGTTTCATTTTGTGTATCAACACTTTGCCAGTCGCTAAGTGAGTTTTCAAAGTCATCGATAAGTAGCCATTCGCTTGGCGTGTTTTTAGGCGTGGTTGAACACGACGCTAATGTGCCTAACAAACATAAAATTAAAATGTGTTTAGAATGCATAATTGGCTCTCGTAATATTATTGATATTTGGTTAACCAATTTAAATTTTGGCTATATTTATTATTGATATTTATATAACCAATTTAATTTTTTTATGTCAATCAATAAAAAACAGGTATAGCAGTGGGAACTGTGAAGATACAAAAATTATTATTCCATTCAGAAAATTAACCAGTAAACTTATCCATTAAATTAACTCAGCAAATTTCAGCTGAGTTTAAAATAACTTAATAGTTAGGATGTTATATGTATACGGGTTCGTGTTTGTGCGGTGAGGTAAGCGTTAAATTGTCAGGTAGTATAACCAGCATTATTCATTGCCATTGTTCACTGTGCAGAAAAAACAGCGGGACAGCATTTGCTACCAATGGATTTGTAAATACAGATGATTTTACAATAACTAAAGGGCAAGAACGACTCAGTGAATTTAGTTTTAAAGCCGGGCGAACACGTTACTTTTGTAAATGCTGTGGCTCGCCTGTTTATAGCAGCAACAGCGATGATAAAAGTAGAATACGAATTCGTTTAGGAATAATAGATAGCGATATAACAGAGCAAGTGTTATCGCATAATTTTGTTACGTCCAAGGCTAACTGGGAGCAGTTAGAAACAAGCCTGCCTTGTTATGAAAAGCATGAACCTGGCAGGTAACACGTTTTATTCTATGTGATAAATACTGTTAATATTTTTATAAAGGTCAGGTGCAAAATTCATAAACACAGGTGAGTTTTGTATTTCATCAACGTTTATGTGCATTAATGTTTGTTGGCTTAGCATGATCACTATATTTTTGTAATCGTTAAACTCTATTATTGCTAAACACTTAAAATGTTGCCTCAATAGAACTAACAGCATTTGAAGCTCTTGGCCAGTTTGTGGATTTAAATTTATGATTACTTGCGTATTTTGCTCACTGCAGCGATTTATGTTTTGCCAAAAGCAATCGCTGGTTAAAAAAGGCTGGTGATATTCACCACTAAATATATCTATAGTGATTACGTTAAAGAGATCAGAGCATTGTGTAATATACAGCTCGGCGCATTGTAAATAGGTGCTGTGCTTAATGGGTAACTTAAAGTACTGGGCAGCAATTAAGGCAATGCTTGGGTTTATTTCTACCGTGTTAAATGTATTTATAGTATTTATGTAAGGCGTATTACTTTGTAAGTGATACATAATTCGCTCAAACCCTGCTGTACCTAAGCCTAAATTTAATATTTTTAGTGTATCTACCGGTTTAAGTAAAAATAACATCATACACTGGTTTACAGGCACAATTACCTGCTCAGGGTGTGTAAGGTTCATAACGCCTTGAATAGTTATGTCTTCATCAGTTTTTTGTGCAAGCGTTAACCAACGATATTTTTTATTTTGATACACACATACGGGGCCGTATGCACTTTGCTGCGACTCAATAAGGTTACTTTTAACTGTATCTTCTTTTAGCTGACGCATAACTTAAACTATTAATGTATACACAATGCTAGTGTGCCACGAAAAGGATATTTTTTAATAGTTATTGTGTAACAAGGTTTGTAATTTAGCCTCTAAATATAATATTGTATTAGCAATTAACAAGTTAAACGTTATTCAAGGATTGAAAATGAGAACATTTATTTGTGCAGTACATTTTGTATGCGCTCAGTGCATAAAAAAGTTAGATTCAAGAAATAAAAATACAGCCATTAATGCGGCAACATTGTTAGCGATGATATCAACGTTATATATTTTTCTTTTAGCGATGACATTCAACGTTCGGCACTTAGATAAAATAATCAGTATTTTTAAGCAAAATCCTTTACTTATTGGTGCTTTATTTTACGCAGTAGTACTTGGAATCGTGTTTTTAATTTTGGGTGATTTTAACGGTTATAGAAGTAGAGTTAGATCACGTATAAATAAAGGGGGCTTTAAAAAATATATTTTAGGAATAAAACTTTGGATGTTTGGTTTAATCCCTATGACCGGCATTATGTTAATTGTGCGACTCAATTAATTCTCTAACTATTGTTATAACTTCGCTTTAGCGTGCTCCTTTCTGCATCTACCTCAAATGTATTGCCATAAAATTTTAGTTAAGTAATGGTAACACTATAATAATTAGGAGCTAATAGATGCTTAAATCACCTTTTAAAATATCAACAAGATTACTTGAATTTAGCGTACTTGCTAGCGCATGTAGCATTGCTATGTCAGTACATGGTGAAACGCAATTACAACATACCGACCAACAAAAGTTACACGATATAGCTAGTGAAGTGTCGGCTGACCGTATTGGCAGTGACATTCAAACGCTGGTGGATTTTGGTACTCGTCATACGCTTTCAGAGACTAAATCGGATGCTCGAGGCATAGGCGCGGCAAGGCGTTGGATAAAAAAAGAATTCGAAACAATATCAGCCCAATGTGGAGGCTGTCTTGAAATAATAGAAGTGAAAGAGACTATTTCGGGTGAAAAACGCATTCCGAATCCTGTTGAAGTGGTGAATATAGTCGCTATTCAACGCGGGTCAAGCGAGCCTAATCGTATGGTGATGATGTCGGGTGACATAGATTCACGTGTAAGTGATGTTATGGATTTTACCAGCGATTCGCCTGGAGCAAACGATAACGCGTCGGGTGTTGCTGGTGTAATTGAAGCTGCACGAGTACTGAGTAAGTATAAATTTAATGGCTCAGTAGTGTATGCAGCGCTTTCGGGCGAAGAGCAAGGGTTGTTTGGCGGAAAAATACTCACCGCGTATGCGCAAAAGCATAACTGGCAAGTTCATGGTGTTTTAAATAACGACATGATTGGTAACATTACCGGTATTAATGGGGTAACTGATAATACGACTGCGCGTATATTTTCAGAAGGTACCCGTGTTGTAGAAACCAAGGCGCAAGCTAATACTCGTCGCTTTACAGGTGGTGAAGTTGATTCTGCGAGCCGCAATTTAGCACGTTATATTGATACCGTTGCCGACAGATACATTCCTAATTTAGATACAATGCTTGTATATCGATTAGATAGGTTTGGCCGTGGTGGGCATCATCGTCCATTTAATGATGCAGGTTTTGCAGCGGTGCGTATTATGGAAACTAACGAGCACTACGATCGTCAGCATCAAGATCTACGCACTGAGAATGGTGTTGAGTATGGCGATACAATTGAAGGCGTTGATTTTGATTACACGGCAAAGCTAACTTCACTTAATGCGGTAACTATGGCGTCTATGGCGTGGGCACCTGCACCACCAAAAGAGGTTAAAATAACGGGCGCTGTTACTGCGAATACTTCGTTTTCATGGCAAGAAAGCAGTGACGAAAACGTTGCTGGCTATAAAATTTATTGGCGTTACACGAGCGAGCCGCAATGGCAGTTCAGCAAATACGTTGGTAGGGTTTCACAATACACACTTAAAAATGTAGTGATTGATAATTATTACTTTGGTGTAGCCTCTGTTAGTAAAGACGGTGTTGAGTCGCCAGTAGTTTTTCCAGGTGATGTAGGTTCGTTTGATCACAATATAAAATAATAGTTTGGCTAAAAACACAGCAAACAGAGAGCTTTGAGATGCAAAAGACCGTTTTATACTTGCACCTTATTTACTAAGCCCTTAAAGTGTAAAAAAAGAAGTAAAAGGTTACTAAACATGGAACAACAAGAAAAAAAGCCGTTAACAGCAAAAGAGCAAGTTATAGCTGATGAGCAAAGAATGCAGTGGCAGCGTGAATGCTTTCAAGCTGCACAAAAGCATTTAGCCGAAAAAGGTATTATGCCAAAGTCAGTAGTTGATAAAGACAGCCGATTTTTAGCACCTTTTTGTGCAATGTGGAAATTTAAAGCACAGAACGGTAAAACATATTGGGTAGTAACAGGGCGATTACCTACAGATCATGCTGAGGTAAGTGCAGCTACAGATGCTCGTGATGCCATGCGTTATTTTTCTTTGCAGTGGCAATTAAAAGCTGATCAAATTATGAGTACAGGTGCAGGTGCAGGTGCACGTGATAAAACACAAGTGGATTTTGCTAACTTACTTATAAATAGAGCACATGGCTTGTACGAAATGTATGAAAACGATCCGCTGTGGGCAAATGAACCAAAGTAACTACAGTTTGGTTAAGTAAAAAAGTAGAGGGTGATAGCTTATTTATTGCCCTTTTCTTTATCTAATGGACAAGTGTGAAGGGAGTTGTATTAAACGCCGAAACAACGTTGCCTAGGAATTCCCGCCTCCATAAATACGTTCCCTTGCTGAATAAAGCCATTTCGCTTAAAACGCTCTACCTCATTTAAAATACAATTAATGCTAACCTCTTCAATACCTTGGTTTGACGCTAATTCCACAATAAAGTTGAGAAGCGATTTATATACTTTGCGATTACGGTGCTCAGGTAATACAGCTATTCTGCCGATTAAGCCATCTGTACATAATCTACCTGTTGCAATTGGGCAGTTTGCATCGTCTGTAACAAGTACATGTAATGCAATTTTATCTAGGCTATCAAATTCGATATGCTTGGGGATATGTAACTCGTAAACAAAAACTCGCTCTCGAATTTTTTGTAGCATATCTTTTTTTATATCCCATTCAACCTTATCAACCAGATAGCCCATTGCAAACTCCTATTGACACCAAATTAGAATGAGTAAGCAATCACAGCAAAATTATTTAAGCCAATATCAGATGAAAATTAAAAATTTTAACTGACCTGTATACATAATATTTTACGCTGTAAAATGCTCATCATTATTAATAAAATTGGTATTATTACTCTTGGTCTATATTAAACCAGATCCCCTCATTAACAAGTGTAGTAAAGGTTTGAGTAAAAACTAGGCTTGGGTTTGTTAAATTCAGTGCTGAACTTTCAAACTCAGTATTGTCGGTAAGTAGTTTTACCGCCGGTAAGTCAGTTAACGGCATTGCGTAATTTTCACCATTAATACTTAGTAGTAGTTCTGTATCGAGCTGCTGGTAAATAGCACGCGTACCACCTAAACGCTCAAACACTGTTTCTTCATTACTTAAATCATCGCTTATTTGCTCTGATGTAAATGGAGGTTCTACAGGTGCTAAATCCATTTCATGTTTAGGCTGACTAAGCGTTGACCCCAACCATTGTTTAAACAAGTCGTCGTTTTCTAAAAGGGCAGCCATTAATGTTTTAACTTTTTCCACTTCAAGATTAGTAAGCTCACCTTTAGATTTTCTGAGCGTTATGTTGTGATCGGTATAACGCTTTTGGCCACTTTCGGTATCAATAATATGATCGGCAAAACTCGATAATAAATCTTGCTGATTTGGCGCTCTAAAACCAACTGAATAGTTTAGTGCGTTTTCTACAGCGTAACCTTCGTGAGGGCACCCTGGTGGAATATATAAAATATCGCCAGGCTCTAATATGCAATCTATTACGGCTTCAAATGGTTCTACTTGTAATAACTTTTTATTTTGGGCAAATTGCTTGAGTGTTGGAGCGGGAAGGCCTACACGCCAATGGCGTTTGCCTTCGCCTTGAATAATAAATACGTCGTACTGATCTAAATGCGGGCCAACACCACCGCCAGGCGTTGAATAACTGATCATTAAGTCATCTATACGCCAGTTAGGAATAAATCTAAATGGTTCCAGTAGCTGTGCAGCATCTGGATGCCAGTGATCAACCGCTTGTACGAGTAGAGTAGAGTGCTCGTCTGTTAATTGCTCAAAGTCTTCAAATGGACCTTGGTATGTTTGCCAATCGTTTTTATGATTCGTAATAATACGTGACTCTATGCTTTCTTCCATTGCTAGGCCGGCCAATTCATTAGCATCAAGCGGGTCTTGAAAATCACTAAAACCTTGTTTGATTAATAGCGGTTTTTTTTGCCAAAAATGGGTGAGAAATTCTTGCTCAGAGAGGTTATTTATTTTTAGTTGGTACATACAAAGGCTCATAAATTAGTGCTAAAACAAAAAAAGCGAAAGGGTTAACCTTTCGCTTTTTAAAAGAACAATTTAGTTTTAAACTAAATCATCAATAAACTCAACAGCACGGCCAATATAGTTAGCTGGAGTAAGTTTTTTCATTTCTACTTTAGCGTCTTCAGGAAGGTCTAAACCATCGATGAAGTCAGCCATTATTTCTTTATTTACACGTTTACCGCGCGTTAAATCTTTAAGTTTTTCGTACGGCTTTTCGATGCCGTATTTACGCATAACTGTTTGGATTGGCTCTGCTAGCAGTTCCCAGTTTTGATCAAGCTCGTCAGCTAAACGTTGCTCGTTAACTTCAAGCTTGCTTACACCTTTAAGTGTTGATTGGTATGCAATAAGTGCATAACCCATACCTACACCTAGGTTACGTAATACCGTTGAATCGGTAAGGTCACGTTGCCAACGAGAAACAGGCAGCTTTTGCGCAAGATGAGCAAAAATAGCGTTTGCTAATCCTAAGTTACCTTCTGAGTTTTCAAAATCAATAGGGTTAACTTTATGTGGCATTGTAGATGAGCCAATTTCACCCGCAATTGTTTTTTGCTTAAAGTGATTAAGGGCAATGTAACCCCACATGTCACGGTCAAAATCGAGCAGTATAGTGTTAAAACGTGCAATAGCGTCAAACAACTCTGCAATGTAGTCATGCGGTTCAATTTGTGTAGTAAATGGGTTTAGTGTTAAACCTAAGCTTGATACAAATTTATCAGCATGTTTATGCCAGTCGTAATCTGGGTATGCGCTAAGGTGAGCGTTGTAGTTACCAACAGCTCCGTTAACTTTACCTAACATTTCAACTTGTGCAATTTGGTCACGTTGACGTTTTAAACGCATGTATACGTTAGCAAATTCTTTACCCATAGTTGATGGTGTAGCAGGTTGACCATGCGTACGCGTCATCATTGGAATTGTTTTGTATTCAATTGCTTTAGCTTTGATTGCGCTTAAAAGTTCATCGCAATATGGAAGTAAAACGTTTTTACGTGCTTCGCTAAGCATTAAACCATGTGATAGGTTGTTAATATCTTCTGAGGTACAAGCAAAGTGAATAAATTCGTTAATTGCATGAAGTTCACTGTTATCGGCTACTTTTTCTTTTAGTAGGTATTCAACCGCTTTAACATCGTGATTTGTAGTGCGTTCAATATCTTTAACGCGCTGTGCATCAGCTTCACTAAAGTTATCTACAATAGCATTTAGTAGTGCATTAGCTTGTTCGCTAAATGCAGGCACTTCTTTAATATCGCTTGCTGCAGCTAACGCTTGCAACCAACGCACTTCAACAATTACGCGGTATTTGATTAAGCCAAATTCGCTGAAAATACTGCGTAGTTCAGTGGTTTTGCTGCCGTAGCGACCATCCACTGGAGAGATAGCCGTTAACGCTGAAAGCTCCATAATAACTCCTAAATTTTAGTTTGAACGATAATTAAATCTTAGTTTTAGCAATGGCGAGTATTTTTCTTTTTGCAAAGAAAAAGTGACGGCGTTTACCGCCCATTTGTCGCCATAACACCGCACTTCTAATACCGGCTAATAATAATGCACGGATTTTATTTTGAGTGAGCTGCTGTTTTAGTAACTCGGGTTTACCATAAACCTGTATTCGGTGCCCAAGGGGGCTCAGCACCGACGAGTATATATCTGCTAAACCGGCGACAACGCTCTCGTCGGTAATAGCAAAATGGTCTAAACGACGATGAATATCATCTATTCGTTTACCTAATTCGTTTAAGCTTTTGTCGTTTGCACTTAGTGCACGCTCAAGCTGCATTAAACCACCTACGTATTTAACTATTTCAACATCTTTTTGAGCGCCAGCAGTAAGCTGTGCCATTAATGTTTTATAGCCATCACGTAAGTTGTCAGTGCCTTGATAAACATCTTCTGGCGATGCAGGCGATGTTTGGATAATACTCGAAAGTAAGATTTCTAAATCATGTTCGTTATTGTTACCGTATTGGGCAATTTTTTGAACTTGTTTAGCAGCCTGGCACATGGCGGCAAGCGCCATGACTTGGTGTTCATTCATTACTTAATCACCGAATCAATAATACCACCACCTAAACAGATATCTTCTGCGTAAAATACGGCAGATTGTCCAGGTGTTACTGCTTTTTGTGGCTCGTCAAATAATACGCGTGCCATACCGTCTTCACCAACTAATAGGGTACAGCTTAAATCTTCTTGGCGGTAACGTGTTTTAACTGTACAACGAGTGGTACCTTTAGGACCAATTCGGTCTACCCAATGCAGTTGATTAGCGTTAAGACCGTTGCTGTATAGACGAGGGTGATCTTTACCTTGGCCCACAATAAGTACATTTCGTTCAAGGTCTTTATCTACTACGTACCAAGGCTCACCAGAACCTTCTTTCATACCACCAATTAACAAGCCTTTGCGTTGGCCAAGCGTATGGTACATTAAGCCTTCGTGCTCACCTACGTTATTACCGTCAGTGTCTTCGATAACGCCAGGTTGTGCTGGTAAGAACTTTTGTAAAAAGTCTTTAAATTTACGCTCACCAATAAAGCAGATGCCAGTGCTATCTTTTTTATCGTGAGTGATTAGGTCTTGCTCTTCTGCTATGCGGCGTACTTCTGGTTTTTCGATATCACCTACAGGGAATAAAGTTTGGCTGAGGTGCTCGTGGCTTAGCGTATATAAAAAGTAGCTTTGGTCTTTATTGTTATCAAGCCCGCGACACATTACGTATTTGTCATCGCGAAGCTCACGGCGAACATAGTGGCCCGTTGCAATAAAGTCTGCGCCTAGCGCTTGAGCTGCAAATTCTAAAAAAGCTTTAAATTTAATTTCTTTGTTACACATTATATCTGGGTTAGGTGTACGGCCTGCTTTGTACTCTGCTAAAAAGTACTCAAATACGTTGTCCCAGTATTCTGCTGCAAAGTTAACAGTGTGAAGCTCAATGCCTAATTTGTCGCACACTGCTTGCGCATCTTTTAAGTCATCAGCTGCAGCACAGTATTCATCATTGTCATCTTCTTCCCAGTTCTTCATAAACAGGCCTTCTACTTGGTAGCCCTGTTGTTGTAATAAATACGCAGATACAGAAGAATCAACACCGCCGGACATGCCAACAATGACTTTAATGTGACTATTTTCGCTCATGAATAATTTCGCTTATACAGATTGCTGTTAACTTGGAAAGGCCGCGATTATAGCATGTATTTTGTTTGTGCTTAAAGAGACTAAGGGCGCAAAGAGAGGAATTAGTCAGTATTTTATTTATATAACAAATAGCAAACTAGACTTAAACGCGTTATTGAGCTGAAGCTTTAGTGAAATTTAAGTGATCTGAACTAATGAATTAGGGCTATAGACTAATTCATGTAGTTATTAAGTTTTATTAATAGTATTTTCTTTTAAAACTACTAGAGTAAATATACACTTAATAAAATAAAAATAGTGGTGAGTATATGAATGTAAACCACTTTAAGTCGCTTGATATATAGTCAATGGAATGAATATATGAATTACGCCTATCAAATAAATAAGATAAATTCTTTAGTTGAACACTACACAAACGAATCTGATTTTGTGGATAGTGAATTACTCTCCAGTAAAACGACAGAGTTTAAAAAGTCAGCCTATCACCTTTTTTATGAGTTAATAAAACTCAAAAACCCTCACATTTTCCAAGAACCAAATCATGTACATGAGTTATTTAGCTTAATTAAGGGCTCAACCGCAAAAAAGAACATTGAGCTAAAGGTGCTTGAGCACGTAGAACACTGGTGGCTTGAATGGTATTTTGCTTTAGAAATGGACGAAAAGCTTAGTATTGAAAAACGTGATATGCCAATGAGTTACTTACCTCAAAGTACACTCAACCCTATGCGCAAACATGAGATAAGTCATTACGCTAGGTTATTTACCGTTTTGCCAATGCCGGTATGTAATGTGTGTTCCAAAACGGGCGATATTTTGAAAGTTAATCAACGCTTTGTAGATGTTTTTGGTTATACAGTAGAGGATGTACCTAATCTTAAATCGTGGTGGGAAAAAGCGTATCCAGATCCGCAGTACAGAGCACTTGTAAAAGATCTGTGGCAAGACTCGCTTGAAAAGGCGCTGAATAATAATAATGATATACCCGCAAATAACTATCGAGTGTCTTGTCGTGATGGCACACAAGTGATGATGGAAATTTCAGGGATTGATATAGGTGAAGAGTTTTTAGCTGTTTTTAATGATGCTACAGAGCGTTTAGAAGCAGAGGATATACTTAGGGATATGGCCTTTTTGGATGCATTAACCAAAATTGCAAATAGGCGTCGGTTTGATGAAAAACTAACGCATGAGTACGAACGAGCAAAAGAATGCAAAGGCATGCTATCGATGATTATTATCGATATTGACCATTTTAAACAATTTAATGACCGGTATGGGCATGTAGCGGGCGATACGTGCTTATATGATGTGGCCCAAACAATTGCTTCAACGGTTAGTCGCCCAGAAGATTTTGTTGCTCGCTATGGGGGAGAGGAATTTGTTGTTTTATTACCTCAAACCGATAGGCAAGGGGCATTGTTTATAGCTGAGCAAATACAAAAAGCTGTAGAAAACTTAGCTATTGCTCACCAGGATAGCTTTACAGGGTTTTTATCTATAAGTATGGGTATTAATAACATCAGTGACTATACAAATAGTGATGAAATTAGCTTCGTTAAAGCCGCTGATAACGCCCTGTACTATGCTAAAAAACAAGGGCGTAACTGTATAGCGCTAAGCTCAGAGTAAATAAAATAGAGTTAATTATTTTATTTACTCTACTCCCTAATATAGCTAATTATAAATAGTTTCTAGGCTTAATATTGGTCGACTTAGGCTGTCGTTAATACACTTCAATACTAAAGGGCTTCTAAGCGGTAGTGTTTTTATTTGCTCTAATGTGTACCAGTTAGCGCTGATTATATCGGTATCTATTGGCACTGGAGTTTGTATGTTATCGGGCGCTTCAAATAAAAAGCAGAATCGTAAATAGTGCACTCCATTTTCGGCATGCAAATTATACACACCTAAAAAGCCGACTGGCTCAAGCGCTAAGCCAGTTTCTTCAAGTAATTCTCTGCTTGCGGCTTGTGCAAGCGTTTCGTTTTGCTCTAAATGACCCGCTGGCTGGTTGTAACAAATTTGCTGTGTAAATTTATCGCGCTCTTTGACGAGCAAAAACTCATTTTGCTTTTTTACTATTGCTGCAACTGTGACATGCGGTTTATGCATCAACTACACCCTTAATTACTCTGTATTCACCACAATTAATATCATCCAACGTATAGTTGCCAATGCTATAGCGAATAAGGCGAAGTGTAGGGTGGCCAATATGCGCGGTCATGCGACGAACTTGTCTATTTTTACCTTCGTTTATAGTAATGCTTAACCACGTAGTTGGGATAGCTTTTCGCTCGCGTACTGGCGGGTTACGAGCCCAAATTGTAGGTTCATCAATTATTTTAACGTTAGCGGGGAGTGTAAGCCCGTCTTTAAGTTTTACGCCATTACATAAATCATTAATTGATTCACTTGTTGGTTCACCTTCAACTTGTGCCCAGTAGGTTTTATTGGTTTTTTTATCAGGTGCTGTTAGGGTATTTTGCAATTTTCCACAGTTTGTTAAAAGTAATAAACCTTCACTGTCTCTGTCTAATCTTCCTGCTGCGTAAACTTCTTTAATAGGGATAAACTCAGCGAGAGTTTTTCTGTCTGCGTCATCTGTAAATTGGCATAGCACATCAAATGGTTTATTGAATAATACAATTTTTCTGTCTTTAGATGCTATTTGTGGCTTTATTTCTCTTTTACCAGAAGGTGTTTTGTTAAGTGCACTGCGTGAATAAGTTCGGCCAGTACTTCTTTTAGGTTTGGCTTGTGTTACTTGATTATTGCTTGATTTACTTCTCATTAGATACACCTAGCTGGTTTTGGTAATCCGGCAATTTTGGTCGCTTGCTTTGCAGGGCCTTTAGGGAATAATTTATATAAATAAAGGCTGTTTCCTTTGTCTTCACCGAGTGCTTTAGCCATTGCTTTTACAAGCATCCGAATTGCTGGACTGGTGTTATATTCAATATAAAAATCACGAACAAAGTTAATGACTTCCCAGTGTTGAACGCTAAGGGTAATGTTTTCTTGGGTAGCAATTACAGGTGCAAGCTCCTTTGACCACAAAGTATGGTCAAGCAAGTAGCCTTGTTTGTCGGTTTCAATCTGTTGGTTGTTAAATTCAAGCATGAGTTACCACGTAATTGATTGATTAGTTGATAAAGTCAGTGCTACAAAGTCTTCATAGCTAATTGCTTTATCGTTATCTGTTAATTTTATTGCACGTACTTGCGCGTCTTGCTCAAGCATTAACAGTGTATCTGCAAATTGCCTAAATTGTTTTTTTGCAAAGCAGGCATCACCCACAAGTAGCACATTATCGGTTGATAAAATTAAATTCTCTAGCTGATTTGCGCAGTAATAATTAAGCGGCTTTGAAAATATATGTAACGTACTCATAGGTTCACCACATGCTGCTGCGCTTTAATTAATGTTTGTTGTTGGCTAAAGTTAAGTGCTTTTGCCTCTATGAGTAAATCATGTTTATTTAAACCATAATCAAGCAATGATTTTTCACACACGTATATGTTTTCAACATCATAGATTTCGAGTGTTTTAATGTTTTTAAAAAAATCTTTTAAGCCAATATTGTTTGGTTGTTGATGCTTTTTTAAAGCCAAAACGGCGGGGCCGCTAAACAACCAACTCACATTTTGGTCAACGGCAGCAAATATCAATGTCATATCAAGTGCATCACGAATATTTAAATCGTCAAATGGACTGCACTGACTCATTACTAATACGTTTATCATTTAAATTGCACCCATTTATCTGCATCAGATGCAAGCATTGCAAATTCAGCTAGCCCTGCGACTGCAAATACACCTGTGTTTTTAATATCTAACCCGCGTTTTTCAGCGGCGGTAACACACAGCATTAAATTTAGTTTTTGATCGGCGAGTTGCTGCCAAAGTGCTGAAATTTGAAGTTCGTCTGAGGATAAATCAAAGTGGGTAGATGCATGATAAATACCTTGCTGGTATAAAAAAATAGCATCAATGGTGTGCCCTTGGGCTAAACATGCATTCGCAAACTTAACTAACCTTTGCGTTGTATCGTGATCGGATGGTGGTGTATGTAATGAAAGAACAAAACGTGACAAAACAATTCCAATAAAAAAGCCCCAATTAAGGGGCTATTTTAACAGAACTATTTAATTAGTCATCACTTGCGCCAAGTAGAGCAAGTAAAGACGTAAATAAGTTATATACGCTTAGGTATAAAGACACTGTTGCGCGAATGTAGTTGGTTTCGCCGCCATTAATGATTCGGCTTGTATCGAATAAAATCAAACCAGACATGATCAATACAACTGCCGCATTAAGCACCATAAACATAAGTGAACTGCCAACAAAAATATTAACAATGCTAGCTACAATCACAACGATTAAGCCAACCGTTAAAAAGCCACCCATGAATGAGAAGTCTTTTTTAGTGTTCAGTGCATAAGCAGACAAACCAAAAAAGATAAGCGCCGTAGAACCTAACGCTTGCATAATAAGCATTGGGCCATTAGGCATCGCAGCATAATGGTTAAGCAATGGACCTAAGCCTGCCCCCATTAAACCTGTGAAAGCAAACACCCAAAATACACCAGATGCTGTATCTGCTTTTTTATTTACAACAAATAATAAACCGAACGAAACAAGTGTAAACACAATTCCCATAAAGTAAGGTAATTGTAGTGCCATTGAAATACCGGCTGTCACTGCACTAAATGCAAGTGTCATAGCTAGTAAAAAGTAGGTGTTTTTAAGTACCTTGTTTGTTTCAATGGTAGACATTACCGGTTTCGCGGTATTGTACGATTGATTAAACGCCATTGTAGAGCTCCTTTAAGTGAAACGTGTGTGTTTCGATAATTTAACTAAAATTAGATTACCAACTCTTATATGTTTGGGCAAACCTTTGTAGATCAATAGAGTTAAATATTTAAATAAAAGAGTATTGACGGCTAAATTAAAAACACTTTGTTCTAACTTTAGACAAATTAATTGTTTTTTAAGCACTTAAACAATTAATTAAAAAAAAAGCTTCACAAAAGGGATGGGTTTCCCTATTATGCAGGCCGTGCGGAGAGATGGCAGAGTGGTCGAATGCACCGGTCTTGAAAACCGGCATGGGTTTATAGCCCATCTAGGGTTCAAATCCCTATCTCTCCACCACTTATTTAATAAGTGTGTGGTAATTAAAGTATCATTCATTTAAATAGTTATTAGTACACTCTTACTTTTAACTTAGCAGTATCGGAGAGATGGCAGAGTGGTCGAATGCACCGGTCTTGAAAACCGGCATGGGTTTATAGCCCATCTAGGGTTCAAATCCCTATCTCTCCACCATATAACAGAATAGCCCGCTAATTTAGCGGGCTTTTTTGTGTCTATAGAAAACTAAAATGCATTATTGTTAAATGGAGTCTATATAGGCAGATTAGAGCCTTTTTATCTTTCGAGCTTGAATTTACAGTAAGCTGTTTGTTTTTTTGCTCAAGGTGAAGCCTATGTTACGTGGTTATTCCCCGTAAATAGGTGATGACGCAGCTCAAATACCAAGCATGCGCTGCCCTTGGGTTCGTACTAGGGGGAATTTACGCTTTGTTGCCTACATGTAGTATGTAGGTAAGGGATGTGAGCAGGACGCGGATATTTTACTCTGTTTTTACTTATTCTTACATGAATGTAGGCCAGTAGGGTAACGCAGGAGCAGTTACCAAGCCGACTAGGTATAAAATTCGCTAGTTATAGCGCAATTTCTTTATCGTTAAATAGACTTCATATAACTGAGAAAATGAAACCAGTAATTAGCGATGAATTTGTGGTATTTTATTAGCAAGCGTGTTTTTAAAGGTACTTGAATTCAAGTATTAAGTGCAATCATTATGCAGCCACCAGAACTTCTGATTGCCCCGTAAATAATTCATGAGGGGTTTT